>NZ_QNUG01000004.1 GCF_003385395.1 Epilithonimonas hispanica | reverse complement strand
ATTACACGCTTTAGCACACAATTTAAGAAAGAAAGTTGCCTGAAGAGGACAACTTTTCACTTTTTCTTAAAATATTGAAAAACTTTTATAACAAAAAAATCCGCCTCAAATTTTGTTGTGAGACGGATTCTTCATTTTTATATAGCTTGAAATTATATTGTAGATAATCTCAATGTATTGGTTTTTCCCCCGTTCTGAACAGGCATTGCGTTCAAGTTGATTACAAAATCACCTTGCTCTACAAATCCGTAGTTATGTGTCAACATATTCACTTGGATTACAGTTTCGTCTGTAGATTTTTCCATATCGTAGAAGAAAGCTCTTACACCCCAAAGAAGATTCAGCATTGTAATCACTCGCTTATTATTACTGAAAACAATGATGTGAGAAGATGGTCTGTGTGCAGAGATTTGGAAAGCAGTGTAACCAGAACTAGTCAAAGTTACAATAGCTTCAGCACCTGTAGATTTTGCAACATCAACTGCAGATCGACAAACTTTATCTGTAATAAAACGCTCATCTACACAGTTGATTTTCTCTTCGATAACGTGATTTAGTTTTGAATAAAGCGGAGTACTTTCAATATTCTTAAC
Source organism: Epilithonimonas hispanica (assembly GCF_003385395.1). Lineage (GTDB taxonomy): Bacteria > Bacteroidota > Bacteroidia > Flavobacteriales > Weeksellaceae > Epilithonimonas > Epilithonimonas hispanica. Next base: position 150,375 of record NZ_QNUG01000004.1, on the reverse strand, counting down.
GATCTTTGCCATATTTTTGATAACATCTACAGGATATTTTCCAACAGAAGTTTCTCCAGAAAGCATCACAGCATCAGCACCATCTAAAACAGAGTTTGCAACGTCATTTACTTCCGCTCTTGTAGGCGTTAAGCTGTTAATCATTGTTTCCATCATCTGAGTCGCAATGATAACTGGTTTTGCATAAAGTCTAGCTTTGTTTACCAAGTTTTTCTGGATAACAGGAACTTGCTCCATAGGAACTTCCACACCTAGATCTCCTCTTGCAACCATTAGACAATCACATTCCATCAAGATTTCATCGATGTTTTTGACACCTTCTGGTTTCTCAATTTTAGCAATGATTGGGGTTTTAGTTTTGTTAGTTGGATGTTTTGCCATCAATTCTTTCAAATCAATGATGTCTTGAGCGTGACGAACGAAAGATAATGCAATCCAATCAAACTCGTTATCTAACATAAAGTTCGCATCCTCAATATCCTTTTCTGTAAGAGCTGGAAGAGATACGTTTGTATTAGGAAGGTTAACCCCTTTTTTAGAACTCAATGGTCCACCTTGGATTGTTTTCGCTTTTACTGTATCAACATTATTTGTTTCAATAACTTCAAAAACCAATTTTCCATCATCAATCAAGATTCTCTCTCCAACTTTTACGTCTTGAGGGAACTGTTGATAAGTCATATAAACTTTTGTAGAATCACCTTCAACCTTTTCATTAGTAAAAGTAAGAACATCTCCAGGATTAAGGAAAGAACCTTCTTTTACAACACCAACTCTAAGCTTTGGACCTTGAAGATCTCCAAGAATAGATACTGAGTAGCCATATTCCTTGTTGATCTCACGGATTGTATTGACATTTTTCAACACCAATTCGTAATCGGCGTGTGAAAAATTTATTCTGAATACGTCAACACCTGCTTGGATCATTTGGATCATCGTTTCCTTGTTGGAAGATGCTGGTCCTAGTGTTGCAATGATTTTTGTTTTTTTTAGGTTTTTATTCATAATATTGAATTAATTGATAAAGTTCTTCGTCAGAACTCAATGGATATTCTTGAATTTGGAATACAAAATTTTCCGGGAGCAAAATTAACGAAAATTCCGCAAACATATCGGAATTCGTCAAGATGTAATCCGCATCACTCTGCAGATTTAGTAAAAATTTAACATTCGATTCATCCGAAAAAAGTTGATTTTGTACTTTTTTCTCAACAGATGTAATCGATTTGTTGGAAATGAAACTGAAACAATTTTTTGAAGATTGGTCGTAAGCCTGATAGCGGGAGAAATAATAGTCGAAATATTCGCCTTTTATTAAGATGTCATCAACTCTTTTGAACTTAAAAGCATTGATTTTATTAATGAAAAAAAACAATTCGTGCTCCGGGATTGGTTTGGCAAGTCTAATCAATCCGACGTTGATCTCCGATAGATCTTCTTCTAGTTTAAGATACTGTTTTTTGATTTTCAATAATGTTTTCTTTCTTACTCAAAACGTAAAATGCTCTTTGGGCTGCTTTTTCTTCTGCTTTCTTTTTAGAAGTTTCTACAGCATTGGCAATTTTTTCATTGTGTAGCCAGACGTGACAGCGGAAAACTGTAGCTTTATTAGCTTGGATTTCTTCGCAGGTTTCATACTTGATGGGAATCTTTTTTTTCTGACTCCATTCTAGTAAAAGACCTTTGTAGCTGATGATTTTATTCTCTAGCTTATTAATAGTCGAAGGCGTGAGAATCCTGTCAAGAACTATTTTCTTACAGAATTCGTAATCGATATCTAGATAAAGTGCACCAATCAACGCTTCCAAAAGATTTCCGGAAATATTTTCACTTAGAATGGTCTGACTAATGTCTGCTTGTAAAAGACTCGTTAGTTTAAGATCATCTCCTAGTTTATTTAGGTTCTTCCTATTGACGATTTTGGATTTCATTTGTGTTAGAAATCCTTCATTTCCGTCTGGATATGTCTGAAAAAGATGACAAGAAATAATGGTTCCTAAAACAGAATCCCCTAAAAACTCTAGACGTTCGTAATTTTTTTTATTCGTGCTTTTTGAAGAAGATTTTAATGAAAAAGCTTCTTTAAAAATTTCTAAATTATGGATTTCGTATCCAACAATTTTAGAAATGTTTTTGCGAAAAAGAATATCTTTTTCCGAAAGTTTTTGTGCTCTGTTTTTAGAAAGGAATTTAGAAAAATAACTTTTCAACTCCATAAAAACATTTTATATTTTTTTGAAAAGAACACAAGCATTATGACCTCCAAAACCAAAAGTGTTACTCATAGCAATTTTAACATCTTTTTCAACAGCTGTGTTGAAAGTGAAGTTAAGTCTGCTGTCGATTTTTTCATCGTCAGTAAAGTGATTGATTGTTGGTGGAACAATACCGTGTATAATCGTGTGTAAAGCAGCAATAGCTTCGATAACACCTGCAGCACCTAAAAGGTGACCAGTCATCGATTTTGTAGAATTGATCTGAATATCAAAAGCGTGCTCTCCGAATAATTTTGCAATTGCATTAGATTCTGCGATGTCTCCTAGTGGAGTAGATGTACCGTGCATATTGATATGATCTACTTCATCAGCAGTTACACCAGCGTCTTCTAAACAATTTTTCATTACCAGATAAGCGCCAAGACCTTCAGGATGTGGTGCAGTCATGTGGTGCGCATCCGCACTCATTCCGCCACCCGCTAATTCTGCATAGATTGTTGCTCCTCTTTGTTTTGCGTGTTCATATTCTTCAAGAATGATACATCCTGCACCTTCTCCTAAAACAAATCCATCTCTGTCTTTGTCAAAAGGTCTTGAAGCTGTTTTGGGATCATCGTTTCTTGTAGAAAGCGCATGCATTGCGTTGAAACCTCCCATTCCACTAGCTGTAACAGCAGCTTCTGATCCTCCACATACAATAACATCAGCTTTACCTAAGTTAATAAGCATTTTAGCGTCAATCAAAGCATTGGCAGATGAAGCACAAGCAGAAACAGTTGTGTAGTTAGGACCGTGGAAACCATATTCGATAGAAATATTTCCAGGTGTGATGTCCGCAATCATTTTTGGAATAAAGAAAGGGTTGAATCTTGGGATACCTTTAGACTCTGCAAAACCAAGAACTTCTGTTTCAAAAGTTTCTAATCCGCCAATTCCTGATCCCCAGATAACACCTACGCGATCTTTATTCACATTATCCTCAATAAGTCTGCTGTGAGCGATAGCTTCTCTTGCGGCAATTTGTCCGAATTGAGAATTTCTATCCATCTTCTTCGCCTCTTTTTTATCAAAATAATTAAGAGGGTCGTAGTTTTTTACTTCGCTTGCAAACTTAGTTTTGAAATTAGTGGAATCAAAAAGAGTAATAGGAGCAGCTCCGCTCTCTCCCTTTTTTAGGTTTTCCCAGTATTCTTTCGCATTATTTCCGATTGGTGTAATGGCGCCAAAACCGGTTACAACTACTCTTTTTAATTCCATAAATTTTTTCTGTCTAGATAATATTATTTATTTACAACTTCTTCGATGTAAGCAATAGCGTGACCTACAGTTGTAATTTTTTCTGCTTGGTCATCTGGGATTTGGATGTTGAATTCTTTTTCGAACTCCATGATAAGTTCTACAGTATCCAAAGAATCAGCTCCTAAATCATTAGTGAAGCTAGCTTCTGGAGTTACTTCTGTTTCTTCAACGTCAAGCTTATCAGCGATGATAGCTTTTACTCTTGATGCAATGTCTGACATAGTATTTATTTTTAATTATGTTAATTTGGTGCAAATATATAAAATTTCAAATCAAATCAATTTTTTTTTAGTTTTTTAAACTGGTTCTAAATCTATCTTTTTTATAATCAAATCTTTATATTTACTCTGGATAGGGTACAAAATTTTGTTTATTTTTGCGACTTATTATATAATGATATTATGGAACATTTTCCTGATAATGACGATGATTTGTTCACAGGCAAAGACCACACACCTTTGAGAGCAGATGCTTTTGAACTAAAACCAGAAGAAAAAGTTAAGAAAATTGAAGGTCTTTTTTCGGAGATTATGCATACTCTTGGTTTGGATATGACAGACGATTCTTTGAAAGATTCTCCAAAGCGTGTTGCAAAGATGTATGTGAATGAAATTTTCGGAGGTCTTCTTCCTGAAAACAAACCAGGCGTTTCGACTTTTAAAAATCAATATAAGTATCGCCAGATGCTTGTGGAAAAGGATATCACCGTTTATTCTTTCTGCGAACATCATTTTTTGCCAATCATTGGAAAAGCACATGTTGCTTATATTTCTAATGGAGAAGTGATTGGATTGTCAAAAATCAATAGAATTGTTGATTATTATGCAAAACGTCCGCAGGTTCAGGAACGTTTGACAATGCAAATTGTTGAAGCTATGAAAGAAGCTTTAGGAACAGAAAATGTAGCTTGTATTATAGATGCAAAACATCTTTGCGTCAATTGTAGAGGAATAAAAGACACTGCAAGTTCCACAATAACAGCAGAACTGAGCGGTATTTTCCGTAAAAATCCTACAACAAGAAGAGAATTCTTACATTATGTCGGAACTCATATGAAATTAGATTAATAATGATAAAATTTAAAAAACAATCTCACAAAATCTTCATTACGACAATTATTTGTTGTTGATTTTTTATGTTTAAATTTTAAATCACTTATCAATTATAATTAATCATTAATTAAAACAATGCAACTAAAAATATACAACTCGCTATCAGGCGAAAAAGAAGTTTTCAAACCCATATTAGAAGGTAATATCGGGATGTACGTTTGTGGACCGACGGTTTATAGTAATGTGCATTTGGGCAATGTAAGAACTTTTTTGTCCTTCGATTTTATTTACAGAAGTCTTCAGTTTCTTGGCTATAAAGTCAGATATGTCAGAAATATTACTGATGCCGGACATTTGACGGACGATGGCGATATCAATAATGACAGATTCATCAAGCAATCTAGATTGGAAAAACTGGAACCGATGGAAATCGTTCAAAAATATACGGTCGATTTTCACGATGTTTTAAAGAAATTCAATTTGCTTCCACCAACAATTGAGCCGACTGCAACTGGTCATATTATCGAACAATTAGAACTTGCAAAAGATTTAATTGAAAAAGGTTTTGCATACGAAAGCAATGGTTCAGTTTATTTCGATGTTTTGGAATACAATGCGAGAGGACTTAATTATGGAGAACTTTCCAGAAGAAATATCGAGGAATTATTTGCTAATACAAGAGATTTGGATGGACAAGGTGAGAAAAAAAATCCACAGGATTTTGCACTTTGGAAAAAAGCATCACCAGAACATATTATGAAATGGCCGTCGCCTTGGGGAGAAGGTTTCCCAGGTTGGCATCTTGAGTGTACTGCGATGAGTACCAAATATTTGGGAGATCAATTCGATATTCACGGTGGTGGAATGGATTTGAAATTCCCACATCACGAATGTGAAATCGCTCAAGGAAAAGCTTGCAATGGTACAGAACCAGTAAAATATTGGATGCACGCTAATATGTTGACGATGAATGGACAAAGAATGAGTAAATCAACAGGTAATTATATTCTTCCAATGGAATTGATTACTGGAAATAATGATTTCTTTGAGAAATCTTTTCATCCAAGCGTTTTGAGATTTTGCTTTTTACAGGCGCATTACAGAAGTGTTTTGGATATTTCTAATGATGCAATGTTGGCCAGTGAAAAAGGTTTCAATCGATTGATGGAAGCGGTTAAAATCCTTAATACACAAGTTCAGGTAGAGGGAGTAGAAACTTCTTCTTTTGATTATAAAAATTGGAAAGAAAAAGTTCTGGAAGCTTTGACTGATGATTTCAATAGTCCGATTTTGATTTCTCATTTGTTTGAAGCTGTGAAGTTTATTTCGGCCTCAAAATTGGGTAAAGAAAGTATTTCTACAGAAGATTATGAAGATTTAAAACAATTCCTGAATGCAATTGTTTTTGATGTTTTGGGATTAGAAACAATTGAAGAATCTAATAATGATAAGCTTGACCAAACTCTACAAGTTTTAATCGATTTGAGAAATCAAGCAAGAAAATCTAAAAATTGGGAATTGTCTGACCAGATCCGCGATCAACTTCTTGAAAAAGGAATTGAGCTAAAAGACGGACGTGAAGGAACAACTTATCAATTGATTTAATTAAAATTAATCATAAATATTTAGAAATACGGTTAACGAAAGTTAAACCGTATTTTTTGTTTCAATAAAAAACTATTTTTGAGAAAAATTACAACCATTTGAAAAGATTTATACTCTTTTACTTTCTCATCATCTCAATATCAATCAACTCTCAGACAATTTCCGGAATTGTAGTTTCTGATGAAAGCGATCGGCTTCCCAAAACTCTGATTGTCAATATGGCTTCTGACCAAAAAGTTTATAGTAATGAACTTGGAGAGTTCTCAATCAATGCCAAAAGTGGAGACGAATTACGTTTTGTAAGAGAAAACTATGAACGTGAAAAAGTGATTGTCAACAATAATTATTACCTAACTATTCGATTGACCAAAATTCCGGAAGAGATAGAGGAAGTTAAAATCATCAATAAAAGACTTGTAGAATCTCAGGAAGAAAAACTTAGAACAGATATTGGGCTTCCAAAAGGACCTGAGAAACCTCGCGAGAAACCTGCCAATGCGGTTGATGATATTGTGAAACCTTTGATAAGAATTCCTCCAATGGTGAATGTTCAAGCAATTTATGACGTTTTTAGCGGAAAATCCAGACGATTAAGAAGACTTTATAAATATGAAGATTTACAAGAAGGTTTGGCTTGGATTCAGAATAATGTAGATTTGGAATATTTTGCAAAAGCAGGAATATCGCCCGAAAAATTCAATGATTTTCTGATGTTTTCCTTAAAAGACGAAAAAGTTCTGATGTATATGAAAGCCAAAAATATTGGTGGACTTACGGTTTCTTTGGATAATCATATTGGTGCATATCTGGAAAAAATTGGTAAAAAATGATTTTTTTACAGGAATATTATTTATAATTCAATAAATCATTAAATTGCGTCAATATTAATAGACCTTAATAATGAAACTATACTTTAGTGTTAACTTCGGAACAAAAGTTGGCCAGCGACTCGTTTTGCGCCTATTTGACGAGAAAAATGAGCATCGAGACTACGACTTAAGCTATTCCGAAAATAACAATTGGATCACCGAATTAGATTATTTTTCAAAATCGATTCTCTACAAATACCTTGTGGTGAACGAAGATGGGGAAGTTTTGGAGGAAGAGATTCCTTTTCACAAGCTCAATCTTCCAAACAGTTTTAAAGAATTTGTAATCTTTGACCAATGGAATCTCAAAAACTTTCCTGAAAATTATTTAACCAACAAAATTCTGCATAATCGTTTGCAAGGTTTTCAGCCTGCAAAACAACCGGTAGTTAAGAAGCATACGCATCTTTTTAGGATAGAAGCGCCGCTTTATCATCCAAATTGGCAATTGGTTTTGATTGGAAATGTAGATGCTTTGGGAAATTGGGATTACGAAAAAGCTGTTGAACTGAGCGAAACAGATTACGGCGTTTGGGAAACCGGTGTTGAAATCAATTCTCATCAGACGATTCTTTACAAATACGCGATTAAAGATAAAAATACAGGAAAAGTTTTTTACATAGAGCCAAACGAAAATCGTTGGGTTTTTGGAAATCCAAATAAGGATATTCTTTATGTGAAAGCGGACCATTATTTTAAATTCGATAATCATACGCTTTGGCATTCTGCGGGCGTTGCGGTTCCTGTTTTTTCTTTGAGAACTGATGACGGTTTCGGTGTCGGAGAGTTTCCTGATATCAAAAAATTGGGAGATTGGGCTAATGAAACCAAATTGTCTGTGATTCAGATTTTGCCGATTAATGATACAACGGCGAATTACACTTGGACAGATTCTTATCCTTACGCCGCGATTTCGGTTTATGCACTTCATCCGCAATATCTTTCGATTGAGAAATTAGAATATGCTTTGCCGAAAGATTTGGTTGAAGATTATCAGGCAAAAAAAGCAGAACTTAATGCGTTGTCTTTGATTGACTACGAGCAGATGATTTCCGGAAAATGGAAATATGCAACGGCAGTTTTCGAGGGAAATCAAGAAGCGATTCTTAAAGATAAAAACTTTAAAAAGTTCATTAAAGATAATGAGGAATGGCTGATGCCTTATTCTGCATTTTGTGTTTTGAGAGACAAATACAAAACGCCAAATTTTAATGAATGGAAGACTCATAAAAAATATGTTGCAGGAAAAGTAGCGACGCTTTATTCGCCTAAACATAAAGAGTATTCTCAATTAATGCTTCACGCTTGGGTGCAATATCAATTGCATTTGCAACTTCAAGATGCTGTAGAATATCTTCATCAATTGGGAATTTCCGTGAAAGGAGATTTACCGATTGGGATTTATAGACATTCTGTGGAAGCTTGGACAGAACCGGAATTATTCGGAATGGATTTCCAAGCCGGTGCACCGCCAGACCAATTCTCGGATTTGGGACAAAACTGGGAATTCCCGACTTATAATTGGGAAGTGATGAAAGCCGACGGTTATCAATGGTGGAAAAAACGTTTCAAAGTTCTCGAACAATATTTTGATGCAATGAGGATCGACCACATTCTTGGATTTTTCAGAATCTGGAGAATGCCGATTTCTGCGACTCAAGGTTTGTTGGGGTATTTTTATCCTGCGCTTCCTGTGACCGAAAAAGAATTTGCTGACAGACAGATTCCATTTAGCTTTGACCGTTATGTGAAACCATTTGTGAATGACCCGATTCTTTGGGAGAACTTCGGAGATGTGAAAGATAAAGTTCAAAATCATTTTTTTGATACTCATAATGGAACAATTACTTTCAAACCGGAATTTGATACTCAGAGAAAATTGACTGATTATTTCAAGAAAGAATCTTGGGATTGGGCAGAAGAAAAATTGATTTCTCTGGCTGGAAATGTTTTATTCTTAACCGAAGAAACAGAAAACGGAGTCGTTTATCATCCAAGATTCAACATTGCAAAAACGACTTCTTACAAATATCTTCCGGATTGGGAAAAGGCAAAACTGAATGATGTTTACAACGATTATTTCTTCAAACGTCAGGACGGACTTTGGTATCAGAAAGCGATGGAGAAATTACCGGCTTTACTGAATTCTACAACGATGTTGATTTGTGGCGAAGATTTAGGATTGGTTCCGGATTCGGTTCCTGTTGTGATGGATAAGTTGGCAATTACCGCTTTGAAAGTTCAAAGAATGCCTTCCGAAAATATCGCTTGGTACGACCCGAAAAATGCAAGTTACCTCAATGTTGTTACGGCTTCTTCTCACGACAGCTCTACGCTGAGACAATGGTGGCACGAGGACAGAAATCTGACTCAGAAATATTTTAATAATCAATTAGGGCAATATGGAACTGCGCCTTGGGATTTGACTCCGGAATTGTCAGAAATGATAATGAAACAGCATCTTTACACGGATGCAATGTTGGCGATTTTCCCGATTCAGGAATTTTTGGCGACAGATGAAACTTTGATGAATCCGAATATGGATGAGGAGAGAATCAACAATCCTGCAGTTTTTCCACATTATTGGAGATACAGAATGCATCTGAAATTGGAAGATTTGAAAACCAAAGACAGGTTCAATCAAAAAATTGCAAGTTGGGTTGAAAACAGTGACCGATTTTAATTCCACTTTGTCAAAGATTTTATAAAACCCTTTCAGAGTTTGAGACTCTGAAAGGGTTTTTTATGAAACTATCTCTTTTCCAAATTAATTTTTAGAATTTCAGCTAATTTGTTTACACTTTCTTTATCTGTTAAAACAAACACAACTCCGTTGATTGAATTATCTTTATTTTCCTTATTCTCTTGATTAATTTGAATATTACTTTTAGAATCTGAAAATAAGTCTTTGATTTCTACATCAAAAATTTTTGCCAGTTTAGGGATATACTCTGATTTTACATCGTTTTCCTCATTTTCCCAATTAATATAAGTACGGCGGTCTATTTCTAACAAGTCTGCAATTTCTTGCTGGGATTTTTTTGATTTTGATCTAAGCTTTCTAAGATTATGTCCAACGCTCATAGAATTAATTTTTAACAAATGTAGATAATTGTACAAAAACTTACACTCAATTTGTGAAATTTTTTGTTGTAATATGTTTTGTCTACATTGATAAATTTGAAATTATTAACAATTAAACTTTTATACTATGAAAAGAATTATTACTTTTATTACATTATTTTCGCTTCTAGTTATTCAATCTTGTCGTTCATCAGAGGATGAAAAAATGGATAATTATAGAGAGGAATTACAGTTAAAGTCAGAGCCATCACAGAAAGAAGCATTTAAAAATCTGACTAGTGAAAATAAAGTAAAAATATGGGGAAGTAAGTTATCCCAAGTTCTTACACAAGATTTATCGCAAGAACAAAGAAGCTTGGTAGAGGCTTTAAGAGGAGAAATTAAAAATATGAAATCTCCAAGTTATGATGGAATAAAGTTGATTGAACTAGGAATAGAACTAGCAAAAATAACTCCAGAAAACGAGTTTATTAATATGGTTTCTGAATTAGAGGATTATAAGAGAGATGAAAAATTATATTTATTAAAAAGCAATAACAATCCTATTGTACTAAATTTACAGAACTTTTTAATAACTGTTAAGCAAAGAAATAAATTGATTGTTGAGGAAAACCAAGGCAATGTTTTAAATAAGAAAAGACCATGTGATTGCAGTTGGACTTGTGGTATGTATTCTGGTAGTAGTGATGATTGTGCTGCCACAGAGTCTGGATGCGGTATTTTTTGGTCACAGCCTTGTACTGGAACAATTCGCCCTTAAATTTATATATTATGAAAAACAAGATTTTAAAATCTCTATTAACTACAATAACATATTGTGTTTTAGGGGCAACATTTGGTTATAGAGATAATCTTCAAGATGTGCTTATGCCCACGTTTATGGTTCTTTTTGCTCTGATTAACGTGTTTATGATAGATAAGAATAAAAGTTATATAGAAAACTTTCTAACTCTTTCTGGCATAATTTCGTTAGGTTTTATTGTTGCATTATTTTTTAAAGACTCATATAAACCTTTAATTTTTCAATATTTAGGATTAATATTTGTTAGTAGTATTCTTATTTATTATTTAAAAAAGAATTTTAGTTTAGTTAATTCATAAAATTGTTTTCAAAAAATATTAATAACCCTTTCAGAGTTTTAAACTCTGAAAGGGTTCTTTTTTTATAATTAATAAAAATTATTAGACTGATAATCAGATATGAAATTGCTTTTTGAATTGAATTTTGTTCGGGATCTAAATTTTCGTTTAACTTTTATGATTCGTCAATATCCAAAAGATAGAAAGTTTCATTTCAAGGAAAAAATGGATTTTCGAATTTAATTTTTAAAATAAAAGAAAATGAAAAAGATAATTTTAACACTTGCTATTATTTTTGGAGGATTAGTTTCTGCACAAGATTACTATGACACTTATCCAGCCGATTATAACGGATACGAATATTATGATGATTCCTACGATTATCCAGATGATTATTATTACAACTATCCAACGGATTATTATCCGGACCAATATTATCAAGGTTATTATAACGATTACCGAAATGCGGTTTTCTCTGTAAATTGGAATCAGTTTTTTGTACAATACAGATTGAGTCCATTCCAAATCAATCAGATTATGCTTCTAAATAATCGTTTTGCTTCATATGCCGCTTGGAATGCTTATTACGCTTGGAATCCTGACAGATGGTATTATGACAGGTTTTATGCTTTGCAAAATATCCTTGGTCCGAGAATTTTCGTAGTGTATCAAAATGTTTATTTCCGTGGCGCAAGTCCGTTTGTGTATTACAGAAACCGTTGCGTGAACTTCTATGCAAGACGTTATCCGGTAAGACCAGTTTACAGAAATGTGAATATTAATATCTACAAAGTAAATCGATGAAATTTCCGAGAAGGATTTAGAGAAAATATCAGAAATCAAGGGATGATAAACCCAACCAGAAATAACGGAATCAGAAATGATAATCCAAGAAGTGGTTCTAATGGAAATAATTGGGGAGGCATCCGAAGTTCTGAAAATAATGGCATCAGAAATAACCAAAATGGAGGAATTAGAACTAATGAAAATAATGGAGTCAGAAATCCTGCTGGAACAAGAGATAATAATTTCGGAAGAATAAGAAGCGGAAATAATTCTGATAATATACGAAATCAATCTTCTCCTAATATTAGAAATCAAGGCGGAATCAGACAAAATCAAAACTCTGAAAGAATAGAAAATAGAAGTAACGAACGTTCTAACCAAAGGATTTCTACCCCAAAGTCTGAAAGTGGAAATAGAGGTTCTGGAATGAGATTTACTTCTAGATAAAAATTATTTAACAATAATTTATAATACCAATAACTTAACATTATAAATTATAGTAAATCCAACAAACAGATAAAATTTATAAATATTAAAATCAATCAAAAATGAAAAAATTAATTTTAAGTGCAGCATTTCTTGGACTAGGAGTTTTCGGATTTGCTCAAACGACAGCAAAAACAGACCATTCTCAAAAAAAAGCGGAACGTTTACAGCAAATGAAACAAGAATTAAATCTTACTGATGCTCAAGTGGCTCAATTAAAAGCTTTACACGAATCCAAAGCCGCTGAAAGAAAACAAGAAATGGCTACTAAGAAAATGGATAGAGCTCAAAAGATGAAAGAAAATGAAGCTGAAATGCAGAAAATCTTGACACCAGAGCAATACAAAAAATTCCAAGAGTTGAAAGCTGAAAAAATGGCTGAAAGAAAAGAGAAATTCCAAGAGAGAAAAAGTGCTAATTCAGCAGTTGTGAAATAAGTTTTTAGTTAGTGATTAATTTCAGAGAGAGTCGTTAAAAAAATAACGGCTCTTTTTTTTATATTTGAGGATTAAAGTTAAAATTTCATAAAAAATATAAAAAGTTATGGTTACAGATAAAATTGCTAAACTTATTAATGAGCAAATCACAAAAGAACAATACGCTGCACAATATTATCTATCAATGTCTGCTTGGTTTTCTAGCAAAGACCTTGATGGAATTGCTAATTATTTCCGAGTTCAGAGCAAAGAGGAATTGATGCACGCAGATAAAATGTTTGATTATTTGAATGATGTTGGCGGAGAAATCGTGATTGGCGAAATTCCAAAACCACCGCACGAGTTCGAAAGCGCCATCGATATTTTTGAAAAAGCTTTGGAACACGAAAAAATCGTTACAAAAAGTATTTTCAATATCGTTAAAAATGCCAATGAAGAAAGTGATTTTGCAACAACATCATTCTTGCAATGGTTCATCAATGAGCAAGTAGAAGAAGAAGCGAGCGCATCTCAGTATGTTACAAAAATCAAAATGGTTTCTGATAATCCTTCTGCTTTATATCTATTTGACCAAGAATTAGCACAAAGGGTTTTTGATCCTGCTGCTGAGAATTAATTCCTGAAAATCAATGAAAAAACTAATAACCCTCTTTGTGTTAATATCTATCAAGATGTTTTCACAAAATTATGCTGTCTCAGAGATTCCGGAAGAGCTGAAGAAAGATGCGAACTATGTGGTTCGTAACAACAGTTCAGAGTATATCATCAAAGCTGAAAATAATATCGAATTAAAAAAGAAAATTATTATTTCGATATTGAGTAAAGCTGGTGAAGGCGGTTCTTATGTTTACATTCCTTACGATAAGTACAGCAAAATTTCTGATGTCAAAATCTGAGTTTTGGATGAGAATGGGAAGCAAATCAAGACTTATTCAAAAAGTGATTTGAATGACGTGAGCCAGTCCGATGATTCTTATTTGTATTCTGATGACAGAGCTCTGAGAATGAGAATTATCCATCCGGTTTATCCTTATACAATAGAAACTTCTTACACAGAAAGGTCTTCTGATACTGTGTTTCTTCCTGTTTTACAACCTTATATGGAAGAAAATGTTTCCGTGGAAAACTGGAGTGTGGAATTCAAAAACGAATCTGGGATTAAACTTCGTAAAAAAGTAACTGAAGCATCTTTTGGAAAAGCAGAAATCTCGGAATCGGGTAATACTTTAAGAGCGGCTTACAAAAACCTTCCTGTTTACAGAGACGAAAACTATTCGCCAGACCAGAGAGTCGTTGTTTCCAAGGTAGAATTTGCTTTAGATAGAGCTTGTCTCAAAGGAATTTGTGGTGATTTTTCTAATTGGAACAGCTTTGCAAATTGGTACAAAGGTCTATTGGATCCGGTTTCGGTTATCACTCCGGAAATTCAACAAGAGGTTAATGCACTTAATCTTACTGGAACTGTTTCCGAAAAAGTGCAGAAGATTTACCAATATATGCAAAGCAAAACGCGTTATGTTTTTGTAGCCATAGGAATTGGTGGTTGGCAACCGATGCCAGCTGATGAGGTTAGAAAAAAAGGCTATGGCGATTGCAAAGCTTTGACCAATTATATGCGCGTTCTTCTAAAAGCCGCAGGAATTCCTTCTTATTATTCGGTGATTTATAGTGATAAAACAGCTAAGATTTTTGATAAAGATTTTCCTAAGATGGATGGGAATCACGTGATTCTTTGTGTTCCAACGGAGAATGGTAATATTTGGCTAGAGAATACATCACAAAAGATAGCTTTCAATCATTTGAGCTATGGAACGATGGACAGAAACGTGATTATGGTAAAAGATGATTCCGCAGAACTTATAGATACGCCGAAATCATTATCAGAAAACAATAAGGAAGTGTTGAGAATCAAAGCCAACATCTCTGTAGATAATACATTGGATATAGCATCTAGTTTTAATTTTTCTGGAGGAATGTACGATATGTTTTTGCCCCTGATTTCTCTTTCTCCAACAGAGCAAAAAGACGCACTGAAAAGACGTTATGATTATCTCCAGTTTTCCAGCATCGATTTGACTAATTTGACTAATGACAGAAATGATGCAAAGATTAATTTTGATCTCAACTTTAAAGCGAATAATTATTCTAAGTCCTTGGGATCTGATATTTATTTCCGAGCGATTCCATTTTTAGACTCCGATTTTCATTTAGAAAGTACGGATAGAAAATTGCCTATTGAGATTCCTTTTGGATTTACAGATGATTATGAGATAGAATATACGATTCCGGAAACTCACAAATTTGCTGAGACTTTGTCTCCTGTAAAAATCGATTCTGAGTTCGGAAGCTTTTCTATAGAGTTTATTAATCAAGATAAAAAGCTTTTGGTGAAGAGAAAATTTATGTTGAAGAAAGGTACTTTCCCGGCAGATAAAGTTTCAGATTATATTAATTTCAGAAAAAAAGCCAATAAAATAGATCATACAAAAATCCTGATAACCAAACTATAAAACATAAGCCTAATCAATGAAAACAAAAATTTTACAATTAGTATTGATACTTTCTGTACTACCTATTTTTGCACAATACAAATATCTCGACCTTCCAAAATTGGATAACAATGATTTGAAAGCTACTTCTTATGCGAAAAATCCCTCCGAAGCAGCTGAGATTCTTTTCAAATCTTATCATTATTACATCACAGATGGACAATTGAATTTGGATGTTATAAGCCGCGTCAAGATTTATAAAAAAGATCAGGCAGAAAAATTTCTTAATCAAGAAATCTATACTTATGATGGGAAAAACAACAAGTCTGAAAGAGTAACTTCTTTGAAAGTTTATACCTACAATCTTGTTAATGACAAAGTAGAAACAACAACTGTTGAAAAGAATTCTAAATATAAATCCAAAGAATCTAAGAACTACACTGTTACCAAATTTGCTTTTGAGAATGTAAAAGATGGCTCTATTGTGGAGTATAAATATTCGATTTTATCGCCTTATGTTTGGTCTATTGACAGAATCACAGTAGAAGATATTGTTCCAACAAGACGTTTCGATTATGTTTTGGATTTCCCAAAATATCTTGGATTTAATATTGACTACAAGGGAAGCTTAACTCCTAAAAACAGAGATGTTTCCGATAAAACTATCTATGGTGGAGAATATTATACTTATCGTTTTGGGTATGAAAATATTGCACCTTACAGAGATGAAAAATATGTTCATAACATAGATAATTACAGAACATCCATAAGAGCAGAACTCAATTCTACTAATATTACAAGAACGCCAGGTGCTTACGGATCTGGTGATTTAGGCGGTTTCAAATCTTATGCAGTAATTTGGTCAGACATCAGAAAACAATTGTACGATTCTGAGTATTTTGGAGAGCAACTAAAAAAGAAATCCTATGTGAAAGATCTTTTGCCTGCTGATATCAAAAATATCGCTTCTCCCGAAGAAAAAGCAGCCGCAATCTTAAAATATGTTCAGAAGAATTATACTTGGAACAACTATTACACTGTAGGAGCAGAAGAAGGAAAAGGGCTTAAAAATCTTTTGGAAACCAAGGTTGGAAGCTCTGGAGAAATCAATATTTTACTGATTTTGCTAATGAGAAGCGCAGGTCTGGAAGCACAACCAGTCGTTTTATCTACAATAGGAAGAGGTCTCTTGTTGGATCATTCACCTTCTGTTAATCAGCTCAATTATGTTTTGGCAATTCTTGATATCGCTGGAACACCTAAGATCTATGATGCAACTTCTAAGATGACAATTCCTAATCTTATCCGTCCAAGTGCGCTTAATTATAATGGTTATATCATGACGGAGAAGGAAGCTAAAAAAGTTAATATCTTTTGTCCAGGAAAAAGCGTAACTTATCTTACTGTAGATGCGAAACTAAACCCGACAGGTAGTGTGGAAGGTTCTTTTTCTGATAAAGACACAATGTTGTATGCTATGATGAACAACGAAAGTTATAATGAAGATAAAATAGCTTACCAAAAAGAATCTTACAAAGATCGATATACATTTCCCTTTACCAATATCAAAACAGAGTTGTTAGATAATAATGATTTCCAGACGAGTTTTGATTTTGATTCCGATACTTTTGTGGATGGGATTGGTGGAAAATTAGTTTTTAATCCGTTGTTGTTTTTATACAACAAGTCTCATCAGTTTGATCAAACGGATGAAAGACGTTCGCCAATTGAACTTTACACAGGTTATGATAAAATCAAAAAAGTAACCATTACTTTACCAGATGGTTATATTTTTGAAAACGTTCCAAAGTCCAAAAAATTCCGAACAGAAGATAATGCAATTCAGTATGTTTATAAAGTAACGCAGGAAGGGAATAAACTGACTGTAGAAACCACAACAACAGTTGAAGATCCAGTTTATCCAAAAGAATATTATCCAGCTTTCAAGCAGATTTTTGATAATATAACCAAGATGGAAGGACAGGTTGTAACGGCTGTCAAAAAATAAAATAAGAATCCCGAGAAATTATTCTCGGGATTTTTGTCTATAATCTATCAGTCTATTTTCTCAATGTCTAAATATAAATCACATCCGTCTTAATCACTTTTTTCCCAAACTGCTCCAACTTCTCTCTATAAAGTTCCACTTGTTTCTGATCTTTCTCTTTCTCTTCTCCAGTTTTGAAATCTACAATGATGATTCCGTCTTTGGTTTCTATCAACCTATCGGGGCGGTAAGTTTTTGATGTTTCATTTTCATTGGCAAGCATTTCTCTCTCGTTGATGATTTTCAAATTCTCTTCAAAATAATTAGAATAATTGTCATTATTAAGGACAGATTCAATTCTTTCAAAGATTGATATTTTTTCTTCACTCGTAATCGTTCCTTCCAAAACATAAGAATTGAGAACTTTGGAAACATCTTTTTTAGTTTTGATTTTTGATAAAATCTCGTGTGTGAAAATTCCCATCCGCACGTGTTCTACACGGTTTTGATAACTTTTGGAAGTCGTAGCAATTTCTATCTTGGAAGCTTTCTCAATAGATTGGGAAATCGACTGAATGTTTTCTGACAGGTATTCTTTTTTTTCTTTTCTCTTTTGCTTTTTTAAAGATTCTGTTGAGGTTTCGAATACATCAAAAGAATCTAATAATTCACCATTTTCTGTTGGCTGAAATTGTGTCACAAAATCAAGTAATTCCAGATAGTTAGTGGTTTTATTTGGCTTTTCTAGGTATAAAAATAATTGTTCTACAGGTCGTGTTGTCGCAACGTATTGAATGCAGAAACGGTCAATTTTATTTCGGTAAGAATTGATGGCGTTGAAGTAGGCTAAGTCCTCATCATATCTTTCCAATTCGGGAGAAAATTGATTAAGAATAACGGTTTTAAGTTCGTCTTGACTTTCGAGGTCAAACCATTCAGAAAATTTAGTGTCGTTATTCTTGTTTTCCATCGGGATAAAAACAATTGGGAATTCCAAACCTTTCGCTTTGTGAATCGTCATAATCTGGATCGCATCCACATTTTCACTCGCCTGAATACTAATCTTCGAAGCTTCATCTTCCCAGAATTTCAAAAACTCTTTCAATGTAGCGCCTGCATTTTGAGTATAGTTATGAAGCATTTCCAAGAAATTCAGAAGGAAATCGGTTTCCTTATTCTCAACAGAAAATTCGTGAACGTAATACTCGATGAAATTATAAAGATTCAGTTGAGGAATATCTTTCTGAACAAGCCTTACATTGTATTTTGAATGAATAAAATCCTCTATTTCCGTTTTTGATTCAAGGCTCAGGATTTCTCTGATTTCTGAAGTGAAATCTGTCATTTTAATTCTTCTAGAAATGTTTAAGAAATACATCATTTTTACCAAAAACTGAAGGTTTTTCGGAACGAGATTCCATTTCAAAAACTCAATCAAAGCCTTTAAAGTAAAAGCTAAATCAAGTGTTAAACCTTTTTCAGAAATCGTTTTGATGTAAGTTTCTTTTCCTTTATAATTAACTTTCAAATTCCCTAACAACTGAGAGTAATTGAAAATATCCGAATTTCCTCGGCAAAGAATCGTAATGTCAGAAAAATCGAATCCATTATTTAGACTTTCCTGGATGTCGTTCTGCATTTTTGTAACCGTTTCTTCATAGAAAATATCCTTGGTAGAATTTTCTAAAAGATGAATTTTCACTCGACCTTCCAATTTGGATTTTGCACCTTGAACAGCATTCTCTCCAAAGATTTTCTGATGTTCCTCATTCAAATCCTGCGACATAAAATTGTATAATCGATTATTAAAATCGACAATATTTTTCGCACTTCGCCAATTGAATTCGAGGTTTTCAAGAGTCGCAAACTTTGGCGTGATTTCTTTTTTATTAATGATGTCGAGCATCAATTCACTTTCTCCACCACGAAATCTATAAATACTCTGTTTTGGGTCACCTACAATCGTAAAACTGGTGTTGTCGGAAGTGATGCTGTTATCTCGAAGTGGAAGAAAATTCTGCCACTGCATCGATGAGGTATCCTGAAACTCGTCAAAAAAGTAATGCTGAAACTGTGTTCCTACTTTTTCATAAATAAATGCTGAAGGTTCATTCCTAAGATTTTCATTAATCAGAATGTTAAATTTCGAAAGTAGAACTAAGTCATTTTCTTCCTCAATCTCCAATAACTTTTTCTGAATATCCGCATTCACTTTCAAAGGAAGAATCGCCTGCAGAACTTTTTCCTTTTTCTGAGAATTAATATAAAGTTCAATAATTTCTCTTCGCCAAGAAATCAGTTGAGGGAGAATGTCCAGAATTTCGGATTGTTTGTGTTTCGCTTTTGTGGAAGCACCTTTTTGGAAAGTTTCTAGTTTGGATTCTTCTGATGTTGTAGGGAAAGGGAATTTCTTGTCTTTGATTTTATGAAACTCCAGCATATTGACAAAGAATCCACCGATTCCACTTTTTCCACTTGCAAAATCCTCGATTTCAATACCTCTATTTTTAACTAATTCTAAAGCCTGTTTTGTAATTTCAAGTGATTTTGTTTTGTAAGAATTAATATTTTCTCGGAGTTCATTTTTTTTGTTTTCATAGGCTTGCCATTCGAAATCTTTGTTGTCCTGCAAAGGTTTGTAATGAACATCGCTCACAAATTTCTTCGCAGAATTGTAAAGTGTTTGATTGAGATTCACACGTTCGTTATTATCCAGATTATAATTGACATAATCCATAAAAGCATCGGAAACGGTTTCATCTTCGCCAATCTCGTCCAACATTTTATCAACTGCTTCAATCAAATAAGGTTCCGGCTGAATCTCCAGATTGAAGTTCTGAGCCAATCCCAATTCATAAGAAAAACTCTTTACCAATCGGGAATTGAACTTATCAATTGTTCCGATATTAAGTGTAGAGTAGTGGTGCAAAATATAGTCAAGAACTTTCTGGGAACGGTAATGCAAATCTTCCAAAGTCACTCTATAACCATTCTCAGCTAATGCTTCCTGAATATTTTTAAGGTCTTGATTTTCGGAATAATTCTCTTTCACAAATTCGCCAAGATAAAAAAGAATTCTTTCCTTCATTTCTTTGGCGGCTTTGTTGGTGAAAGTCAATGCCAGAATTGTTCGGATGGCATCTGATTGATTTGGATGCCTAAGGCAAATCATTAAAAGATTCTGAACCAAACGATAAGTTTTCCCCGAACCTGCAGAAGCGTTGATAACAATGTATGAGTTTTGCATAAAACAAATATAACTAATAAAGTGAAAATTGTAGGAGGCTGTTTTGGTTAATTAGATTGTTTTAAAAAAAAATAATTGAATGTGATTTTTTGTGCGGGATGATACGGAGTATGTACGGGGTATGTATGGAGTATGTATGGAGTATGTACGGGAATGGTACTTATGGAATATGGGAGTAGGTTTTAGTTTTACAAGAAGTAGTTCTAAAATGAAATTGTAGGTTATATTTCTACATCATAATCTAATCGAAAAGATCTTCTGTGATGGATGTTTGGTCCATATTTCTTCAATGCTTTTTGGTGCACTTTGGTGCAATAGCCAAAATTGGTATTCCATCCGTACTCAGGAAACTCATCGTGAAGTTTTATCATTAAGTTATCACGGTAGTTTTTTGCAAGAATTGATGCTGCTGCAATCGAAAGATATTTGCTGTCACCTTTTATAATACAATGGTGGGGAATGTAATTGTAAGGATGGAACTTGTTGCCGTCAACCAAAATTAATTCTGGTTTGACTTTGAGCTGGTCAAGTGCGCGATGCATTGCGTGGAGACTGGCGTTCAATATATTATGTTGGTCAATGAATTCAGGAGAAAGTTCTGCAATTGCAAAATCTACTGCGTTTTCTCTAATGTATAGGTCAAGATTCTGTCTGGTTTTAAAATTTAACGTTTTGGAATCGTTAACTAAATTTTGCTTAAAATTTTTGTCAACTATCACAGCTGCTGCAACAACAGGTCCTGCGAGACAGCCTCTTCCAACTTCATCGCATCCTGCTTCAATAAGAGATTCAGAAAAATTTTGTATTAACAACATAATAAAAAAGCTTTGCAAAGCTAATCATTTAAAATTATTTTATTGTGGACGCCTAAGTTGAGAGGTGGGTACACAAGTAATATTAACACAACCGGTGTGGCTAACTCTAGATTTGTTGAAAAAGGTGACTTCGTAAAAATTGATAATATTACGCTAGGATATTCCATAGATCGAAATTATATAGAAAAGGTTGGTCTTAGTAAATTGAGGGTTTTTGGTGTCGTACAAAATGCCATAACGATCACTAAATATACAGGATTGGATCCTGAGATGGAATCAAACGGTATGGATTACAACGGAGTCCCAAGACAATTGACAGTAACACTAGGTCTTAATGCAACTTTTTAAAATTAACAGAAATGAATAGTTTATTACATAAATCAAAAATTTTTATCGCAGCAACAGGCTTTGCACTTCTGGCTTTGTCTAGCTGTAATGAGGAAAATATACTTAATCTTGAGCCTTATAATCAAGCCAGTGAAGATGGTGCTTTCAGTACTAAAGAGAATGTTATTCTATCCCTAAATGGAATGTATCAAGCCGCACAGGTGGGACAATATAATAATGCCACACCATCTCAGGCAGGAAGAGGGTATCCGTTTGGTGCTGCCTATTTCCAGCAAAATGATATGCGTGGGGAAGATATGGTGAATACCGCATCGTTTTATGCTATTACTTATGTTGGTACTTGGGATCCGGCAGGAGCGCTAAATACAGTTTATTATTGGATTGATACTTACAGGCTAATCGCTCGTGCTAATTTGGTTATTGAGGGCGTTAAAAAAGCCGTTAGCAATGGGGTGCTTACTGAGGCAGAAGGTAATGATTATATTGGACAAGCATTATTTTTCAGAGCATTCAGCCATTACGAATTACTCAATTTCTTTGCAAGACCATATAAGCATACTGCTGATGCTTCGCATCTTGGTATTCCATATCGTACTGTCGCAAGTACATCCATTGCCACAGCTGCTGAAAATGAGAAGTTGCCAAGAGGTACGGTAGCGGCAAATTATGCGCAACTATTAAAAGATTTGAATGATGCTGAAAACTTCATGTACTCAAAAACCCAGAGAGGCACGGCAAAAGCTGCAATAGTTTATGCTACAAAAGAAGCAGCAATTGCGTTGAAAACCAGAGTTTATCTTAGTAAAGGAGACTATGCAAGCGTTATTACAGAAGCAAACAAATTGGATGGAAAGTATACGCTAACTGCTGATCCTAATACTCCATTTGCTAATAACTATGGCAATAGCGAAAGTATTTTTTCTTTGGAAAATTCAGCTACGAACAATCCATCTGTAAATGGGGCATTAGCTTCTCAGTACTTAGGAAGAAGTTTAATCGCTATCAGTCCGATTATATGGAATAATCCGAGCTGGTTGGCTACTGATAAAAGACGAGGTACAAATCTTGTTACAGTAAAATCGGGTGTTTATTATACCAATAAATATAAAGATACTTCTACACTGTCTGATGCATCACCTCTACTTAGATATTCAGAAGTTCTTTTAAATAGAGCAGAAGCAAAAGCAAGACTAGATGATGCAACATATCTTGTAGATCTAAATGCTGTTAGAAATAGATCTCTTAATAATCCAAGTACAGAACAGTATAGTTTGTTTGCAACCAAAGCAGCAGCTGTAAATGCAATTCTCACTGAAAGAAGAATAGAATTTTTAGCAGAAGGTTTACGATGGAATACAATACACCGTCTTCAGCAAGATGATATTGCACCATCTTCTGGAATACCTGCAAAGTACAAAAATGGTGCTCCTCCTGTATTGGCCGATTATAAAATCGGAACACCATATGTAATCAAATCAGGAGATGTAACAGCAATTCCATACTCTGATTACAGATATGTTTGGCCAATTCCAACCTTGGAAACCAGTGCAAATCCGACACTTGCTGCTCAGCAAAACCCTGGATATTAATATTAACTAAAAAAATACTTCATTAATTTGAAGTATTTTTTTTTGTATTATTTTTAAAACAAGATAGTGTTATTGTTTTGGAAAATCTTAAAATTATAGTTTATGCAGTAAATTAAAACTGAAAATGGATGTTTTTTTAAATATAATATTTTGTTAACAATGTGAAAGTTTAACATCTATTAACAATTTGTGTTGTATATATTAATAAACTTTTGCATTTTTGTGTATTGAAAAATTTGATTTGATATGAAAAAATTAACAACAAGCGTGTTGGCTGTAGTTCTTTCGTCATCTTTTGCAGTAGTTTCTGCACAAAAGGTACAAGATACTACTAAGACAACACAGATTGAAGAGGTTGTAATTACCGGGGCTCTTGGTATTAAAAAAACAGCTGATGCAACAACCAGTGCACAACAGGTAGTTAGTACAAAAGAGTTGAATCAAGCTGCAGCGCCAAGTGCTATACAATCGTTAACAGGTAAAGTCTCTGGTCTGAAAATCACTAATATTAATAGTTCTGTAAATCCTGACTATAATATTGTTTTACGAGGTGCAAAATCTGTAACTGGAAGCAATCAAGCACTAGTAGTTATTGATAATTCAATTTCTACTGCAGCAATTTTAGGAGCTTTACCGCCAGAAGCAATTGAAAGTGTAAATGTTATTAAAGGATTGCAGGGGTCTGCGCTTTATGGTTCACAAGGTGTCAACGGTGTTATTATTGTAACTACTAAAAAAGGAGTTAAGAGTGAAAAAATTCAATTCAATTTAACATCTGCTGTTGAAGTAAGTCAAGCTTTCATGTTTCCAAAAGTACAAACAAGATATGGTAAGGGTGTACAGGATACAAGTTACAGTAATGTAAATTATGGAGGGACAAATTATGTGCCTTGGGAGAATACATCTTGGGGGCCTTCATATAATGGTGTTCTGGGGGGGCAGATTGTTCCAACAGGGCTTCCACAAGCAGATGGAAGTTTTATTAATGAAAAATATGCACCAGTTAAGGATCACTTTTCAAAGTTTTTCAAAAACGGTGTTAATTTTCAAAATGGATTGAGTGTAAATGTAGGTGGTCCTGATTCTTACGCATTTTTGTCTATAAATAGAATTGACAATGATTTTGTGGTACAAGATGATAAACTTAAACAAAATAATTTCTTATTCAAAGGAGGTAAGAAATTTGATAAATTAAGAGTTGATGGTCAATTTAACTATATTAGTAGAGTGGTAAACCAAACAAATGGAGGGTTGTATGATGATCTTTTGCAAATGCCAACTACAAATGATGTGAGAATGTATAGAAATTCTGGTATACCAGGCTATCTTACTGCATATGCTACAAACCCTTATTGGACAGTGCAGCATGAGAGATTGAACTCGACTATGGAGTATTTGAATGGTATAGTTTCATTACAGTATGACTTTAACAAAAATATTAATGTTAGCTACACAGGTAATCTTAGTTTGTCTAAGACTGAACAGCAAAATCATAATGACGGATATAACACTTCTTCGTATACATACCAAAATACTGGAGTTCCTTATGTTGATGGTGCGACTGCTCATGACATGGGTCTTTCTGATGTTGCTTCTTATTATTATAATAGAAATTATACTGATAGAAGATATTATGGAGATTTGATGTTGAATTTCAACTATGATTTAACAGATGATTTAAACTTAAAGTTTAATTTAGGTAATAATATTCAGGATAGAGTATGGAATGCCAGATCTGTTGGAGGTACTGGTTTAATTGTACCAGGATGGTATAGTGTTAATAACATTAGCTCTCTTGCTCTTGCAACTGATACAGGTGTAAAAGAAGATGGGGGTTATATGGATAATTATAATAGAACTACAAGAAGTTATGCTTTTTTTGGAAATTTAGATCTAGCATTTAAAGATTATTTATTCTTAAACGGTACTTACCGATATGAGCAAAGCTCCTTATTCTCATCGAATATAGATGGAGAATTTAAAAATAAAGCATATCCATACTATTCTGCAGGGTTATCTTTCATCCCTACGAAGGCTTTTGATTTTGGTGGTAATGTATTAACTTATTGGAAGATTGCACCAAGTTATACCAGAGTTGGGAATGCGAATCTAGATCCTTATGCAATCAATCCTACAGGAAATGTAGCTAATGGATACCCTTTCAGTGTTCCATCTTATGTACTGAATACATCGGTTACCAATCCCGATATCAAACCAGAATATTTTAATAGTATGGAATTGAACACTGTGTTAGGTTTCTTTAATGACCGTATAACTTTGGAAGGTTCTATTTATCAATCAAAAACAAAAGATTTGATTATTGCATCTGTTCCTTCTACAACAACAGGATTAACGTCTTACGTTGATAATATTGGAGATGCTAAAACAACAGGTTTTGATATAGATTTGGGGTTAGTTCCTATTAAAACTCAAAATTTCACTTGGAATTTACGAGCTTATTTTTCTAAATCAAAAACTATATTAGAGTCTTTACGTAATGGAAATAGTAGAGTAACTTTGCTTTCCTATAGCTCACCAGCAGTTGGGATAGCAGGTGTAGTTGGAGAGAATCTTTATTCAATTGTTGGGTCATCATATGTTAAAGACCCTAACGGTAATATTGTTGTAAATTCTAGCGGCGTACCAATTATTGATAGTAATAGTAAGGTTTTAGCAAATGTTAATCCTGATTATACCATGGGACTTACTACCTCATTCAAATATAAAGGAATATCTCTTTCTGCAGTAATGGATTACAGAAAAGGAGGAAGTTTTGTTTCAATGACAAAAGGTTTGCTTGCTTTTACAGGAGGTCTTGAACAGACAGCTGAACAAGATAGAGAAAAGGGGTATGTAGTACCAAATTCTGTTCAGTTAGTAAATGGACAGTATGTTACTAATACCACAGCAGCGAATGGTGCAAATTACACTGGGGCAGTTAATTATTGGACTAGTTCAAATTTTAGAAGAACAGGAGAAAATCTTGTTGTAGATGCGACATTCTTTAAAGTTAGGGAGATAGCTCTAAGCTATGATTTGCCTAAATCTGTTCTTCATTCGACATTCGTTAATGGGGTTACTTTAAGTCTATATGCAAGAAATCCGATAGCTATCTATGCTAAGAGTAATAGAAATTTTGCTGATCCAGAAACTTCAAATTATTCAGGGAATTTATCTGGTATTGCAGATACATCACAATATCCAACTACTAGAGTATTTGGATTTAAATTAAATGCAACTTTCTAATTTTAAAAAAATGAAAAATAAAATAATAATAATGGCAGTGTCTGCTACCTTATTTGGTAGTATATCGTGTAACGATTTTTTAGATGTTAATGTAAATCCAGATAAAGTTGATGCAAATTTTGTTACGCCCAACTATGCTTTTCCTGGAGCTGTGACTGGATCTTATGCGATTCAGGCTAGAAATTTGAATGCTTTTGCTAGTTTACAAATGAATAGCTTGGCAGGAAATTCTTATAAATTTGGTACACCTTTTATTGACGATTATACTCCAAATATTACTACAGGTTATAATGCTACAATTTGGGATACATTATTTAGAAATGTCACTAATTTTCAAAAGATTATTGATTATAATGATCCATCAGGAACTTATGCAAATTATAAAGCTATGTCATTAGTAATGAAAGCTTATTATGTACAAATTCTTACCGATTTATATGGAGACATTCCTTATTCTGATGCTTTTAAAAGGGAATTAAATGTTTTCCCTAAATATGACAAAGGCGAAGATATTTATAAAGCTTCTATTGCAGAGTTAGAACAAGCAATTCAAATTATTAATTCTGGAGCAGGGTCTGCTCCAAGTTCTAGTGATGTTGTTTTTGGAGGAGTAATGACAGATTGGGTGGCTTTTGCTAATACTATAAAATTAAGATATTTGTTAAGAATGTCTAACGTTACAGGTGATTTGGCTACATATCGAGATCAGAAGTTAGCTGGTTTATCTGGTGCTAGTTTTTCTTCTTCTGATGTTACCGTGAATCCTGGATATTCTTCATCTAGTGATAGTCAACAAAATCCTTGGGCTAACTATTGGATAGTACTCAGTTCTGGTGCAAGACCTACTACAGGAAACCAAGGTTATACTTTATACACCGTATCAGAACATATGGCTATCGCTTTAAACGGTAATAAAGTGCATTTACCTTTAAAAGCAACCACACAAGATTCTAGAGATGTTTATCAAAAATTTAATGGTATTACTGATGGAAGAAGAGGTAGAATGTTTACTTTGGTTTCAACAACTGATGATGTTGGAGTAACAACTAGCAATGTAGAAGGTGTAAGACAAGGAGCTACACCAGGACAGCCTGGTGCCCTTTCTACTACTCCTGCAAGAGCAGTATCCGTATTTGGTCTAGGCGCAATTTTAGGTAATAATAATTCAATTACTAGTACAGACGTTAATACTGCATTTATCTCTGCTGCTTCATCAAAAGACGGTGTATTATTGTCAAAAGCCGAAACAGAGTTTTTATTAGCGGAAGCTGCACTTAGATATCCAGCTAATTTTACAAATGCTCAAGGACATTTTGAAGATGGAATTAGGGCTTCCTATAATTACTTTGGAGTGACTCCTGTATCATCTGATCCAAATACTGATCCTTCTATCTATATTAGCAAAATCAATTCAGTTCCAAAATTAGGATGGACCGGATCCAATGATAATAAAATTGAAGCAATCATGACACAAAAATGGATTGCTTTAACAACTGTTAATCCGGAGCAGTCATTCTTTGATTACACAAGAACAGGTTACCCAGTTACACCGATGTCCAGTATTTCACCAGCTGGGCAAGTAAAACCTAAAAGATTAATGTATCCTACTTCAGAATATTCTTCGAACTCTAATAACGTTCCAAGTATGACTGCTGCAGACGTATTTGCCAAAAATAAGTTTACGCCTTTCTGGGCTAGATAATATTTTAGTAAATTTTATATTTAAAACCGACTCTTTTTAGAGTCGGTTTTTTATTTGTTTTCATAATTCTACATTATGTTTTGTATCTTTGACTCTGATGATTGTTGCTAATTACTTCTTATTTGCTATTCATCATATATAGAAATTGAAGAATGTAAATGAAAAATTCATATTTAATACTTTTTATTTTTTGTCAAATTTTTGTAAAAGCTCAATTAGATTTAGAACATTGGTTTCCTCCTGTTTTTAGTTCAGGTGCAAAAATTGATAATGCATTTATATCACTTTCTACCGATAAAGAAACTCCTTTCAAAGTTTATATTTATAATGGAAATAATTTAATAGATAATGTGATAATTGATAAATCCCATCCAGTAGAATATGATTTGGTACTCGGAAATATAATACAGTCTGTATATACATCATTCAAAGGAGATACAATGATTCCACTTGACAGAGGGTTGCATCTGGTAGGGGAAAATAGTTTTTACGCAAACCTTAAATATGTGGGTCTAAACTCGGAAATAATTTCGTCCAAAGGAAAGAGTGCATTAGGAAGATCATTCTTTGTCATAAATGATCAAAACCTTCTAAATGGTAGCTATAATACTTCTTCTATGAATTATCAGGCTTCTATTACAGCTTATTCTGATAATACAAAAATCAAAATATCCGATTATAGCAATGGACTAAAATTTACTGATGGTTCTGATAATAAAGAAATTAATATTATTCTGAATAAGAACCAAAGTTATATAGTTGCAGCGTTAAAAAAGGATAATACAACAGGTGCAATCAATGATTATTATGAACCTCATCTTATTGGTGCGATGATATCATCAGACAAGCCTATTATAGTAAGCAATGGTAATTTATTGAGTCAAGATGCAGGTGAAGCAGGTGGAAGTGTTAACATTGACCAAAACATACCTATAGAAAAATTAGGTAAGGAATATCTAATAGTTAATGGGATGGCAGAAGGAAATCTCTATACAGAGAAAGCAATTTTTGTAGCAACAGAAGATAATACACAGTTTTTTTTTAATGATGAAACTACACCTCTTTTCATATTAAATAAAGGAGAGCATTATATAGGACCATATCAATCGGATAAGAAGTTTTTAAATGGCTTAGAAGCGTCATTTACTAATGAAGAAGAAAGGCTTGTAGTAACATCTGCAATGTATATAAAAGCTACCAAACCAGTGTATTGTTATCAGCTTTTAGCAACGTTTCACGATAAACCAATTGATCCCAGAAATTATGAATATAAAGTTGGCGGAACAAGTGCTATGCTATTTTCATATCCATTGGATAAAGAATATCAAGTCCAAAATGTTATTATACCATGTATAGATGATATTGGAGGATTGAAAATGAGAAGTAAACTTTCTATTAAAACTGAAAAAAATGCCAACATTAAAATAAATGGAATCCAATTAACAGGAGGAACGGATATTTTGGGAAAGCCTGATTGGATATATCATACAGTTCAAAATTCAAAAGGAAATATTATAATAGAGTCAGATAAAAGCCTAAATGTTGACTTTATTGGAGGAACAACTAAGGCATATTCCGCTAGTTATTCAGGATACGCTGGAAGCGTTGTAAGCTATAGTAATGATCCTTTTATTACTCTAAATGGAAATTGTATTGAAGAAGGTTTACTGTTAAGACTTAATAATAACGTTTTTGATAAAATCCAATGGCAAAAAGATGGAATAGACATTATAGGTGCTAATGCTCCTACATATATTCCTAAAGAAGCTGGTATATATTTATGTGTTTTAACATATTCTAATGTTAATTATACTACAAATAGTTTCAATATACAGCATTGTCCTTATATTATTATAGAAAAAGATTTTGGCAAAGTATGTGAGGACTTGTCAATGTTAGCAAAATTCTCTCCACCTCATGAAGACCAAATTATTTCAAAATTAGAACTACTTACACAACCGCTTAATGGAAAAGTTATTGTAAATAATTTAAACTTAAAATATATTCCTGACACTAACTTTACTGGGGATGACAGATTTGTTTATAGGATGTGTACAGCAACTTCCGCACTATGTGAAACAGTAAAAGGTACAGTATATGTAAACAATAAACCTAACGCAGAAATAAAATCTGAATTGTACCCTATTACAGAAACTAGTGGTAAGGGTAAATATGACCTGAGTCAAGTTATAATTAACAAAGGCAGCGATAATTATGAATTTTATGAAGATATTAATTTAACAAAACTAATTACTAAACCTACAGAATATGAAACAGCATTGTTAAATGCGTATGTTAAGATTATATCCTTGTCTGGCTGCTTTATCAAAAAAGAAATTAAGCTTTTGACATTACAAGAAAATATTACTCTTTCAAACTTTTTTTCTCCTAATGATGATGGTGTCAATGATTATTGGGATTATTCCAAGCTAAAAGACTATTCTGAACTAGAGATAGCTATTTATAATAGGTGGGGTGGCAAAGTCTTTGAACACTCGAAAGTAAATAAAAATTTCAAATGGGATGGAAAAGATTTTAATGGTAAAACTTTACCTTCCAATACTTACTGGAGCTTATTAAAATGGAAAAATGCACGAACTGGAGTTCCCGTCAGTAAGCAAATATGGATATTATTAAAGTCAAGAAATTAAAAAAAAAGGTGTGATTTCAAATGAATCACACCTTTTTATTTAATTTATATTCTACCTCCCAAATAATCCGCCACCCATTCCAGGCATATTTGGCATTTTGCTCATCATCTGCATCATTTGCTTGCCTTGAGGGCCCTGCATCATCTTCATCATTTTCCCCATTTGGTCAAATTGTTTCATCAAGGCATTTACATCTTCTAGCTTTCTTCCCGAGCCTTTAGCAATTCTTTGTTTTCTGGAAACATTGATGATAGAAGGTTTTCTTCTTTCGTCAGGCGTCATTGAGTGGATAATTGCTTCGATGTGTTTGAAAGCATCGTCATTGATGTCCACATCTTTAATTGCTTTTCCAACACCAGGAATCATCCCCATAAGGTCTTTCATATTACCCATTTTCTTGATTTGGTTGATCTGCTTTAAGAAATCATCGAAACCAAATTCATTCTTCGCGATTTTCTTATGAAGTTTTTTAGCTTCCTCTTCATCAAACTGTTCCTGGGCTCTTTCAACCAAGGAAACAACATCTCCCATTCCTAGGATTCTGTCTGCCATCCTTTCTGGATAGAAAAGGTCCATTGCTTCCATTTTCTCTCCGGTAGAGATAAATTTGATAGGCTTTTCTACAACAGAACGAATTGTCAACGCCGCTCCACCACGTGTATCACCATCCAATTTCGTAAGAACAACACCGTCAAAATTCAAAGTATCATTGAAGGCTTTAGCCGTATTCACAGCATCTTGTCCTGTCATCGCATCGACTACGAAAAGCGTTTCAGTAGGTTTAATCGTTTGATGAACCGACTTGATTTCGTTCATCATCTGCTCATCAATCGCCAAACGACCAGCAGTATCCACGATGACTGTATCGAATCCGTTTGACTTCGCATAATTTATTGCATTTTCAGCAATCGCAACAGGGTTTTTATTCTCAAGTTCGGTGTAAACTTCAATATTGATTTGACCACCAAGAACTTTCAATTGGTCAATCGCTGCAGGTCTGTAAACGTCACAAGCTACCAAAAGTGGTTTTTTGCTTCTTTTTTGTTTCAGATAGTTGGCTAATTTTCCGGAGAAAGTTGTTTTACCAGAACCTTGTAGACCAGCAATCAAAATGACAGTCGGCTTCCCAGAAAGGTTGATTCCTTCTTGAGAACCACCCATCAGATCTACCAATTCATCGTGAACAATTTTCGTCATCAATTGTCCCGGCGTCAGAGAAGTCAAAACGTTTTCTCCAATCGCTTTATCCTGAACTCTTTTTGTTAGGTCTTTGGCAACTTTATAATTTACATCGGCATCCACCAATGCTCTTCGGATTTCCTTTACCGTTTCTGCAACGTTTATTTCCGTGATTTTTCCACGTCCGGAAATATTATGAAGTGCTTTATCTAGCTTGTCTTGTAAACTGTTGAACATAACTTTAATAAGATATTTAAGGTAGCAAAAATAAGAAAAATTAAGCAATCATCATTAGATTAAATATTAGATTTTGGGCATCTTAATCCGTCTTCCGCTCCCAAACCTTTAGGTTCGACGAAGTCAATCTTTTCACTCCGCTGCGCTGCGTAAAAAGGATTTCCGCTCAAGTCGGGCTGCAGATTCAATGTAAAACAATATTTGACATAAAATACGATGTTTGTCATTCTTTAGGAATCTCATCAAAGTTTAGATTCTTTCAGAATGACAAAGTATATGAAAATCCTTGCTGAGCAAAGCGTCTTCGCGAATCTTAAAATGTTTTCAATATTGTCAAAAAAATCATTGCGTGCTTTGCGTTAAAAACCTCCAACTAGATTTTCCTTACTTTTGCAAAATGGGTCAAATATTAACTTTTATAATTATTATTTCTTCATTGTCTATTCTAAATGTCACGATGTATTGGATCTTTTCATTATTCATTATTAATAGAAATAATCCAGGATTGAAATTTTTAGGAATCAACTTGTTGAAGGATATATTTTGGATTGTTATAATTTTATTTTTCATAGACAAAACAAAAGTTAATTTTTTATTTTTATGCCTAATTTTTTTAGTCGGCTCTTTTTTAATATACTACTTTGTGGTTATAAGGCTCAATAAATCATAGAATTACAGATTTGATAAAAATCATATAATTTAGTTTTTCTATCCATTATAAATCGATATATTTGCAAACCGATAAAATGTGTTATGAAGCTAAAAATTAATTCTGTTTTTTTTACGTTTTTGTTCATCTTTTCTAGCGTTTTCATCTCTGCTCAGCACGAAGTTGCTAATGTAGGTGAAACAGCAGAAATAGAAAAGGCCGAGAAATCATTTGATGCAAAGAAAATGATAATGGAGCATATCGGCGATTCTAATGAATGGCATCTGATGACTCTGAATGAAGGGACTGCGGAAGAGAAACATATCTCTGTTCCATTGCCAATCATTATTAAAGACGAAACTGGCATTCATACATTTTTATCATCTTCTGTAGCGCATGGTCACGAGCATGATGGATATACTTTGCACGAAGGGCAATTAGTATCTACTAAAGGTTTGGAAAAAGCAACATTGTTCGGTTTGATTGGAGGTAAGCAAGATTCCGGAAAGGTTTTTTATGATTTTTCTATCACAAAAAATGTTTTTACAATGTTATTATCAGTTGTGTTTATGTTGGTTATCTTCATTGGAATGGGGAGAAGTTATAAAAATTCTATGATGCCAAAAGGAGTTGGTAGGATTTTAGAGCCAATCGTTATTTTCATCCGTGACGAAGTAGCAATTCCAAATATTGGATCTTCAAAATACAAAAGGTTTATGCCTTATTTATTGACAGTATTTTTCTTTATATGGATTAATAACCTCTTCGGATTGATTCCATTCTTTCCTTTTGGAGCTAACTTGACCGGGAATATAGCAATTACTGCAGTTTTAGCAATTATTACTTTGGTGATTACGCTTTTCAGTGCCAACAAAGATTACTGGAAGCATATTTTCATGCCGCCGGTTCCGATTTTGCTTTACCCTATTATGGTTCCGATTGAGATTATTGGCGTGTTTACAAAGCCGTTTGCTTTGATGATGCGACTTTTTGCCAACGTAACGGCAGGTCACATTATGATACTGGCGATTATTTCATTGATATTTATTTTTAAAACACCATTATTAGGATTTGCATCTGTGCCTTTGGCATTATTCATTTCTGTATTGGAGTTATTGGTTGCAGTATTGCAGGCGTATATTTTCACAGTATTGTCAGCATTATTTATTGGAATTGCAGTACAGGATCACTCACACGAACATTAAGATACAATTAAAAAGAACATATTTAACCTAAATAATTTTATTATGGATTTAACAACTGGAGCAGGATTAATTTACGTAGGGATCGGTTTAGCAGTATTAGGCGTAGGTCTAGGAATTGGTAAAATCGGTGGACACGCAATGGATGCTATCGCTAGACAACCGGAACAAGCTGGTAAAATTCAGGGAGCAATGCTTATCGCAGCTGGTCTTATTGAAGGAGCTGGTCTTATTGCGATTATTTTTGGTGCATTCATCAAGTAATCCTTATTACATCTAAGTCTTAGCAAAACGGTTGGTTTTGCTAAGACTTTTCTTAAATTCAAAAAAATTATTTTAATTAATAAAAAACTTAGATTATGATAGAGCCGGGCATAGGTTTATTATTTTGGATGACACTTACATTCATCATCCTATTGTTTTTATTAGCAAAATTTGCGTGGAAACCAATCCTTAATGCGGTTAACCAGAGAGAAGTGACGATTATCGATGCACTGAACCAGGCTAAGCTGGCCAAACTGGAAATGGCACAGCTGAAAGAAGATAACGAGAGGATCCTTCGTGAGGCCAGAGCAGAAAGAGATGGTATTCTTAAAGAAGCAAGAGAGCTTAAAGATAAAATAGTAAATGAAGCTAAAGATAACGCTAAGGTAGAAGGTGAAAAACTAATTGCTGCAGCGAGACAGTCTATCCAAAGTGAAAAATTAGCAGCAATGGCTGATATAAAGAATCAAATTGGGTCTTTGTCTGTTCTTATTGCCGAAAATATTTTAAAAGAAAAATTGGACGACAATGGTGCTCAAAACGCTTTGGTAGAAAATATTCTTAATAAATCTAACCTTAACTAATCAGGATGCTGACATCTAAAGTAGCTAAAAGATACGCACAAGGTTTACTGGATTTCACACAGGAATCTGGTAATACAGAATCTGTTTTCAATGAGATGAAAGACATTGTTAAAATAATGTCGCAATCTAAAGACCTGAATCAGTTTTTCAGTACACCCATCATTGATGCAAGAAAGAAAGAAGCAATTGCTTTAGAAATATTCAAGGATTTTTCACCTGTTGCTAAAAATATCATCAGATTGATCATCAAGCAAGGGAGAGAATCTCAGCTCAAAGGTATTGCTCAGGAATTCATTAATAAAGTAGAAGACATCAAAGGGACTCAGAGAATTTCTTTGACAAGCGCTTCTAAGTTATCAGAACAAAATATTCAAAAGATTATTGCTGATTCCAAAATGGTCAATGTTACTAACTATGATTTGGAAACGATTATCAAACCAGAAATTCTCGGAGGTTATATCCTGAGAGTAGGTGATCAGCAAATTGATGCTTCAGTTAGAACTAAACTTAGCAACATCAAAAAAGAATTTCAACTTAATTAAGAAAAAACAACCATATAATGGCAGAAATAAATCCGGCAGAAGTATCAGCGATACTGAAGCAGCAATTAGCAAATTTCGATACTCAATCTAACGTAGAAGAAGTTGGTACTGTTCTTACAATAGGTGATGGTATTGCTCGTGTTTACGGTTTAGAAAACGTTCAGTACGGAGAATTGGTAAGATTCGAAGCTGGTGTAGAAGGTATCGTTCTTAACCTTGAAGAAGATAACGTAGGTGTTGCTCTTCTTGGTGAATCCAAATTGGTAAAAGAAGGCGATACTGTAAAAAGAACTAACAGAATTTCTTCTATCAAAGTTGGAGAAGGAATGCTTGGTAGAGTTGTTGATACTCTAGGAAATCCAATCGATGGTAAAGGATCTATCGAAGGTGAGCTTTACGAGATGCCTTTGGAAAGAAAAGCACCAGGAGTTATCTTCCGTCAGCCGGTAACTGAGCCCCTTCAGACTGGTATCGTTGCGATTGACTCAATGATTCCTGTAGGAAGAGGACAAAGAGAGTTGATTATTGGTGACAGACAAACTGGTAAAACGGTTGTAGCTATCGATACCATTATCAATCAAAAAGAATTTTATGATGTTGGTCAGCCAGTATATTGTATATATGTTGCAATTGGACAAAAAGCTTCCACTGTAGCACAAATCGTTAAAACGTTAGAAGATAAAGGCGCTTTGGCTTACACTGTGGTTGTGGCTGCAAATGCTTCTGACCCAGTTCCAATGCAGGTTTACTCTGCAATGGCAGGTGCTTCTATCGGAGAATATTTCCGTGATACTGGTCGCGCTGCTTTGATCGTTTATGATGATTTATCAAAACAAGCGGTTGCTTACCGTGAGCTTTCTCTTCTATTAAGAAGACCACCAGGACGTGAGGCTTACCCAGGAGACGTTTTCTACTTACACTCAAGATTGTTGGAAAGAGCAGCAAAAGTAATTGCTGATGATTCTATCGCAAAACAAATGAATGATTTGCCAGAATCTCTTAAGCCAATCGTGAAAGGAGGTGGTTCATTAACAGCTCTTCCTATCATCGAAACTCAAGCTGGTGACGTTTCTGCATACATTCCTACAAACGTGATCTCAATTACAGACGGACAGATTTTCCTAGAGTCTGATTTGTTTAACTCAGGTGTTCGTCCAGCAATTAACGTTGGTATCTCTGTATCTAGAGTAGGAGGTAACGCTCAAATCAAATCAATGAAAAAAGTGTCTGGTACCTTGAAATTAGACCAGGCTCAATATAAAGAATTGGATGCGTTTGCTAAATTCGGTTCTGACCTAGATGCTGCAACTTTGGCGGTAATCTCTAAAGGAGAAAGAAACGTGGAGCTTTTGAAACAGCCGGTGAACTCTCCACTTCCTGTAGAAAGCCAAGTGGCTATGATTTATGCAGGAACAGAGAATCTATTGAGAAATATCCCTATCAGAAAAGTGAAGGAGTTTCAGGTAGAATATGTTGATTTCCTGAGAAATAAACACCCAGAAGTTATGTCAGCGCTTAAAGCTGGTAAGATTGATGACTCAATCACAAGCACTTTGAAACAAGTTGCAACTGACCTTACAGCGAAGTATAATTAATAAAATTAGTTGATGGTTTTTGGTTGATAGTTGACAGAATTTTCTAAAACTAACAACCAACAACCGACAACCAACAACTAAATATATATGGCAAACTTAAAAGAAATACGAGGCAGAATTTCATCTATATCTTCTACGATGCAAATTACCAGTGCTATGAAAATGGTTTCCGCTGCGAAACTAAAGAAAGCACAAGACGCAATCGTAATGCTGAGACCTTACTCAGAAAAACTTCAGGAGATTATAGAGAACGTAAGTGCTGCTTCTGATGCAGAAAACATCTCTGAGTTCGCAGTAGAAAGAGAAGTGAAAAAAGTCCTTTTTATTACCGTAACTTCCAACAGAGGTTTGGCTGGTGCTTTCAACTCTTCTGTTATCAAAGAATTGAATACTCAGTTCGCAGCTAACGAAAATGTAGAAGTTGAAGTTTTAACCATCGGTAAAAAAGCTTTTGATGCGTTGAGAAAAAACAGAACGGTTTATGAAAACCACAGTTCTCTGTTTGATAACCTTTCTTTCGACTACGTTTCAAATATGACGGGCAAAGTAATGGCGGATTTCAAAGCAGGAAAATTTGATAAAGTCTATGTTGTTTACAACAGGTTTATCAATGCTGCAACGCAGGAAGTGGTTACTGAGCAGGTTTTGCCAATTGCTGTTTCAGCGGAGAAAACTACATACGAGGTTAACGTAGATTACATCTTCGAACCTGGAAGACAAGAGATTTTGGAAACATTGATTCCTAAGTCTATCAAAACTCAAATCTTCAAAGCTGTTTTGGATTCTGTAGCATCAGAACACGGTGCAAGGATGACAGCAATGCACAAGGCAACCGATAATGCAGAAGCACTTAGAAATGACCTAAGAATCTTCTACAACAAAGCAAGACAGGCAGCCATTACCAATGAGATATTAGAAATTGTTTCTGGAGCAGAGGCTCTTAAGAACAGTTAAGAAAAATAAGTTAAAGTTAGTAGTTAGTTATAAAAAGCATTGGAGGTCAAACTTCAGTGCTTTTTATTATTTTGGGCAGCTTTATCCGCCCTCCGCTCCCAAACCTAACGAAGTGGTTCGACGAAGTCAATCTTTTCACTCCACTGCGTTGCGTAAAAAGGATTTCCGCTCAAATCGAGGAACGAGATTCATCGATTCAAATGAAAAAATATATAAATAGGAGATAAGTCGGGCTGCGAGCGATTCAATGTTTCAATCATTTTCTCAGACTTAATACACAGTACAAATTCAAATTAAAAAAAATATCTATCTTTGCAGATATTGTATATAACAAAATTAAATGGACCCCGATAGTTTAGTCAAACTTCTCATTGCATTATTTTTAGTTCTTCTGAATGGCTTTTTCGTAGCCGCCGAATTCTCAATCGTCAAAGTACGATACTCTCAAATCCAGTTAAAAGCTGCCGAGGGAAACACAATGGCTAAACAAGCCGAAAACATTATCAAAAATCTTGACGCTTACTTGTCAGCAACTCAGTTAGGAATTACCCTGGCATCATTGGCGTTAGGTTGGGTTGGAGAAAGCGCTTTGCATCATATCATAGAATCTATTTTCCATTCATTGAATATAGAATTAGCTGAAGCTACAGTAACAACAATCTCTGTAGTTTGTAGTTTCTTGTTGATTACTGTGATGCACATTGTTTTTGGAGAATTGGTTCCAAAGTCGATTGCTATTAGAAAGTCTGAAGCTACAACACTTTTCATTGCATATCCGTTGCATTTATTTTACAATGTTTTCCGTCCATTTATTTGGTTGATGAATTCATTATCTAATGGATTTTTAAGAGTGATTAAAATTCATCCAGCTTCGGAACAAGATATTCACTCTACAGAAGAACTTCAGTTGTTGGTAAAACAATCTGCTGACAGCGGAGAAATAGAAGAGGAAAATTACGAAATCATAAAAAATGCATTTGATTTTACAGACCACAATGCAAAGCAAATTATGATTCCGAGACAAAATATCTCTTCTATCGATATCGAAGATAGCACGGAAGAAATTATTTCTCAAATAATGGACAGCGGATATTCTCGTATTCCTGTTTATGAAGGTTCTATTGATAATATTGTAGGTATTTTCTATACCAAAGAAATCATCAGAGAATACATCAAAAGCAAAGGCGAATTGACTCACGAAGATTTGAAAGGGCTTATGAGAGAAGCGTTTTTTGTTGTGGGAAGCAAGAAAATTTCTGATTTGTTGAAAGTATTCCAATTCAAGAAACAACATATGGCGATTGTCATTGATGAATTTGGTGGAACCGAAGGTATTATTACGCTGGAAGATATTCTGGAAGAGTTGGTTGGAGAAATCCAAGATGAGGAAGATGAAGAAGAGAAAATCGTTGACAAAGTAGGAGAGAATACTTTTTGGGTAAAGGCAACGCAACCGTTGGACGAAATCAACGAGCAACTACCAAGAAAAATTCCGCTTTCTGAAGAAGGAGAATACAACACGTTAGCAGGATTTATTCTAAATGAGTTACAAGATATTCCAGAAGAAAATCAAGAATTCGATTATGACGCTTATCATTTTAAGATTCTTAAGATGCAGAATAAAAGTGTGGAATTGGTAGAATTGTTCTACAACAAATCTTTGATTGAAGATATTACAGACGAAATTACAGAAGCTTAAAAATGAAAATCTATAATAACAAGTCTTATGACCAGCCAAAACGCCAGTACGAGGAAGAAGTATTGGTGATGGAAGAAGTAGATGAAGTGTATAAATTGGTGCTTCATAATGACGATGTCAATACATTCGATTTTGTGATAGAATGTTTGATTGAGATTTGTGAACATACTTTGGAACAAGCGGAACAATGTACAATTCTAGTTCATTACAAAGGAAAATGTACCGTTAAAACAGGCGCATTAGAAAAACTTAAACCAATGAATCAGGCGTTGCTTGACAGAGGATTAAGTTCAGAAATAGTTTAAAATAAAGCGATTGCAGAGGTAATCGTTTTTTTTAGTTTATTAACTTCATTTTCAAAATACAAATATTTGTCTGCGATTTATATTATAGTTAATTTCGTTAAACAATAATTAGTACTCTAAATATTTTAAATTATGATTTCTTACAACGTTACTATTCCAGATGAGAAACAATCTTTTTTTCAAGAATTTTTGGAAATTATTGGAGCAGATTATGAAAAAAAACAAAATGATTTTCAACTATCTAGCGAACAGAAAAAAATCTTGGATGAAAGATTGAAATCAGATAAAAAAGATTTTGTCCCAGCTAGAGAAGCTTTGAATAAACTTCGTCAAAAATATGAATTATAATCTTGTAATTCCAGACCAAGCGCAAGAGGATAAATCAAGCTTATGAATATTACTCTGAAATTTCCTTATCTGTATTACAATCTTTTGATGGCCAATTAGAAAGAGTTTATCAATCTTTAGAAATAAATCCATTCTTCCAATTTCGATATAAAAAATTAAGAGCTTTGCCTTTTAAATCTTTTCCTTATATGGTTTTCTTTGATATAAATGAACAAGAGAAAGCAATCTATATCTATTCCGTTTTCAATACCAACCAAGACCCAGAAAAATACCCAAAGGTGAAATAAATATTGTTTTAATGAAATCTATAATTGGCTTCGGGCAAGATATTATTCTTCAGAAATTCCTCATATTCTGGCGAAAGTGTTGCTCTTCCATAAGTGTTTTTTCCAGACATTCCACCCAGACGAATTTTATCTTTCCCATATTTTGAATTAAGCTTGTCGATGGCTTTCATAATAGGAATATGTTTAGAATCAATGTCTTCTTCAAAAAGATTAATCAATCTTTCATTATCTGGAACAAAACTTGAAACCATAACACCTGCTTTTTTATAATGAAATCCTTCTTTGAAAATCGCTTCAAAAATCGAATTCGCATACTTTGCCAGAACAATAGACGAACTGCTCGGATTCGGCAAAACAATAGAAAATCCGTCTTTATATTCGCCTAACTCTTTTCGGAATCGGTTGGTTTGAATAAAAACACTGATAACTTTACAGCAAGAATTTTGTTTCCTTAATTTCTCGGCACAATAGATTGCAAAAGTTTCTATACGTTCTGCGATTTCTTCTTTGTTGGTAAGCATTTTCATAAAACTTCTGCTCACAACAATCGATTTTTTTGCAGACGGAGAATCGAGTTCTAGTTGAGGAATGCCTTTTAGTTCATTAATCATTCTAACACCTTGGATTCCCATTATTTTCCGAATCCACATCTCGGGTTTATCGAGCAAATCCCAAGCTTTATAAATACCGTGATCCATCATTTTAGCTGCTGTTCTTCTCCCGATTCCCCAAACATCTCCGATATCCAAATCTTTCAATGCAGATTCAATTTTCTCTTTTGTATCCATTATATAAACACCATTGGAATATTTCTCGGTATTCTTTTTTACAATATGATTAGCTACTTTACAAAGTGTTTTCGTTGGAGCTAAACCGATGCTGACAGGAAGCTTGAGTTCGTCTTTAATCTGTTTTCTGATTTGACAACAATATTGATTCAAATCAAAATATTTGAAACCGTGGAAGTCAAGAAATAATTCGTCAATACTATAAATTTCATAATCTAAAACAAAGCTTTTTGCCATTTTCATTACTTGTTGGCTACAATAATTATAAAGTTCAAATTTTGCAGAAAATGCTTTCACATTATGTTCCGCAAACAAATCTTTGTATTTGAAAGCTGGCGCACCCATCGGAATTCCCAATGCTTTAGCTTCGTTGCTTCTGGAAACCACGCATCCATCATTATTAGACAAAACAACCACAGGCTGATTCTCTAGCGTAGAATCTAGAGTTCTTTCGCAGGAAACAAAAAAATTGTTACAGTCTAGGAGTGCATACATATCAAAAATAATGGATTGAATTTCTTAATGTCAAAATTAGTTACATTTTAAAACATTATTATTATATTTGTCGTTACAAATTATAACAATGTCTATTTTTTCAGATAACATCAGGTTTTTGAGAGCAAAGAAAATGACAACTCAACAAGAGCTGGCAGACACATTAATTATAACAAGGTCGAGATACGTTTCGTATGAAGATGGACGTTCAGAACCTCCGTACGATGTTTTGATTACAATGTCTAAGTTCTTTCATATCAGTATCGATTTGCTTTTGACAGTGGATATTAGGAAATATCCTTTGGAAGAAATGATGAATCTGCCGGATAATAGAATTGTCCTTCCAATTATAGTTGATGAGTCAGGAAATAACAGCATCGAAATCATACCTCAAAAAGCTTCGATGGGTTATTTGTCGGGTTACAGCGACCCTGAATATATAGAAAGTCTTCAGAGAATTTCTTTACCGTTTTTGACTAATGGAAAGTACAGAGCTTTTCCTGCACAAGGTGATTCTATGCCTCCTTTCAAAGATGGTTCGTTTATTATTGGAAAATATGTTGAAGATATTGAGGATTTGA
The DNA here is from genome assembly GCF_003385395.1 of Epilithonimonas hispanica. Taxonomy (GTDB): domain Bacteria; phylum Bacteroidota; class Bacteroidia; order Flavobacteriales; family Weeksellaceae; genus Epilithonimonas; species Epilithonimonas hispanica. The sequence continues at coordinate 107,678 of NZ_QNUG01000004.1, read as the reverse complement.
AAATTAATAAAAGCTACATTTTCGTGACATTGAATGACGGGATTTCTTACAAACGATTCAAAGGTCAAAAGAAAAAATCTATCGAAGTTTCGGCAGACAATACTTTTTATCAACCTTATGAAATTCCGTTAAGTGAGATTGTGGAAATCTGGCAATATGCATCGGGAATTTTTCCTGAGGATTTTGAACCAGATAATTTTGATAATTATAATCTGAAGGATATGTTTTTGGAAATTAGAAGAGATATCAAAGAGTTGGATAACAAAGTTTCAAATGCAAAATAATTTTAGGACATATAGCACAAATATGCAACTCAGTTTGTTTGATGCAGGCGAATATTATCAGTTTCCTACTGAGTTATTAGATTACACCGAACATTTTTTGTCAGAGGAAAGGGCCACAGAAATCGAAAAAAATCTTATAAAAAATGTGCCTTGGAAACAAAGTACACAGAAATTATTTGATAAAGAAGTTCTGACGCCACGTTTGACAGCTTGGTACGGTGATGATGAAAAATCGTATCATTTAGGAGGCAATGAGTTCAGTGTCAATGCTTGGACACCCGAACTTCTGGGTTTGAAATATAAAATTCAAAAGCTGACAGGACATCAGTTTAATTCTGTTTTGCTCAATTTTTATAGAGATGGTAATGATTCGGTCGCTTGGCATCGGGACAAAGAAAGCGAATTAGGAAATCGTCCGGCAATTGCTTCAGTCAGTTTTGGGCAAGTAAGGAATTTCGATTTTAGAAAAAAAGATAATCATCAGAATAAATATAGTTTACCTTTGCAACACGGCTCTTTGCTTGTTATGAAAGGTGATTTGCAAACCCATTGGGAACATCGTATCGCCAAATCTAACAGACCAATGAAACCTCGAATTAATTTGACGTTTCGCCAAATCCGTGAATTGTAAATATAAAAAAAACCGATTGATAATTCAATCGGTTTTTTCATTTGGTTAGAATTTTACTGTGAATACTTTTTCTTCTCCGTTACGTTTTACGGTTACAGGATGTTCTTCTCCAGAATTCACTTTTGCCAGACAATCCATATAAGAATAGACTTCTTTCACCTCGCAAGTTCCGATTTTTGTGAGAATATCGCCTTGTAGGATTCCAGCATTGGCTGCTGGTCTATTATCTATTACACCATCGATTCCCATTCCGTCTTTGGTGTCTGCGTAATTTGGCATAATTCCTAGACTTACTTTGTATTTTGGGACAGATTTGGTTGCGGCAACTTTGGTTTTGGTGAAAGGAATTTCTTTCTCATTCCCTAAAGCATTCGCTAAATTGAAAACATAATTAGTGATAGTTTTTTGTCCAGGATAATTAATTTTTTCAGCATCATCAGTTGGTTTATGATAATCTGTATGAGTTCCTGTAAATAAAAACAAAACCGGGATATCTTTCAAATAAAATGACGTATGATCGCTTGGTCCAACACCAGATTCATCAAGAGATAAGTTAATACTTTCTGGTTTATATTTTTTCACCAAGTCAGGAAGAATAGGAGAGGTTCCAACACCACCAACTGTTAGATTGTTATCTTTATTCAGGCGTCCAACCATATCCATATTAATCATAAAAATGGTATTTGGATAATTGGTTTTGATGGTTTCTGCCAATTTTTTAGAACCCATTAATCCATCTTCTTCGCCTGAGAACAAAGCGAAAATATAATTGACGTTTTCCTTGGTTTTATTTTGCGAAAATAGACGTGCTAATTCCAAAACAGCTGCAGTTCCAGAAGCGTTATCATCAGCACCATTATGGATTTGGCCTTGCGAGTTTGCTAATGTCGAATTATGGTGTTCGTTAAGTCCAAGATGATCGTAATGTGCGCCAATTACAATCGTTTTCTCAGCTTTGTTGTCTAGAACGGCGATTACATTTTTGCCTTTTACTGTTGTAGATGTTTTATCATCGTGAGGATTGAGTTTTACGTTATATTCAAAATTTTGGATAAATTCCTTTCCTTCATAAAGCTTTAATCCTAATTTTTTGAACTCTGCTGAAAGGTAATTAGCAGCCTTTGTTTCGCCTTCAGAACCTGTCAGTCTTCCTTGTAATTCATCGGAAGCCAAATAATAAATATGCTTTTTGAGATTCTCTTCATTGACTTGCTCAGAGTTTGATTTTTGTTGAGAATAATATAACGTAGAAATTCCTAATAATGAAAGTATTGATACTTGTTTTAGTTTGGTTATTGATAAAAACACAAATTCTAATTTTTATTAAGAACAAATCTAATGTTTTTTGATTGATTTATTATCCCAATATTTATCATAAAAAATCCCGAGATATTTCTCAGGATTAATATTTGAAAGCATTTTAATTATTCAATAATAATTTTCTTGGTAATCTTATTATTTTCAATGGTCATTGTTCCAAGATAAACGCCAGGTTTCAGTTGAGAAATATTGATTTGATGACTATTGTCTTTGCTAGTCAAAATGTGATTTCCATTCATATCAATCATTTCAAATGTAAAATTCTTAACTGAGTTATCAATTTTCAAATTCAAAATATTCTTAGCTGGATTAGGATAAAACTTCACAGATTCCAATTTTTTTGATATTGATGAATCTTCTGCAGCCAAAGTCGTAGTAGAAGCTACTGCAAAATGCTGTATAGAACCCACAGCGGATTTTCCAACATTCAAAACGTAAACAGGATCCATATTGATTAAAAGATCATTGGCTGTATGGACATATGGATTGTTGTAACCGCCTTCATATTCCCAATAGCCTGTGATGATTTCTCCATTCTGTTGGAAAGGGACATAATCTGTGCTTTCCGCAGGATCGAAATCTACTGCTAATGGAGAATATAATAAAGTACAATTAGCTAATTCCTGAACTGCAGTAGCTGCTGCCGCATTATTGCTTGATGGATTGCTTTGATCTTTATCATGGTAAAGTTTGGTATTCGCTTTTGATGCTAATCCTCCGACTTGATCCAGATTTACTACAACCTTGATATCCATTTTGGGATTTGTTCCATTGACTACTTGAGAGACATATCTTGAACTACCCAAGAGACCTTGTTCTTCGCCGGAGAAATGAATGAACTTGATAGAATACTCAGTTGGGATGTCTTTTAAAATTCTTGCTAATTCCAAAATGATAGAAGTTCCGCTTCCGTTGTCATTAGTTCCCGGACCATTGATCGAATCAAAATGTCCGCAGACAATCACAAATTTATTGGGATAAAGAGTTCCCGTTTTGGTAACGATAAGGTTTTTAGAAGAATAGCCACTTGCTGTCCAAGAATGTTCAAAAAAATCTGCTGTTGTATAACCTAAAGCTGTGTATTTGGTTTTTAACCAATTGAACGCATTAGTATTTTGAGTCGTTCCGGTTCTTTTTACTCCGAGAGCTTCAAATTCTTGCAAATAAGTATTGATATTAGTTTGAGAAATCTGATTAGCCCTGTCTTGATATGCTTGTATAAAAGTCTGTGCTTTGGAAATCTGAACAGATGCGATTAATATAAAAGAGAAAATAGTTCTTTTTATCATTATTGAAAATTTATTAACAAAAATAAAAAATCCTGAGATATTTCTCAGGATTTGATATTGATAACAAAGATTTGTAATTATTTTACTTGATCTACAACAGCTTTGAAAGCTTCAGGGTGGTTCATTGCAAGGTCTGCAAGAACTTTTCTGTTAAGCTCGATGTTGTTTTTCTTAAGAGCTCCCATAAACTGAGAGTAAGATAATCCGTGCTCTCTAGCACCCGCGTTGATACGAGTTACCCAAAGGCTTCTGAAGTTTCTTTTCTTCTCTTTTCTACCACGGTAAGCATATTGCATTGCTTTTTCTACCGCGTTTTTAGCTACAGTCCAAACGTTCTTTCTTCTACCGAAAAAACCTTTAGCTTGCTTAAGTACTTTTTTTCTGCGCGCTCTAGACGCTACAGCGTTTACTGATCTTGGCATAATGTTAATTGTTTTTTTGAAATGTGCGGTAACTATTTCATTACTCTTAGTGGCTCCATTTCAGGGTTAAATTGTTGAATTTGTTTTGAATTCTTATAAACCGAATATAGATTTATAAAAACTACTTAATTGCTAATTGTCTCAAAACACTCTTTGTGTCCACAGCAGCAACGTAAGAAGTTTGCGTTAGATTTCTCTTTTGCTTAGTTTCTTTCTTTGTCAAGATGTGGCTTTTGAAAGCATTTTTTCTTTTGATCTTACCTGTTCCAGTAAGAGCAAAACGCTTTTTAGCACCTGATTTCGTTTTTAATTTTGGCATTGTTCTGCTTTTTATAGTTTGTTATCAATATTCTATTTTGATTCCTAAAACATAATTAGGAATAATAGTTTGCAAAATTACAAAAAAATTCTGAAACCATAACTTTAATAATTATGGAACAAATGAAAAACCTCAAAAATTAATTCGAGGTTTTATATATCATTGAATTTTATCAATATTATTTTGCTGGCTTCTTAGGGCTCATCATCATAATCATTCTTTTTCCTTCAAGCTTAGGAAGCTGATCTACTTTCCCAACGTGCTCTAGTTCTTGAGCTAATTTCAAAAGAAGAATCTCTCCTTGATCTTTGAAGATGATAGAACGTCCTTTGAAGAAAACATAAGTCTTCAATTTGGAACCTTCTTCCAAAAATTTTTCAGCGTGCTTTTTCTTGAAGTCGTAATCGTGATCATCAGTCTGAGGACCAAATCTGATTTCTTTTACAACTACTTTTACTTGCTTCGCTTTTAGTTCCTTTGTCTTTTTCTTTTGCTCGTACAAAAATTTTTTATAATCCAAAATACGAGAAATGTAAGGCTCTGCTTTATCAGAAATAACGACAAGGTCAAGCTCTTGCTCTCTTGCTATTTCTAAAGCTTTTGCTAATGGATAAACTCCTGGTTCAACGTTTTCTCCTACAAGACGTACTTCTCTTGCACGAATTTTATCGTTGATTTGATGAAGGTCTTCTTGGACTGGACGTCTCATCGGACCTCTGCTGTTGTTTCTTTTTAGTGCTATGGTTGTAAAATTTTAAAATTAATATTCTTTATAAGGTTTTATTAATTTGAGCCTAATTCAAATGCTGGTTTTGCCTGCTTTTTGAAATAAGTGATGAATGCATCAATCGTCATTTCTCCCAAATCTCCTTCGCCTCTTCTTCTTACAGAAATCGTACCGTTATTTTCTTCATTTTCACCTACAATAAGCATAAATGGAAGTTTTTTTAATTCGGCATCACGGATTTTTTTACCCGTTTTCTCGTTTCTGTCGTCAATCAATCCGCAAATATCGTGAATTTCCAATGATTCTGAAACTTTTTTTGCATAATCTGCATACTTTTCACTGATAGGCAAAATCGTAAACTGTTCCGGACTCAGCCAAAGTGGGAAATCTCCCGCTGTATTTTCAATCAGAATCGCAATGAATCTTTCCATAGAACCAAACGGCGCTCTATGAATCATCACTGGTCTGTGTTTCTCATTATCATTACCATTATACCAAAGGTCAAATCTTTCAGGTAAGTTGTAATCTACTTGGATTGTTCCAAGCTGCCAACTTCTTCCCAAAGCATCTTTTACCATAAAGTCAAGCTTCGGACCGTAGAAAGCGGCTTCACCGTATTCAGTTACAGTTTTAAGACCTTTAGCTTTTGCTGCAGATACGATGGCGCTTTCTGCTTTCTCCCAGTTCTCATCGGAACCAATATATTTTTCTTTGTTTTCTGGGTCTCTTAATGAAATTTGAGCTGTAAAATCAGCAAATCCAAGGGAACCAAAAACATACAATACAAGGTCAATAACTTTTTCGAATTCCTGCAATAATTGGTCAGGCGTACAGAAAAGGTGAGCATCATCCTGAGTAAACCCACGAACTCTTGTCAAACCGTGTAATTCTCCGGACTGCTCATATCTGTAAACTGTTCCAAACTCTGCATAACGTTTTGGTAAATCTTTATAAGACCATTGCTGCGCTTTATAAATCTCGCAGTGGTGTGGGCAGTTCATTGGTTTCAACAAAAACTCTTCACCTTCATTTGGTGTTTTGATTGGCTGAAAACTATCTTCGCCATATTTCTCCCAATGTCCGGAAGTGATATATAATTCTTTCGCTCCAATGTGTGGAGAAATCACGAATTCGTAGCCTTGTTTTTTCTGAGCTTTGGAAAGGAATTCCTCTAATTTTTTTCTAAGCGCAGCTCCTTTTGGCAACCAAAGTGGAAGTCCGGCACCAACTTTTTCTGAGAATGCAAAAATCCCCAATTCTTTCCCGAGTTTTCTGTGGTCTCTTCTTTTCGCTTCTTCAAGTCTTTCAAGATATTCTGTCAGTTCTTTTTGTTTTGGGAAAGAAACGCCGTAAACTCTTGTCAATTGCGGGTTTTTCTCGTCACCTCTCCAGTAAGCTCCAGCTGCGTTTAATATTTTTACAGCTTTTACAATTCCAGTTGAAGGGATGTGACCACCTCTACAAAGGTCTGTGAAGTTGTCGTGCGTCACAAAAGTGATTTCGCCATCAGACAAATTTTCAATCAATTCAGTTTTAAAAGGATTGTCTGCGTATTCTTTTAGTGCATCAGCTTTTGAAACTTCTCTAAGGTTGAAAGTGGAATTTTTCTTAGCGTTTTCTAAGATTTTCTTTTCCAGTTTTTCGAAGTCATTTTCAGACAAAGGCTTTCCTCCGAAATCTACATCATAATAGAATCCGTTTGCGATTGCAGGCCCGATTGTCAGCTTTGCGTCAGGATAAAACTCCATAATTGCCTGAGCCAAAAGGTGGGCAGAAGAATGCCAGAATGCTTTTTTACCCATATCGTCATTCCACGTCAAAAGCTGCACTGTAGAATCCTCCGTTATCGTGGTTTCTACTTCTGTCTGTTTTCCGTTAACGATTGCAGAAATGGTATTTCTTGCCAAACCGTCACTTATACTTTGCGCAACTTGTAGTGGAGTAACTGCTCCTTCATATTCTCTGATGCTGCCATCAGGAAGTGTAATTTTTAGCATTATGACTGAAATTTTTTAGGATGCAAAAATAGTGATTTTTTTAAAGAAAATTAATATTTATTTGGTCTTAACTTTCTCTTTTATAATCTCAATAACATCTACATTTCTCACTTTCGATATGATCCATCCGTGGATATCGATGTACATCAGCGTTCTTTTGTCGTACCGGTTGTTTTCGGATTCTTCCAGTTGTGTTTCGAATTCTTTGAAAGCCAACATCTGTTCTTTCGAATTTTTATCACCGATTTGCTTGAAGAAATTCACAATATTGAAATGTAAATCCGAAGGGTTTTTCATCTTTTTAGCAAACTTCAATGTGTTTTTTACGAAGTCATCATAATCGTCATCAAAACCGGCTTCGAATTTTGCCATCAAAATCAAAATCCTCGTGTGGAAAAGCAAATCCTCCTGAATATTTCCTTTCGAATTAATGATTTTCAAACCGTATTTAATGGTGTTCTGATAGTTTTTACTTCCAAAATACATTGATGCAATTTTCAGATAAAGTATCAGCAAATGATGTTCATCCACTTTATCACGGAATTTTTCTATTTTCAATTCCAGTTCAGGAATCAATTTTGTGCCTTTGAAAAAATCTCCTTTGATGAAATACAGATTCATTAAAGTGTTATAATAATTAAGGAAAATCAAAGACTGTGAATTCTCGTTATGAACAAAAATCTCAGATTTAACAACATTATTAAACTTTTCAAAACTCTTCTCAATTCCTCTGATGCTACCATAAATAAACAAAATCTTGAACAGATAAGTATTTCCTTTGATATACCAAACCGGGTGGCTTTTTATCATTTCAGGATTCTGATGAAACAATTCTACCCATTGATAGGCATATTTCAGAGTGTATTTATAATCCTGCAAAAGCTGATTTTTCCAAACGTGAGCTTTGTAATACCAAAGTTTTTCTGTGAAATTCAGTTTGCTAAGGTCTATTTTTGTTACTTTTTTATCAAAAAAATCAATGGTTTTTTCTCGGTCTTCATCATTTTTGATGTAACCGTGCGTCAGCATTTCGCTGTATAATTTCAAGGACAAATTAGAAAGTTTGGTTGCGTATCTGTTTTGCTGACTTATTTCACTGGATTGTCGGATAAGTTCGTCTGCTCGTCCAACGATGCTTCGTGTAATAAATTGAGATTCAATGACTTTTTCGAGTTCAATGATTTCGGAAGCGATTGTTTTTTCATCCAATTCCAAAGCCGATTGTTTGGCTTTGTCTAAGATTTTCAAAGCTTGTTTGTGTAAACCTTTTTGATAAAGAATATTGGCAAAATCAAGTTGTTCCCGAAGTTGCATTCTATTATTCTGATGACTTGGATTGAGTCTCAGACTTACCAAAATCTGCTTGTAAAGATGCGCTTTCAGATTCGAAAGCTGTTGTTTCGAGGATATTTTTTTCTCAAGAATGATTTCCTCATTGTATTCCTTCATTTTGTCCAATTCAGAAAAGAGCAGAAGAAATTTTGCATCGACATTAATCCCGAGGCGATTGACGTATAGCTTAAATTGTCTCTTTTCCGAGGTGGAAAGTGACTTAATAAGGACAAATAAAAAATCTTTCTGTAATTCTGACATTGTAAAAATTAAATATTTAAATACTTGATAATTAATTTTTTATAAATTATTTTGAGCAAATCGAATATTGTATTTTTTAGAGTGTTTCTATTATAAACAATAAATCAAATTCTACTTTTGAACATCAAAATTAGATAAAAACTCTATTATGAATCCTGAAAAAATTGAAATTTTTGATACGACACTGAGAGATGGGGAACAAGTCCCAGGATGTAAACTGAATACGGAACAGAAATTAGTTATCGCAGAGAAACTCGATTTTTTAGGTGTTGATATTATAGAAGCAGGTTTTCCGATTTCCAGTCCTGGCGATTTTCAGTCGGTTCAGGAGATTTCAAAAATCGTAAAAAATGCTAAAGTCTGCGGATTGACGAGAGCTAATAAAAAAGATATTGAAGTTGCGGCGGAAGCTTTGAAATATGCTAAAAGACCAAGAATCCATACAGGAATCGGGACTTCGGATTCTCATATCAAATTCAAATTCAATTCTACAAGAGAAGAGGTTTTGGAACGTGCAGTTGAAGCTGTGAAATATGCCAGGAATTTTGTAGATGATGTTGAATTTTATGCGGAAGATGCAGGAAGAACGGACAATGATTTCTTGGCAAAAGTTTGTGAAGAAGTTATTAAAGCAGGAGCAACGGTTCTTAATATTCCTGATACGACAGGTTATTGTTTGCCGGAAGAATACGGAAGAAAAATCAAATATCTGAGAGATAATGTAAAAGATATTGATAAAGCTATTTTATCTTGTCATTGTCATAATGATTTGGGAATGGCAACCGCCAATTCGATTTCAGGCATTATCAACGGCGCCAGACAAATCGAATGTACAATCAATGGACTTGGCGAACGTGCCGGAAATACAGCTTTGGAAGAAGTGGTGATGATTATCAAACAACATCCAGACCTTAATTTCTTCACTGATATCAATTCCAAAATGCTGAACGAAATGAGTTATCTCGTTTCTGACTTGATGGGAATGCCGGTTCAACCGAACAAAGCGATTGTTGGTGCGAATGCATTTGCTCACAGTTCAGGAATTCATCAGGATGGCGTCATCAAAAACAGAGAAACTTACGAAATCATCGACCCAAGAGAAGTCGGAATCAATGAATCTTCTATTGTTTTGACTGCGAGAAGTGGACGTTCTGCTTTAGCATATCGATTCAAAAATATTGGTTTTGATGTGACAAAAGTAGAGTTGGACTTTTTGTATCAGGAGTTTTTGAAAATTGCCGATACTAAGAAAGAAGTTAATAATGATGATTTAAGTTATATGATGAAATCATTTAATCAAAAAATTGGATAGAAATAAAATGAGCCAAAACAAAACATTATTTGATAAAGTCTGGGATGCGCACGTTGTAGAAACCGTTCCGGATGGACCTCAGGTGATTTATATAGACAAACATTTGATTCACGAAGTGACCAGTCCGCAGGCTTTTGCAGAGTTGGAAGCGAGAGGTTTAGAAATCTTTCGTCCGAATCAGATTGTTGCAACAGCAGACCACAATGTTCCGACTTTGGGACAAGAACTGCCTATCAAAGACGAATTATCAAGAACGCAAGTTCAGCAATTGACTGAAAATTGCAAAAAAAATAACATCGAATTATACGGACTTGGACATCAATATCAAGGAATTGTTCACATCATCGCACCGGAATTGGGAATTACTCAACCGGGAATGAGCATTGTTTGCGGTGACAGCCATACTTCCACGCACGGCGCATTTGGTTCCATCGCTTTTGGAATCGGGACAAGTCAGGTAGCACAGGTTTTTGCAAGCCAATGTCTGTTGATGAACAAGCCAAAATCTATGCGAGTTTCTGTGAATGGAAAACTGAATAAAGATGTTCAGGCAAAAGATGTGATTCTTTACATTATTTCAAAAACCGGAACCGATGCAGGAACGGGATATTTCTGTGAATATGCCGGAAATGTCTTTGAAGAAATGTCGATGGAAGGAAGAATGACAGTTTGTAATATGAGTATCGAAATGGGGGCTAGAGGCGGAATGATTGCACCAGACGAAACTACTTTCAATTATATCAAAGACAGAACATTTGCACCAAAAGGAGAGGAGTGGACCGAGAAAGTAGCGTATTGGAAAACTTTGAAATCTGATTCTGATGCGGTTTTTGATAAAGAATTTGAGTTTGCTGCAGAAGATATCAAACCAATGATAACTTACGGAACCAATCCGGGAATGGGAATTTCCATCGATTCTAAAATTCCGACTGCTCAAAACGAATCTGAGGAAAAAGCCTTGAAATATATGGGTCTTGATGCCGGACAATCAACAGCGGATATCAAAGTGAATTATGTTTTCATTGGAAGTTGTACTAATGCTAGAATTGAGGATTTCCGTTCTGCCGCAGATTATGTTAAGGGAAAACAAAAGGCTGAAAATATTGTGGCTTGGCTGGTTCCAGGTTCACAACAAGTGGCAAAACAAATTTATGATGAAGGTTTGGATAAAGTATTTAATGAAGCGGGTTTTCAAATCCGTCAACCGGGATGTTCGGCTTGTTTAGCAATGAATGAAGATAAAATCCCGGAAGGTGAATATTGTGTTTCCACTTCCAACAGAAACTTCGAAGGTCGACAAGGTCAAGGTGCAAGAACACTTTTAGCAAGCCCGTTAACTGCGGCGAAAGTTGCTGTGGAAGGTAGAATTCCCGCTTTTGAAAACTTGAATTAATTATACACTGGAATTTAAAACATTGAATTTTAAATTTTGAACACTGAATTATAAGTATGCAAAAATTAGTTTTAATCAATTCTCAGGCTGTTCCATTGCCTAGTGAAAATATAGATACAGATCAGATTATTCCGGCGCGTTTCCTGAAAAGTATCAGCAAAGAAGGTTTCGGAGAAAATCTTTTCAGAGACTGGCGATATAATGTTCATACAAATGAGCCAAACGCTGATTTCGTTCTGAATAATTCTAAATATTCCGGAGAAATATTAGTGGCAGGAAGTAATTTTGGATGTGGAAGCAGTAGAGAACACGCGGCTTGGGCGCTCACAGATTACGGTTTCAAAGTCGTTGTGTCCAGTTATTTTGCAGATATTTTCAAAGGAAATGCGCTTAACAATGGACTTCTTCCTGTGAAAGTTTCGGAAGGATATCTTAAAGATTTAATAGAAACGATTACTCAAAATCCTTCAACTCAAATTACTGTGGATGTTGAAAAACAAACCATTTCTTTTAATAATAGAACAGAAAATTTCGAACTCGATTCTTATAAAAAAATATGTCTTTTGAATGGCTATGACGACATCGATTTTTTAACCAGTAAGAAAGAAGCTATCCAAAAATTTGAACAACAAACACAGAAAGTATATGAGCAAAACTTATAAAATAGCAGTTTTAGCAGGCGACGGAATCGGTCCTGAAGTTACCAAGGAAAGTGTGAAAATATTGAAAATAATCGGTGAAACTTTTCAATATAAATTCCAATTCGATTATGGAAGTGTGGGAGCAGAAGCTATTTATCAGACAGGAAATCCACTGCCGGATGAGACTTTGGCATTGTGTAAAAATTCTGATGCTGTTTTGTTTGGAGCAATTGGTGATCCAGCATTTGACAATAATCCTGATGCAAAAGTTCGTCCGGAGCAAGGTTTATTGAAATTGAGAAAAGAATTAGGATTGTTTGCGAATATCAGACCGATAAAAACCTACGCTTCTTTGATTAAAAAAAGTCCGTTGAAAAAAGAAATCGTTGATGGAACGGATATTCATATTTATCGTGAGCTGATTAGCGGAATTTATTTCGGGGAAAAATTCACGGATGAAAATGGTGAATATGCTTACGATCTTTGCAAATATTCCAGAGAAGAAATCATTGGAATTACACATTTGGCATTCCAAGATGCGCAGAAAAGAAAGAAAAAACTGACATTGATTGACAAGGCTAATGTTCTAGATACATCCAGACTTTGGAGAAAAATCGTCAAAGAAATAGCTCTGGAATATCCGGATGTTGAATTAGATTTTATGTTTGTGGACAACGCTGCGATGCAAATGATTCTCAATCCAAAACAGTTTGATGTGATTCTTACAGAAAATATGTTTGGTGATATTATTTCAGACGAAGCCAGTGTAATTGGCGGTTCAATCGGATTATTGCCGTCAGCTTCTATTGGTGAAAATAATGGACTTTTTGAGCCAATCCACGGTTCTTATCCTCAAGCAAAAGGAAAAGGAATTGCAAATCCAATTGCTTCAATTTTAAGTGCTGCGATGTTGTTGGATTACCTTCAATTAAATGTCGCTGCAGAGAAATTGCGTCAAAGTGTAGAACACGCAATCGAAAGCAAATTTGTAACCGTTGATTTGAATGCTGAACAAAATTACTCAACTTCAGAAGTTGGAGATTTCATCGCAGATTACATCAGTTTCTCGGAAAAATCTTATTATAATTACGAAAATATCCAATTGGGAAAATCCACAATTGTATAAATATTAATATGAAACCAATAAAAAAGAACCGAAGAAATTCGGTTCTTTTTTTGCTATTTATAAAAATTACTCCCTTCAGGATTGGGGAAATAATTTTTTAATCTTTATTTCCCAAAGAATCCATTTCATCTACCATTCCTTCTTGTATAGTTGTCGTCGCTTTTCTGTCATCTGTGAAATACAAATCATTTTTAGCCTTGGCAATGATTCTTGCTTTTTTTGATTCGGAAATGGGATATTCTGTATGAGTATTTGGATGTTTTCCAGCCAAGTAACCTCTGGTTTTTTCTTCCACATCTATTGCGCCATTATCGTCTAGGATTGCTTTTGCTGCATTGGCATCTTCTTCGGTTTCTGTATAAACTGTAATGGTGTTGCTATCGATACTCGCGTATTCATAACGGTCTTTTTCAACAACATCTCTATCAAATAACCAGTCAAAAAAACTTGGCTTCTTCTCAGTATCAACTTTTTCAAGCGCTTCGATTTCGGACTTCGAAATCGTATATTCGTACAAACCCGCGTCTTCCAGTTTTGTAATCACATCTCTGCTTTCTGTTTCATTGGGGAAAATCCCGATAATCGTGTAAGACATAATAATATTTTTTTGGTGTTAAACATATTTGTCATTTGTTAAACAAAAATTGTGGCAGAAAGCAGAAATTCATTATTATTTAACAAATTTTAAGGTTTTGGGCGCCTTTATCCGTCCTCAGTTCTCGCTTTGTCACTGTCTTAGGTGCTCTTAATCATTTTACTTGAATTTTGTAAATACCAATCCATCGATTTCATCAGATATTCTTTTTTCGTGATGAGAATGTGGTTTTCTATTGTTTGTAAAGAATAGATTGTTCTTAGCTTTTGCAATGATTTTGGCATTTATACTTTCAGAATTCGAATAATTTTGTAACGTTTCGGAATGATTTTCAAACATATAGTCTCTAGTTTTCTCTTCTACATTCACTGCGCCATTGTTGTCTAGGATATCTTTCACGATGTGAGCGTCTTGTTCTGTTTTCAGATGTACGGTAATCGTGTTGTGGTCAATACTTGCATATTCGAAACGGGCAATATCGAGGTGGTCATCATCAAATAACCAATTCCAAAACCCATTTTTCTTCTCAATGGCTGCATTTTGTGAAATTTCCTCATCAGAATGAGAAAGAATGTAGTCATTGTAACCTGCGTTTTCCAATTTTAAAAGGACTTTATCAGCTTCCATCTGATTCGGGAAAAGTCCTACTACAATATAAGACATAGCTGTAATGTTTTTAAGTGAAACGGAATTTAAAGAACACAGCGAAATCAAATTGTTAACGTTTGATTTTCAGTGTTAAATATACATTAATTTCTTAAACAAAATCAGTTTTACTAAACTTTTTATGGTTTTTAGATTAAACAGATGTTTTATTTTGACAATTTTCAATAAAAAATCCTTTCAAAATTTTGAAAGGATTGATGAATTATTTTAATAAATAAATTACTTTTCTGTATTCTCGGTTTTTCCGTCTTTATTGATTTTCGAACTTTTGTCAATATCTTGTTTATCAATATCAGGCGGATTTTTTTTATCAGAAGCAGCAGGAATATTTTTAAAATCTTCGGTCTGCTTTTTATTTTCAGAATTGTTACTGTTTTCGGATTTTTTATCAGGATTCATAACGTTGGTTTTTTATAATTCGGTGGAAGGAAAAGTGTTAGTTTTGTCTTCTATCGAATAATGCAAGGCTTTTGCCAAAACAAAAATTTCGTTAAGATTTTCTTTAAGTTGTTTTTTACTTTGCTGTTTCAGACTTTCTTGATTCACGCTTTTTGCCATATTTTTCTTGGCAGATTCCATAATGCTGTTGATATCACTTTGTTTGAATCTATTCACCGCATAATCATCCATAAAATGAATTTTCACATCGGGAAAAATTTTGATTTCGGGTTGGGGCAATTCATTAATAATCACTTTTTTGCTAACTGTATCGATATCGATTTTCATTCTTTTCAAGTCGTAGGAAACCTGAGCTTTTGCAGTGGTATAAAGAACCATTTCTCTTGGCAGAATATCAAAACCTGCAACTGTGGCAGCAGAACTTTTGTGTGTCTGAAAACTGGAAAAATCCTGTTCCAAAACTACCATTTTGTTCATTTTTTGGATTTGATTCGTAATCAGATAATAATCTTGATTTACGAGTGCGCCTTCATCTTTTTTGTTGCAACTTCTCCACGACAGAAAAACGAAAACAGTTAAAATGATTCCGAAAATAAATGAAAGTAGTCCTGTGTATTTATTCATTGATTTAGAATTTATCAGCAATGTTTAATTAATAAAAAATATAAAACCACATAGGCACATAGAAAAAATAATTCTAAAAAAGATTAAATAGAAATAAAATACTATTTAATCTTTTAGCTATGTGTCTATGTGGTAAAAAAAAACATTTTGAATAATTTAGTTTTATTTAAACAAGCCTGAATTATTATCTTTTTTCAGAATGTTAAGCAAATCTCTTTCCAAATAGCCTGTTTCTGGCATTTCTGTGATTCTTCCGATTTCTTTTCCATATTTTTTCACGATGATTGTCGGAACTAGAGTGATGTTATACAAACCTTCTTCGCCGGCCGGAGATTCTTTTTTTCTATTGACTGCGATAATTTGCATTTTCTCAGTATTGTATTTCAAGGTTTCCAGAATTTTAATCAATCTCGGAAATTCTCTATGGCTATCCTCGCACCAGCTTCCCACAAACACAACCAAACTGTAAGAATTAAGTTTTTCTTTTTTCAATTCTGCCAAACTCGATTGATCAATCTGATAACGATTATATTCTTCATCAAACCAAGTTTTGAAAGGTTCTTTTCGGAATTGGTCTAGCGTCTGAGTTCCAAGCAACATTTTGCCATCATTTTTGGATTCTACTTCACGATTGACAATCACTCTTTCTGCACAAGAATTAATAGTCATTAATGCAATAATTCCCAATAAAATCGAAATTTTTTTCATCCTGAGTTTTTTATTTTAATAACGAAGCAATGTCCGCAGCAGAATAATATTTGTTCTTAAGAACTTTGTTGTCTGCAACTCTGTGAACATTGTATTTGTTCCCAGATTTTTCGTAATAAGCATCGGTTCCTTTGTCTTTGTAGAATTCTACAGTTTCCTGAGCCTGAACTTCATTATCACAAGCTTTGGACATATTAGAACGGTGAACTTCATTGAACAACTCCACGAATTTTTCTCCCAAACCAAACTCCAAAACAGCACCGCTCAAAACATACTGCAAATCACAAAGTGCATCAGCAACTTCTACCAAATCATTGTCTTCAATGGCTTTTTTTAGTTCGTCCAATTCTTCTTGTAGAAGACTAACTCTCAATGCAGCACGTTCTTTTGAAGGAATCTGTGGCGTGTCAAGAATTGGAGCATTGAAGGTTTTGTGAAATTCGGCTACCTGATTCAGGCTATCTAATTTTTCCATTATTTTTCTAAAATTTTAACAAATATAAAAAATGCCGTCCAAGGAGACCGCATTTATTTTTTATTAACCACAAAAGCCACAAAAGAAATTTAAAAAAAATAAAAGTTCAAAAAAGTCTAATAATTTAATTAGTTTCTTTTTGAACTTTTAAAATAAACTTAAAGCTTTTGTGACTTTTGTGGTTTATTAAAATATATTCTAATCACAAATATCCCTTCCAATCACCAATCTCTGGATTTCAGAAGTTCCTTCGCCAATTGTACACAATTTAGAATCTCTATAGAATTTTTCCACTGGGAAATCTTTTGTATAGCCATAGCCACCGAAGATTTGAACAGCATTGTTAGAAATTCTTACGCAAGCTTCGGAAGCGTATAATTTTGCCATTGCACCTTCGCGCGTCATTTTTTGTTTCGCATTTTTCAGGTCAGATGCTCTTCTGATTAACAATTCTGATGCATCAATTTCTGTTGCCATGTCCGCCAACATAAAGTTAACCGCTTGGAAATTCGAAATTGCTTTTCCGAACTGATGTCTTTCCTGAGCATATTTAAGAGCAGCTTTGTAAGCACCTCTCGCAATTCCCAAACTTAATGCTGCAATAGAAATACGGCCTCCATCCAGAATTTTCATTGCTTGTTTGAAACCGCTTCCAACTTCGCCCAATCTATGAGAATCTGGAACACGAACGTTGTCGAAAATCAACTCAGCAGTTTCGGAAGCACGCATTCCTAATTTATTTTCTTTTTTACCAGAAGTGAAGCCAGCCATTCCTTTTTCCAAAACAAATGCTGTGGAATTATTTTTTGCGCCTTTTTCTCCGGTTCTTGTCATTACAACTGCAATGTCTCCGGAAATAGCGTGTGTGATAAAGTTTTTGGCCCCGTTGATGATCCATTCATCACCATCTTTTACAGCTGTGGTGGACATTCCGCCTGAGTCAGAACCTGTGTTGTGTTCTGTCAATCCCCAAGCTCCAATCACTTTACCGGATGCTAATTGTGGCAGCCATTTTCTTCTCTGTTCTTCATTCCCGAATTCATAAATATGATTCGTACAAAGTGAATTGTGTGCCGCAACAGATAATCCGATGGAAGGGTCAACCTGAGAAATTTCGTCCAAAATGGTCACATATTCCTGATAACCAAGACCAGAACCGCCATATTCTTCGGGAATTACAATTCCCATAAAACCCAATTCTCCCAATTGATGAAACAATGCTACAGGAAAAGTCTGGCTCTCATCCCAATCCATAATGTTCGGGCGAATATTTTTTTCAGCGAAGTCTTTTGCCGTTTCGGCTATCATTTTTAAGTTATCCATAGTTTGGGTTTCCATATTTTTATCTTTGTGCCAAAATATAGAAAAATTAGGCTAAGCACAATTTTTTTTAAAAGTTTGTTTTTTCTTCTGTAAGAATCAAGGTTTTCATTATTTTAGCGCATAAATCTTCATCAATGAATCCAAAACTGAAAACCCTGTTTTTCTTTCTCATCGGCGCATTTGCCGGAATATTGACTATGTATCTCATTTCGAATTACCGAATCGAAAGGAAGTCGGACGTTGGAAGTCAGAAGACCGAAGTTGCGCAATCTGAGAATAAATCCGAAACTAAATTTGGTGCTGAAAAACCTTCTGAAGAAAGTTCATTAGAAGATTTGACAAATGAAACAAAAGTTATTTCTTTCGTCAAGTCCAATCATAAATTGCCCGATTATTATATCACAAAATCCGAAGCGAAAAGTAAAGGCTGGATTCCGTCCAAAGGAAATCTATGTGATGTTTTAAAGGGAAAAGCAATAGGCGGCGATAAATTCAGTAATCGTGAAAAACAATTGC
Organism: Epilithonimonas hispanica; assembly: GCF_003385395.1. GTDB lineage: Bacteria > Bacteroidota > Bacteroidia > Flavobacteriales > Weeksellaceae > Epilithonimonas > Epilithonimonas hispanica. The sequence goes on along the minus strand of NZ_QNUG01000004.1, from coordinate 89,318 downwards.
CAAAAGGCGAACAATATTACGAAGCTGACGTCAATTATAATTGTGGAAACCGAAATGCAGACCGAATTGTCTTTACTAAAAATGGAGAAGTTTGGTTAACAAAAAATCATTATAAATCGTTTGAGAAACAATAATTGATTTGAAATGAAAATTTTGTTGGTAAACTTTCTTTTTGCAGTTCTTTTTTTAGTTTCGTGTAATGAAAATCAAAAAACTGAAATTACAAAAACAACTGAGAGAATTGTAATTCAGCTTCAGCCTTTTAAAGATATGAAGATGAATGAAGTTGATAATATTGCAAACCATATTGAAAAGATTTATCCGAATGTTGAAGTTTTGAAGGAAATTGATTTTCCGAAAAATTCATATTATCAACCTAGAAATAGATATAGAGCAGACTCAATAATAAAGTTTTTGAGTTCTCAAACAAAAGATAATTTTATCAAAGTTGGACTGACAACAAAAGATATCAGTGCAACGAAAGGAAGTGTAGAAGATTTTGGAATAATGGGCTTAGGATATCGTCCGGGAAAAGCTTGTGTTGCATCATCTTTTCGATTAAATCCTTCAAAAAGAAAAGAGCAGTTTTATAAAATAATCATTCACGAGATTGGGCATACTCAAGGGTTGAAACATTGTCCGGAAAAAACTTGTTTTATGCGAGATGCGGAAGGTGGAAATCCAACAGATGAAGAAACCGATTTTTGTGACAATTGTAAAGATTTTTTAAAGAATAAACATTGGAAATTTAATTAAAATGAAAGAAATATATATTGACTTCGCTAACATTGGCGATTACGAAGATTTTTATACAGAACTGAAATCTAAATTAGAATTACCAGAATATTTCGGAGATAATCTGGATGCGCTTTCGGATGTGATTTCCGGAGAATTGGAAATGCCACTTCATATCGAATTTGTCAATATGAGTGTGGACCAACTGGAAACTTTTGAAGACCTTCTAACAACCTTGGAAGATGCAGAAGATGAGGTAGCAGGTTTCACCTTTACTTATTACCTTGAACAATACGAAGATGAGGACGCAAATTCTGATGATGATGAAGACTAATACAAGAAAAGCGACCATCGACGATTTGTCTCAACTCGCACAATTGTTTGATGAATACAGAATGTTTTATCATAAAACATCTGATTTTTCAGCAGCTCAACAGTTTTTGTCCGAGAGATTGCAAAACAATGATTCTGAGATTTTTGTAGTGGAAGAGGACGGGAAATTGGGCGGTTTTGTTCAATTATACCCATTATTTTCATCCACAAGAATGAAACGTTATTGGTTGCTGAATGACCTTTATGTAAATTCAAATTCTCGTGGAAAAGGTTATTCTAAAGTTTTGATAGAAGAAGCAAAAGTACTTTGCAGAACATCCGATTCTTGCGGAATGTATTTGGAAACCGGAAAAGAAAATAGGATTGGAAATCAGTTATATCCAAGTGCAGGTTTCAAAAAATATGATGAAGTGAATTTCTATGAATGGGAAGTTGGTAATTAATTATGAATGATAAATTATAAATGATTATTGATTTTATTCATATTGAAAGGGCTTCGAGAGCCTTAGCCTGACAACAGACAACTATAAACCAACAACTAAACTATGACAGAATTCGATAAATACATCCAACGTTACCTTGATTTGGTTCCTTCGGAAAACTGGATTGAAGAACTTAAAATAACTTCAGACGCAACTTTAGAAATCTATGAATCACTTTCCGAAGAACAAGGAAATTATGCTTATGCAGAAGGGAAATGGAGTTTAAAAACACTCTTGCAACATCTTATTGATACAGAAAAAGTATTTGCTTATAGAGCTTTGAGGTTTTCAAGAAAAGACCAATCCTTAGTTTCGGGATTTGATGAAGAAGCTTGGGCGGACAATTCTTATGCAGAAACTCGAACTTTAAAAAGTCTGATTAAAGAATTCAAATTAACCAGAAAATTATCGATTAAATTCTTTAAAAATCTTCCCGAAGAAGCACTTCAATTGATTGGGATTGTGAACGGAAATGACATCAAAGTAGAAACAATCGGAAAACTAACCGTTGGTCACAACATTCACCATTTGAATATCATTAAAGAAAGATATTTACCGAATCTTTGAATTTGAGAGTCGGAGAGTTTTAGTGTGTTAGAGTTTAAGAATAACCCTCAAATTTCCTCACACTAAAACTCTCCAACTTATTATTTCTTCCTCGTCAAATATTTTCTACCAGGAATAAAAAGTAACAAGGCTCCAATTACGAAAAGACAAAGTCTGGAAAGAAAATCTCCACTTTTGGTGTAGAACGTTTCTTTGTCAATCAAATTAACTTTTGCTGTCAAAGCCCCTTTTGCACCATAAGGTAAATCATCTACGATGTCTCCTCTGGAATTGATATGAGCACTTGTTCCGCTGTTTGCCGCTCTAGCGATTTCTCGCCTTGTTTCTATCGCTCTTAGTTTGGCGTAATCCAACAATTGCTTATGTCCTTGTGAATATCCCCACCAAGAATCGTTCGTTACAATTGTTAGAAGATTTGCGCCTTTTTTGACATAATCTGTCACGAATTCTCCGTAAATACTTTCATAGCAAATAATCGGCGCGATCACAGATTTGTTATAAGGATTGGCGAAGACTTTTCTTTCTTTAGAAATCCCAAGTGAACGTGTTGTTCCACCTAAATCCAACATCACGTTTCCTAAGATTGGTTTGAAGAAATTGATGTAAGGAAAAATCTCAACACCGGGAACGAGCATTGCTTTGTGATAAACTTCCGGTTGTTGATTCGGGATGATTTGTATTGCCGAATTATATTCGTCCACCCAGATTCCTTGTCTGTCGAGATAGCTTGCTGTTACAGGTTTTTCTTCGTCTTCTTTGTAAACATAATAGCTGGAAATCCCGCCTGAGAAAACAGATTTCGGATGTTGAGAAAGAAATGCCTTGATGTTATTGATCAACAAACTATTATGAAATCCTCTTTCACTGAAACCTCCAATTCCGGGAAGTGACGTTTCCGGGGAAAGATATAAATCGATTTTTGACTTTTTATCACTCTGTAAAACCGAATTTTCTGAAGCTAATTTCAACAAATCATTTTCAATCGTCAAACTATCTTTTTGATATTTTTCATTATAAGGATCAAGCGCAGGCTGAAGCATCGTTACATTGATTGAACCAACAGTTTCCGGCGAATAATTGTAATATTTAACTAAAGAAATGACCATCGGTAAAATGATAAAACCTGCCGTCATTAAAACATTTTTGATTAGTGATTTTCTAATTCTTCCAGCTTCCCAAATTCTTATCGTATAAAAAACTAAAACATTACAAACCAAAATCCAGAAACTTCCACCTGTTGCGCCCAAAGTATCATACCATTGGATAAACTGATGATAATCTGCAAAAACATTTCCGAGATTCAGCCAAGGCCAAGTGAATTCCCAAACAAGATGAAGTTTCTCAAAACACATCCAAATCGCTACAAAAAATACCAATCCAAAATAAGTTCCCTGACTTTTCTTATAAAAGTGATAAGCCAAGAAAACCAAAGCCATAAAAAATGAGTTGGTCAAAACAGGAAACAGAACTGCTAACAGAGACTTGCTTCCGTCAGGCAATTGTGAATTATAAAGCCAGCCGGTTGTAACCCAATTCCAAATCAAAAAAGTAAGATAGGAGAAACCAAAAACTGCCAAGCTTTTCTTCTTGATATTACTGAACTTAGTGATATTATGTTCCGCCATCAAAAGCGGAACCCAAGCAAAAAATATAAAAAACGGAATCCCATAAGTAGGCCAGCAGATGGCTAACAAAACTCCGGAAATTAAAGCTAATAAAAGGTTTTTCATAATAAGTTGTTTTGAATATACAGAAATCCTTCGACAAGCTCAGGATGACATCTCTAATACTATCTATTATATTTCTTTTTGTCAGGCTGAGCCTGTCGAAGCCTTTGCATTTACGAAAACATTTTCTTTCTAAGAAAATAAAAGACAGCTCCCAAAACTCCCAAAATTCCTAAAGGTAAAAGCAGATTAATCCATTGCCATTTTGAGCGTTCTTCCTCTATTCTTTCTCGATCTAGTAAACGGATTTCAATCGTTCTGTTTCGGAGTTCCATCAGATTGCTGTCATCCAAAAGATAGTCTAATGCATTTCTTAGGAATTGCGCATTTCCATATTGAGCTTTGGTCAAAAGATCTTCTCCCAAAGGAAGCGATTTTCCTTTCCAGATTTGGTTTCTTGCAACATCGCCATCGGCAATTACGAGCATTTTATTTTCTGGACTTTGAGCTTTGAAATTAGGATAAGAATTTTTCTCGCTTCTCGTTGCATAAGCTGATTTGAATTTTCCTTCCAAAGCTACAGCAAAAATCTTCGGAGGAGTAGGACGTTCCATTTCTCCAATGCTGTCTGTTCTTACGATTTCAGATAGAGCAACATAGTTCGGAACCGTTTTGCTAATAGTTCTTTCGCTGGATTCGAAAAGAACTTTGGTTTTGATATTTGGTCTTCCCAAAGTATCAATCGAAGTTGGAAATTCGAATTTTACAGGATTGATGTTTTTCGTAATTGGATTTTTGGTTTCAGCAATTCCTAATGGAAAATATGGCCAAAGAAAACTACTATATTGCGGATTGCCGGCAATTTCACCAGAAACAATTCTTACTAAAGCCGATTTTTTCATATCCTTGGTCAAAGCAGGATTGATTCTCAGTCCATAATTGAACATAAAATCAGTCAGATTAAGGTCAAGCGGATAAGCCATTATTTTCTTGGCTTGGAAAAGAGTGTCCATTTCCGCATTCACGGCATCAATCATCCAAAGTGTTTTTCCGCCGTTCATAATATATTGGTCGAGAATCACTTTTTCATTATCTGTAAAAGCTTTTCTAGGCTTTGCGATGACAAGGGCGTCCATTTGTTTCAGCTTCGGAACGTCGGCTAGAGACAATTCAGTTTTGTTTTCAGGAATTATTGGTCCAATGTTATAGTTTTCCATCGCAACATCCAAGAATCCTCGGAATTCATCTGGTCCTAACTCCTGTTGATTCACTAAAAAACCTACATTTTTCACCGTTTCTTCGGTCATTCCTTTTATTGTGGAAACGAAGTTGTATTCTAAGTTTTCAATGGATTTATTAAGCTGAGTCGGCGCATCAATTCCGGATTGCTGAACCATTAGTGGAATAGAAGTTCCATAGCCATTATATTTGACCGCTGCATAAGGATAAAGAATGATCTGAGAATCTTTTCCTGCTTTTTTATCTACCAGTTGAGAAGGCTGAATTCCCATTGCCTGCAGAGTATCCATCGGGATTTTCTCAGCAATTGGATCACGGAATTTGTAATCGATTTTTGGATTGATTTTTCGGAACTCGTCCAGCATAAATTTGGTTTCGTTCTGAAGCTGTTTGAAAGAAGCTGGAAAATCACCATCCAAGTAAACTTCAAAAGTCATTGGTTTGTTGATGCTTTTCAAAACTTTAATAGTGGAATCGGAAAGTGTGTAGCGTTTTTCTGCCGTGAGATCGAAACGTTTATATATGAGTCCGCTCATCCCGATAATAAGAATGACAGTGATGATAATGAGCGCGATTTTATTTTTTTTATTCATTTTTAATATTAGTTGACAGTTGTTAGTTGTCGGTTGTCAGGCTAAGCTTCTAGAAGCCTTTTATCTTTTTACTTGATTCTTTTATTTCTTTTTACAAACAAACCAGCTTGCCAAGCCTAATCCTAAGAATATGACGAAAAGAAAATAGAAAACATCTTTGGTATCAATCTGTCCTCTTGTGAAAGCTAGAAAATGCTGATAAAATCCGATGTTTTGCAAGATATAATCTGCTCCTCCTAATAGTTTGTAACTCGCTAATTGTTCTATCCCAAAGTATGAAATGAAACAAATAAAAACGCCTAATAAATAAGCAGTAATTTGATTAGATGATAAAGATGAAGCCAAAATCCCAACAGCGGAAAATGAGGCAATCAGAATAATTAAACCAGCATAACTTCCGAAAGTCATACTTCCATCAATATTACCTTCTGGAACGCCCAAAACACAAACTGTGTAATAATAAATCAATGATGGTAAAAGGCAAAGAATCCCAACCAACCATACGGAAAGGAATTTTCCACCAACAATATCTGTGATTTTTACAGGTTGCGAAAATAACCAGAATAATGTTCCCGATTGTTCTTCCTCAGCCAAAGTTCTCATACTGATAGCCGGAATGATGAACATAAAAAGCCAAGGCGAAAGCACAAAGAAACTTTGTAAAGTAGCACTTCCAATATCGAAAATATTAAAATCGTTCTCGAAAAAAAATAGGAACAGTGCGGAGATGATGCTGAAACCAGCGATGATAATCCACGCGCTCCAGTTTCCGAAAAAATTCCAAAGTTCTTTTTTGAATATAGCTAGCATAAATGGGTTGTAGAGTTTGAGTGTATTAGAGTTTTTTGTTTAGTTCTTTTTTTGTCAGGCTGAGGTTCTCGAAGCCATTAATCCTGATTCTTTTGCCTTTTTTCTTTTATCTTATTTCTATTGACCAATTTGACAATGGATGTTATCAGGAAAATGATTCCGAAAAATCCGAGTAGTAATTGCCACCAATATTCTATAACGTAATATTTGAGAATAACTGTAAAAACAACAGCGAATAAAATAAAAGTTGCAATCTCATTGAATTGTCTAAGCTTGATATTAGGAGTTTGAAGAGTGTTCCCGTTGAGTTTTTTGAGTTCTTTCACTTTTTTCCAACACCAAAAATGATAAACTCCCAACCCAACCAGAAATGTTAGTTTCAAATGAAACCAAGGGGTTTTCATTAATCCTGAATTATAATAAATCATCGTCAATCCGCTTAATAACATTAAAACTCCTGCAGGAACAGTAATAATATTCCAAAGCCTCACAGCCATAAAACTATATTGATTTCTGAGAATATTTTGTTTGACATCATCAAACTCGTCAGTATCTTTATAATAAACAAACAATCTCACCAGATAAAAAATCCCGGCAAAATAACTTACCATAAAAATAATGTGAATCGCCTTAATAATAGAATACAGCATTGAAGCAATATTTTTTTGCAAAGATAGCTTAATGTACAAAAAACTAACACATATTTATTATTCAATATTTAGAATGTAAAAAAATGATATATTCTTAGTTTAATTGATTAATAATTGCTTTTTTTGTAAAGATTTAAAAAAAAGTTTATATGAAAAGAATTTTACAACTGTTTTTAACGGTTTTTGTTTTTATTCTTTCTTCTGCGCAGGCTGGTTTAAAACCTATAGCAAAAGAAGTAAAGGATTTTCAAAACAAGAAAGTAGTATTTAAGAAAGTCAATCCATTCACGTTGGATAATACAAGTGGTAAGCAGATGGTTTATCAACTAGCTGCGAGAGATGCTAAGGTGTTAAATTTGGATAAAAAACAATTAAGAAATTTGATAAGTGAAAAACCTGAAGCATTGGAGATGGATTTTCCTTTTGAAGATAGGCAGCTTACAGTAGAAATGGTAAGGGTTGATATTTATTCTCCAGAATTCAAAGCTGAGACCAACAAAAGACAAATTACTAATTATAAAAAAGGGGTTTTTTACAGAGGGATTATCAAAGGAGACAATACATCTGTAGTTGCATTTAGTTTTTTTGATAATGATGTAGTAGGTATTGCTTCTGCAAATAATATTGGAAATGTGACTTTGGGAAAAGCTGTTAACTCAGAAGATTTCGTAGTTTATAATGACCAAAAATTAACTGGGAAAAATCCATTTATCTGTTCTGCTGATGAATTGATGGAAAATGAAACTCAAAAAGTAAGATTCGATCCGCAAGCCTCTAAAGCACCTCAGATGACAGATGCTTGTGTAAGAGTTTATTATGAGATTTGTTACAAGCCTTTCCAACAAAATGGAAGTGATGTGACTAACACAATCAATTGGATATCTGCTGTTCACAATAATATCAATACATTATATGTAAATGATGGTGTTAAAATGTCTCTAAAGACCGTGTATGTTTGGGAAACGGCAGATCCTTATACAGGTAGTTATAGTGCAAACTTATCTGCATTCCGTTCAAATAGAACAACTTTTGAAGGCGATCTTGCCCATCTTGTAAACTACCCATCTACGACTAGTGTAGCATATCTTAACTCCTTGTGTACAAACAATCGTTATGCATATTCAGGAATTAATATGACTTTTAATGATATTCCAACATATTCTTGGACGGTTATGGCAATGACACACGAGATGGGACATGCTTTAGGTTCTCCTCATACGCATGCTTGTTCATGGAATGGAGATGGTACTGCTATCGATGGATGTGCTCCAACTTACAACCCTGATCTTGCTGAAGGTGATTGCCCTATTGGTCCAATCCCGAGTGATGGAGGTACTATTATGAGTTATTGTCATTTGGTTTCAACTGGAATCAATTTTACAAAAGGATTTGGTGAACAACCAGGAGCTCTAATAAGACAAACGGTTGATTCTAAGGCTTGTTTGAGTGGGAATTGTGTGACGGCTTGTTCAACTACAGTTACTGGGTTGTCTGTTCCGACAGTTGCTAAGACTACAGCGACGGTTGCTATTACTGATGCTACTTCTACTGAATGGAAATATCGAGTGAGTTTAAAGGATGGAACTGTGGTTCAATCAGGTAATACAATAGAGAAAAATTTCAATATTCAAGGTCTTTCCCAAGGGACTTTTTATAAAATAGAAGTAGGTACGGATTGTTCACCAGCATATCAAAGATCTCAAATTATTTTGACAGATGATGATTGGTGTGGAAAAACAATAACAGATACTGGTGGTGCTGATGGTAATTATTCTGATAGCGAGACTTGGAGCAAAACATTCTATCCAGATAATGATGCTCAAAAATTAAAAATAACTTTCCAAGAATTTAATTTGGAGCAAGGTTATGATTTCTTGACTGTTAGAAATGGTCCTTCTACAACTTCACCTATTTTTTCGGGATCTAATAATATGTCAGGAACTACAATTAGAGGACCTTTTGAATCTACACATGAGACAGGCGCAATTACATTGGTTTTTAGATCTGATGCAATGGTCAATGAAGCTGGTTTTAAAGCGATATTAGAGTGTTCTGTATTAGGGTTAAATGAGGCTTCTACTCAAAAATTAGTTTCAATATCTCCCAATCCAGTTAAAAATCAATTTAAAATTGATGGAATACAAAAAATTGAAAATGTAAAAGTTTTTGATCAATCAGGTAAACTGGTAAAAGAGTTTAATTCTGACTCAGTTTCGAGGAATAATTTTGATGTTTCAAGATTAAAGACAGGAACATACATTGTAACAATTAAATCTCAAAAAGGAACTCTTAATAAGAAATTAATCAAGCAATAATGTTTACTTTAAATCAATAATATTAAAACCGACAGCCATGTCGGTTTTTTTTATTCAAATTCTACATAGATTTTTTCACCTGTGCTCATCCCGAAAAGTGTAGAAGCGCCGTTCAAAACGCTACCTTTGTAAATGGTGATTTCCAGCAAATCGGTATCGTTGAAGATCACAGACGATTTTCCGTGAAACTCTTGTTCTCTATTCCAATCAGTCACAACATCTGTATATTGGTCTAATATTTTGGATGTCACGATATTCCTGAATTTAACGGTGAATTTTTGATAAATTGAAGCGTATTTTTCAAAAAACTTGCGACTGATATTAGATACAACATTTCCAAAGTTGTCAATGTACATTACTTCTCCAATAATCATTTTTTCACCTTCATTATAGATTGCATTTGGAAAAGAGATATCTTTTATTGTTTTGATTTTTCTTCCAATCACTTCTGGTAAACCTCCTTTGTAGATGTGCATTGCAGCTGGTACAAATATATCGGTTGCAGGGAAATTGACTTTATCATCAAAACGATTATTAAGTGTTATTTCATAGATAGCTTCTGGCTTTATATCAAAAAAAATCAGATTTGTGATTCCGTTATCAGCGGAAATAAAATAATGTCCATCTATTTTTGCAATAATATTCTTTCTGGATTTATGATAAAAACTATCAACAGCAATGATATGAATGCTGCCTTCTGGGAAAAACTTGTAAGCATTGCGTACGATGTAAGCTGTCTGTAAAAGATTGTAAGCCGATATGTTATGAGTAATGTCAACTACTTTTACCTCCTCGCTCCAGCTTAGGATTTTACCTTTGATACTTGCGACGCGATGATCTACAAGTCCATAATCTGAAGTAAGAGTAATAACCGACATTTTATAATATTTGTTGCAAATTTAATATAATTCAATTTTTAAAGACGAATATCATATCAAATCTATTCATATATTTGTTAGACTAACCACTATTATAATCTATGTTCGAAATCAATTATGAACTTGAAGGCGTTGACAACAAAACGTTTTATGGTGTTCAAAATCAAAATTTCAATCTAATAAAATCCAGCTTCCCAACACTTAAGATTACAGGTAGAGATAACTTTGTTTTCGCAATGGGGAATAGGGAAACCTTGGACTTGTTGAAGAAAAAATTGGATGATATTTCAGATTATATTTCCAAGCACAATTCTCTTGAGATAAAACAATTGGAATCTCTTCTTAAACTCAAAGATGAATCTGAAAAACATCTGGTATTTGATCAAGATATTATAGTAAAAGGCGTCAACGGAAAGGTTATTAAGGCTAAAACTACCAATCTTAAAAAACTAGTAAAGGCATCTGAGAAAAAAGATATGGTTTTTGCTATCGGTCCAGCTGGAACGGGGAAAACATACACTAGTGTTGCTCTTGCAGTAAGAGCTTTGCGAGATAAAGAAGTTAAAAGAATCATTTTAACAAGACCAGCGGTAGAAGCAGGTGAAAGTCTAGGTTTTCTTCCGGGAGATTTGAAAGAAAAACTAGATCCTTATATGCAACCTCTTTACGACGCTTTGCGCGATATGATACCGCACGAGAAGTTGGAAGGTTATATGGAAAAAAGAATCATAGAAGTTGCGCCTTTGGCTTTTATGAGAGGTAGAACTTTGGATGAAGCTTTCGTAATCTTGGACGAAGCGCAAAACACTACCCATTCTCAAATGAAAATGTTTCTTACCAGAATGGGGATGAATGCTAAATTCATCATTACAGGTGATCCGAGCCAAGTAGATTTGCCTAAAAATCAACAATCCGGACTTAAAGAATCTATGACGATTTTAAAAGATGTCGAGGAGATTGGATTTGTGCATCTTTCAGAAGAAGATGTGGTAAGGCATCCTGTTGTGAAGAAAATTATTATGGCCTATAATAATGTTGAGAAAAAATAAAATCTTGTTTTGGTATAAATCTTGGTAAGGATAGTTTGAAAAATTTAAATTTTTGAAACTATGAAAAAGATTTTTTTAGCTGCAGCTATTGCGGTTTTTGGGTTTACAAATGCCCAAGAAGGTTTTAAATTAGGTGCCCACATCGGTGTACCAACAACAGATAACTCTTCTTTTACATTAGGACTTGATGCTGCGTATAGATGGAATATTGCTAAAGGCTTTGATTTAGGGGTTGCAACAGGATATTCTCATTACATTGCGAAAAGCTACGATTATCAAGGTCGGTCTTATAAAGGAGACGATTTTGGATTTATTCCTGTAGCCGTTTCAGGAAAATATTCCTTTCCACAAGCGCCAATTGGTGTAGGATTGGATTTGGGATATGCCATCTCAACTACCGATAATATCAACGGAGGTTTATATGCCTTTCCAAAATTCTTTTATAATATGCCAACAGGTGAGCTATATCTAGGATACCAAAGTGTTTCTAGCAAATATGATTACGATGGCTTTTATGATAGAGATATTACAGAGACAACAGGAGCAGTTGTTGTTGGTTATAATTTCTATTTAAACTAAAATCAACCTCACATAAATTGTACAAAACTTCGATTTTTAATCGGAGTTTTTTTGTTTGAGAATATAAGGCAATCTCATTTTTAGACATCGTAAAAAAATTGTATTTTCGCAATAAAGTAAATCTTAAATAATGAGCAAATCAATAGAAGAGCTGAAAAGCCTTTCAACACAGATTAGAAGAGACATTCTTAGAATGGTTCACGCGGTAAACAGCGGCCACCCAGGTGGATCTCTTGGTTGTACAGAATATTTCGTAGCACTTTACGGGGAAATCATGAATTACAAATTACCTTTTACAATGGAAGGTAAGAACGAAGATTTGTTTTTCCTTTCAAACGGGCATATTTCACCGGTATTTTATAGTACATTAGCAAGATTCGATTTCTTTCCGGTTGCAGAATTGGCAACTTTTAGAAAATTGAATTCAAGATTACAAGGTCACCCAACAACGCACGAAGGTTTACCAGGAATCAGAGTAGCTTCTGGTTCATTAGGTCAAGGTTTGTCGGTTGCTTTAGGTGCTGCTCAGGGTAAAAAATTAGACGGAGATAACTCTCTAGTTTATACACTTCACGGGGACGGCGAGTTGCAAGAAGGGCAAAACTGGGAAGCATTGATGTATGCAGCAGCAAAAAAAGTTGATAATATCATTTCTACGATAGATTATAACGGAAGACAAATTGATGGAGATACAGACGATGTTTTGTCTTTAGGAGATTTGAGAGCTAAATTAGAAGCGTTCGGATGGTTGGTTCTTGAAGAGAAAAACGGAAACGATTTGGAAGCAGTTATTGCAATTCTAAATAAAGCGAAATCAGAAACAGGCAATGGAAAACCTGTTGCGATTCTTCTTCATACAGAGATGGGAAGTGGAGTTGACTTTATGGTTGGCAGTCATGCTTGGCATGGGAAAGCACCTAATGATGAGCAGTTGGAAACAGCTTTCAAACAATTGTATTTAGAAGCACCAGCTGATTATTAATCCGTTTTAATTAAGATCAAAATGAAATATACATACACAGAAAAAAAAGATACACGTTCCGGTTTTGGAGCAGGATTGGCAGAACTAGCTGATACAAATCCAAATGTAGTTGCACTTTGTGCTGACCTTATTGGTTCTCTTAAAATGGAGAAGTTTATAGAAAAAGCACCGGAAAGATTTTTCCAAACAGGTATTGCGGAGGCTAATATGATTGGGTTAGCAGCAGGTCTTACAATCAATGGAAAGATTCCTTTTGCAGGAACATTTGCCAACTTTGCAACATCTAGAGTTTATGATCAGATTCGTCAGTCTGTGGCGTATTCTGGAAAGAATGTGAAAATTGCAGCTTCTCACGCTGGGGTAACTTTGGGTGAAGATGGAGCGACGCACCAAGTTTTGGAAGATATCGGAATGATGAAAATGTTACCGGGAATGACGGTTATCAACCCTTGCGATTATAACCAGACAAAAGCTGCAACATTAGCTGCTGCTGCTCACGAAGGTCCAGTTTACTTGAGATTTGGACGTCCTGTGGTTCCAGTTTTCATTCCGGAAGATATGCCTTTCGAGATTGGAAAAGGTATTCTTTTACAAGAAGGGACTGATGTTACGATTGTTGCAACCGGACATTTGGTTTGGGAATCTTTGTTAGCTGCTGACGAATTGGAAAAAGAAGGGATTTCAGTAGAAATTATCAATATTCATACAATCAAACCTTTGGATGAAGAGATAATCTTGAAATCTGTAGAAAAAACAGGTAAGATTGTAACGGCTGAGGAACATAATTATCTTGGTGGATTAGGAGAATCTGTTGCTGGAGTTTTGGCAAGAAGAAGACCAACACCTCAGGAGTTTGTAGCTGTACACGATACTTTCGGAGAGTCTGGAACACCTGCAGAATTGATGAAAAAATATCAAATTGATGCAGAAGCTGTAGTAAAAGCAGTTAAAAAAATCATCGAGAGAACAAAATAATTTTTTAAAATTATATCTTACAAAATCCACCATTTTTGGTGGATTTTTTGTTTGTAGAATTTTTAGGAGCTTATTGACTCTGTCGAATAGCAACTTTTTTAAATTTTCAATTAGGAGCTATTTCCCGCTATCCGCTATATCTTTTTTGTCATTGCGAATGAAGTGAAGCAATCTTTTGAACTATTCAATAATCGCAATAACAAAAAAGGATGCCGCTACTATCGGGGCTAAGGTATTTGTAATCCCAATCAAGTTTTCCAGCTTAAAATTTTTATTCTAAATAAAATTGGCTAAATCTACAGAGAAAAAATCCTATAAATTTTCGTTCTAAACAAAACTTAAGTAATTTTGAAAATGCTTCAAATTCCGGAATATAAAATCCCAATTGTCGAAATCAAAATTGATTTTGATGTTAAGATTTTTATCAAAAGAGAAGACCTTATTCATCCAAAAATTTCTGGAAACAAATTCTGGAAACTCTTCTTTAATGTCAATCAATATCTGGAATCGAAACCTGAAAATCCTTTGCTAATTTCTTTTGGTGGCGCTTTTTCTAATCATGTTGCGTCGGTTTCTGCATTTGGAAAACAATTTGATATTCCAACGATTGGAATTATCAGAGGAAAGGAGTTAGAAAATAATTGGCAAGAAAATCCAACACTTTCCGAAGCATCCGAAAACGGAATGCAATTCTTTTTTGTTTCCAGAGAAGATTATCAGAATAAAGGAAAATTAACCAAACAATTTTCCGAAAAATATCCAAACGCACTTATTATTCCCGAAGGTGGAAGTAATGAAATGGCGGTTGAAGGTGTCCAATATATGTTGGGAAATGACACCAAAGATTTTGACTATCTTTGCACCGCAGTTGGAACCGGAGGAACAATTGCAGGAATTTCGAAGTTTGCAGAAGAGAATCAGAAAGTTGTCGGAATCAAGGTTGTGAAGGATGATTCTTTGCAAAAATCAATTTCGGAATGGAGTAGTAGAAGCAATTTTGAATTGATTGATGCGGATGAAAACAGATATGGGAAAATATCGGATGAGAATATTCGTTTTATAAATTGGTTTTATGAAGAATATGAGATTCCGCTTGACCCAATTTATACAGGAAAGATGATGCAGAAGGTTTTTGAATTGGCAAAGAAAGATTTCTTTCCGAAAGGTTCAAAGATTCTGACATTTCATACGGGCGGATTACAGGGAATCAAAGGAGCTAATCAGTTTTTGAAAAGTAAAAATAGACCGTTAATTCATTTTGAAAATTCGATTTTTTGACAAAAAGTGAATTGATGTGGAAACCCATAGCCCCGATAGTAGCGGCATCCTTTTTCTTTTTTGCAAAAAAAGGAAAAGATATAGCGGATAGCGGGATTAAGCTCCTGAAAAATTAGAAGATAAATATTTTAAAATATTGAAAATGAGAAAATTATTTGGAATTGGTTTGTTGTGTGTTCTGGGATTTGTGAAAGCGCAAACTTGGAAAACAGAAGACCAATATGTCCAAAAATTTGCACCTTATGCGGTGGAAGAAATGGAGAAATATAAAATTCCAGCGAGTATCACTTTGGCTCAAGGACTTTTGGAAACAGGAGGCGGACAAAGTCGATTGGCACAATTGGGGAAAAATCATTTTGGAATCAAATGTAAGGAAGATTGGACGGGAAAAACAATGAGCCACACAGATGATGCTCCCAACGAGTGTTTCCGAGTGTATGAAGACCCGAAGCAATCTTACGAGGATCACTCGATTTTTTTGGCGACTAGAAAGTATTATACCAAATTGTTTGACCTAGATCCAAAAGATTATAAAGCTTGGGCACACGGACTTAAAAAAGCTGGATATGCGACCAATCCCAAGTACGCACATATCTTGATAAGCAAAATTGAAAAGTATAAACTTTATGAATTTGATAATACGACCAAAGATGAGGTTTATTATGCGATTCTGAAATTGTATCCAAGTCTTAATAATGATGCTGTTTTTATGGCTCAATTGGGGCAGGAAAAACAAAATGATAAAGTTACTCCGCCAACTGTAAAAGTACCTTATTCACAAGGCTCTTATGCGAAAAAAAAGTCTGAGGTTTCTGATATTATAGATTCTAAAACTAAGGTTGCTCTTTTGAAAAATATCTTGGTTAAAAACCATCCCAATGGTGATTTGAAGTTTTTTATAATGCCTGTGGATGCTAATGTTTCTGATATTTCTAAAAAATTCGGAATCAGTGAAAAACGTTTGATCAAGTATAATGAACTAGAAAATTCTAAACTTGAAAAGAATGATATTATTTTTCTAGAAGGTAAAAATTCATCTGGAAATACGGCAACTTACAAAGCAGGAATTGGCGAAACAATGCACGATATTGCTCAGAAATTCGGAATCAAATTGAAAAAGCTCTATTCTAAAAACAGGATGGAAGCCGGACAAGAACCAAAAGCCGGACAATTGATTTATCTGCAAAGCAAGAAACCAAGGTAATTGTACAATATATTATGTACAAAGTAATAAACAACAATCAACAATAATGTTATACCAAAGAAGTTCAGCGCTTTTTGAAGAAGCGTACAAATATATTCCGGGCGGTGTTAATTCTCCGGTTCGTGCTTTCAAATCTGTTGGAGGTGTTCCGATTTTTATGAAATCTGCAAAAGGTGCTTACCTTACAGATGAGGATGACAGATCTTACATCGATTATATCAATTCTTGGGGACCGGCAATTCTAGGTCATACACATCCTGAAGTTTTAGAAGCTTTGAAATTACAAGCTGAGAAAGGATTTTCGTTTGGAGCACCGACAGAATTGGAAACTGAGATTGCAAAATTCATTGTAGAAAATGTTCCTAATGTTGACCAAATCAGAATGGTTTCTTCCGGAACTGAAGCTTGTATGAGCGCGATTCGTTTGGCTAGAGGTTATACTGAAAGAGAAAAAATCATCAAGTTCGAAGGTTGTTATCACGGACATTCGGATTCGTTTTTGATTCAGGCGGGAAGTGGAATGGCAACTTTTGGAAGTCCCAATTCTCCGGGCGTTACTCAAGGAACGGCGAAAGATACATTACTTGCCGAATACAATAATATCGAACAAGTTGAAGAACTTTTCAGAAACAATCCTGAGCAAATAGCGGCGATTATCGTAGAACCGATTGCCGGAAATATGGGTTGTATTTTGCCGGAAAATCAATTCCTTCAAAACCTTAGAAGAATTTGTGATGAGAACGGCGCATTATTGATTTTTGATGAGGTAATGACAGGTTTCCGTTTGGCTTTTGGTGGCGCGCAGGAAGCTTTGGGCGTGAAAGCGGATTTAGTAACTTATGGAAAAGTCATTGGTGGCGGATTGCCGGTTGGTGCTTTTGCAGGAAGAAACGAAATTATGAACTGGCTTTCTCCAAGAGGACGCGTTTATCAAGCCGGAACTTTGAGTGGAAATCCTCTTGCAATGAGAGCCGGACTAAAAACTTTACAGTTAATAAAAGAAGATGTTGATTTCT
Source organism: Epilithonimonas hispanica (assembly GCF_003385395.1). Lineage (GTDB taxonomy): Bacteria > Bacteroidota > Bacteroidia > Flavobacteriales > Weeksellaceae > Epilithonimonas > Epilithonimonas hispanica. The sequence goes on along the minus strand of NZ_QNUG01000004.1, from coordinate 71,966 downwards.
ATAAAAAATTAGATAAGACAACCGAAACTTTGGATTTTGAAATCGGGAAAATTCTGAATGAAAAAGGAATCCGACACAGAATTAACAGAAAGGGAAGTATGATGTCGATTTTCTTTGATGTGACTTCTGCGAGTAATTTTAATGAAGTGAATAATTCCAATATTGGTTTGTTCAACAACCTGTTTCATCAGGTTTTGGAACAAGGGATTTATCTTCCGCCAAGTGGCTATGAGACTTGGTTTATTTCGTCTGCGATTGGCGATACAGAGATTGATAAAACGCTGGAAGCTTTTAGGAAGTTTCAGTATTAGATAAAGAAAAACCTTTCCGATTTTGGAAAGGTTTTTTTGTAGTGCAGATTTGAAGTTAAGTCTTTTTTATCGTAACTTACTAATGTGAATTTTCTATACTTAAATCGTGGTTAAGGAAAATAATTATATAATCTTGGATGACGTCAAGTGACAAATCTATTTTTTATAAATTTTGTCAAAATCAGTAATTAATGCTCTCATAAGCATTTCACCATTTTCACCAAGACCTTTATTTTCTAAGCCTATGTCTTTTCTCATTTCAAACATAATTTTTGTGATTAAGCTCAAGTGTAACTTTAAATCTTCCTTTTTATCTTGGTCATATAAATGTTGAAAATAATCAGAAAAAGCTTTAATAACATTTGGAGAAGCAAATAAAACATACTTTTTGTAGAATTCGTATAATTGTTTCAAATTCTGATCCGATGAATTTTTTTTAAATTTAGTATTAGCAAAAATATCTATTATTAAGTTTACAAAATTTTGATAAATTTCTCTTCTTTGTTTACTTAATTCGTTATTGAGCTCTTTCTTTTTCTCAAGTTGAGATTTAATAAGATATCCGACGCCTGCACCAATTAATGGTAGCCCAATTGTAAGTATTGTTATTAATTGAGTGTTATCCACGATATTGTTTATTTTGATTTTTGCAAAAATTTTGTTTCACTCCTAGCGTTAATCCGAATAATAATCTTATTAAAAATAATTAAATAAAAACTAACAACAAATGTTAGATAAAAACCAACATCTTTAATAACGAAACGTTATCCAAATCTTGATAAAATTAAGATAGAAGAATTTCCGCCTAGATTTTTTAATCTAGTTTTCCTTATTCATATCCTTAACCAATCCAACTGCAAAATAACCAATAATTGCTACCGCTAAAACAATACAAATCCACATAAACAAAGGGGTTTGCCAGAAGGTTTTTTCGGTTTCTTTAGATTTTGATTGCTCAATTTTTTCTAAATTCGATAGGGTTGCGACAGGATAATTTTGATTAAAATCGATTCCGGAACTGGCGAGGTCATATTGTGGTGCAGACCAAGTGGAATCAATTGATTAATAATAATAATTTCATTACCCAATTGATAAATTACTTTACAGGTTTTGCTCTCAAATATTGATGCGGATAAAAACAATCATCGCCATTTTTCCAAGAAGATTGAACTGCGAAATAAGGATTTCTCAAAATTTCTCTAGCCAAGAAAATCAAATCTGCTTGTCCGTTTTCTAAAATTTCTTCTGCTTGTTCTGCAGAAGTGATTAATCCAACTGCTCCAGTTTCAATTTCTGAAATTTTCTTAACATCTTCTGCTAAAGGAACCTGATAACTTGGTCTCAAAGGAATTGTAACACCGTTGATATTTCCACCACTGGAAACATCAATCAAATCTACATTTTTAGCTTTTAAAGCTTTTGAAAGTTCAACACTGTCAGATATTTCCCAACCGTTTTCTGCATACTCGGTTCCAGAGATTCTTACGAAAAGCGCTTGATTTTCTGTAATTTCAGAATTAACTGCATCCACAATTTCCATTAAGAATCTTGCTCTGTTTTGTGGATTTCCACCATATTCATCGGTTCTGATGTTTGATAATGGTGATAAAAACTGATGAATCAAATAACCGTGCGCACCGTGAATTTCCAAAACATCAAAACCAGAATCTACAGCTCTTTTCGCTGCTTTTCGGAAATCTTCCACCAAATTTTTGATTTCTTCAACAGATAATTCGTGAGGAATTCTTTCTGAATGATGAAATGGAATTGGACTTGGAGCAATAGTTTCCCAGCCTTCTTCCAAACTCATTTGTCGGTTGGTTTCAGCAGAGACAGAACCTTTTCTTCCTGCGTGTGCCAACTGAATTCCGATTTTACTTTCCGAATTCTGATGAACAAAATCAACGATTTTTTTCAACGCCGAAGCTTGTTCATCATTCCAGATTCCAAGGCATTTGTTAGTGATTCTTCCGCGTGGTTCAACGCCTGTTGCTTCTACGATAATAAGTCCTGCGCCACCCTGAGCGCGACTTCCGTAATGAACAAAATGGAAATCATTCGCAACGCCGTCTTCTGCAGAATACATACACATTGGCGACATTACGATTCGGTTTTTCAGTTCTATATTTCTGAATGTTATTGGTGTGAAAAGTTTCATTTTTAGATTTTTTATTATTGAAAGGCTTCGAGAGCCTCAGCCTGACAAAACTTACTGCTATAGATGTCGAACTAGGCTTGTCGAAGTGTCTTTATTATTTAATTAGTTGTTGAAATAGAAAGGAAAACTCAATGTGTTTCCATAATTGGTCCAAGTTCCTTCGAATTTCAATTGGTTTTTGTCTGCTGATTTTTTGAGTGTTAATTCTCCGGAAAAGATGCCGTTGTGTTTTCCGTTTCCTTTTTCCGACAGTTTCAAATCGTAGATTTTGGATTGGTCTTTTGAGTTTTGAGTTTTTTCTGCATCCAAAATTATAGTTCCTTCGAAGTAAGCTTTTGTTCCTTCTACATCCGAGAAACCAAAAACTTTGTAAGTGTCTTTTTCTTGATTTTCTGTAGAGATAGTTTCGAAAAGAACTTTCAGATTGGTTGAATTATCAATTTTTCCAGTGAAAAACTCGTTGTTATTTTTGATTAATTTCTCAACTTCTTGTGCGTTGAAAATTGTAAATCCGAAAATAAAGACTAAAAGAAAAATTACGTTTTTCATAATCATAATTTTTAAACATTGAATCACTCGCAGCCCGGCTTGAGCGGAAATCCTTTTTTGCGTGGATTTCGAGTTCTATTTAAACCGAAATCGTCGACAAAAAAGATTGGGAGCGGAAGGCGGATAAGTTGCCCTAAAAATTAAACTCCAAATTGTGTCAAATGATGGTCGAGATGTTTGGACATCATATTGTTCCATTCGGTTGCAGTGAGTTTTCCGAAGTTGAAACTCTCTTTTCCATCAAAAGCTTCTGCTCCTAATTGTTGTGTTTTTTGGATAAATCCTATGATTCTTTTTCTCTCTTCTTCAAAGATTTTGTTGTCTGTTATCACAAACATTGCGGAAGTTGGAGAGTTATGTTTGTAAGGAACTTCGTTTACGACTTTTGGTTTTACAAATTGTTTCAGAACCCATTTTGTGAGACGATTTGGTTTCTTATGTTTTTCCTGTTCGTAGATGAGTTCATAAGTCACATTACAGTGAGCCAGCATTTTATCAACGGACATTACGCCCCATTTCGGGAAAGAATCTTCCGTGAGTGCATTGATTCTCTTGATGAAATGAGAGGTGTCGTTTTGGTCAAATATATTCTTCATTTTTTAAGTCGCGATTTTATGTTTTATTAACTTGTAAAGTTACGAACTAAAATTGTTTTTTAGGTCTAGATGCTTTAACTTTGCACAAACCTAATCTAATGAGTAAAAAAGAAACGAAATACATCTTTGTGACAGGAGGTGTGACATCGTCACTGGGTAAAGGAATCGTCTCAGCTTCTTTGGGACTTCTACTGAAATCTCGCGGTTTCAAAGTTACCATCCAAAAACTTGACCCTTATATCAACATCGATCCAGGAACGCTTAATCCTTATGAACACGGCGAATGTTATGTGACCGAAGACGGCGCAGAAACAGATCTAGACCTTGGACATTACGAGAGATTCTTGGATTCTCCAACTTCACAAAACAACAACGTTACAACCGGAAAAATCTACCAAACCGTTATTGAAAAGGAGCGTAAAGGAGATTTTCTTGGAAAAACTGTTCAGGTGATTCCTCACATTACCAACGAAATCAAACGCAGAATCAAAATGCTTTCCAAAAAAGACTATGATATCATTATCACAGAAATCGGAGGAACAGTTGGTGATATCGAGTCGCTTCCTTATATAGAAAGTGTTCGTCAGTTGCAATGGGAATTAGGTAAAAATAATTCTATGGTCATCCATTTGACATTGTTGCCTTATTTGGCTTCCAGTGGAGAACTGAAGACAAAACCTTCTCAGCATTCTGTTCGTCAATTGATGGAAAGTGGGATTCAAGCAGATGTTTTGGTTTGCAGAACCGAGCATCACATTCCGAAAGAGCAGAAAGCAAAATTAGCTCAGTTCTGTAACGTAGGTATCGAAAGTGTTATCGAATGTATCGATATGCCAACTATTTACGAGGTTCCATTAGATTTACAAAGACAAAAATTCGATGAGGTTGTTCTTAAAAGATTTAATCTACCTGTTGGAAAAGATTCAAACCTGAAAGACTGGAAATCATTCCTTAAAAAATATAAAAACCCGAAAAAAAGTGTAGAAATCGCTTTGGTTGGGAAATATGTCTCGCTTCAGGATTCTTATAAATCCATTGCAGAAGCATTCATCCACGCAGGAGCAGATTTGGAAACAGAAGTGAATGTAAGATGGGTTTACAGTGGCGATATCGAAACTGAAGGTGCAGAAAAACTCTTGAAAGGCGTTGACGGAATCCTTGTCGCTCCAGGTTTTGGCGATAGAGGAATCGAAGGTAAAATTCAAGCTGCGAAGTATGCAAGAGAGAACAAAGTTCCATTGTTAGGAATTTGTCTGGGGATGCAGATTATGACGATAGAATTTGCCAGAAATGTATTAGGATTAGCTAAAGCCAACAGTATGGAATTCGATACTTCTACGCCAGATCCGGTAATATCTCTAATGGAAGAACAGAAAAATGTGGTGGAAAAGGGCGGAACAATGCGTCTTGGTGCTTGGAAATGTGCTTTGAAGCAAGGTTCAAAATTGGCTGAAATCTACGGTGCAAAAACCATTTCGGAACGTCATCGTCACAGATATGAATTCAATAGCGATTACAAAAAAGACTTCGAAGATAAAGGTCTTGTTCCAACAGGACTTAATCCGGAAACAGGCTTGGTCGAAACGTTAGAACTGAAAGACCATCCTTTCTATGTAGGCGTTCAATATCATCCGGAATATAAGAGTACGGTTGCAACACCGCATCCTTTATTCAAAGCGTTTGTAAGCGCTGCGGTGAAGAATAAATAAAAAGTATTAACATAATGTACAGTGTATAATTCAGAATAAGGAAAAATACATTGTACATTTTACTTTTTACATTAATACATCAGAGTAAAGTATTTCCTTGAGCCATTCGTCTTTATAACGGAATCTGAAAAATAAATCCTATTTTTGCAGACCGAAATAGAAGATTTGAAATTTGAAATTTGACATTTACTATCAACTTCAAACTTCAGACTTTAAACTTTAAATTTTTTTCTATAATGCAACAAAACAACGGATTAGATAAAAAACAACTGATTAGCTTCGGTATTTTTTCTATGATTCTTATCGGTTTTATGTTTTATTTCCAAAACAAAAACGCCAAAGCTGAACAAGAACAATTGGCTCTAGATGCCAAAAAAACAGAGCAGACTGCAAAAGCAAAAGTCGCAGCAACCAATCTGAACGCTGCAACAGTAACATCTACTTCTGTTCAGAAAGTTAATCTTCAGAATGATGAGTTAGCTTTGGAATTCTCTAGCGTTGGTGGGCAATTGAGTTCTGTTAAATTGAACAAATTCAAAGCTTACGGAGATAAACCACTTTATCTTTTTAATAACAATAATTCTAATTACGGATTTGAGTTCAAAGATAAATCAGGTAAGGTTTTCAATACTAAAGATTTGGTTTTTGCGCCACAAGTTGCAGGAAATGTTGTAACATTAAGTTCAAAAGTAGGGAATGCTGTTATTCAATTCATTTATACATTGAAGCCAAAATATGCATTAGATTTCCAAGTTAAAACACAAGGTTTGGCTAGCATCGTGAATGACGGTAAAGCTAATTTCGTTTGGAATTACAATGTAAGAGGTGCTGAAAAAGGACGTTCGCAGGAAGAAACTCACACCGAGTTTTCTTATGCATTCAACAATTATAAAGACTACGATTACGACGCTCGTTCTGATATGGATGAGCCGGACGAAACGCTGAACTGGATTGGTGTAAAACAACAGTTCTTCGCAGCGGTTATCGAAGCTAAAAATGGATTCACAAAATCAAAAGGAAACCAGGAAGCTATTCCGGAAGGTGAGTTTTTGAAGAAATTCAATTATGACGGACAGGTTAATTTGGCTGGAAACGAGTTGAATCAAGACTTCACTTGGTATTTTATGCCATTGGATATGGATTTGTTGAAATCATTTGACAAAAACTTTGACGAGATTATTCCACTAGGCTGGTCATTCATCGGTTCATTGAACAGATATGTATTTATGCCGTTGTATGATTTGCTTTCTAGTTGGGGAATTGCAGCAGGTTGGGCTATTTTCTGGATGACGATTATCGTTAAATTAATTTTGTCTCCGGTAATGTTCAAACAGCACAAGCTAAGTGCAATGATGAAGGTAATTCGTCCTGAGATTGATGAGGTTAATGCCAAATTCAAAGACGCTGACCCAATGAAGAAGCAACAGGAAACAATGGCGGTTTATCGAAAGGCCGGCGTGAATCAAATGGCGGGTTGTTTACCGGCGTTGGTTCAGATTCCTTTGTTCTATGCGCTCTTCCGTTTCTTCCCGAATATGTTGGAGCTTAGAGGGAAAAGCTTCTGGTTCGTGCCGGATTTGACAGCTTATGACGACATTATCAGTTGGGGAACCAACATTCCGTTGTTAGGAAATCACCTGAGTGTATTTGCGATTGCGTGTACGATTGTGATTTTGATTTATACAATTATGACTTCAGGTAACATTCAGCAGCCTCAACAAGAAGGAATGCCGAATATGAAAGTCCTGATGTACATCTTCCCAATCACGTTCTTATTCTTCTTGAATAGTTCTGCATCCGGTCTATCTTGGTACTATTTTGTATCCAATGCGATTAACATTGTGATTATCTTGGTGATTAAATATTTCATCCTTGATGAGAAAAAAATCCACGCTCAGATTCAGGCTAACAAACAGAAGGAACCTAAGAAAGAAGGTAAATTCCAAAAGAGAATGAGAGAGATGATGGAGAAAGCACAAGAGCAACAGAAAGCTCAGGAGCAAGCTAGAAACAAAAGAAAATAAATATTAAGCGGTAATTTTTTACCGCGTTTTTATTTTAATAACCCTTTCAGAGTTTCAAACTCTGAAAGGGTTTTCATTTGCGTAAGTTAACTTTGATGGGTTTTACCTCTTTGTTAACCTTAAAATATTTTCAATAATTTCAAAAAAATCTTTGCGGACTTTGCGTTAAAATCTACATTTTATAAAAAGAAAAATCCCGAAATTTGCAACTTAATTTAAACCCAAAACCTTGAACTTAGAATCCACTTACGAATATCTCCAGCAATTCCTAACACCAGAACGTTTCCAAAAAATCGAACATTACTCCAAAGAAAGTTCCGATTTTGTTCTGCCGGTGATGGAAGATATTTACCAGTTCCGAAATGCTGCGGCGATTGTTCGTTCTGTAGAAGCCTGTGGATTTCACAAAGTAATTGCGATGGAGAAAGAAAATTTCTTTGAACCGAATCTGAAAGTCACAAAAGGCGCAGATACTTGGGTAGAAGTAGAGAAGATGCCGAGAACAATAGAATCTCTACAAAACATCAAAAACCGAGGTTACAAGATTGTAGCAGTTTCTGCAGAGAACAATGCAAAAATGCTTCCCGATTATAAAATCGAAGAACCTTTGGCTTTGGTTTTCGGGACAGAATGGGAGGGAACAACAGATGAATTATTAGATTTTGCAGATGAGACTTTAGCTATTCCGATGTTTGGATTTACGAGAAGTTTCAATGTTTCTGTTGCCGCCGCAATCTGTATGTACGAGCTTAAACAAAAGCTTCTAAAATCTGATATTGATTATAAATTATCCGAAGAAAAATTACTTCAAATGAAAATCCGATGGGCAAAAAACTCGATTCCGAGTGGTGATATGATTTTGGAAAAGTATTTGAGGGAGAATCAGATTTAAAATATCTTATCATAGTTCCAAGCTGCAACAAAAATTCCTGCAGTTTCTGTTCTCAATCTTTGATTTCCTAATGAAACCGCTTTAATTCCTTTGTCCGCTAACAATTGAATTTCTTTATCCGAAAAATCACCTTCCGGTCCAATTAGAAAAGTATATTGCGAAAAAGTCTTTGAGAGCCTCAGACTGACATCGTTTGAACTATTAGCTTTGTCATTCTGAGCTTTTCGAAGAATCTCTAAATCATTCAGATTAATTCTTTCTAAGCTTTCATTACAATGGGCAACAAAAGTATTTTCTGGATTAAGGTTTTTCATAAAATCAGAAAACTTAATCAAATCATTGACTTTCGGAAAATGAAATCTGTGACTTTGTTTTGAAGCTCCAATAGCCTGTTTTCTCAGTTTATCAATGCTGATGTTCTTGCGTTCGGTTTTTTCTGTGAGAATAAAAGTAATTTCCGCGATTCCCATTTCTACTGCTTTTTCAACAAAAAATTCGATTCTGTCGATGTTTTTTGTCGGCGCAATTGCGATATGAAGTTTTGGTGAAAAATCGGGAAGATTTTCTTTGATTTCAGAAACATCTAATGAGACTTTTTTACCTTCGAAAACGAGATTGCCTTTGGCTAGATTTCCTTTTCCGTCGGTTACGAAAATCTCTTCACCTTCGCGCATTCTGAGAACTTTGGTGATGTGTTGTTGTTCATCAGAATCAATCAATATTTCGGGGAAAATCTGTCCAAAGAAAAGCTTCATATTTTGTTAAATCGTTTATTTGTTGAATCGTTAAATCGTAAACTTGTTTATTTGTTGATGGATTTGTTTAAAGAATTAATTTGGTTAGTTATAAATTCTGATTTTTCTCGCAATTGTCTATAATTTTCATCATTTAAAAACCCTAAGTCGTTTGACAAAATTAAAAAATTGATTACCTCGATTGTTGAGCCAAATGCGATATTCAAAAATCTAGATTTTTCTTTGTTAGATTGCCTTGAAAAACCTTCTGCAATATTGGCTGAAATACTTGTTGAAGCGCGTCTCAGTTGATTGGTAATTCCAAATTTTTCGTTTTCTGGAAAAGCAGTTGTTACAATATAAATGTCTTTTACCAATCGTCTTGAATTTTGCCAAACCTCTAATTTCTCAAAATAAAACTGATACATATTTAATATAATTATTTCAACAACAATTAAACGATTTCACAATCTTACAAATTAGCGATTTAACAAATCTACGATTCTACGATTTTACTAATTTAAATATCTTTTTTCCAACTGTTGCCAACAAAACCGCAGCTAAACCAAACACAAATCCCAAACCTAATTTTGAAAGAACATTTTCTGGAAGTAAATGATGTATATAGTCGATATTATGAAGGAAGATTTCACCAGAAACCAATAACAGAGCGATTGTCCCAACAACGCCAAGAATTTTGATAACTATCGGCAAGGCCTTAATCAAAACTTGTCCAAGACCAGAGAAAAATCCTTTGTTTCCTGACTTTTTCATAAGGAAAAATCCTGCATCATCCATTCTGACAATCAAAGCAACAATTCCGTAAACGCCTACTGTTGCAATAATAGCTACAAACGAAACACTCAGAATCTGAGTCAAAAGGGGATGTTGTTTTTCGATTACGGTTCCTAATGCGATGATGACAATTTCCAAAGAAAGGATGAAGTCTGTTTTGATAGCGGAACTGATTTTCGATTTTTCTGATTTCTCATCTTCTTCTGGTAAAGTGCTTTCTTCTACAACCTCGTGTCCTTTTTTATTCCTGTGAAAAAGAAATTCAACAATTTTTTCGACACCTTCGTAAGCCAAATAAATCCCACCCAGAATCAAAATATAAGTGATTGCAGGCTCATAAAGCCATTTGAGTAAAAATATAAAAGGGATGATAATCAGTTTGTTGATAAAAGAACCTTTGGTGATTGCCCAAAGAACGGGAATTTCTCGTGAAGAAAGAAATCCGGTTGCTTTTTCTGCGTTCACTGCAAGGTCGTCGCCAAGAATTCCGGCAGTTTTTTTTGTTGCTAATTTGCTGGTTACTGCGATGTCGTCCATCAATGCACCAATATCGTCTAAGATTGCGAAGAATCCTGAAGCCATAACTTTTTTATTTTGATACAAAAATAAGTTTTAAACTTTAAAAGTCAATGCTTAAAGTTAATGGACGTATTATTTTTATTTGATGTTTTGAAATGCGATTTCATTCTCACTGATGAAAGCAATACCAGTTTTCGAGGTAGTGTAGATGTCTGTGTCACATTCTCGGTAAGAACACATGTAGACTTCCTCAATCCAAGTGTTGTTGAGGAAAATCAGACTGAGGTATTCGTTTTTTTTAAGGTTGTTTTTGATGGAAAGAAAATCACCTTCTTTGGGCTCGTATGGAAAACTGAATACATTTTCAGAATTGATAGTTTCCAATATTTCTTCTTTGATATCTTGTATAAAACCGTTTTCAGAACTTATCAAACCAAAATCTTCCGTTTCGCTTGGCGTTTCAACTTTACCCGTAATGGTTTCCAGAATCCAATAATATTTTGAATTCTTTTTAGATTGCGTTCCGAGTTGTTTTTCTTCTAATAGTAGTTTCATAAATTCTGTTTTAACTTTGTTCGCTAGTGCGAGCGTCTCGCTCGTACTGTGTTCACGAGCAAGATGCTCGCGCTAGCGTGGGTTGGGTGTTAGAATTAATTTTTATTTTCCTAATTTTTTTTGTAGATAATCTTATCCGAAGTGAAACTTCGTGAGAAGCATTTTTTTGATTTAGAATATTTTATCATATCAATTGTGTCAAACCAAATATTAAAACGATAAGTAGCTTTTGCTTGTGTCAAAATTTCTTTGAAAAATTTTGAATCATTTATATTAATTGAATAAGATATTGTAGTGTTTGGTTTTACATTTTTGAATTTACCAAAACAATTTAGACAGTTAACATCTATGATTGATTTTGGAATTTTATCAAATTGATTTAAGTTTTTTTCAAATTTCTCTACATTGATTGGTTGAATTCTAACTTCACTAAATTCGTCGGAAATCTTTAATTTGACTAATTCATTATTAGTGATATTTAATCTTAATATGCCTGTTTTTGAGAGCCCAACGGTATCAATTTCGTATTTGAGATTGCAATAATCAATATTAACTTCTTGTGCATAAGAATTGAAAAATTGAAATATTAGCATTATAATTAATATTCTTTTCATATTTCAATTTTCAAATAAAATCTAATAATTACAAATCATACTTGGCAGTCGCAGTCGTCCTGATATCCGTAAACTCGCCACGTTCGTATTTCAATTTAGCAACCATTGCAATCATTGCAGCGTTGTCTGTAGTATATTCGAATTTTGGGATGAAGATATTCCAGCCGAGTTTTTCACGATTGTCTTCCATTGCTTTTCTAAGACTAGAATTGGCAGAAACTCCACCGGCAATGGCAACATCTTTTACATTAAGATCAGTGGAAGCTTTTTCCAATTTATCCATCAAAATTTCAATAATGGATTTCTGAACAGAAGCGCAAAGGTCATTCAGATTGTCTTTAATAAAATCAGGATTTTTCCTCACTTCTTTTTGGATAAAATATAAAACAGAAGTCTTAATCCCACTGAAAGAATAATCGTAACCTTCCATTCTCGGTTTGTTGAATTTGAAGGCATCAGGATTTCCTTCTTTGGCTAATCTGTCCACAATGGGGCCGGCAGGATAATCAAGATCAAATATTTTTCCGATTTTGTCGAAAGCTTCGCCTGCGGCATCATCAATGGTTTTTCCGATAATTTCCATATCGAAGTAATCCTTAATCAAAACAATCATTGTATGACCGCCAGAAACTGTTAAACATAGAAACGGAAACGTGGGCGGTGTAGGATTAGCATCTTCAATAAAATGGGCGAGAATATGCGCCTGCAAATGATTGACTTCTATCAATGGAACGTCCAGACTCATCGCAAGTGATTTTGCAAAAGAGGTTCCGACCAAGAGTGAACCCAAAAGTCCAGGACCACGTGTGAAGCCAATCGCGCAAATGTCATTTTGTTGTATATTTGCTTTCGAGAATGCTTTTTCTACGACAGGAATAATGTTTTGCTGGTGAGCACGAGAGGCTAATTCTGGTACAACACCACCATATTCGTTATGGATTTCCTGATTGGCAGCAATGTTGGAAAGGATTTTGTTATCCCTGATGATTGCTGCGGAAGTGTCGTCGCAAGAAGACTCGATACCTAAAATAATTGACTCGCTCATAATAGATGGCAAAGTTAGAAAATAAAAATATAAATAACGAAGAACCAATCAATGACAAACCAGTCATCAAGAAGAAACGTTCGCTTTTTTTAACAATTCTGAGCACTGTTTCTTACAGCATTATTGCATTGGTTGCTTTGATTCTGATTATCATTAATCTTCCTGTTACCAAACGTTACATCGCCAATCAAGCCATAGATTTTCTGAATAAAGACCTGAAAATGGGAATGTCTATTGATGATATTGACGTCAATTTTTTCGGAGATGTTACGATAAAAGGTTTACATATCAAAGATTATAAAGGTAATGAGTTTGTAAAAGCAAAAGAGATGCGAGTAGCGTCGGACTGGATGGCTTTGGCTTTCAATACAAGAGATATCAAATTCAATCAAGCAACCGTTATCGAGCCAACTATTCGTGTCATTACTTATAAAGGAGACAGCATCAGTAATTTTATCCGATACGTTGATAATTTTGATGACGGGAAACCTCGTGATTCAAAGAGGAAGCCTTTCAAAATGGGGATGAAGTTTGATATCATCAATGGGATTGCAAGTATCATTAATGAAAATAGTCCGGGAGAAGCGGGAAAATGGCTAGATGCAAGAAAAGTTAATCTAAATGTGACTTCTCTAAAAGTGGAAGGCGCAGATGTTTCTGCAGATATTAGAAACTTCAATTTCATTACAAAACGATACGGAAAAGAACACGTTGTCGATACTTTTTCTACCAATTTTGAATTGACAAAAAAGCATCTGAAATTAGGGAATTTGACCTTCAATACAGACCATTCTTTACTTCAAGGAGAAGTAACGATGAATCTTGACCCGGTTACCAAGTTTGGTGATTTTGGAAACAAAGTCAAATGGGATTTGAAAATGATTCCGGGAAGTCAGATAAGTGGTTATGATTTGAGTTATTTTGTGCCAGATTGGGACAATTATACGCCAATCAATATTTCGGGAACAATGACTGGGCCACTTAATGATTTTACTTTAAATAATTTCTTAATTAGGTCACAAGAAATCAATCTGAATACCAACAAGATGACCATCTCGAGTGTTTTGGATAAGAAATTTTTCATCGAAAGTAAAAATGTTTCTGCCGATTTTACTTATAAAGGTTTGAAACTCTCTTTGCCAAAGTTTATCTCCTCCAAAATGGGGAATTTTGCCGATGATTTCGGAAGATTAAAATATAACGGTTCTGTAAAAATCAATCCAAAACAAGTTTTTGCAACAGGCAACCTGATTACGGGAATTGGGCAAGCAAAAGTAACCAATTTTAATCTCGTAGATTACAGCTCAAAACGTCCAAAATTTAAAGGATTAGCCGAAGTCAAAGATTTGAATGTAACCGCGTTGACAAAGAACAAACAAGTTGGTTTGATTTCTGGTAAATTCAATGTTCAGGGAGAAGGTTTTGATGTTAATACGATGTATGTGAAAACTACTTCCGATGTCAATCATATCGATTTGATGGGGAAAAGCCTTAATAATATTTCGATTGACGGAATCCTTAATAAAAAACGATTTACAGGAAATGTTAATTCCAACGATGCTCACGCCAAATGGACTTTCAAAGGTTTTGTAGATTTCAGCACCAAAAGATTACTGGCGGATTTTGATGCGGATATCAAATATGTGGATTTGAATTATTTTGGAGTTTCTGCAGGCGATACGAATTCTGTAAGTGGACATCTTGTAGGAAAAGCGGCGATGACGAATCTGAATGATTTGAATCTTGATACAAGTATTCAAAACCTAACGCTTAATTCTTCGTCTCAAAAACTTCATATTCCGGATTCCAAAATCAAAGCTTTCTTTGAAAATGGAAACAGGATTGTTTCTGTAGATGCGTCTGGAGCTGTTAACGGAAGGATATCTGGAAGATTTGATCTGGAAGATATTGGGAATATGATTACCAACAGTATCAACAAAATAATGGTTGGGAATCCTCCGAAGAAAACTTATAACGGGCAGAATTTCGATTTTGATTTTGATGTAAAGCAAGGTTTGGTTTCTTTCTTTGTTCCGAACTTAGAATTACCAGATGGTGCGAAAGTGGCCGGGAAATACGATGGTAATACCAACGATTTGATTCTGAATGCTGATGCTACAAAAATCAAATATGTGATGACCAGCAAAAAAGAATTGACCGAAGCTGAAAAATTCCTGGCAGAAACCGACGCAACCTATCAACCAGATTTGACTAAAACCAAAGACAGCGCCATGGTGGATAGTCTGAGATTAAGAGTTAACACTGCTAATTTTGAAAAACAATTGGATTTATATGCTAAAAGAGCTCAATATGCTAAAAATGTTTTGCGAGATGTAGATTTTGTTGCTGCTAATAGAAATAGTCAGGTTTTGTATATCTCTACAACCTTCGAGTTGGGAACCTTGGATGATGAAGCTGCAAAGAAAATGAAAGAATATGCAGTTAATATTAATCAGACAACTAATTCTGCGGGTGATTATGTTTTCCGTTTTGAACCTACGACAATTACCTTTAATGATGTAGCTTGGAGTGTAGATACCAGCCCGGAACTCAATCATTCGATTACTTATAGAAATAAGGAAAAAGATTTTATAGTTAAAAATTTGAGAATCTTTTCTGATGAAAGTGAGCTATTAGTAAAGAATGCAGATTTTAAGTCAGCTAAAGAATTTGTAGCGGATGCAGAAGTTAAGAACTTTGATATTTCTAAGTTGTTAGCATTAGGAAATGGAGGGGAAAATGATATGAATATCAAAGGTACTGCTAACGGAACAATCTTGGTTAAGAAATCGGGGAATAATCTGGAACCATTAGTAGATCTAGATATCGAGAATATCTTTATGAATGACAAAGCAATGGGTAATATCGAAACCAGAATTACCAAAAGTGAAAAACCGAATGTCTTTGACGTTAATATTCAAGCCTTGTCTTCGGATCTTTTAGGTCATAATACTTTGGATGTTACAGGAACGATTGATAATAATCCGTCTTCGCCAGTTTTGGATGTGAGTGCTAAAATGGACGAATTTGATCTTGCATTTGCTCAACAGTTTGTGAAACAGATTTTTGGAAATTTCCGAGGGAAAGCTACAGGAGATTTGAAAATTTCTGGTCCAATGAATGATTTGGATTATAGTGGAGATATTGCTTTGAAAGGATTTGGCTTGAAATTGTTGTTTACAGGAGTAGACTATTCTTTTGATGATACGGTAATCAATCTTTCCAGAGGTTTGGCACTTCTTAATAATATTGCAATCAAAGATGGAAGGTCTAATTCTAAAGGAAGTATTTCTGGATCAATTCAATTTGAAACTTTATCATCTCTTGGTGTCAACTTGATTATGAGGGCGGATAATCTTTTGGTCCTTAATTCTACTCAAGAAGAAAATGATCTTTTCTGGGGACGTGTTTATGGAGAAGGAGATGTCTATGTCAGTGGACCAGTTTCGGGGTTGGAAATCAGTACACCAAATGATGGACTTAAAGTCATTAATAATAGTACATTTACTTTTAATAGTGCTTCTACAGCTAATGTCGATGAATTTAAAATTCTTAGATTCTTAAAACGTGATGAAGCGGGTGGGATTTCCATAGAGAAAAAGAAACAATCTGGGGCTAATATGCTGATAGATTTTGATGTAAGTATAGATAAAAACTCTATGGTTAATGTTTTGGTAGGCGATGATGTTGGAAGTATTGCTGTAAAGGGAGATGCCAATCATTTGAAATTCAGAATGGAAAGGAGTGGTAATATCCTGATGAATGGAACTTACACAGTGGACAATGGAACTTTTGTTTCCAAAGCTATCTTGGACAGAACTTTCCAAATTGCAAGAGGAAGCTTAATCCGATGGACAGGAAGTCCAATGTTGCCAGATCTTGATATCAAAGCCAATTATACCAGACCTATTACCAATACAGGAGAATATCTTGGGATGAGTCTTACACAACCGGTTAATATTGTTTTAACAACCAAAATTACAGGAACGTTGACTAAGCCAGATATTGCTTTTGGAGTTTCTGCGCCGGATGTTTCGTCTCAGGTAAGAGAAACTTTAGCCGAAAAAATGAGTAATCAAGATGAAAGAGTGATGCAGTTTGGATCTATTCTTGTGCTTAATAGTTTTAATGTGGCAAGTTCCGGAGTTCCAATCAATGTTGGGAATACAGCCCTTAGCCAAGGTGTGAATATGGCTTTCAAACAATTGGGAAGTGTTCTTAATACCATCAGTAGCAATTTTCAGGTTAATTTGGATTATATAACAGGAGATTTGGGGTCTAATACTTCGGATAGGGCAAATACAAGTGTAAGCTTAGCATTATCACCTAGGATTAATTTTAAAACAGGCTTAGGAGTTCCGATTGCAAGAACAGAAAATACAAACAGCAACTATCTCTCTGCGGAAGGTACAATAGAATATGACTTCAGTAGAGCCAATAATGGAAGTCGATTACTAAGAGCATATTCCAAACCATCTAATTTTGGATTGGGTACAGCCACCGCCAATGCTTTAAATCAAAGCTATGGAGTTGGTGTTGTGTATAGTAGAAGTTTTAATTCGTTTAGAGGTTTGTTTAGGAAGCGAAAAAACAGAGATAAGACAAAATCTGATACAGTCGCGGTTGGGCAAAATAAAGAAGATTCTTTAAAAAACAAGCCGATAAAATGATAATTATCATGAGTTTGCTTAGGTTTTGTTAAAAGCTGTTAATGTTTTAATATTTGTTTTTAGTTAATTTAATTTTTTTTAAATTTGCAAAAAAATTAGACATATTTTAAATAAATAATAAAATCAAACAATGAACTATCAATTAGACGATATCGATAAAAAAATCCTAGATTTCTTGGTAGAAAACACAAGAATGCCTTTCACAGAAATTGCTAAACAGATGGATGTTTCGGCTGGAACGATCCACGTAAGAGTGAAAAAAATGGAAGATGCAGGAATCATTTTAGGATCATCTCTTAGTATAGATTATAGCAAATTAGACTATAACTTTACAGCATTCATCGGTATCTTGCTTACAAAGTCAAACCATACACAAGAAGTATTGAAGCAATTGTCTTTGATTCCGAATGTTGTGGAAGCTAGCGTAACATCAGGAAAATATAATATCTTCTGCAAAATGAGAGCAAAAAATACAGAAGATGCAAAAAAAATTATCTATCAGATAGATGACATCCAAGATGTGATGAGAACAGAAAGTATGATCTCTATGGAGGAATACATTAGTGATAAAAACCGTCTTATAAACGCGGTTAGTATATAGTTAGTTAATAGAAATTTTTATAGAAAGGAGCTTATTCGTAAGCTCTTTTTTTATACTTTTATACCATGGATTCAGCAGACAGAAGTTTCAAAAACAACAAAGATTATTACCTCTTTTTCGGATTGATAATTTTGGTTTATTTTCTAAGTATTAATACAGATTATGCAGAGTATTCTCTTCATCAGCAGATTAATATTCCAAGTAATTTTTTCTATTACACTTTCGGTGTAGATATTTTGGTAATTATCAGTTGGATTTTGATTTTGCTTTACAGAAAAGTTGGAGTTATTCTTTTTCCGATATTCGTTGCTATACATTTTCTCTTGCACAACTATTTCCTTAGCACTTTTTTGTACTCAGACATTACCGCAATTTTTCTATACATCGGAGTCGGACTTTTGGCAATTATCCCAAGATGGAGCGTTTTGAAGTAGTATATTAACAACGTTTTGGGCGACTTAATCAGCTTTCCTTTTCCATTTTACCACTTCTGAGGATCTCGAATCGTCCATTCAAATCGAGGAACAAGATTCAAATAAAAAATAATATATAAATAAGAAATAAGTCGGGCTACAGGTTCAACATAAAAACATGATGATCTGTCAAAAAGATGTTTTTTTTTTAACTTAAACTTACTAAAACGGCATTCTCTCCAAAGCCATTTGAAGCGCAATTGCTCCAGCAGCAGATGAGGTAATCAGAAGCCATTCTCTTTGATTGAGCTTTGTTGTTTTGGATAAGATTGTGAAGATGATTAGGATTGCCAAAACCATTGCAATTTGACCCAATTCCAATCCAATGTTGAAGCCTAAAAGAGGTATTGCAATACTTTGTTCTTTTGCAAGCATCATTCTGGCTGTATTTGCAAATCCCATCCCGTGTATCAATCCAAAAAATAAAGCGAAATAAAACTGATAAGGTCGCTTTCCTTTAAAAATGATATTATCCAGAGCAGTAATCACAATCGTACAAGGAATCAAAAATTCTACCCAATTGCTTTTCACGCGGATGATATCAAAACTAGATAAAGTTAATGTGATACAATGTCCAATCGTAAATGCAGTAATCAATATCAATAATTTTTTTAAGTCTTTGAAACTATAAGCTGCAATCAACGCCAAAATAAAAAGCTGATGATCCAAAGCGTCCAAAGAAATAATATGATCCCAACCCAGCTGCAAGTAAAATAGAAAATCCTCCATTGTTTAATTTCTGAAAACCGTACGAAAATAATGATTAATTTTGATTTTAATTATCATTCAACAAATGAAAAAAAGTTTTTTTCTTATATATCTTTTATCAATAATCATTTGTAATTTATCATATACTCTACATCCTTATCACGTAGGTTCTATGGAGTTCAATTACAATTCAAAATCAAAAACATTTGAGATTACGGGGCGTTTTTTTATTGATGACTTGGAAAATGCTCTCAATAAAAAATATGGAAAATCTGTTCATTTCCTTGATTCAAAATTCAAATCAGAAATTAATAAAGAACTAGAGCAGTATGCAAAAGAATATCTTCGGTTGAAAGCCGATAATCAATTTGTGAAAATTAATTATGTTGGCTACGAAGAAGATCACGAGAGTGTCAATATCTATCTGGAGTCCGAATCTTTGCCTGTTCCGAAAAAAGTAGAAACCGCTGTTAGTTTTCTTTATAATCTTTTTGATGACCAGATGAACATCATTCATATTGTTGTAAATGGCGAGAGAAAAAGCGAAAAGTTAACCTATCCAGATCGTTATCTTTTTCAGCAGTTTTAATTTATATTTGAATTGATTTAAAATCCTGAAAACATGAAAAAATTGATTGCTATTTTGTCGCTTACTGTCTCACTTAATATCTTTTCTCAACAAAAAATGAATACTGATACAAAACTTCCGCTAGGTGCATTTTCAGTCAGCCTTAATGTCAAAGATTTGCAAAAGTCAAAAGAGTTTTATGAGAAACTAGGTTTCTCGCAGATGGGTGGCGATATGAAGCATAACTATCTTATTATGAAAAATGGAACTACCATTATTGGCATTTTCCAAGGGATGTTTGAAGGTAATATTTTGACATTTAATCCTGGTTGGGATGAAAATGCTAAAAAAGTGAATCCGTTTTCGGATGTTCGTGATATCCAGAAAAAATTGAAAGCTGCTGATATTAAATTAAATACAGAAGCTGACGAAAATACGAAGGGACCAGCTTATATAGAATTGACAGATCCAGATGGAAATAAAATCTTGATAGATCAACATCGATAGATTTTGCTGTAAAATAATAAAAGCTTTGAATCTACTTGATTCAAAGCTTTATTTTTTAATAATTTGTGCAAAACTTTACATCAATTTAAAGGTTTTTGTACATTCCGAAACGATGTCGGGGAAGAATTTGTTAAAATAAAATTGCAGCTCTTTTTTATTCTTCAAAAATAAATCGAAAACAGGAATGTTTTTTTCCAAATATTTGGCTTTATTAAGGACATTTTGCATAGAGAATTTTATACCTTGGTCGGTTCTATAGTTTGTCAACCAATCATCTTGTTCCATTCTTACAAGCATTTTTTTATAATTCTCGGGAAGCCATTTTTCATTTTCCCAAAGGATTCTATAAGTTTTCAGAGAATGTTGTTCCAAATCTTCAATCGGATAGTAATGCGCTACAAAATAATCAAAAGCAACGTCTACAAAAGCTCCAGAATAAAGCCTTACCAAAGGACTGAAAATCTTTTTCGCTTCGTGAACAGCAGGATGAGAATCGGTAAAACTATCGATAAATCTATGAAGTTTAATACCATCCTGAATCTCTAAAGGAAAATTTTCCCGTTCATTATTCTTAATAAAGTCCGCAATCATATTCCCGACCAGTTGTCCGTTGGTAAAAGAAAGAATAGAGTGGGCTAGATAATTCATCAAGTGAATTTACGAATTATTAATGATGATTGAAATTAAAATAGCCGTTCCACAAAATCTTCGATTTTGCTGATTTCTTCAATCTTGATTCCGAATTTTCTTTTTGGAAGTTTATTAAGATTTGAAACAAATATTTTTTCGTAACCCAATTTTTCAGCTTCAGTAATTCTTTGTTCAGCTTGTGCAACAGGACGGATTTCTCCACTTAGTCCAATTTCTCCCGCAAAACAGTAATGTTCCGAAATGGCAATATCTTCATTACTTGATAAAATTGAAGCTACAACTGCTAAATCCAAAGCCGGATCATCGGTTTTGATTCCTCCGGTAATATTTAAGAAAACATCTTTTGCGCCGAGCTGAAAACCGGCTCTCTTTTCCAAAACAGCCAAAAGCATATTCAGCCTTTTGGAATCAAAACCAGTAGAACTTCTTTGTGGTGTTCCATAAACTGCAGTGGAAACCAAAGCCTGAATTTCCAGCAACATCGGTCTGTTTCCTTCAAGAGTTACGGCTACAGAATTTCCGGAAAGTTCTTCAGATTTTTTAGTAATAAGGATTTCGGATGGATTTTTAATCTCTTTCAAACCTTGCGAAATCATTTCATAAATCCCAATTTCCGATGTGGAACCAAAACGATTTTTATTCGCTCTCAATAATCGGAAAAGATGATTTCTGTCGCCATCAAAATTAAGAACCACATCTACCATATGTTCCAAAACTTTTGGACCAGCAATTTGTCCGTCTTTTGTAATATGTCCAACCAGAAAAACAGGAATGTTGTTGTCTTTGGCAAATTTGATGATTTCGTTTGAACATTCTCGGATTTGAGAAACCGTTCCCGGCGAGCTTTCTATCAATTGAGATTGCAAAGTCTGGATAGAATCTATAATCATAAAATCTGGCATTAGTTTTTTAGCTTCGTGCAAGATTTTCTCAACATTAGTTTCTGTGAAAAGAAAACAGTTTGGGTTTTTAACTTCCGCTAATCTGTCGGCTCTCATCTTGATTTGAGAAGCACTTTCTTCACCTGAAACATAGAGGATTTTTTTCTTCATTTTCAAAGCAAGTTGAAGGAGTAGTGTTGATTTTCCAATTCCAGGTTCACCTCCGATTAAGGTTACAGAACCTAAAACAATTCCGCCACCTAAAACTCTGTCTAGTTCTTCGGAAGGTGTTTTGATTCTTGGTTCTTCATTGGTTTCAACTTCTATGATGTTGATGATGGAAGATTTGGATTTTGGAACGACAGATTTTGTAGATTTTTCTACGATTTCCTCTACAAGCGTATTCCATTCTCCACAGGTTTTGCATTGCCCGTGCCATTGAGAATATTGTGCGCCACAGTTTTGACAGAAATATTGAGTTTTGAGTTTTGCCATTCTGCTAAGTTCCAGAAAAATTCTCGAAAAGAAAATATTTGGAAAGAAGTTTTATTTTAAATATTCTACTCTTAAATTTCAAAAGCTTACTTTTGTTGACGTTGCATCAGAAAAGATGCTCTCAAAATTATTTTTAAAATTAAATCATAAACAATGGCATTAGAAAAAAACAATGTAGTAACTCTAAAATATGTTCTACACACTAATGATGAAAACGGCGAAAAAGTATTTGTAGAAGAGACTTCTGCAGAAAACCCAATGACTTTTCTTTACGGTGTAGGAATGATGATTCCAAAATTCGAAGCTGAGATTGAAAATCTAGCGGTAGGTGATAAAGCATCTTTCGAAATTGCACCAAGTGAAGGTTACGGAGAAAGAAATCCTGAAGCAGTTACGCAATTGCCTGTTGATATGTTCCAAGGTCAAGAGTTGCCTCCAGTTGGAGCAATGTTGCCACTTTCTGATAATCAAGGAAATAACTTTCAAGCAATTGTATTGGAAGTAACGCCAGAAGAAGTTGTTGTAGACCTTAATCACCCAATGGCTGGAAGAAGTTTGTTCTTTGATGTGGAAATCTTGAACACGCGCCCTGCTACTGAAGAAGAATTAGCGCATGGTCACGCTCACGGAGAAGATGGTCATTCTGGGCATTAATCTTTGAATTAGTAAAAATAAAAATGCTCGTTACAGTTAACGAGCATTTTTTTATGATGATTGTTTAGCTTTTACTTTTTAGGGATATTTTTCAAAATCTCCTGTGTGTATTTCCAGAATTTTTGAGTGGAAGAAACACTCGCTCTTTCATCCGGAGAATGCGCACCTTTGATGGTTGGTCCAAAACTCACCATTTCCATTTTTGGATAGTTTGCGCCTATTATTCCGCATTCCAAACCTGCGTGACAAGCGACTACCATTGGTTTTTCACCGAAATTGGATTCGTAAAGCTCTGCCATTACTTTGATGATTTCTGCTTCCGGTTTTGGTTTCCAGCCTGGATAAGAACCTCCGAATTCCGTTTTCAAAGCATTACTTTCATAAGCTGATTTTAATTGATTAGCAACTTCCCATTTTGTAGATTCTACTGAAGAACGTGTTAAATTTAAAATCTTGATTTCTCCGTTTTTCAATTCGACTCTAGCAACGTTGTTGGAAGCTTCTACCAAACCTTCCACATCTGGACTCATTCGGAAAACACCATTATGAGCTGCATTGATGGCGAAAATTATTTTCTTAGAATCCTCAATAGAAATTACTTTTTCAGAAGAATCAGTTTTTTCAATATTGATAATTAAATCTTTTTCCAAAGAAGCAAATTCTTCCAAGATTTCAGATTTTAATTGCTCAATGTTTTTTGAAAATATTTCTGAATTTTCTACAGAAACAATCGCTTTAGCTTCTCTCGGAATCGCATTTCTCAAACTTCCACCGTCAATTAAACTTAACTGAATTTGATTGTCTAATCCTAAGAATAAGAATCTTCCCAATAATTTGTTCGAGTTTCCAAGTCCTTTGATAATGTCCATTCCAGAGTGTCCACCTTGTAAACCTTTGATTACGATTTTGAAAGTGTCACCTTTAGCTTCTTCCAAGTCAAATTTTGCAGAAGCCGTCACGTCCACGCCACCAGCACAACCGATATCGATTTCGTCATCTTCTTCTGTATCAAGATTTAGAAGGATTTCACCTTTCAACTGTCCTGGTTTCAAAGCTAATGCGCCTGTCATTCCTGTTTCTTCATCAATCGTGAAAAGTGCTTCCAATTCTGGATGTGGAATGTCGTTACTTTCTAAGATTGACATAATCGTTGCTACGCCTAAGCCATTGTCAGCGCCCAAAGTTGTTCCTTTTGCTCTTACCCAATCGCCATCAACATACATTTGGATTCCTTGAGTTTCGAAATCAAAATCAACATCATTATTTTTTTGGCAAACCATATCAAGGTGAGATTGCATCACGATTGGCTGTCTGTCTTCCATTCCTGCAGTTGCGGGTTTTGTGATAATGACATTTCCAACTTCGTCAACAGTCGTTGGCAATCCAAGATTCTCGCCGAATTCTTTTATGAATTTTATAACTTTTTCTTCTTTTTTTGATGGTCTTGGAACCGAATTCAGTGCTTCGAAGTTTTTCCAAATCACTTTTGGTTCCAGTTGAGAATATTCCATTTTTTTTGAAATTTTTTGAATTGGCAATTTACTAATTATGAAAGGAAAATGAAATCTTTATGACATAAATAATGTTTCCAAAATCTTCTTTTCGTTTTATGTTTTATAATTTTGAAACTTCAATTCTAGCAAACTAATTATGTCGAATTTTATACAACAGTTTTCAAAATTTCTAAGGTTAAGAGTGTCCGTCTCAGAATGGATTTACTTGATTAAATGTGTTATTGGCGCAGCTATTTGTTATCTGTTTTATATTTTTCTTCCGCAATATCCTGTTTATTGGGCTTTGATTTCCGTTGTGATTGTTTTCTCTCCTGATAATAGTAACAAGCTGGCTTATGACCGAATCAAATCCAATCTTCTCGGCGCTTCTATCGGAATGATTTTATTTCTAATTCCGATTCCTAATATTTTATTGATTTGTATTGGTGTCGCCTTGACGATTCTTGTTGGAATTGCTCTGAAGCTTGATAATACGCTTCGTTCTGCTCTTGCAGCTATGGTAATTGTATTGATTGAAGAAAATCAGGCGCACGATTGGCTGATTCCGATTGAGCGTGTGATTTGTGTTTGTATAGGTTGTTTTGTGGCGCTAATTATCACTTTTGTTTTTTCTAAGTTCAAAAGGTACGGTCAAACTTTTTTGAAACATTGATAAAAGGTACAAAACCCATAGCCCCGATAGCAGCGACATCCTTTTTTGTTTTCTATTGCTAATGTTATTTTTATGGACTACCGTTCTGAAAACAAAAAAGATATAGCGGATAGCGGGATTAAGCTTCTAAATAAAAAACTCCCCAAAAATTGGAGAGTTTCTATAATGTTTAAGATCAAAAATATTAGTATCTGTAATACTCTGGTTTGAATGGTCCTTTCACATCGACACCAATGTAATCAGCTTGTTCTTTAGAAAGAACTTCCAGCTCAACGCTTAATTTCTTAAGGTGCAATTCAGCTACTTTTTCGTCTAAGTGTTTTGGTAACATATAAACCTCGTTTCCGTAAGCTTCAGAATTTGTCCAAAGTTCGATTTGAGCCAAAGTCTGGTTAGAGAACGAGTTAGACATTACGAAAGATGGGTGACCAGTTGCGCAACCAAGGTTTACCAATCTACCTTCAGCAAGGATGATTACTTCTTTACCTTCGATGGTGTAGATGTCAACCTGAGGTTTAACTTCAGATTTTGTGTGACCGTAGTTTTTGTTCAACCAAGCCATATCGATTTCGTTATCGAAGTGACCGATGTTACAAACAATCGCTTTATCTTTTAGTTTCAAGAAATGCTCAGCTCTTACGATGTTGAAGTTACCAGTCGTAGTGATTACGATATCTGCATTATCAACAACAGTATCCAATCTTTTCACTTCGTAACCATCCATTGCAGCTTGAAGCGCACAAATTGGGTCAATTTCGGTTACAGTAACGATAGAACCTGCTCCTCTAAATGAAGCTGCGGTACCTTTACCTACGTCTCCGTATCCGCAAACTACCACTCTTTTTCCAGCCAACATCACGTCGGTAGCTCTTCTTACCGCATCTACCGCAGATTCTTTACATCCGTATTTGTTATCGAATTTAGACTTGGTAACCGAATCATTAACGTTGATTGCTGGCATTACTAGAGTTCCGTTTTTCATTCTTTCATACAATCTGTGAACGCCTGTAGTCGTTTCTTCAGAAAGCCCTTTAATTCCGGCAGTAAGTTCAGGGTATTTATCAAAAACCATATTGGTTAAATCTCCACCGTCATCAAGAATCATATTCAATGGTTTTCTGTCTTCGCCAAAGAAAAGAGTCTGCTCAATACACCAATCGAATTCCTCTTCATTAAGACCCTTCCAAGCATAAACAGGAATTCCGGCAGCAGCAATTGCAGCAGCAGCGTGGTCCTGAGTTGAGAAAATATTACAAGAAGA
This sequence comes from Epilithonimonas hispanica, assembly GCF_003385395.1. Taxonomy (GTDB): domain Bacteria; phylum Bacteroidota; class Bacteroidia; order Flavobacteriales; family Weeksellaceae; genus Epilithonimonas; species Epilithonimonas hispanica. Next base: position 45,830 of record NZ_QNUG01000004.1, on the reverse strand, counting down.
CCAAGTTACTTCAGCTCCTAAAGCAACCAAAGTCTCGATAAGAACTGCAGTTTGGATTGTCATATGCAGACATCCTGCGATTCTTGCGCCTTTCAAAGGTTGAGAAGGACCGAATTCTTCACGGATAGCCATCAAACCAGGCATTTCTGCTTCAGCCAATGTAATTTCTTTTCTTCCCCATTCTGCTAGGGAGATGTCCTTAACTTTATAAGGAACGTATTGTGTTGTTGTACTCATATCGGATGAATGAATTTTGATTCCAAATTTAAAATGCAAAATTACGATTAATAATTTAGATACAAAAAACAGAGATTAAACTTCATTATGACAATTGACATAAGAATATTTTATTTTAATTTATTCTAAATAAGCTATTTTTGTAAAAAATAAATCTAAAATTATGAGTGAACATACAGAAGAAGCCAAGAGACAAGCAAAACCAGTTGCTCCTAAAGTAAAAGAATTAATTGCTAAAACGTTAAGCGTAACTTTGGCAACTGTAGATGCAGAAGGAACGCCGAATGCTAGTTATGCGCCATTTGTAGAAATTGATAACAAATTTTACATTTTGGTTTCTTTTATGGCGAGACATACAAAGAACTTGGCTGAAGGAAGAAAAGTTTCTGCAATGTTCATCGAGGATGAGTCTGCTACAAAACAAGTTTACGCAAGAGAAAGATTAACCGTTGAGGTTTCAACTTCTCAAATAGAAAGAGATACTGATGATTGGAACAACATCGTTGGAAAACTAAAAGAAAGACACGGGAAAATCGTAGATGTTCTGAATGATATGACAGATTTTATCCTAATTGCTCTTCATCCAGTAAAAGGTGCTTACGTGAACGGATTCGGAAGTGCTTATTTTGTAGATGCAAATCTTGAAATAATGGAACATAGAAACGATATCAATCACACTCAGAAATAATATCGATTTCAAAATATATAAAAAGGCTTAGCGAAAACTAAGCCTTTCATTTTTGTTAATTAAATTTTTTAAACTAAAATTAATTCTTCAAACTTTTCATATCAATTACAAATCTGTACTTTACATCACTTTTTAGCATTCTTTCGTAAGCATTGTTGATGTCTTGGATATTGATGATTTCGATGTCCGAAACAATGTTTTTTTCTCCGCAGAAATCTAGCATTTCTTGAGTTTCTTTGATTCCGCCAATCAAAGAACCGGCTACTGAACGTCTTTTATAAATCATAGGTCTAGTACTTACAACTTCATTTTCGAATTCCCCAATGAAACCAACAAGAACTAAGGTTCCATTTACAGTCAATGTATTCATATAAGGATTGATATCGTGTTCGTAAGGAACAGTGTCAATAATCAAATCGAATTTGTTAAAAACAGATTTCATTTGCTCCTCATCAGTTGAGATAATGACGTGGTCCGTTCCAAGGGCTTTTGCATCGTCTGTTTTTCCTGGAGTTCTAGAGAACAATGTAACTTCTGCGCCCAAACCTTTTGCCAATTTTATCGCCATATGACCTAATCCACCAAGACCTACAACAGCAACTTTGGATTTTTCTGTTATGTTCCAATGTCTGAGAGGTGACCAAGTTGTGATTCCGGCACATAGAAGTGGAGCAGCGGCAGCCATATCCAGATTCTCTGGAAGACTCAAAACGAAATGTTCGTCTACAACAACAGATTCTGCATAACCTCCGAAAGTCCTTGTGCTCTCAAAGTATTTATCTTTTCCATTGTAGGTTCCTATGAAGCCATTTTCACAGAATTGTTCCAAGTCTTGCTCACAGCTGTGACAAGTTCTGCAAGAATCTACCATACAACCAACTGCAACTGAATCTCCGATTTTGAATTTGGTAACTTCATTTCCTACACTTTTTACAATTCCTACAATCTCGTGTCCAGGAACTGCTGGGTAAACTGTTCCACCCCAATCATTTCTTGCGGTATGCAGATCAGAATGACAAACTCCACAATAATAGATATCAATTTCTATGTCTTTTGGTTGGATTTCTCTTCTTTCAATGGTTAGTAGTTTCAAGTCATTTTCGGCAGCTTGTGTACCAAAAGCTTTTATTTTTCTTGTTTCCATTTTTTTTAAATATTTTTACGTTAAAATTTATTTTAATGAAGTTGTTTGTCAATAGGTATTACCCTGTTTTTATTAATGTTTACACGATTTGGGTTTTATATCTTTTGTTTTTTGCGTCTTTTCGGTATTCTCCGACGCTACTTTTTGAAATAAAAACTACACCATTTGAGACAATAAACGAATATTCTACAAAGGTAATCACTTTCAATAAAATAGAGGCTTTCGAAAACATTGTAGGGAATATTGTTTTATTTATTCCATATGGATTCTTGGGTATTCTTTATCGAAAACTAAATCAATTCAAATGGTTGTTTCTAACATTTTTTATCACGATTAATATTATTGAGTTTTCACAATATTATTTTAAAAGAGGATTTGCTGATATAGATGATGTAATCCTAAATACTTTGGGAGCTATTATTGGTTTTTTTATTTACAAAAAGTTCTTTTTTATCAAGGACAAATAACTTTCATCTCTGTTCTTCTATTGATTTGGTGTTGCTGTTCATTACAGTTTACGTCATTACTGCACTTATTCAGAAGTTGAGTTTCTCCGTAGCCAACTGGCTTTAATCTGGCTTTATCAATACCTTTTGAGACCAGATAATCTACAGCTGCATTTGCGCGGTTTTGGGACAATATTTTGTTATAATCGTCTGAAGCTCGTGAGTCTGTGTGCGAAGATAATTCTACTTTTACATTCGGATTATCTTTCATAAACTGAACCATTTTATTGAGTTCTGCTTTTGCATCCTCTCTGATAAAATACTTATCTAAGTCGTAATGGATATTTTTCAGATTGATTGGTTTTCCGCAAGTCGTTTCTTCCATACAAATTTGTAAATTAAGGAAAAGAGTATGGCGCCTGTCTACATTTTTAGAAGTCACGGTTTCTGTTTGAGAAAAGTAATTACCTTTTTTACCATAGATATTGTAAGATGTGTTTTTGTCTGCTTTGAAGTAGAATTTCCCATCGACATTTGTTTTTATTTCGTGAAAGACTTCGGTTTCATTATTTTTAATAACGACTGTTGTGTATCTCAGCGGATCTTTAGAATTACAAATGTTAACTTGTCCTTTTACAAAGAAAATTTCAGGTTCTGTAGATATTTCTTTTTTGATGATTGAATTTTTTACAAATTCATCTTTGTCTGCTTTACTGGAAATCAAATCAATATTGTAAAGACTTCCTTTGATTTCGTAATTTTCAGGTTTAATATTCTTGAAGAAAGCAACACCTTGAGAATTCGTCTTTGCGAAATGGGTTCGTTTTCCGTTTTTATAGAGCTCTACAAAAGTATCGGGAAGAATTAATCCTGTTTCTTTATCTCTTGCAGTGACAGATAATCCATAGTTAGGATTCGAATCTCTTGTTGGAATTCTGAAGTCAATCCTGCAAAAACTCCCGCCGAATGAACCTCGTGTTCTAGACTAGCATTTCGGATATTTTGATTAGCAATATTAATATTATATTGATTGTTAGCTTCTGTAAAAGGGATATAAGCTGATGCAGGATTATTATTTACTCGATCATTCAGTCCTACATATTCGGAGAAAAACCAATTTAGTTCAATTTGTCCTTTTCCGGTTAGTAGATTTTTCTCGTTGTACCCATTATGATAATTGAGGTTGTAATTGTTTGCAGTCAATGATGTTTCTCCACCTTTGATATTAGAAATACCACCTTTTAATTTGAAGGCAAAACTTAGATTATCATTAATGACATATCGGAAATTAGGACCTATTCCTAGAAATAATCTTTCAACTTTATTTTCATTCAAACCAAGATTAGAAAGTGGAGTAGTTCCGTTGTACAGACTCTCTGTAGGATAAGAACTTTTGGGTTTGTTTGAAAGGTAATCTGCATCAATTCCAAAGCCTATCCAATTGAAATAATAATCTGCAGAAATCCCGAGATTCAGATTGGGTTTGTAATCGATATATTTTGTTTGATTATCATAAGACGGAAAGTCCAATCCACCTCGTAAAGAGATATTGAATTGATTATGATCGTACAAAGAATTTCGAAATTGAGAATTGAAAAATTGAACTAAAAGAATCGCGAGAAGAAAATAATATTTTCTTATTAGGTTAAGTTTTCTAGGTTACTGCAAATTTAAGGAACTGAGTTGTTAAATAAAAAATGCCGGCTAAAAAACCGGCATATATTTTAAAAACGTAATTTACTGTTTGATAATCTGAGTAATCTTTTGAGTATTGTCATCCAAAGTGTATCTCATCAGATATTTTCCCGGACGAAGTTTGTCCAATCTCAATTCTGTATTGTTACTATTGATATTATATTCAGCAACTTGAGCACCCAAAATAGAGAAGAATGTTACTGTTTTGATTTTAATAGCAATGTCTTTGGATCTAAGGAGCAAAACATCCTTAGTTGGATTAGGGTAAGCTACCAAAACACCATCGTCGGTCTTTTGAGAAGAAACTGTACGCGCTGTTTGTGCTTTCATTTCTCCCGAAAATCCAACCGAAACTACCGTAAATATAATAAAGAATAGAATTTTTTTCATTCGCTTTAGTCTGTACTTAAACAATTACAACAAATATATTTTAAATAAATCGATTATACAATAGCCTAACAATAAAAGTATAAGTAAATTTGCATCAATAAATTTTATCAAGATGATTTCAAGAAACAGAAGACTAAGAACCAACGATTCTATAAGAAGTCTAGTTCGTGAAACTACCCTTACAACAAACGATCTGGTGTTGCCAATGTTTGTTATGGAAGGTAATAACAAAAAAGAAGCCATTTCCTCAATGCCAGGTGTTTTTAGGCAAAGTTTAGATTTAATGGTGCAAACTGTTAAAGAAAATTATGATTTAGGAATCAAAGCTGTCAATCTTTATATGAAGGTTTCCGATAACCTGAAAGATAATACCGGAAAAGAGTCTTGGAATTCAAACGGATTGATGCAAACCGCTATCAAAGCTATCAAAGATGCTGTTCCGGGAGTAGTTATTATGCCAGATGTGGCGTTGGATCCTTATTCCATTTACGGCCATGACGGGATTATCAAAAATGGAAAAATAGATAACGATTCCACAGTGGAAGCACTTGTAAAAATGGGTATTTCTTTGGCCGAAGCTGGAGCTGATATTTTGGCACCAAGTGATATGATGGATGGTCGTGTTTTGGCTATGAGAGAAGGTTTGGAAGAAAATGGATTCACAGATGTAGGGATTTTGTCTTACGCAGCAAAATATGCCAGTGCTTTTTACGGACCATTCAGAAGTGCTTTAGACAGTGCGCCGGTTGATGCACAAGAGATTCCTGCAGATAAGAAAACATATCAGATGGATTTTCATAATTCCAGAGAAGCTATCGATGAAGCTTTAAAGGATGTGGACGAAGGTGCTGACATCATTATGATAAAGCCTGGAATGCCTTATCTGGATATCGTTTCCAAAATCAGAGAGTTGATTACGCAACCAATTGCAGTTTACCAAGTCAGCGGAGAGTATGCTATGCTAAAAGCGGCTGCACAAAACGGTTGGTTAGACAATGACAAAGTTTTAATAGAAAGTTTAACAAGTTTCAAACGTGCTGGCGCAGATATGATTTTCACCTACGCGGCACCAGAAGTTGCTAAGCTATTGAATAATTAAAATTTTCAGGAGCTTAATCCCGCTTTCCGTTGCAATCTTTTTTGCAAGACGTTTTGTCAGACTGAGGTTCTCGAAGCCAAAGCAAAAAAGGATTTCCACTACAATCGGGGCTATGGGTTTTGACAATCAAAGGAAATATCAGCAAAATTTACAAATCTTCCTCACCCAAACTCTGAGGAAGATTTTTTTTGTTCTTAATGCCAAGATTTTTCAGTTTCTGAGTTTGGACAATCAGATTATCATTTCCTGAACTCAATTGTTTGAAAGCATCATTGTAAGAATTCTTAGCTTGGTCGATATTCTTTCCAATACGTTCCAGATTCTCAACAAAGCCAACAAATTTGTCGTAAAGCTTGGCACCTCTATCTGCAATCTCCATTGCATTTCGATTCTGATGTTCGCGTTTCCAAAGATCTTGGATGAGTTTGAGAGAAGTAATCAGATTAGTAGGACTTAGTAAAAGAATTCTTTTGTCATAAGCAAAATTCCAAAGGTTAGGCTCAGCTTGCAAAGCAGCAATATATGCCGCTTCACTTGGGATAAACATCATCACAAAGTCCAAGGATTTGTCAAAATCGTCGTAAGCTTTCTGACTCAATTGATTAATATGATTCTTAACCGATTGCAAATGTTGATTTTGTTTCTGGGAGAAAAGTTCAGGATTAGTTTCATCAGTCATTTCAACAAAAGCAGTCAAAGAAACTTTACTGTCGATAATGACATTTCTGTTGTCAGGATATTTTACAACCGCATCTGGACGCATTTTTTTACCGGAAAATTCGGAGAAAATAGCTTTGTTGTTTTCGTCTTTTAATTCGTGTTCCAGAAAATATTCCTGGTTTTTTCTCAAACCAGATTTTTCCAAAATACTTTCCAAAATCATTTCTCCCCAATTTCCCTGAGTTTTACTTTCGCCTTTCAAAGCTCTGGTTAACTGTTTGGCGTCTTCGGAAATCTGTTGGTTAAGGTCTTTAAGCTCTCTGACTTTTTCGCCAAGAGAAAAACGTTCTTTAGCTTCCTTGTCGTATGTTTCGTTAACCGTATTTTTCAACTCATTGATTTTTTCCTGAAAAGGCTCAAGAATAGTTTTGAGTTGATTTTGATTGAGTTGCGTAAATTTTTCAGATTTCTCTTCTAAAATTTGATTGGCGGTTTTCTCAAATTGTAAACGAGTCGTTTCCTGAAGTTTCAAAAAATCCTCTTTTTGATTTTCGAGATTTTCCTGCAGATTTTTATAATGAGCATTCAGTTCAGCATTCGTGAAAAGAAGTTCTTCTTTGCTTCTTTGGATTAATGAAATTTCGTTGGTCAGATTATTATTTGAAAGTTTCAATTCATCAATTTTCTGTTGAGAATGATTTTCATTTTCCTGAGAACGAATTAATTTTTCATTAATGATCTCAATGTTTTTTTTGCTCACATACAAAGATTTCATCAGAAGAAAAACCACAATTCCTCCAACGATTAATCCAACAAATGCATAAATAATTTCCATTAAATCTATATTAGCTTTTACAATTTTAAAACGACTTTTGTTTATAAAATTGAGGTTTTCCGTAATTGGGAAATTATTTTTCGTTTTCCAATTTAGCTTTAGATTCTGCTAATCCGTTTTTCTCTTTTTCGGAAAGTTTTGGATATTGCAGTTTCATTTCTTCAAGTTTGTCAATGATAATTTGAATCGCAGCAACTCTGGAAAACCATTTTTGGTCAGCAGGAATCACAAACCAAGGTGCAGACTCTGTAGAAGTTTGATTAATTGCTTCTTCATAAGCTTTTTGATAATCATCCCAGAATCCTCTTTCTGTAATATCGGCGGAAGAAAATTTCCAATTTTTATCGTCCTCATTGATTCTGTCTAGAAAACGTTCCTTTTGTTCCTCTTTGGAAACATTCAGGAAAATCTTAATGATTTTTGTTCCGTTGTTTGCTAAATGTTTTTCAAAATTTCGGATGCTTTCGTATCTGTTCTCCCAGAATTTTTGATCAAATTGTTTTACATCTTTCCAGACTTCCTCGCTGAGGTTATATTCTGGATGAACTTTACAAACCAACACACTTTCGTAATGAGAACGATTGAAAATTCCGATTTTTCCTTTGGCTGGAAGAGCTAAATAATGTCTCCAAATGAAATCGTGAGAATATTCTTTTGTACTTGGACCTTTAAAGCTCGTGACTTCACAACCTTGAGGATTCACACCTCCGAAAACGTGTTCTATCAAACTGTCTTTTCCGGCAGCATCCATTGCTTGAAGAATAATTAATAAAGATTGACTTCCGTCAGCATAAAGTTTCTCTTGCAGAACACGTAACTTTTCCTTTTCTACCTCCAAAAGTTGCTTGGCTTCATCTTTATTGATTTTCCCCTTATAGTTTGTATTATGTTTTTTGATTTCGAATTTCGAATTTTCTTTTATCAAAAAATGATCAGAAAAATTGTATCCCATAATAAAATTGATTTCATGTAAAAATAAAAAAACCGCTCCTTAAAAAAGAACGGTTTTTATAAAAAATGTAAATTTTTATTATTTAGCAGCTTCAGCTCTATTAACGATTTTTTTTGTAGCCTTTGATGAAGCCGGTGCAGTTTTAGCGGAAAAACTTTCAGCAGGAGCTGCAACTAGTTTTGCTTCTTGATTAACCCCTTGTAAATCTTCAACATTTCCTTTGATATATAACACAGATCTGTTATTAGCTGGGTCATTAGAATAAACTTCAATCAATTTGTTGAAAGCTCCTTTGATTCCTGTATTGTAGCCAACTTTGATCTGAGCTGTTTTTCCTGGTAAAATTGGATCTTTGCTCCATTCTGGCGTTGTACATCCGCAAGATGGTTTTACTTCGCTAATGATAAGTGGTTTATCACCAGTGTTTTTTACTGTAAAAAATCTATGTCCATCAGAACCAGCTTTTATTTTTCCGTAGTCGAAAGTTGTTTTGTCAAATGAGATGGTCTGAGCAGATGCAAATGCGATAGCGCCTGTCATAAATAATCCTGCAAGAATCTTTTTCATATTTTTTTTCTTTAAATAATTAAATTTTTGAATAACAAAGTTATAAATTATTTGAATATGTGATGTTAATTTTTTCACATTGTCTTATTTTTGCAAATTACAAGCCAAAAATAATTTTAAAATGCAGATTGCAGACAAATACAATCCACAGGAAACTGAACAAAAATGGTATGACTTCTGGTTAGAAAACAAATATTTCCATTCCACACCAGATAACAGACCTCCTTACACAATTGTAATTCCGCCGCCAAATGTGACGGGGATTCTTCATATGGGACATATGTTGAACAATACAATTCAGGATGTATTGGTCAGAAGAGCAAGAATGCAGGGCTTTAATGCTTGTTGGGTTCCTGGAACGGATCACGCTTCTATTGCAACAGAAGCGAAAGTTGTTGCTAAGCTAAAATCTGAAGGAATCAACAAATCCGATATCACACGTGAAGAATTTCTAAAGCACGCTTGGGATTGGACCGATAAATACGGTGGAACCATTTTAGAACAATTGAAAAAACTAGGTTGCTCTTGCGATTGGGACAGAACAAGATTCACGTTGGAAGATACAATGTCTCAGCAGGTAATTAAATCTTTTGTTGATTTGTATAATAAAGGTCTTATCTACAAAGGCTCAAGAATCGTAAACTGGGATCCCGAAGCGAAAACTAATATTTCTGATGAAGAAGTTATCTTTAAAGAACAAAACGGAAAACTATATTTCCTTAAATATAAAATAGAAGGAACGGAAGAGTTTCTTTCGGTAGCAACAACTCGTCCAGAAACTATTTTTGGTGATACTGCGGTTTGCATCAATCCTAATGATGAGAGATATGCACATTTGAAAGGTAAAAATGTAATTGTACCGATTGTCAACAGAATTATTCCAATTATTGAAGACGAATATGTTGATATTGAATTCGGAACAGGCGCGTTGAAAATTACGCCGGCTCACGATGTTAATGACTACGAAATCGGACAAAAACATCAATTGCCAATCATTGATTCTTTGGACGATGACGGAAATCTGAACGAGCACGGACTACATTACGCAGGAAAAAATAGATTTGATGTAAGAAAGCAAATCGCTAAAGAATTAGAAGAAAATAATCTTTTGTTGAAGGCAGAAGATTATGTAAATAAAGTAGGAACTTCCGAAAGAACGGGCGCAGTTATCGAGCCTAAAGTTTCTGTACAATGGTTCTTGAAAATGTCAGAAATTGCAAAACCGGCTTTGGATGTTGTGATGGATGATGAGGTTAAATTCTATCCGGAAAAATTCAAAAATACTTATAAACACTGGATGGAAAACATCCGTGATTGGAATATTTCGCGTCAGCTTTGGTGGGGACAGCAGATTCCTGCTTATTATTATGGAGAAGGCGAAGATGATTTTGTAGTTGCTGAGAATTTTAACGATGCCTTAGAATTAGCAAAACAAAAAACCAACAACCAACAACTGACAACTGATAACCTGAAACAAGACCAAGATGCACTTGATACCTGGTTCTCATCTTGGTTGTGGCCAATGTCGGTTTTTGATGGCGTAAATAATCCCGAAAATGAAGACATCAATTATTATTATCCAACTTCGGATTTGGTAACAGGTCCGGATATTATTTTCTTCTGGGTTGCCAGAATGATTATGGCTGGATTAGAATTTAGAGGGAAAGTTCCGTTCCAAAATGTTTATTTCACAGGAATTGTACGAGATAAGCAAAGAAGAAAAATGTCTAAGCAATTAGGAAATTCTCCAGATCCGATAGATTTGATTGAAAAATACGGAGCGGATGGCGTTCGTGTAGGAAGTTTGTTGAGTGCACCTGCTGGAAACGATTTGTTGTTTGATGAAGATTTGATGTTGCAGGGAAGAAACTTTGCGACTAAAATCTGGAATGCTTTCCGATTAATCAATATGTGGAATCACGAAGATAAACCTTTGAACGATTCCGACAAACAATCCATCGAATGGTTTGAAAACAAATTGAATAAAACGATTGTTGAGATTAATGACCAATTCGAAAAATTCAGGATTTCTGATGCTTTGCATTTGATTTATAAATTGATTTGGGACGATTTCTGCGGTTGGTATTTGGAAGCGATTAAACCCAATTTCGGAGAAGGAATTTCTAAAGATGTTTACAATAAAACAATTGAGTTCTTTGAAGAATTAATGAAACTATTGCATCCATTTATGCCTTTCTTGACGGAAGAATTATGGCAGGCAATTTCCGAAAGAACTACAGAAGAAGCTTTGGTAATCGCTCAGCAAAAAAAAGCAGATTCTTTCAATGAAGATATTATCAAGAACTTCGAAACTTCAGAAGAATTGATTTCTGGTGTTAGAAATTATCGTCAGACAAAAGGAATTTCGCCAAGAGAAACGGTTGAGATTTTTACTAATGCTACAGGATTTCCGAATGAAGCAGTTGTAAGAAAATTAGCTAATGTTTCTGAAATCCATTATGGAACAAAAACGGATAAGCCTAGTTTTACATTCTTGGTTGGAGCAACAGAAGTTTCAATTCCTTTAAGTGAAAATTTAGATTTAGCCGAAGAAAAAGCAAAAACCGAAGAAGAATTAAAATACTTAAAAGGATTCTTGATTTCTGTAGATAAAAAGCTTTCCAACGAAAAGTTTGTGGCGAACGCAAAACCAGAAATCGTAGAAGTTGAGCGTAAAAAACAAAAAGATGCTCTGGACAAAATTGCTTTGTTGGAAGAAAAATTAAAGAGTTTATAGTTAGAAGACCGAGGTCAGGAGTTTTCGACGTATAAATTTAAATATAATTAAAAACCTCGGACATCAGACTTCTGACTTCCGACTTGTAAAATGACTCACATAGAAAATATTAAAAAATTATTCTCTCGAGACTTCGTAGAAAATCCTTTATTGGAAACCTACGAAGTCGGGGAGATTCATATTTCTTCAGGTAAAATTGTGGCGAGTGACGCTTTGATTACGCCTGACAAATCTGCCTTCAATCAAGAATTTCCGAAAGGAGATTTTCCGGTTTTGATTCACAAAGAAAGAAATTCCAATTGTGTGGCTTATACAGAAATTGTTTTCGATAAAAACCAATTGGCTGAAAATTGGGCCTTGGCTTTATGCGATGACCAAAATCTAAACGATTTGAAGGAAGGAGAAATCTTCGGTTATCCCGTAGAATCTGGGATGGGAAGTTTTATGGATAAAGATGCTCAGTATGCTCTTAATAATCTAGAACAAGAACTTTTCCATAAGAAAGGAGCAGACTTTTTGGGAATCTACGAAGAGTTTTTTCATTCTCATTTTTTTGATGAAAAAGGGGCAATTGACCAGTTTGCAGTTCTGAAACCTTACGACAATAAAAAGGAAAACATAATTGCTTTCGAAACTGGATATGGCGAAGGATTTTATGCTTCCTATATTGGTTATTCTAAAGATAATCAAGTAGTTAAATTAATTTCTGAGTTTATAGAAATCGGAATGGATTAAATTGTTACATTAGCAGAAATGAAATGATAAACCATTATTTCGTTTGACTTTTAAACAATTAATATTACAAATGAGACTCAGTAATATAATCCCCCAGATTGTAGTTGTAGGAAGCTCTTCTATAGATTTGATTTTTAATACTTCTAAAATCCCAACAGCCAACAACACGGTTCTAGCTAACGGACTGAAAAGTTTTCTTGGAGGAAAAGGAGCTAATCAGGCCATTGCAACGTCGCGTTTGGGTGCTCATACTGCTTTGATAAGTCGGGTAGGTATGGACCCTTATGGACAGCAGGTTCTCAGAAATCTGGACGATGAGGATGTGAATGTAGCTTACGTTGTGGAAGACAATGACGAAGATACAGGAACTGCTTATGTGAACGCTTCTGACGAGGGAAATGCCATCACAGTAGTTCCCGCTGCAAATTATAATTTATCACCAAATGACATCAATGAAGCTGAAAAATATCTTTTAGCAGCAGATTTGATTTTGACTCAGTTAGAGATTCCTATAAAAACTGTTGAATTTCTTTTCAAAAAAGCCAAAAGTCTTGGAAAGAAAATCGGAATTTATGCTGCGCCTGCAAGCCGATTGTCAGACGAAATAATAGATTATGCGAGTTTCATAGTTGCAAAAAGCACAGATTTGGAAACGCTTTTCGGAGAAGGAAATCACGACGAAATCATTAAACATCTTCCGAATAAATTATTTGTGAGAGACGGCGCTAACAGTACCAGTTATTTTGATGGTTCCGAGATGAAATATTTCCGAAAAGACCCGAGTTCTCAAGCTCACAATATGGGATTAGGAGATGCTTTCACATCAGGTTTTTCTATTGCTTTGCTTCACGGAAATTCTATTGAGGATTGTGTGAAATTTGGAAATGAAGTGGCATTAAAAGCAGCTGATTACAGAGGTTCTCAAAAAGGTTTGCCATATCTCAAGGATTTTCAGAATTAATATTTCCAGCATATCGAAATGTCATTTTCAACGAATTGATTTTTTTATTTTTATAGAATGATTCCATTAAAATCATTTTTATGAAGAGTATTAATATCACAACCGAGGATAATTACAGTTTAGCTGTTCATATTTTTGAACCTCAAAATCCTAACAGTAAAATTTTATTGATAAACTCTGCAACAGGTGTCAAACAGCAGATTTATTTCTCATTTGCGCAGTTTTTTTCTGAGCACGGTTTTATGGTGATGACTTACGATTATCGTGGAATAGGAGTTTCAAAACCTGATAGAATGAAAGGTTTCGAAGCTTCGATGAGAATCTGGGGAACGAAGGATTACAAAGCTGTGACTAATTATATTAAAACTAATTTTTCGGATTATCAAAAATTTTGTTTGGGACATTCGGTTGGTGCTTTGATTTTAGGAATGAATAAAGATTCTGAGATGTTTGAAGAATTTATATTTGTCGGAACTCAGAATGCTTTTGTTGGAAATTTAAAATTCAAAACAAAGATAGAAGCTTATCTTGGCTTCGGAATTGCACAGCCTTTGTCGACCAAATTATTAGGCTATTTTCCAGCAGATTGGTTTGGTTTGGGCGAAAGTTTACCTTCGGGAAGTGCATTTGATTGGAGGACTTTGATTCTCAATAAAAAATCAACAAACAAACTTCTGGAAAAGTCAGAGGATTTTTCTAAAAACCTGACTCAAAAAGTTTTTGTAGTAAGAGCGGAAGATGATGCTTGGTTAACCGAAAAAGGAGTGAAATCGCTTTTACAAGACACTTATCCAAATCTGAAACCGACTTACAGATTAATCAAAACATCGGAGTCAGAAAAGAACGAAATAGGACATATTAATTTTTTCAGAAGCTATAACAAGAAGCTCTGGAATATTATTTTAAAAGAATTGAATTAATGGAATTGATTAACAAAACAATAGAGTTAGTAAAACAAAAATTAGAAGGAACGGAATCTGGTCACGATTGGTTTCATATCGAGCGTGTTTGGAAATTGAGTCTTAAAATCCAAGAAAAAGAAGGAGGCGATAAATTAATTATCGAATTATCTGCTTTACTACACGACATTGCTGACCCAAAATTCCATAATGGCGACGAAACTTTGGCTTCAAAAATTGTGAACGATTTTCTTACAGAACAAAATGTTGATTCGGAGACCATTCAAAAAGTTATTTTCATCATCGAAAATATGTCCTTCAAAAACCGAAATGACGCGCCAGAGAATCTGCCTTTGGAACTGAAAATAGTTCAGGATGCTGATAGATTAGACGCAATTGGAGCCATTGGAATTGCCAGAACTTTCAATTTTGGTGGTTACAAAAACAACTTGATGTATCACCCCGATATCGAGCCAAAACTTAATCAAACAAAGGAAGAATATAAAAAGTCTAACGGAACTACGATTAATCATTTCTATGAAAAACTGCTGCTTCTCAAAGATTTACTCAATACGAAAACAGCGAAGGAAATTGCGGAACATAGACATCAATTTATGCTTCAGTTCCTCGATGAATTCTACAAAGAATGGAATGTCACGTTCTAATTGACGAGAAACCATTATCTTTGTTTCAATGATAATCATTCTAATCCTCATTTTTCTCATCATTGCCCTTTTTCTTTCCGGTTTTCGGTCAGGAAAATGGAGTCTGTGGAACAAAGTAGTTCGGACGATTATTACCATTTCTGCGGCCGCTTATTTCACGTTTTGGTTTGTGGAGAGAAGTGTGTCTCAGTTTTTGGAAAACTCTTTGGCAGTGCAGGTTATCAACTATTTGCCACAGCCGATTGACTTTTACATCATCAGGATTCAGGACGGAGAAAAAGAAACCAAATATCTTTCCAAACACGTTGGTCAAGTCCGCCCGGAGTATTTCCGAATAGAATATCTCAATATGCAGAAATCCAACGAGTTTTGGGTTGCCGGATATATTGGAAAGAATAAATTGGTTTATTTCTCGCAGGTTGCAGTTCCCAACAAAAATGAGGACAAAATCATCGAGGTCAAAAATTACATCAACAACAGTCTCAAACTTTCTGCAATAGCGACCGAAAAAATCGAAGAACTTAAATACGATAACATCAAACTCAGTATTTGGGTAACTTTGGATTTATTACTCATTTTCCTCAACTCTGTCTTACTTTTCCGAAGTAGCAAGAAGAATTAATGTCATATTTTGGGCGCCTTTATCCGCCCTCTGTTCCCGCTTTTTTCTTTTTTTCCGAAAAAACAAAAAGAGCTCCACTCAGGTCGGGGCGCGAGTGATTCTCTGTTTTTAAAATACTTTCAAAAATTATATTTCATTATTTATAAAATTTAATACAAAAATTTATAAAAAATATAAAAATAAATGTTGGTTTTATTCTCAACTTTGTACATTTAGAGCCGCATAAATTGGTACAATTAATGCAACCTAATTTTTAATAAAATCAAAGAAAAATGGACTTATCAAAACATATTAATTCAGCGCATCAATCATTCCAAGATTGGAGAAAAACTCCTTTTGAAGAACGTCAAAAGCTACTTTTGAAACTGGCAGATGTTCTGGATAAAAACAAAGAAGCTTATGCGAAAATCATAACTACAGAAATGCACAAACCGATTTCCCAATCTATTGCTGAGATAGAAAAAAGTGCAGGAATGATTTGGTTTTATGCCAATGCAGAAAATGTATTGAAACCTACAGAAATCAAAACAGAATTCAATGTGAGTGAAGTTCATTACGATGCAATGGGAATTATTTTGGGTGTAATGCCTTGGAATTTCCCGTTTTGGCAAGTTTTGAGATTTGCAGTTCCGGCAATTCTTGCAGGAAACGTTATTTTGCTGAAACACGCCTCCATCTGTTTCGGAAGTGGGGATGAAATTGAAAAAGCTTTTGCAGAAGCAGGTTTTCCAAAAAATATATTCCAAAATCTAAGAATCGGGCACAACGAAATCCAAGAGATCCTTGAAAATCCATTAGTAAGAGGTGTAAGTCTAACAGGAAGTGAAAAAGCCGGCGCAACTGTCGCTGCTTTGGCCGGGAAGAATATCAAGAAATCCGTTTTGGAATTAGGCGGAAGTGATGCTTTTATCGTTTTAGAAGATTCTGATTATGAAAAAGCAGCGATTGACGGACCAGCTGGAAAACTTCAAAATACAGGACAGGTTTGTAATGCAGCGAAACGTTTTATTATTCATCGGGATATTGAGGGAAAATTTCTTCCAAAATTTATAGAAGAATACAATTCTTACCAGCCGGCTGACCCTTTCAAAAAAGAAACTAAATTGGGGAAAATGGCAAGGCCAGATTTGGCAGACGAATTGGAAAGTCAATATAAAAAAGCTTTGAAAAATGGAGCAGAAGTAGTTCTTGCTTTGGAACGTATTTCTGAGAATGAATTTCGTCCCGGAATTATCAGAGTACAAGAAGGTAATCCAATTTTGCAGGAAGAATTATTTGGACCATTGGCAATTCTGATGGTTGGAAAAAATGATGATGAAATCCTGAAATTAGCGAATGATATTCCGTTTGGGTTAGGGAATGCAGTTTGGACGAAAGATAAAAAGCGTGCCCAATTTTTCATTGAGAATCTAGAATCGGGAACGGTTTCTATTAACAAATCGACGAGTTCTGACGCGAGACTTCCTTTCGGTGGAGCAAAATCTTCCGGTTACGGCGTTGAATTGTCTTTGTTGGCGATTAAAGAATTTACGCAGATAAAAACTGTGGTTGGAAATATTTAGAAAAATAATTACGCAAAGAATTGATTAAGAATTAATTTTCCAAAGATTCAATTAATTGAATTTTAGAATTTTGTCTGAAATTTTCTAAAATAAAACCCTTTCAAAGGTTAAACTTTGAAAGGGTTTCTTGTATTTTATTATAAAGCTTGTTTGGAAGAACAATCCCATAGCCCCGATAGGAACGGCATCCTTTTTTGTTTTCTTCTACTCATTTTTTTTAATCGAGAAACGTTCTGAAAACAAAAAAGATATAGTGGATAGCGGGAAATAGCTCCTGAAAAAATTAATTCAAATTGGCTGAAAGTTGATTTTTGATATTAGCTAAAGAATCTGCTTTTGCTTTTTTCTCCTGTTCAACTTGTTGAAGAACGATATCTCGATTTTCTTGCTCTTTCATAATCTCTGCGAGCTGAGGTTCTATGATTTTGTTCATTTCGTCTTCGGACATATTGTTAGCTTCCGGAGAGTCCAACAATTTTTTCCAAGGTCGTCTTTTTCCCCAAGGATAATCGCCGTAAACAATGAGCGGCGTTCCTTTGGCTCTGGTAGTTGCTCCGCCTTTATTGAGAACCCAAGTGTCCACCCAAGTGTACATCCATTTGGCGTCTTCTTCTAACATTCTGAGGCAAGAGTGCGAAGCCGGATAACCAGGCATAGCATACTGATGCCAACCAATGCCGTCAAAATTGGCTACGTTGACATTCCATCGCAGTTTCCATTCGTCGCTCACAGTTGATATGGCGACTTCTTTTTTCCAATTGGCAAACATTAATCCTTTTTTTGTAGGCGTTGATTTTTTCCCCATGCTTGTTGGTCCCCATTTGATTAGATTTCCATATTCATAAACGCCAAAAGCCTGAATAGGATAAGAAAAGAAAACGAATTTTTTCACATTTTCAAGACTGGTAACGTGTCCCGGAAATGGCGAATATATCAGGAAATCGTCCTCGATTTTTGCAGGAACAACCAATGTGTCAGCAGCGCCAATGTTGGCTCTGTCAAGTCGATTGAGCGCAAGAATCGTGTAAAGCGCTTTTCCTGTAAATTCTTTTTTATTTTTTTGTGAAACCGAGTCGGTGTTTTTGTAAACCCAAGGGAAAAATCCAAAGTCTTTTCTAGGAATGACAACATCGGGAACTTTGGGTTTTTCTTCTTTTACTGAGTCTTCTTCTTTTTTATCATCAGGCGTCAAAATATCCGTAATCGGATTGTCATTTTTATCTGAGGAAGAAACTGATTCTTCCTTTTTACATTGAATCAGAAATAACGAAACTGCGATGAATAAAGGAAATGTGTTTTTAATTAATTTGATGTTCATAGTTTTTCTTTCTGTGTCTATAAGTTACAAAAAGAATACCATTTTTTGAGAAAAAAGATTCAAGACAAAAGAATTAAGACAGCAAGTTTAATGACTTATTGTTTATCAATTATGTCTTTGATGATTTGCTTGGCGTGGATTCTTGAGTTTTCTATAAACCAAAGATGAGTGTCTTTTCCGCCGCAGACAACGCCTGCAAGATAGATTCCGTCTATATTGGTTTCCATCGTTTCGGGATTGTAATGTGGGTTTTGACATTCGCCTTTCAAATCTATTCCGATATTTTTTAGGAATTCGAAATCGGGAAGATAACCTGTCATTGCAAGTACAAAATCATTTTCTATTTCCCGAATTTCTCCTTTTTCAGTTTTGAATATTACTGAGTGCTCTTTGACTTCCAGAAGTTCTGCTCCGAAAAAAGCTTTGACGCTTCCTTCCTTAATTCGGTTCTCAATATCCGGTTTTACCCAATACTTTACACTTTTAGAAATTTCGTTATTTCGGATAATCATTGTTACATTTCCACCTTTTCTGTAGATTTCCAAAGCGGCGTCAACTGAAGAATTACTGGAACCAATAACGACAATATTTTGAAAAGCGTAAGGATAAGGTTCTGTATAATAATGTTTTACTTTTGGTAATTCTTCACCTTTGATATTCATCAGATTTGGAATGTCATAAAAACCTGTTGCAATCACTACATTTTTAGCAGAATAAATCTGCTTGCTGGTTTCAACTTGGAAAAAAGTAGATTTCTGAATATTAATAACCTTTTCGTAAGATTTAATATTGATTTCTTTTGCGCGCGCAATGCCTTGATAATATTCCAGAGCATCTTGTCGTCCCGGTTTGGGTTTGGTTGTGATAAACGGAATCTCGTCGATTTCCAATCGGTCAGCCGTCGAGAAGAATGTCATATACAGCGGATAATTGTAAAGGCTGTTGACTACCGTTCCTTTTTCGATGACAATATATTTCAAGTTATTTTTTTTAGCTTCCAAAGCACAAGCTAACCCAATTGGACCACCGCCAACAATAAGAACATCGTATAATTCCATCTCACAAATTTACAAAGAAAAATTGGCTAAAAATCTACATCTTCCCAGTTTTCGAACTTAGAAACATTCTGCAGTAATTTTCGATTTTCATTTTTCAGCTCTTCCAGTTGATTCAGAAGCTTATGAATGATTTCGATTCCCGGGAGGTTGACATCCAAATCGTAATGCCAATTTGCAAAACGCTCAAGATGAGATAATTCTTCATAGACAATATATCGGATACTGTTTTCTGTTTCAGGATGCAATAATTCCGAATCAATTAACTGGTCGAGAAAAGTATAATCTATTTTATATAATCGGATAATTTCTTCTATGGAGATTCTTTCGTTCATCATTAAGAATTTTTAAGTTGTTGAAACAGTTCTTTTTGTTTATCAGTAAGATTGGTTGGGATTTTTACATTGTATGTCACATATAAATCACCAAATTCTCCTTCTTTTTTGTACACCGGAAAGCCTTTGCCTTTAAGTCTTACGGTTGTTCCGTTCTGAGTTTCAGGTTTCACTTTTAGATTTACAGAATTTTCAAGTGTTTGGATATTGACATCACCTCCTAAAATAGCGGTATAAACATCAATGTCAACGGAAGTTCTTAAGTTGTCACCTTCGCGTTGGAAATCTTTGTCTTCGGAAATGTTGAAAGTAATGTAAAGATCACCGTTTGGGCCTCCATTTATGCCAGGATTTCCATGACCTTTCAGTTTGATTTGTTGACCGTCATATATGCCTGCAGGAATTGTAATTCTTACTTTTTTTCCATTGATATCAAAAGTTTGCTGATGTGTTTTCGCAGCGTCTCTTAGATTGAGATTTAGTTCTGCAGAAACGTCCTGACCTTTGAATTTTCCGTTTGCACTTCCTCTAGAATTTCTTCCAAAACCTCCGCCAGCACCACCAAACATCGATTGGAAGAAATCTGAAAAATCTTCGCCTTCTCCAAAATCTGCTCCTGAAAATCCACTGCCAAAGTTTCCAGAATATTGCTGTTGTTGTCTCTGTTGTTGCTGTGCACGTTCATACTCTTCGCCGTGTTTCCAATGTTCGCCATATTTATCATACTTTGCACGATTTTCCGGATTACTTAGTACTTCATTTGCCTCATTGATTTCTTTGAATTTTTTCTCTGCTTCTTTATCGTTCGGATTCATATCTGGATGATATTTCCTAGCTAGTTTTCTGTAAGCTTTTTTGATGTCGTCAGCAGTAGCATTTTTCTCAATTCCGAGAATTTTATAATAATCTATAAACGCCATATTACCAATTGGTTTTTATCGTGATTTGGTTGTTCTAAGTTAGGGAATTGTTTTTCAAAAGGCAAATTGTAAATGTTGATTTTTAAGAGTAATTTTATACAATTTTACTGCACGTTCTAATTTGCTTTCTCATTTTATATTATTGAATTTGAAACGCGTATAATTTAATTTCAGAAATTAGTTTCGATTTTTTAGAAGAATCCATCCGCTTAGCACTTTATCTGGTAATGTCATAATATACCAATAGCTAGATGTAGGTAAAACTCTTCCATTATATTGTCCATTCCAAATAAATCTAGTGGTACTAGATTGTTCGTGAATCAATATTCCATTTCTGTCATAGATTTTAAGATTGGAAGGTTGATCTTGAAATACATCAAGATTATGGAAACTCCATTGGTCATTATAGCCATCATTATTAGGTGTTATTACATTATTTATCTTCACAGATAAGCCTTTTTTAGGGATGCCTAAACATTTAGAATCTTCGAATCTTACATAAAATGTAACAGGACCAGGTGGTATATTCTCAAAGATATTAGAAGCTTGCCAATTGATGCCATCCATTGAGTAAAGAATTTTCTTGCTTCCATTCGCGATTATCTGATAAGAATTGGCTCCGGTACCTAATAATTGAGTAATCACAGGAACTTCATAAGCGATGATGTCAAAGTACTCAGTATATTCGCATCCATTATCTATAGTGATGGTGAGAGAGTACTTACCTTCTGTTTTGATGTTATCGATATAACTGTCTTTTGAAATGATTTCTCCTGCTGGGTTTTTCCAAGTGTAAGATTTTGGAAGTAGATACGATAAATCTGGTTCTATTCTTATACCAACACCGGGACAGAAATAGTAGGCTGGTAATTCAAAAATAGGTGTGTTTTTTAAATTGATATTAATCTTTACCAATGCAGGACAATAACCTGTTTCTTCTACCTTTACAAAAATTACTGGAGGATGAACAATGTTGTCATATTGATAAGAAGTAGGCGAAACAATCTCGTTGACATTATTGTTTAAATCTGCCAAAGTTGGATAATAAGAAAAATTTGCAGTCTTACTGTTATGGATTTGATTTTCAAATTGATTTAGATTCAGAATTTCTTTTCCGTCATTCGCTTCATCACACTGTTCTAGTAGAAAAGTATCTTTCATTATAGGTACAGACGAATTTATAATAAAATCAATTGTAGAGGGTAATGTATAACAACCAGAGAGGTTTTCTACTAATACCCAGATTCTATTTGGAAAAGGATTTGGAGAAAAATTTTCAGGATCTTTAATCGGATTATTACTCAATACATCTGCCGGAGTCAAGTAGAACATAAAATGATTTTCTGGATCTGGCTCACTCACCATCCGGTCTGTGTAATCTTTTAATAATAAATTGACTTGAGGAGTTCCATCCAAATTACTATCACAAACTCGGATGCTGGAAGGAATGGCTTTGGGAGGGAAATAAGTTTTCAAAACAATAGGTGCAACGAGTAGCAATGGGTATTTTTTGATTGGAATCTTGCCCAGAACGTAACGGTATTATAGTTTGTTGTTTGAAAATTGCTAATTGTAGAAGTGCCAAGGTTTGCATTTTCTTGATTTTCATAAAAGGTGACGTCCATATCTGCAAGTAGATCTGAATTTTGGGACGCAGGGAACATCTCTGATTTGGCATCGTTGAGGTCGTATGTTTCACCATAATCATAACCTTTGTCACATTTTGAAATGATACCAGGTTTTAGAGTAACTGTGGGGAGAAAATCAAAGTTGATTGTAATTTTAGCAATTGCAAAGCAAGCACCTCTTGCTACCTTTACATATACATCTGTATTTTTTGATATAGAAAAGCCTGCTGGATTGGAAATCATATTTCCTAATGTGTTATTAGAGGCATTATAGCTTAAGTAATAACTGAAACTAAATGATTCTGTTCCAGCGTAGATGTCTTTTTCGTGTTGCGTTAAGTCGTAAGTTTCTACATCATCATTATTATTATCGCAAATATCTCCCAAATTTACGGTTATCGATTCTTTTGTAAGAAAAGGACTTGGTATGAGTTTAAGGGTGATTGGGTATACTCGGTAGCAATCTCCATTAAAAGCTTTCATGTCTAAACGTGCATATACAACAGCTGGTGAATTGGTATTTGTAAGTTGAAATGTTGTAATTGCATTAGTGTTATTATTAGCATCCGAAGCATTTTGGAAATAACTTAAAGTTACTGGTTGGGAACCGGCTATTCGATTGTTTAAACTGCTCAGTAAAACCGTTTCTTCTCCATCATTTTCGAAGTCACAAATATCTTGATCCTGCACAGCCTGGGGATTACGAAGTTCTATGGTGATTTTTTTAACGGTGTAACAACCGGCAGCATTTTCGAAACGGACATAATAAACATAAGTAACCAGATTAACATCATCTATAATCGTTTGGATTGCTGGTATTGATGTGCCGATGTTTGGTACTGTTGCATCTGCCAAATTGGTGTAAAATGTAACATTGCTGATTTCGGAAATTGTTGTGGTTAGCATTTCTGGATAGATCGTGCTTAGATCAATTGTAACGTCCTCTGTACCATCAAAGCATAAGATTTTTTTAATATCTATAGCTTCAATTTTATCCAGAAAAGTAATGTTCATATTGACGATTCCTACAGAATAGCAACCTTTGGGGTTGGTAACTCTTGCGTAAACAACGTAAGATCCTTCATGAATATCAGTAATGCCAGAACCCGCACCTGCTTCGGCTGCAGCTAAAGATTGATAAAATTTTACATTCATCGTGGGATCTGTTGTTATGAGAGGCTTAACCAGCGTGCTCCAATCAAAAGTTTCTGTATTATCGGCATTATTATCACAAACTGTGTAGCTGAAGTTAACCGGCGTATTTATTACCGGCGCACTTCCACTTTGATCATAAGTTACATCGATACTGTCGGTAAATTTATAGTTGGTGTTGCATAAAGTATAGTTGAGAGTTACAGTATAAACATCTGATTTACTTGGGCATGCATTGATTGTAGCAGTAGATCCTACAAGCTGATTTGCCGAGTTTCTCCAAAAAATGCTTGGTTGTATCTGATTGCCATTTGGGCTAAATTTCCAACTCTCGTTGCCAGATTGCCAAATTTCTGCGTTTCTTCCTAGAGGCGATACACCCTCGGTTCCAGATGCATTCATAATTCCTATCAAAGATTCTTTGAAACGTGCGGTTGTACAAGGAAAAGGCTTGTTTTCTACAATGACATCTATTTCGTTAGAAAACTCCGATAATACAATTTGGAAACTAGAGGTTTCTGCGCAACCTGCCAGTTTGGCTTTATAAAAGTTAATAACAAATTTTCGGCAAGGCGAGCTTCCTATAACTTCGTAATAAATCTCAGAATCATCAGTATCCGAAAAAATCAAATCCTGCATAATCCCAAAAATTGAATTTTGTGGTAAAGAAGAATTAGGATTGCTACCTAAGATATTGGGATTGCTTGCCAAGCCAGCTTGTAACGTGTCAAAAGTAAGAAAGCCGTTGGTGCTTATGACTATCTTATTATATTTGGAACCATAAAAATAAAAATTGAAAGGTAGAGGAATGATGTCTGAAAAAGTATCATCAGTTTTAGCATTTAATGGAGTGCCTTGATCAAACGGGATAACGGGGGCATAAGTTGAGCTTGCGACTTGATAAGAAGTCGTAAGATAACTCTTCGGAACATTGGTTGTTAGCTCTACGCATCCACCGGTTGCACAACTCAAATGCACAGAGGTATTGCCGGAAATATCAGTTGCAGTTATATTAGGACAACTTTGAGAATATAAAAGTTGTGTTGTAATAAAACTAATCAATAGTAGTAACTGTTTCATGCTAGAACCTCTAAATTTTTAACTAAATTAATCAAATTGTCTTAATATTAGCTATAATATTTTAGGTTAAAACTATTGCGTGTTTTATAACTATTTGGTTTACAATGATAAGAAAGTATGTTTTTATTTAGTTTTGTTCAACCCAAACTAAATTATTAATATCATAGCCAATCAATTTTGCTTTCTCAAAAAATTGAGTTTTGATATCTTGTGGAATTGTTTTTTCGCGAGACAAGATCCATAAGTAATCTAGGTTTTTTCCTGCAACCAGGGCATATTTGTAATCTACCAAATCAATCACATTATAAGCTGCCCAAAATGGTTTGAAGAAAGAAACTTTTAATCTAGCCTCGTTTTCTGTGTTCACAAATTTTGCTTCACCAATGCTTTGTTTCCATTCTTTTTTCACGTAATCATAACCTTTGTTATCAACTTTAATGGTGCCATCGGGGTTTTTGGAATAGGTTGCCGTAACTTGATTTAGGTTTTTTTCAAATTTAAAATCAAAGCGTGCAATCTCGTACCATTTGCCCAGATATTTTTCTGAATCGAAATCTTGAATTGCTGTTGCGTTTTGAGGAATTCTCACAGAATAGGATTCGAAAATTAAGATTCCCAAAATTCCAACAGAAACTGGAATTGCTATTTTTAGAAAAGATCTTTTCATAATTATATTTATTTAAAACTCAATTCAAAAATGATTCCAATAAAAAGTCTATTAAATGAAAGAGAGAAAAAAACAACAGCTTTTTCTCTCTCTCTCTCTTATTTAATTATATAACTTCTAATATTCCGGAGCTAATTCTATAACAAGTCCTTCCAATTCTGGTGTTACAGGAATTTGACAACCTAATCTACTGTTAGGCTTCACATTAAAAGCTTCTGCAAGCATAGCCTCTTCATCTGGCAACATCTCCGGAAGTGGGACATTTTCACTTAGCACATAACATTGGCAAGAAGCGCACATGGCCATTCCTCCGCAGATTCCGATGGTTCCTTCTTCTGCCAATTCGTAGGCACGGACAACTTCCATAATGCTCATTGCCATATCTGTTGGTGCAGGAATTGTGTGAGAAACGCCTTCTCTATCTATGATTGTAATATTAACGTCTGACATTTTGCAAAGATAAGAGATAGATTTTAGAAAAAGATGTCGGATGTTAGATTTTGATTGATAGTTTCAAACTAAAGTATAAAAAAAAGAGGATTACGAAAACCCTCTTTTAATTTATGTATGAAGTGAAAAATTCTAATCAATAGATTTGACAACCGCTTTTTCAGCTTCTTTTCTAGTTCCATCGAAACCGTCCACACCACTTACGGTAGTATATTTTAAAACGAATTTTTTACCTGGATTAAGTCTATTATAAACACTTTGAACCATCAATGTAGCTTCGTGGAAACCACAAAGAATCAATTTTAATTTTCCGGGATAAGTATTAATATCACCAATGGCGTAGATTCCATCAACATTGGTTTGGTAATCTAATGCGTTGTTTACTTTGATCGCATTTTTTTCGATTTCCAATCCCCAATCCGATAATGGACCTAACTTAGGAGTCAATCCAAATAATGGAATAAGGTAATCTGTTTCCAAGATTGATTTTTCACCATCTTTTTCAATTTCGATTCCAGTTAATTTATCATCACCAATTAGTCCTGTAACTTCAGCAGGTGTAATCAGGTTGATTTTTCCTTGACGTTTAAGTTCAGTTACTTTTTCTACTGAATCTAATGCACCACGGAACTCATTTCTTCTATGAATCAAAGTCACTTCAGAAGCAACATCTGCTAAGAAAACCGACCAATCCAAAGCAGAATCTCCACCTCCGGCAATCACGATTTTTTTGTCACGGAACATCTCCGGTTCTCTTACGAAATACTCGACACCATTTTCCTCGAACTTATCGATGTTTTCCAACTCTGGTTTTCTTGGGTCAAAACTTCCCAAGCCACCAGCAATTGCAATGGCTTTACCTTTAATTTTTTCACCGCGACTTGTAGTTACAATGAAGTCTCCTTCTTCGGTTTTTTCATAGCTCACAGCTTTTTGAGCTAATGAAAATTGAGGTTCAAATTGTTTGATTTGTTCCATCAGGTTATCAACCAATACACCAGCATCTACACTTGGGAATCCAGGAATGTCAAAGATTGGTTTCTTTGGATAAAGTTCTGTTAATTGTCCACCAGGTTGTGGAAGAGCATCAATCAAGTGGCATCTCAATTTCAGTAATCCTGCTTCAAAAACGGTGAAAAGTCCTGTTGGACCAGCACCTACTATAATGATATCTGTTTCAAACATTTATAAGAATTTTGGAAATGCAAATTTAATCATTAAATCTGACTTTAGAATGAGTCTAAAATATGATATTGATTAGATATATTATTAAATTTATAAAGAAGTATTATTAAAGCGTTTTATAATATATGTCTAACAAAAAAAGAGACTCAATTGAATCTCTTTTTTTATGTTAAAAAAATATAATTTTTTTTTAAAAATACAAATAATAATGTGTCTTATAAAAATAAGTTTTAGATTTGTGCTTTCATCATTTGTGTTTTTTTAATCCTTGAGGATATTCATTTCCTCAAGGATTATTTTTTTTTTTTATCCATTTCGTTTTATTAACGCCATATAGAATCCATCATATCCTTCGCTAGGCATTATTTTTTCATCTTTAATAAGAGTATAATCTGGATTGTTTTTTAAGAAAGTCTTTACTTGTTCATTATTTTCTGATGGTAGAATAGAGCAGGTTGCGTAGATCATTTGTCCTCCTTTTTTCAGGATTTTGGAATAATCCTGTAAAATCTGCTGTTGTTCACCTTTGATTCTATCAATGAACGCTTGGTCTATTTTCCATTTAGAATCAGGGTTTCTTTTCAAAACACCAAGACCAGAACAAGGGGCATCTATTAATAATCTATCTGCTTTCTCGTGCAATCTTTTGATAACTTTGTTATCGGTAATAGTTCTTGTTTCTATATTGTGTGCGCCAGCTCTTTTTGCACGTCTTTTTAGTTCAGCTAATTTCCATTCGTAGATGTCTAGTGCAATGATTTGACCTTTGTTTTTCATCAAAGCTGCCAAATGCAAAGTTTTTCCACCGGCACCAGCACAAGCATCCACAACACGCATACCTTCTTTTACATCTAGCAATTGCCCAATTTTTTGAGAACTTGCATCTTGCACTTCAAACAACCCATCTTTGAAAGCTGAGGTCAAGAAAACATTTTTCTTTTCAGCTAACTGAACAGCATCTGGATAATTCTTGATCGTGAAAGCTTCTACATTTTCGTCATTCAAATCAGCGATTAATTCTCTTGGTGTAGTTTTAAGAGAGTTGGTACGTAGAACTGTTGGCGCTTGCTCGTTAAGTGCTAGCATTTCTCTTTCCCAGTTTTTTCCTAGTTCTTTTTCAAGCGTTTCTGCTAACCAATCTGGGATAGAGTATTCTATTGCTTTTGTTGGAACTGTTCCCTTTTTTAACTTGGTAAGGATGTCTGCCACTTTGATTCCGTCAAATTCTTCAAATTTTTTATAATGTGTTTTGCTCCAAAGTAGGTAAGCAAGAATCATTTTGTAAACATTGTTAGGTTTTACACCTTCTCCCATGTAGTACTCCAAGCGTTTTTTCCAACGGATGATATTGTAGAAGATCTCGGAAACCACTTTACGGTCTTCGCTTCCCCATTTTCTGTGAGATTTTAAAAGTCTTTCTATGACTTTGTCGGCGTATTTTCTGTCTTCGAAAAATGTTTCTTGAAGCGAGTCGTGAATACCAATTAAAAGATTACGGTGTATGAGTTCCATTGATGATTATAAAAATTATGGGTTGTCTAGATTTCCAATTTTAGGATTTTATACTTTTTGGAAACCTATTTTATAGATTTTGCAAAGTTACAGATTTTAAGTTTATAATAGAAGGGTAATTCTTGTCCTATGAAAAGTGTAATAGAAAAGCACAATGTTAATTTTGTATTAAATTTTCAATTTTGTTTAATATTAATGTTTAACAATTTTGTCAAAAAATAAAAATAGGATACATTTGCACAAAATTGTTTAACAAAAATGTCGAAACAAGAAAAAAAAGATCAAATGCAAGAGTTAATAAAGGAAACGGCTAAGAACCTTTTCTTTGTTCAAGGACGATTTGATGCTACAACACAAGAGATTGCGGATGAAGCAGGTGTCAATAGGACATTGATTAATTATTATTTCAGATCTAGGGATAATCTAATTCAGATTGTTTTTGAGGATGCGCAAAGAGTGGAAAAAGAAAAATCAGAAATTATTATGAGGTCTGATTTACCATTTAAAGAAAAAATCACACAATTTATAGAGGGTAGCTTATCTACAAGTCTTCAGTATCCATATCTTGAAACCTATATTATTTCTCAGATTAATAAAGGAAGTTGTCAGAAAAAGGATATCCAATCAGAAGATTTACAAAATCTTTATAAAGATATTGAAGTAGAGATGGGTCTTGGAAATATTGAAAAAATTGAACCTGTTCAGTTTTTATTTAATATGATTTCTCTTCTTGTTTTTCCTAGCGCAGCAAGACCTCTAATAAAAGATAATATGATGATAAGTGATGAGGAATTTGATAGATTAATTTCTGAAAGAAAAGATATCATTCTTAATATGCTTTTTAAAAATTAAAAAAAAATCCTAAAGTATTTTAAAAAATGAATCGTCCTTTAGGAGTAAAGAGTTATAAAAGAAAAATTAAAAATAAACGAAGTAATAAATTATGAATAGAAAACTTAAAACTGCAAATCGCCTCAAGTTTGGGATAGCTGCAGCATTTATGATTTTCGGCTCTTCTTCTGCATTTGCACAGCAACAGATTTCTTTGCAAGAAGCAATCAAACAAGCTTTGCAAAATAAAGCTGAAGCCAAAAAAGCTGATTTACAAGTTAAAAAAGCTGAATATAAAATTGCCGAAGCTAGAGCTGGTGCTTTGCCACAGATAAGTGCTACTGCAGGCTTGACATATAATCCAATCATCCAAGAATCACTTTTGGAATTTGGAGGTGAAAGAATTAGAGCACAATTGGGTCAACCTTGGGCGTCTCAGGCTGTGGTAACATTGAACCAAGCTATTTTTGATCAAAGAGTTTTTACCGGTCTTAAAGCAGCCAAATCTACAAGAGAGTTTTATGTTCTCAATGCACAACTTTCCAATGAGCAGATTATTGAAAATGTAGCAACTGCTTATTATCAGGTTTTTGTTCAGGAAGAGAATCTTAAAACTTTGAATGTAAGTTATGCTAACACAGAAAAAGTTAGAAATGTTATCAAAAGCTTAGTAGATAATGGTTTGGCAAAAGGAATTGATCTGGATAGAACCAATGTACAATTAACTAATATCAGTGCAAGCAGACAGCAATTGGTGAATGCTGTTGAACTCTCTAAAAATTCTTTGAAGTTTTATATGGGTGTTCCGATTGATAAACCTATCGAGTTGGAAGAAAAATCTATCGAGCCAAGACCAGAATTGATTGCTGGTAATGTGAATTTGGATGATCGTACAGAAATTAAAGTTCTTAATAAAAACAAAGAACTTCTTCAGTATAATCTAAAAGCTACAGAAGCTTATCTCTATCCAACGGTTGGATTGACTGCAAACTATGGATGGGCAGGAATGGGTAAGAAATTTCCTTTAACAAATGGATTGAATAATGGCGTTCTTTGGAGTGACTATTCAGCGGTTGGTTTGAATATCAATATTCCGATTTTTACTGGTGGCGCTACCAAATCAAAGATTCAGCAGGCAGAAATTGATATTTTAGATCTTGAACAGGATATTCAAAGTACGCAGTTGAGCTTGAGTTTAGATTACAAAAATTCGATTGCTAATATGGAAAATTCTATTATCAATATAGAAAGTATGAAGAATAATATGTCTTTGGCTGAAAAAGTACAAAAAGATACACAAGCTAATTATCAATATGGATTGGCAACTTTAACAGAAGTTCTTGATTCTGAAAATGCACTTACAGATGCCAAACAGAATTATACAACAGCATTATTAGATTACAAACAAGCTGAAATCAAGTTGATAAAAGCGAAAGGTGAACTTAATACTTTACAAAATCCATAATATCTCAATTGACAAAAAATAAATTACAAATGAAATCTTATAGATTCCATTTGTCATTAAAAAAATAAATTATATCAAATGAAAAAAACTTTAATATATATCATCGTTGCAGCTGTTCTAATAGGTTTGGCTGCTTGGAAAATTACTGACAACAAGAAAAAACAGGAAACTGAAGTAAAAGAAGTTGCAAAGCAGGTTGACAAAATTAATGTTAACGTGATTACCGCTTCTCGTGAAAATATCGATACAGATTATTCAGCCAACGGAACATTTATCCCAAAACAAGAGTCCAAGCAATCTTCAGAAATTTCTGGTCGTATTGTGAACGTTTTGGTAAAAGAAGGTTCTAGAGTTGGAGCAGGACAAGTTTTGGCAACCATCAAAAGAGATGCAATAGAAGTGGATGTGACCCAGGCTCAGAATAATTTGCAGAATGCCATTATTGATAACCAGCGTTATGAAAACGCATATAAAACAGGTGGTGTTACAAAACAACAGCTTGATAATTCAAGATTACAACTGAAAAACGCTCAGGCTGCATTGAGAGCACAAGGCGTAAGAGTAAATGATACCAGCGTAAGAGCAGGAATCAGTGGAACGATTAACAAAAAAATGGTGGAGCCGGGAATGGTGGTTTCTCCTGGAACAGCGCTGTTTGAAATCGTTAATATCAATTCTTTGAAATTGTCTGTTTTAGTTGATGAAAGCCAGGTGGGAAGAATCCAAATAGGGCAAACAGTAAACATCAATGTTAATGTTTTACCAGAAGAATCTTTTGCTGGTAGAATTACTTTCATTGCGCCTAAAAGTGATGCTTCTCTTAATTTTCCAGTAGAAATCGAAGTTCAAAACAGAGGAAACCTAAAAGCCGGTATGTACGCAACAGCAGTCTTCAAAACCAATCATGGTGCTGAAACTCAAAATATGTTAACTGTTCCTGCAGAAGCTTTCGTAAATGGAGTTAGCTCAGGACAATTATTTGTTGTGAGCAACGGAACTGCAAAATTAATTAAAGTTCAAACCGGAAAAGTTTATGGTAATAAAGTCCAAATTCTAAGCGGACTTAACGGTGGTGAGCAAGTCATTACCAGTGGACAAATCAACCTAGACAACGGTTCAAAAATCAATATCGTAAAGTAAGCAGAAGATGAAGTTAGCAGAAATATCCATTAAAAGACCATCGCTCGTTATCGTATTATTTACGATTCTGACATTGGGTGGTTTGTTGAGTTACTCTATGATGGGGTACGAGTTGATCCCGAAGTTTGAAACCAATGTTGTAACTATTTCTACGGTATATCCCGGAGCTTCGCCAAGTGAGGTAGAAACTTCGGTAACCAGAAAAATTGAGGATGCGGTTGGTTCTTTGGAAAACGTGAAGAAAGTAGAGTCATCTTCTTACGAAAGTTTATCCGTGATCTCCGTAACTTTGAACACAGGAGCCGATGTAAACTATGCGTTGAATGATGCGCAAAGAAAGGTAAATGCTATTTTAGCAGATCTTCCAGATGATGCAGATCCGCCTTCGTTGCAGAAATTCTCATTGGACGATCTACCAATCATGACCTTAAGTATCACCAGTGATAAGTTGAATAACAAAGATCTTTACGACCTTTTAGATAAAAAAATAGAGCCTATCTTTTCTCGTGTAAATGGTGTTGCAGAAGTTGATCTCGTAGGCGGACAGGAAAGAGAAATTCAAGTAAGTTTGGATGAAAAGAAGATGCAAGGCTATGGTCTTGCCATTGCAGATGTACAACAGGCGATTCTTTCTTCCAACCTAGATTTCCCGACAGGCGCCTTAAAGACCAGAACTTCTCGTTCTACTATCAGACTTTCTGGGAAATACAAAGATGTTGCAGAGATGAACAATCTTGTAGTTTCTAACAAAGACGGAGCGCAGGTTCGTTTGTCCGATATTGCAACGGTTTTTGATACTCAGAAAGATGTAGAAAAAGTAGCAAGATTCAACCAGAAGTCTACTATTTTGATGCAGATTAAAAAACAATCTGATGCCAATGCGGTTTCGGTTTCAGAATTGGTGCAGGAGACAATTGGTACGGTTCAGAACAGTTATAAAGCTCAAGGTGTTAAAATTAATATTGTAGATGATACAACAGAATTTACTTTAGAAGCTGCAAACCATGTAATATTCGATTTATTCTTGGCGATTATTTTGGTTGCTATAGTAATGTTATTGTTCCTTCACAACATCAGAAATGCCTTTATTGTAATGGTTTCGATTCCTGTTTCGTTGATTGCAACGGTGATTGGGATGTACTTGATGGGATATACCTTAAACTTGATGAGTTTATTGGGACTTTCACTCGTTGTAGGTATTCTTGTGGATGATGCGATTGTGGTTTTGGAAAACGTTTACCGTCATATGGAGATGGGGAAAAGCAGAATCCGTGCAGCCTATGACGGAGCTTCGGAGATTGGATTTACTGTAACAGCAATTACCATGGTAATCGTGGTGGTATTCTTACCAATTGCAATGAGTTCTGGATTGGTTTCTGATATTTTAACGCAGTTCTGTGTAACCGTGGTTATTGCAACATTACTATCATTGTTGGCATCATTTACAATTATTCCTTGGTTGTCATCAAGATTTGGAAAACTGGTGCATTTGACCGGGAAAAATCCATTTGAGAAATTTATTCTTTGGTTCGAAAAACAATTGGAAAAATTTACACACTGGATTAGTGGAATCTTAGAATGGTGTTTGAAATCAACATTAAGAAGAATAATGACTGTTATTGTAACGTTTATGATTTTAATTTCTTCCTTTATGTTGGTAGCATTTGGATTCATTGGAGGAGAATTCTTACCTAAAATAGATAGAGGACAGTTTCTTGTTCAGATGGAATTACCAAAAGATGCTTCTGTAGAAAAAACCAACCAAGTAACTCTTGCGGTTGAAAAATATCTGAGAGAAGATAAAGATGTAGTGGATATGATTACAACAGTTGGTCAGCAGTCCACAGGTTTTGGTGGTGCGCAGGCTACTTTGTATCAATCCGAGATTCAGGTAATCTTAGTGGATAAATCTGAACGTAACGAAAGTACAGATATCAAATCGGCTAAAATCAAAAGAGCTCTTGAAGAAAAATTCACCGGAGTTGAGTTTAAAACAGCACCAATCGGATTAATGGGAGCAGATAATGCACCAATCGAAATGGTTGTAACAGCTCAAGATAACGAAACTGCAAACAAAGAAGCGAATAGAATCCTAGAATTACTTAAAAAAGTGCCTGGTTCTGTAGATGCAGAATTGTCAACTGACTCAGGAAGTCCGGAAGTTCAGGTGAATATTGATAGAGATAAAATGGCTTCTTTAGGCTTAAATCTTTCCAGTGTAGGGCAAACGATGCAAACAGCATTCAGTGGAAATACAGATGGAAAATTCAGAGCCGGAGAATATGAATATGACATCAATATCCGTTTTGGTGATGCCAACAGACAGTCTATTGATGATGTTAGAAACATGATGTTTACCAATCCTCAAGGTGAACAAATCAGATTAAGTCAATTCGCTGAAGTGAAAATGGGATCTGGACCAAGTTTGCTAGAACGTAGAGACAAAGCACCTTCTGTAAAAGTAAAATCTAAAGTTGTAGGTCGTCCTGTGGGTGATGTAGCCAACGAATGGGCAGCGCAGTTTATGGATAATGAAAAAACAAAACCAGCTGGTGTAAGCTATATCTGGAGTGGTGATATGGAAAACCAGACCGAAGGTTTCGGTACTTTAGGAATCGCATTATTGGCGGCTATCGTATTGGTTTATTTGGTAATGGTTTCCTTATATGACTCGTTTGTTTATCCATTTGTAGTATTATTCTCAATTCCATTGGCATTGATTGGGGTAATGGTGATCCTGGCAATTACAGGAAACTCATTAAACATCTTTACAATGCTCGGTATGATTATGTTGATTGGTTTGGTAGCGAAGAACGCGATTATGATTGTCGATTTTGCTAATATGAGAAAAGCCGCCGGAGCTACCACGCACGACGCTTTGATTCAGGCCAACCACGCCCGTCTTCGTCCGATTTTGATGACAACCATTGCGATGATTTTCGGTATGATTCCAATTGCGATTGCAAAAGGAGCAGGAGCGGAGATGAACAACGGATTGGCTTGGGTAATCATCGGTGGTTTGACATCATCATTATTCCTAACCTTGATTATCGTACCGGTAGTGTACTCTTTATTCGATTCAATGTTGAGAAGAATGGGTAAAGATGAAAAAGTAGATTATGACGCAGAAATGAAAGCAGAATATGAGCACAGAGAACTAAGTGAAGACGGATTTACGCCTAAACACGTAGATTAATCTCAATTTAATTTAACCTTGAAACCGTATCAATTTTTTGATGCGGTTTTTTTGTTTTTAATTTAGAGTTTGTTTAAAAATTATGAAAAATATTTAGTCACAAAGTCACAAAAGAAAAATCAAAAAAAGAAAATCTTTCAGAGAGCAAAAAAGCTAACATTTGAAGCCATTATCCTTATTTGAACTTTGATAAACTTAAGGGAAATTAAAACTTTGTGACTTTTGTGGTTTTCGAAACAAATTTAAACAGGCTTTGAAGGATATAAATAAAAAAGACTCTCAGAAAAATCTGAAAGCCTCAATATATTTTAAAATAGAAAGATTAATCGGCCATTGCCTCGCCAGACTTTCTGTAAATGAAATTACCATAGATGTGTCTTCTTGCGAAACGACTTGGTGAATCTGAGTTAACCATTTTGATGTAAGTATTTCTTGGAACACCGATATATTCGAACATTTGTCCATTCAAGTGCTGAACAGTCAAAATCGATTTCTCCAGATAAAAATCCTGAATAATAGAATTGGTAATAGTTTCTGTGTATTCTTCTTTATATTTTTCCTGAGTTTCCTCGTGGATGCTAACAAGAAAATGATAAGCTTCTATTACAGATTTGCTTTTTTCTTCAGCTTCCAGTTTTCCAGCTTCGTTATTTACAAATTTATCAGGATGTGTGTCCTTCATTGTATTTCTATAAATAGTCTTCAAATCCTTCAAAGTTGCAGTTTTATCAATACCAAGAAGCTTGCGGAATTCTCCTATTTTTTTCATAATCTAATTCTTTATCGGGCGCAAAAGTAAGTTATTAAAAATTAAAAATGCTAAGTTGTTCATTATTAATTTATTAATTGATAGATTTTGTTTTCATTAATGCGAAATTAGTATTAACTCTTTATATTTACTTTTTTAAGTCTAATCTGTATGAATATTATGTTAAGGAATAAAATCTTATCTTTGAAAAAGTAATTATTAAAAAAAATGAAAAAGCTTTTTTTAACAACCATAGTGGCTCTCACAGTTGCTTCTTGTACAAGCAGATTAGGAAATACATCCAAAATTGGAAAACATCAGGCTACGGTTACGGGAACGCAATGGGTTTTAGCAGATGATGTTGCCAACAAACCAACATTATTGATTGAGCAGAACAAAATTTCTGGAAATGCAGGTTGCAACAACTATTTTTCCGAAGTTATAATAGATACATCTGCGGGTAATTTTTCTACAAAAAATATTGGTTCTACAAGAAAAATGTGTAAAAATATGACCGCAGAAACTAGCTATCTCAGCGTTTTGCCAGAAGTGAACAAGTACGTTGTTACAGAAACAACATTGGAACTTTACAAAGACAATCTACTATTGTTGAAGTTTAATAAACAATAATAATTTAAAAATAAACCCATAAAAAAAGGAACTCAATTTTGAGTTCCTTTTTTTTTATTCTTCGTCTTCCTCGTCCTCGTACTTAGCAAGTTCTTCATCACACCATTTGAAGGCTTCTTCTACAACTTTCGTAGCCTCGTTAGCTACAGTTTCTTCATCATCTCCTTCCAAGTCATCCAACCATTCTACATCCTCTTCTTCTACGTTAAGGATGAAACGTGGGTACTCTGTGTGTACTACAAAAAGATCTTCTGGAAAATCAGAATTGTCGGCTAATAAAAACTTAGGTAATTTCATAATATAAAATTTTAAAATAAATCAGAGTATTTGTGACTATCACTCTATGGTTCAAAGATAGAAAAAATCCCGAAAACTATTATTGATAATTATTTTTTTTGATATTGATTTTCTTTTCTACTTTATACCGCGTTAATGTATTATTTTTCAATGTGTCAGATGGTTTGAAGGTGATCTGTATTTTAGGATTCACTGTGCTGATTAATTCAGCAGTTTGTCCGTCATTATCCATTTGGTCTTTTACAAAGAACTTAAGCTCTTCATCCATCATGTTTTCATTTTCTAAAAATTGAGTTATCGATTTTCTATTCTCAAGATAATCTCCTTTGGATAACCAACTAAAAACAAAACCTGTCATTAAGCTCATAAAAGCAATACCATAAGTAGTATCACTTAATATTAAAAATAATTTTTTGAAGAAAACCATCCAAACTCCAATAGAAAATGGCGCCAGTAATCTATAATCAATAGGGTTTACAGAATAAACATATTGAATAAAGTAAGATAAAATAATGGTGACCAATGAAACCATCAAAATGAATTTTTCGGTCTCGGAAAGTTTGATTTTAATAAAAAGAAAGACCATTAGAATGATGGTTAATAAACCGATCCCATAAATTGGGTAATTGATAATTCCACCATTTGGGTCTGCAATATGAATGAAGGGATTAAAAGTTGTTGCCAAACCTTGGAGTAATTCTAATAATAATTGAGAGGTAGGTTTTAAGCCAATTTCCAAAAACGAATTGATGTAATCTTTGTTAAAATAATCGATGAATGTTATTTTATAAAGTCCATA
Organism: Epilithonimonas hispanica; assembly: GCF_003385395.1. Lineage (GTDB taxonomy): Bacteria > Bacteroidota > Bacteroidia > Flavobacteriales > Weeksellaceae > Epilithonimonas > Epilithonimonas hispanica. The sequence goes on along the minus strand of NZ_QNUG01000004.1, from coordinate 8,528 downwards.
AAAACCAATTCCTAAAACTCCTGAAATAACAAACGATTTCCAATAATCTTTTCCTATGCTCATCAATCCAAAAACAATGCTCCCGACGCAGAAAAATAATGCGCTGTAACGGACATTAATCAGAAGAATCAATAACAATGTAAGATAAAAAATACTCTGTCTTGGGCTGATTTTGTTTTCAATAATTTGATGAGCTGTGAAGAGTAATAATATGACGAAAGGAAGTGTCAAAGCTTCGGCCATTGTAAAAGAAAAAATACTCACAAAACTGAACAATGCAGACGTAATCATCAGTTCTTTGAAGAAAAACTGCTTCTTGTAAGTAAAAATTAAAATAAAAGTATAAGCCAAAAGTCCCACAACTTTGCTACTCCAGAAATCATCTATCCCAAAAAAGGTAAAAAACTTGATGAAAAGCGGATAGCCCAATGGTGCAGTCGTGTTATCTATGATTGGGAATATCGCAGATTGTCTCATATATCGTATAGAATCTGGACTTACACGGCCTTTTTCGTTCGATAAAAATCTGAAAATAATCATCCCATAAGTAATTGTAATCAATAGAAATTGAAGGATTTTCTCGTTTTTTGAATTAAGCTTTAAGGAAATCATAGTTTTTTAAAAAAAATAAATGTCAGAATCAAACCTGATTCTGACAAAGTTATTAATCGTAATCTGAAATTACTAATTTCAAATTTATTCTTTATAAAGCCTTTTTTTCTCTGCGAGATAATAGCTTGTGTCTTTATCTATGTAAGTCGAAAAAACATTGCCAAGATTGTCGAAATAAGCTTTTGGTAAAACCATTTTCTTCTTGATGGTTGGGATTTTAATCAACTTTGTTTTTTTGTTGTCGAAATAATTCCATTCTCCGATATAAGTATTGGTAAGTAAATTAACGCTGGATTCTCCGCTGCCATCATTATTGGCTGGTCCAAACTCATAGCGTTCCATCCCAATCAATCGCATTTTTCCGATTTCTTTTTCATAACGAAACTGATAAACATAGCCAGCTCGCATCTGGTTGAGTTTTACTTTGAAACCATTTTTAGATTGATCAAAAAAGATCTCTCCAGAATCTTCAAATTGATTAGACGATATTTTCTTGAATTTCTGAGAAGAAAGCTGATACACAACCGCTCCATTATTAGAATCCAGATATACTTTATCCTTAATATGATCACCATCAAAATCAGCAGAAAGCATTTTTTCCTGAGCAAAAAATAATGATGGAAAATTAAGAAGTAGAAGAAACTTTTTTGAAAACATAATGTTTACTTTAAGAACATTTTCGAAACTTTCTCCGCTTTTTTACTTTCAGAATAATCGTAGAAACCCTCGCCGGATTTTACGCCTTTTTTACCAGCCATTACCATGTTGACGAGAAGTGGATTGGGGGCATATTTAGGATTTTTGAAACCGTCGTACATGACGTTTAGAATGGCTAGGCAAACATCAAGACCTATAAAATCTGCCAATTGCAAAGGTCCCATTGGATGTGCCATTCCCAGTTTCATAACTGTGTCAATTTCTTCCACACCTGCAACGCCGTTGTAAAGCGTTTCAATCGCTTCGTTGATCATTGGCATCAGGATTCTGTTGGCAACAAATCCAGGATAGTCGTTCACTTCAACCGGAACTTTTCCAAGATTTTTTGACATCTCAAAAATGGTGTCAAAAGTCTCTTTCGAGGTAGAATAACCTTTGATGATTTCTACCAATTTCATGATAGGAACTGGATTCATAAAGTGCATCCCAATGACTTTTTCTGGTCGTTTGGTTGCCGCAGCAATCTGTGTGATAGAAATGGATGAGGTATTGGTTGCTAAAATACAGCTCTCAGGAGCTAACTCATCAATTTGAGCAAATATTTTCAGCTTTAATTCCAGATTTTCTGTTGCAGCTTCTACGATAAGATTGGCATTTGGAGCTGCATCTTTTAAGTCTGTAAATGTTGTAATGTTGCCAAGCGTACTTGATTTTTCTTCTTCTGTAAGATTTCCTTTGGCAATGATTCTGTCAAGATTACTTGTGATGGTTTTTAGTGCTTTATCAAGATTTTCTTGTTTCACGTTTACCAAACTCACTTGGAATCCGCTTTGAGCAAAAGTATGAGCAATCCCATTTCCCATAGTTCCTGCGCCTATTACAACAATGTTTTTCATATTATTAATTCAAGATTTAATATTTAAAATTCAAAATTTTGAGTTAGTTGTTTTTAATTTTGAAAACTCTTTTAAAAATACCAAACTTACAATCAGAACAAGTTTCTACGATTGCATTTCTGTTTTTGATATGATTGAAAATCTTTTGTTCATCAGTTTCTAACTCAATTAATTCTTTGCGCAAAAGATACTGAATTTGATCATATCCCCACATTTGTTTTTCAGGATTAAATGATTTCATCCAATTCACATAACTTTCAACATTACTTAGTTTTTCCAATTCTAAGTCAAACATTTTTTCCTCTTTACTTCCAGAATAACCACAATAATCTCCGTAAACATTTTTTGTTATAATATCATCAATAAATTTTTTTTGAGAATAATTGGTTTTATAAAAAAGATTATGTTTAACAATATAATCATTGATTCCAGAATCTAATTTGCTAGAAATTTGTTTTTCTTCATCTTTATATTGGGCATAATCTACAATTTTTCCCACTTCTTTTCCATGAAGATAGAATAAAAAGATAAAGACATTTCTTCCTTTTACATATTGTATGTCAAAAGGGTAAGAGAATCTTAATTCGTAAATGCTTTCAGTTAAACCAAAATCAAGTAATCGTGTAACAGAATGATGATATTCTTGGATATCGGTGATTTTTTCAAATTTCGTATTCTTTATATTCTGAATTTTGATTGAATCTGAACTGAAAACAAAATTTTCAAATTCTTTTTTAGCAACTTCATAGTCATCATCTTGACAATATAAATTACCAAAAGAAAGTAATATTAATAAAAGAAATAACTTCTTAAACATCAATTTACTTAGTAATCAACCTCACAATCTCCAGCGCCACTTTCAACGCCTCAGTCCCATCTTCCAAAGAAACCTGAACAGGAACATCATATTCGATTGCATTGGCGAAACTTTCTAATTCATCTAAGATTGCATTATTCGGTTGGATATTTGGATATTCGAAAAGAATTTGGTTTTTCTCGCCTTCCGCATTTTCGATAATCATATCAAAATCAGACGGATTTTCTGGTGCAGGTTTCATCCTGATAACTTCAGCTTTTTTCTCCAAGAAATCAACAGAAACGTAAGCGTCTTGTTGGAAAAATCTAGATTTTCTCATCGCTTTCATAGAGATTCTGGAAGTTGTAAGGTTAGCCACACAACCATTTTCAAACTCAATTCTCGCATTGCAGATGTCTGGCGTTTTGCTCACGACAGAAACACCGCTGGCGTGGATCTCTTTTACTTTGGACTTAACCAAACTCAACAAAATATCCAAATCGTGAATCATCAAATCCAAAACCACAGAAACATCTGTCCCTCTAGGATTGAACTCCGCCAATCTGTGAATCTCGATAAACATTGGATTTTTAATATAATCTTTCGCTCCAATAAAAGCTGGGTTATATCGCTCAACGTGACCTACTTGAGCTTTGATTCCGAATTCTCTACATCGCGAAAGGATTTCCTCCGCTTGTTCCAGAGTTTGTGTTACAGGTTTTTCGATGAAAAAATGAATGCCTTTTTCAATCGCTTTTATCGCATAATCGTAGTGATAGACAGTTGGTGTCACAATATCCAGCATATCGATTTCTTCTAACAAATCTTCGAAGCTTTCAAAATATTTGTATCCAAATTCTGCTGCTAGTTTTCGTCCGTTTTCTGCGTCTTTATCGTGGAAACCAACGAGTTCATATTTCTCAGATTGATTCAGTAATCTCAAATGGATTTTCCCCAAATGTCCAGCTCCTACAAGTCCTGCTTTTATCATATGTTGATTTAGATTATTGTTATGGTCATATGCAATCGCTAAAATTTTATCGGTATTTGCATTTCCGAATTACGGCGATTTCATAACTCATTTTGTTAAAGTCGTAAATTTAAGAATTAAAGGAACTCAACATAAAAAAAGACTCAGAATTTTTTATGATTCTGAGTCTTGTCATTAAAACTGCGAAGCAGTGATATATTGGTAGAAATGATTGAGAGCCTGTTTAAATTTTTATCAGAAATGATTTTACAACCACATAGACACATAGCTTTTATTAAAATAAAGAAAAAATAGGAAAAATTGTGCTTCTATTTTTTCTTTTTAGCACTTAATATTGAGATTTTCTATGTGACTATGTGGTTTTTACTAATTTTAAATAGGCTCTGAGAGTTTCAAAAAAGTGCGAAGCACCGAAATAATGGTGTTGATATATTCAAAAATTTCTTTAAACATTTATTTTTACAAATCAACAGCACATCCTTTCTCGGAACTTTCTTTCGCTGCTTCAATCACTTTCATTGTATGGTAAGCTTGTTTCGCAGTTACTGGAACTTTCTTGTCATTCACAATTGCATTGTAAAGGTCATCGTAGAAATCCAGATAATTCCCTTGAAAGGTTGGGAAGTTAACAACTCTGTCATTGTAAACCAAAAGTCCGGTTTTGTCCTCAGGTTCGGTTCCCCAACTGTCACGATTCGGTATTTTTCCAAGTTTTAATTCATCTTCTTGGATGTCTGCTCTGTGTTTTAAGAAACTTCCTTTCTTGCCGTGGAAAACGTAAGAAGGTGTCATTTCTTTAACGAAGAAACTGGCTTTTAATCTTACACGTTTGTCAGGATAATAAAGCAGAATGTCAAAATAATCATCAATCTGAGTGTTATCTCTCGTTTTTCTGATATCAGCAAAAACCTTTTCTGGATTTCCGAATAATGTCAAAGCTTGGTCAATCACGTGAGAACCAAGATCCATCAAGATACTGGCTCCTGGATTTCCGTTTTCTTTCCACGCTTTCGGACTCAACTCTGGATTATATCTTTCGAATCGGATTTCCGCTTCTACTATTTCTCCAAGATATTCTTCTTCCAACACCTTTTTCACAGTTCGGAAATCGCTGTCATATCGTCGGTTTTGATACACGCAGAGTTTTAGATTTTTTTCTTTTGCAAGTTGATGCAGTTCTTCCGCTTCACCAGAAGTTGTTGTGAAAGCTTTTTCTACCAAAGCATGTTTTCCAGCTTCCAAAACTTTCTTTGTGAATTCGAAATGTGTATCAATTGGCGTATTAACTACAATTAATTCTGCATCACTTTCCAAAACTTCTTCCAAAGAATCAAAACTTTTAACATTCGGATAATCGGTTTGTATATTTTTTTTGCTTCGTTCGTAAGCGCCTATTAATTTGAAACCATCGTTTACTTCAAGAAATGGAGCGTGAAATAATTTTCCAGAACCGCCATAAGCCAACAAAGCAGTCTTTATCTGTCTCATAAATTTTAAAATAATTTTGATGATGCAATTTAACTAAATAAAAATTCAAGCCACAAAATTGCAACTTGAATCTTTATCGAAATATTTTTTAATGAATTTAAATCTATGAAAGGCTTCGAGAGCCTCAGCCTGACATTACTGAAAATAAACTGTAGTTTAGATTTGCCAGTCTGAGCGGAGTCGAAGACTTCCTATAAACTCTCCAACACCCCAACTCTCTAACACTCGAACCCAATCTATCCCATAATATGAAAACCACCATCCACGTGACGGATTTCACCTGTGATTCTGGTTTCTTTTCGGAAAAGATGAACAATCTCGTGAGCCAAATCTTCAGGAAGTGCATTTCCAAGCGGACTGATTCTATTGGCTCTTTCAACATCTTCAACTTTCAAAGTAGCATTACCTGCTTTACTTCCCATAAAAGGTGAAAATCTAATCGCATTGGCACGGATTCCATATTTTTTTCCGAGCTCGTAAGCCATTTCAATCGTTAGTCTTTCAAGCGCAGCTTTCGCAATACTCATATTGATATAAGGAAAAAACGAAACTTTCTCCGCGGCAATGTAGCTTAATGAAACAATAGAAGCTCCATTTTGCAAAACTTCATTCGCAAGTAAAGCGTGACAAAGCGTAACTAGAGAAAACGCAGACACATTCATCGTGTCATTGAATTCTTCCGCTGTTACTTCCAGCATTGGTTTTACAGCTTTGTTTCTAATGGTTTTGTCCATTGCAATCGCGTGAAGAAAACCATTTAGCTTAATATCTTTCGTTTTCAAGTCATCAGCAAAATAGTTTAAACTTTCTGGTAAAGTCACATCAAGTGGAGCAGTATAAACATCGTCGCCTAAAACTTTTTTGCAGGCATTTTCGAAGTCTTCATAATTTTTATTGAGGAAAGATTCTGCTTTTTCAGAAAGGTTTTTGTGAAAAGGAGTTACACCTAATCCTGTACAAATCACTTTTCCATTGTTGGAAAGGATTTTTTCAGCGGTTGTCATTGCAAGAGAATTTTCATCTGCAATTCCGGTAATAAGGAAAGTTTGATTATCTAACATATTGCTAATTAACAATTAATAATTAAAAATTAATGAATTATCTTACGCTTTATAAAGTGCTGTCCCCCAAGTTCATCCGGAACCAACAGCTGCAAAAAGTAAAAGATTACCAGGTTTTATACGGCCGCTTTTATAAGTCTCATCCAGAACAATTGGGATTGTTCCGCCGGAAGTGTTGGCATATTTATCCATATTCGTCATTACTTTTTCGAATGGGATATTGGTTTTTCTAGCGGTTTCTTGTAAAATTCTAATACTTGGCTGATGAGGAATCACCCAATCTACATTATCAGAAGTCAGTTTGTTGGCATCTAAAATTTCATTAATTGTCTCAGGCAAAACTCTAGTTGCAGTTTCAAAAACTTCTTTACCGTTCATTTGGAAATAATGGAGTTTTTGCTTCAAAGTTTCTTCCGAAGCTGGCATTTCTGAACCGCCTGCAGGAATATTAAAATGGTATTTTCCGGTTCCGTCTGCGTGAAGTTTGAAATCCATAAAACCTTTATCTTCAGTCGTAGCCGATAGCAAAATAGCTCCAGCGCCATCGCCAAAGAAAACCGAATCTTTTCTTTCCCAGTCGGTAATCGTTGAAAAAGTATCAGCGCCAATCACAAGCACATTTTTATACATTCCTGTTTCAATGAACTGACAACCAATTGCAATTCCATAAAGGCCACCAGAACAAACTGCAGAAATATCAAAAGCCACAGCTTGAGGCGCTTCCATTTTTTCCTGAACAAAACACGCTGTTGATGGTGCTTGTCTGTCTGGGGTAGAAGTGGCAACAATAATCAGGTCGATATCTTTTGGTGTGACGTCTGTATTTTCCAGAGCTCTCAAACCTGCTTTATAAGCCAAATCGCTGGTGACTTCACCTTCTGCAATTCGGCGTTCTTTGATTCCCAGGTTTTTAAAAATCCACTCGTCGGAAGAACCTACTTTTTCGAAAAAATCATTTTTTAAAATTTTTGGAGGAACATAAGATCCTGTCCCTTTGATGTAAGCTCTTAATTTCTGCATAACATTCATTTGTTCATTCAATTAATTGAAATAATATTTAAGTTTTTAATAAAAAAACAATCAAATTTATAAAGTTTAATCTAATTAAGGTTTTGATTTTTAATAAATTTTTAAAATAATGATTCTTGCTTGGATTTTAAATTTTTCCTTCCGAAATTGCAGACTAGATTTAAAAACCTCTAATTAGAATAATGAGAGATACTTACGTTCACAAAGGCAAAAGAAAACAATTAATAGATTATCTTCATCAGAAAATCGGGATTACCGATTCTTTTGTTCTGGGTGCAATGAACGAAGTGCCAAGACACCTTTTCATAGAAAGTGTTTTCGAAGATTATGCCTATGAAGACCGCGCTTTTCCTATTGCTGCGAAACAAACTATTTCTCATCCTTCAACGGTTGCCGAGCAAACCGAATTGCTAGAAGTCAATGAAGGTGAAAAAATTTTAGAAATTGGAACAGGTTGTGGTTATCAGACTGCCGTTTTGATCCAAATGAAAGCTTTGGTTTACACGATTGAACGTCAAAAGGACTTGTACAATTTTTCTACTAAGATTCTGCGAGAATTGAATCTTAGACCAAAATTTCAAAGTTTCGGAGACGGTTTTGCTGGTTTACCAACATTTGCCCCTTTTGATAAAGTTCTCGTAACGTGTGGCGCGGAGATTCTTCCAACCGAACTTCTGAAACAATTAAAAGTTGGCGGAAAAATGGTAATTCCGTTAGGGAAAACGGATGAGCAGGTTCTTTATCGATTTACGAAAATATCGGAAACTCAATTTGAGAAAGAGGAATTTGGCGTTTATAAATTTGTTCCGATGCTTCAAAATAAATCTTTCTAACCACAAAAACTCAAAGTTTACACAAGGCTCACTAAAATTTGTGTTCTTTTGTTGAATCCTTTGTGCCCTTTAGTTTGCAAAATAAAAAATACAAGATTAGATTTATAATTTAAAAATCATTCACAAGAAACAGGGTGAACCATTTTGTGTCAAAGGTATCAAGAC
>NZ_QNUG01000003.1 GCF_003385395.1 Epilithonimonas hispanica | reverse complement strand
AAAAATTTAGAAGCAACTTCAGAGGAGTTAGGGATCGGGCGTTTTTTCTATTCAGACTACAAAACATTTTTGCTTAAACACAAGTTTTGGTACTGATCCAGTTTTGGTACTGATCCAAATTTCTCTGAATATAAAACGTAAACAACAAATTCTTCCATAAATAAAAAAGAGAACCACAATTGTGATTCTCTTAAATTGGTTGCGAGGACACGACTCGAACGTGCGACCTCCGGGTTATGAGCCCGACGAGCTACCTACTGCTCTACCTCGCGATATTGTGGTGCAAAGATAAGACTTTTTCGATACAAGTCAAGTTATAGAATGAAATTTTTGAGTAATAATTGTTTGTGTTTTGATTTTCAATTAGTTATGATATTTAACGTCTTTTAACTATAAAAATAGTTGTACGAATGAAAATTAATCCTACATTTGTATTACTAAGTTTTTAGTGATATAAGATTGATTGTTTTTAAAGTATTAGATTATGAATAAGTTAACTAAAGCAGAAGAACAGGTAATGCAGTACCTTTGGCAGATAGAGAAAGGTTTCTTAAAAGACGTTTTAGAATTGTTTCCCGAACCAAAACCACATACCAACACGATTTCCACGATCCTTAAAATCTTGATGGAGAAAGGATTTGTAAGTCATAAAACTTTTGGAAGACAACACGAATATTTCCCATTGATAAGTAAAGAAAATTACAGTGGAAAGTCTATCAGAAGCTTGGTTAAGAATTATTTTGAAGGGTCATATACCAATGCGGTTTCGTTTTTGGTAGAAGAAAACGAAATTAGTGTGAAAGATTTGGAGCTTTTGTTAAACGAACTTAAAAACAAGGAATAATGGAACCAATTTTACTTTATTTTGGCAAAATGATTCTCTGCTCAGCAGTGATGTTTGCCTATTATCTTTTGTTTTTAAAGGATAAGACTTTTCATCATTACAATAGATTTTATCTTTTGTCTTCGGTGGTTGTGAGTCTTGTTCTGCCTTTGATAAAAGTTTCTTATTTTACGATAGAAACAAACAAGAGTTTGTATCTGCTTTTGAGTGGATTCAATCAAAACCAATCTCAAACTACAAACTATGATATCACTATTTATCAAATTTTTTATACAATTATTGGAGTGGTTTCAGTCGCTCTTTTAATTAGATTAATACTAGGAATTTTAAAAATCAATTCGATAAAAAATCAGTTCCCGAATGAAACTATCGAGGGAATCAAATTTTATCAGACCAATCTTAATAATGCGCCATTTTCATTCTTCAGAAATCTGTTCTGGAAAAAATCAATCGAGATTAATTCTCCTGTTGGACAACGGATTCTGAAGCACGAGATGGTTCATATAGAACAAAAACACAGCTGGGATAAACTCCTGTTGCAATTGGTAAAATCCATTTTCTGGTTCAATCCTGTGTTTTACTTTATCAACAAAGAAATCAATCTTATTCACGAATACTTGGCGGACAACAAAGCAGTGAAAAAGTCCGACACCAGAGCATTTGCGCAGATGCTTCTCGAGAGTCATTTCTCGGGTTCGGTAATTCCTGTTACGAGTCCTTTTTTATCATCTAACCTCAAAAAAAGACTTACAATGCTTACAAAAAACCAAACCAAGTACAGCTACGCACGCAAACTTTTTGCGCTACCAATCTTATTCTTTATGGTATTCGCCTATATGGTGAATGCTAAAAACAAAGAAATTACAGAAACGAACAAAGCAATTGAAATTGCTGTTAACGAAATGAAAAATGATACGATAAAACCTAAAGCGTCTGAGTTTGACAGTTTATCGATGAGTCATCAAAAACAAACACAATTATATTCTGAAGCTTTGAAAGAAGACCATTTGAAGATGTCTGCGCTTAGTGCAAAAATGGCTGAAAAAAGCAAAGCATTATCGGCTCTTAAAAAAGCTAAAAAAGAAGATTCATCAGAATATAAGGCTTTAGAAAATGATTTGGAAAATCTTTCTAATAAATTGCAATCTATTGTAGATTCTGACAATTATCAGAGAAATCTAAAAGGTTTGGAAGAACATTCGGAAGCGATGGCAAAGATGTATGATTCTCCGGAATTCAAGAAAATAATTGCCGACGCAGAAAAAGCTGGCAGAGATGCTGAAGCAATGGTTAATTCTCCAGAATTTAAAAAGAGAATTGCTGATGCAGAAAAGCAGGCAAAAATAGCTGAACGAATGATGAAATCTCCAAAATTTCAGAGAGACTTGCAGAATGCACAGGAGCAAGCTGAAAAAATGCAAATCAAAGTCAATTCTCCTGATTTTCAGAAAATAATTCAAGATGCACAAAAACGTTCCGAGGAAGCTGTTGAAAAATATGGAAAATTTTATACCAATGAAGAGTTTCAGAAAATGATTACAGACCAATTTGGTAAAGATGCTTTTACGGATGGAACTGTAAGATATCTGAAAGACAACTACAATTTTCCTCAATCAAATTTTTCTGATAATTTCAGTTATGGTTTTTCTGATGATGTTTTCTATAATGAGGCAAAATCCAAATTGTCTCCAAAAGAATTGAAAAAAATGGAGAAAAAAAGAAAGCAACTTCAGGAAAAGCAGAAAGAACTGATGGAAGAGCAAAAGAAGCTTCAGGAAAAGCAACGTGAATTGAACAAAGAGATGCGTCAGAACAATCCTTGGACAATCAGCTTTAATTCTAGTTTGGATTCTCCTAATAAAATAGTGTTTGTTGATAGTTCAAAGATTAACGCTTCCAATAAGACTTTTGTTCTCAACAAAACTGCATCATCTAATTTGGATAATACAACAATTTATATTGATGGAAAACAGGTCGAAAAGTCAGAACTTCAGAAATTAGATCCTAGCATAATTTCTTCGATGAGTATTTTCAAAACTAACGGAACTGGAAAAATAGAAGTTATTACAAAATAAGTATTTGAAATTCTTAACACTTTAGCCGGTTCGCCGGCTTTTATTTTAAAACCAAAAACTATGAAAAAACTACTAATTAATTTATTTCTGATTTTAGGAGTTCTAGCAATTGCTCAGAATAAAAGATTTATTTACGAGTACAAATTCATTTCAGATTCTACAAATGTTGATGATGTCAAAACAGAAATGATGTTCTTGGACACCACAAAAGATGGTTCCAAATATTACAGTTACACCGTTTTTAATTCAGATTCTTTGATGAAAGCAGATTTGGAACAACAACTGAAAGCAACAGGTTCTATTAATGTGAAATCGGATTTGCGAAAACGAGATGTAAGATATTCTGTAACAAAAACTTATCCTGATTATAAAATTAATCTCCATCGCAGATTGGGAATGGATGCGTATAGTATTTCTGATGACCGAAAAATCAACTGGAAAATATTGTCAGAAAAAGAAAAAATAGGAGAGTGGAATGTTCAAAAAGCTGAAACGGATTTTGCAGGCAGACATTGGATTGCTTGGTTCTCTACAGAAATCCCAATTCAAGATGGACCTTATAAATTTAATGGTTTACCAGGGCTGATTGTTAAGATTGAAGACAAAACAGGTTCTCACAAAATGGAGCTGAAAGGCATTAAAAATATTTCGGGTGATATTAATATTAATGTTTGGGATGCTAAAGAAATTGCAATCAATTCCAAACAATTTCAGAAAGTGATTAAAGAATACGAAAATGACCCAACGAAAGGAATTAAACAAATCCAAATGGGCGGAACTTCGATTATTTTGACGGGTAAAGATGGGACTTCTGCCAAAATTGCAAAAGAACAAGAAGAACGTTTGAAAGCTCGAATCAAAAAAGACAATAATAGAATTGAGTTGGATATTGTGAAGTAATACTAATTTAACTAAAAACTATGAAACAATTATTTTTATTAAGTTTCTTTCTAATTTCAATTTCAGTAACCTCTCAAAGCCAAAGATTTTATTACGATTATCAGTTCCAGACAGATTCTACGGATGTTGAAACCAAAATGTCTGAATTAATGGTTTTGGATATTGATAAAAAAGGCTCCAAATATTACAGCGAATATGTTTTTCAAAACGACTCCATAATGGATGCTCAATTCAAAAAAAATATGGCTGCTCATAGTGATGAACCTGTTCAGATGTCTGGAAAACAAGGTGTGGTTGGGTATAAAGTTCTGAAGTCTTATCCTGATTTTAAAATTAATCACATTGTTTCGTTGGATATGACACTTTATGATTCTAATCAACAAGTCAAATTTAATTGGAAGATTTTATCAGATAAGGATAAAATTGGAACTTGGAACGTTCAAAAAGCTGAAGCTGATTTTGCGGGTAGAAAATGGATTGCTTGGTTTTCAACCGACATTCCAATTCAGGACGGACCTTATAAATTCTATGGTTTGCCAGGTCTTATTGTAAAGATTGAAGACAAATCTGGCTTCCATAAGATAGAGCTGAAAGGAATTAAAAATAATACTCTTGAAAGAGATATTCTTGCTTTTGAATTCGAAAAGCCAATTAAGCTAGATTATAAAAAATATCAGACAGTATATAAAAATTACAGGAAAGATCCTATGGCGAATTTGAAAAAGAAAGCGCAGGAAGGTCAGTTTTACGTAACAGATGATGCGGGTAATAAATTAGATAACAAAGACTATATGAAGTCTCAAGAGAAAATGATGATGGATAGAATGAAAAAGAATAATAACATCTTAGAATTAGACCTATTGAAATAAAAAATCGCCACTCCAAAAGTGGCGATTTTTATTAAGCTTTTTTCTTAAGTTCGTCACGGATTTCCATCAGTAATTGATCCGTAGAAGATGGTCCTGCAGGAGCTGCTTCTGGTTTTTTATTAAGTTTATTAGCAACTTTTATTAACCAAAATAAAACAAAAGCAATTACCAAAAAGCTGATTACGGATGATAAGAAATTTCCGTAAGTTACACCGTTCCAAGCCAATTCTTTGATGTTTTCTGCACCGGCAGCTTTTAAAGCTGGCGTCAATAGAAGTGGTGTAATTACATCATCTACCAATGATTTTACGATTGCGCCAAATGCGCCACCAATGATGACACCGACTGCTAAGTCTACTACATTTCCTTTGAATGCAAATTCCTTAAACTCTTTTACAAATCCCATAGTTGTATTTTTTTATAGTTAGTTATAAACAAAAATATCAATTTTTTTTTAAAAATCGATTTATTTATTACTATTGATAAAAGAATATTATTGATTAAATTTGAAATTGCACTCTTTTAAAATTTAATTCTAATGAAAATCCTTTCATCTTCTCAAATCAAAGAATGTGATTCTGCAACCATAGAAAAAGGAATTTCTTCTATCAGTCTGATGGAAAATGCCGCGAAAAAATGCGCAAATTGGATTGTGGATAATTTTAAATCAAATCAAAATTTTTCGATTTTCGCTGGAAACGGAAATAATGGCGGTGATGGATTTGTAATCGCAAGGATGCTTTACGAGAAAGGATTTGATGTCGAAGTTTTTATTGATGAGAATAATTCTAAGTTTTCTGAAGATGCAAAAATTAATCTTAATAAAATAAAACTAATCAGCGGAATTACAATTAAAGATTATTCTGAATTTGATAACCGTGATAATTCTGTAATAATTGATGCGTTATTCGGCTATGGATTGAACCGGGAATTGTCTGATGATTTTAAAAATTTAATTGAAAATCTGAACCAAATTCAGGCTTCGAAGATTTCTATTGATATTCCAACAGGATTGTTTGCCGATAGAATGATCAACAAAAATGCTGCAGTTTTCAAAGCAGATTTTACTTTGACTTTTCAATTCTATAAAAAAAGTTTTCTTCATCCAGAAACGGAAAAATTCTGTGGAAAAATTATTGTTTTAGATATTGATCTTGATGAAGATTTTATTAATGAAGCAGAAACCGATTATTTCGTAATTGATGAAATTTTAATTAAGAAAATCTACAAACCTAGAGAAGAATTTAGTCATAAAGGAACTTACGGGAAAAGTGTTTTGGTTGGCGGAAGTTATGGTAAGATTGGAGCTGTTCTGATGTCTACTTTATCAGCTTTGAAAACCGGAAGCGGGTTGACTTTTACAATTGCTCCGAAATGTGGAAACATTATTCTTCAATCTCAAGTTCCTGAAGCAATGTTCATAGATTCGGGCGAAAATCATATTAATGAAATAGAAATTCAGGATAAAGCAATTTACGGAATCGGACCGGGTTTGGGAAAAGAGATCGAAACGCAAAAAGCTCTATTAGAATTTCTTGAAAATTATAGAAATTCTGTTGTTCTGGATGCAGATGCGCTTAATATTATTGCAGAAAATCAGAAATTAAATCTTATTCCAAAGCATTCTGTCATCACACCACATCCTTTAGAATTTGAAAGATTGTTTGGGAAAACAGAAAACTCTTTTGAAAGATTAGAATTAGCAAAACAGAAAGCAGAAGAATTGCAGATTTTCATCATTCTAAAAGATCATCATACGGTTGTAATTACGCCAAATCAAAAGGTTTTCTATAACATCACAGGCAATTCTGGAATGGCAAAAGGCGGAAGCGGCGATGTTCTCACAGGAATTTTAACATCATTGATTTCTCAAAAATATGACATCGAAAAAGCTTGTGTTTTCGGAGTTTGGCTTCACGGAAAAGCCGGTGATTTTGCAGCAGTGGAATTTTCAAAAGAAGCAATGTTACCTACAGATTTGATTAACCACATCTCGACCGTTTTCAAACATTCGCGTTAATTCATTTTTGATTTTAACATATACAAAACCCCTATTTCTGTCTCTGATAGGTTTTCATTCTTTTTCAAAAGTTTTTTAATTTCTTTTTGGAAATATTGGATGGTTTGTCCGTTTTTATAATGTTCAAAAATTCTGGGATCAATATAAGAATCTCGGGCAACGGCAGGCGTATTTCCCAATCTTTCGGATACGGCAACGATAGCATTTCGGATTCTTTTATTCATTTCCTTTTGCTGTTGTTTTTCACAGATGCCAAGTTCGTCTAATATTCCTGCGGCAATCATAGTTCCAGCCCAGGTTCGGAAGTCTTTTGCGGAAAATTCTTCGCCCATTACTTCTTTGATGTATTGGTTAAGATCTTGGCTTTCGACCAAAATTAATTCTTCCTCTTCATCATAATATTTAAAAAGTCTGTAGCCAGGCAATTCTTCCAATTGGGCAATAACTTTTGATAATTTTGAATTAATGATGTGCTTTTCCTGGAATTTTCCCGATTTTCCTTTGTAAGAAAAAATTATTTCGTCTCCTTCTATAGTCAGGTGTTTTTTACGGATTGTCGTTAAGCCATAACTTTTATTTTGCTGCGTGTATTTTGGACTTCCTGGTCGGAAATAAGCCGAATCTAAAAGCCTAACCATTGCTGCCATTACTTTTTCACGCGACATTTTTTTCTTACGCAGATGTTGTCCGGTAACCCGTCTCATATGCTCCAGATTTTCTGCAAAATGGAGGATTCTGTCAAACTTGTCCGCATCTTTTTTCGCACGAAATTTCGGATTATAGATGTATTGTTTTCTGCCTTTCTGGTCGCGTCCGATAGCCAATATTTTTGCCCGTCTGTTGGTGGTGATTTCTACATTGGTCCACGCTGGCGGAATCACAAGAGATTGGATAAAATCGATTTTATCTTGATCCTTCAGTTTTTCATTATGTTGATTGGTATAGAAGAAATTTTTGCCTCTGGTTTGACGTAAAATTTTCATAATTCTTGATTTGGTAAAATTCTTTAAACAATAAAAATGCCGAGTTTCAATTTTCTCAAAAAGGAATGAAATAGTACATTTTATAAAGTTTTTATGATTTTATTAACAGACAACTGCGCCAGATTTTAAACGAAAATTTCTATTTTAGCAAAAATTTTTTTGATGCCAAAGACCGTTGACGATTTTAACAAAAGTAGACTCCGATCCAGCAATATTACTGTAGTTATCAGTATTTCACTGGTTTTGTTCCTTGTAGGATTATTTGGATTGATTTTGATTAATGCTCAAAAATATTCTGATTATATCAAAGAACAATTGGTTGTAGAAGCTTATTTTGATGAGTATCTTGACCCGAGAGATTCTGCGAAAACACTAAAATTTCAGGAAGAGACTTTTGCGAAAATCAAGGAGCAAAATTATGTAAAACAAGCCAAGTATATTTCCAAACAACAAGCGACAGTTCTTGCTAAAAAGCAACTAGGAATAGACGCTGATGCATTGTTTGAAGAAGATATTTTCCCTGCATCTGTTGAGGTTACTTTGAAACCCGAGTTTGTAGATCCAGCAAAAATTGACGATGTTGTAGCTCAATTAAAAGCCATAAAAGGTATAAAAGATGTAGCGAACGACAATAAGCTTACTATAGATGTTTACAATAATCTAAACAGAATCTTGACTTGGATTTTAGCATTTTCAATTTTATTCTTGATTGTTGCAATGGTTTTGATTAATAATTCAATCAGGCTTAAGATATTCTCTAAAAGATTCATTATCAAAACAATGCAGTTGGTTGGAGCGAAAAGAAGATTTATTCTAATGCCTTTCATCAAAGAAGCTTTGGTTCTTGGTTTAATTGGTGCATTTATCGGACTTTTAGCTTTAGGCGGAATCTGGTATTATTTCACCAATCAAATTGGAACACCGTTCGTGCAAGATACCAATCAGTATGTTGTTTTGGTATTGATAGTTTTGTTTGTTGGTATTTTTATTACAGTAGCAAGTACTATCTTTGCAACTTGGAGATTCTTACGAAGCAATGTGGATGACCTTTATTACTCTTAAAAATGGCAAAAAAAACAAAAAACAAATATTCAGCAGATCAGTTTGGTACGACTGAAACTGTTGAAAAAAAGACATTCTATTTTGGAAACAAAAATTTCAAACTGATGTTGATTGGTTTGGGATTGATTCTATTAGGATTTGTTCTGATGATGGGAGCTGATGCGAATACAACACCAGACGGGAAATTGGATCCTAATTATTGGAACGAGGATATTTTCTCATTCAGAAGAATCAGACTTGCTCCTCTTTTGGTAATCGCAGGTTTTGTGGTTCAAGTAGTAGCAATTCTGAAAAGAAACAAAGATTAATTTTAAATTTAAATAAAATAAAAGCTTTGTCTTGATTATTCGAGGCAAAGTTTTTTATTAATAAAACAAAAAAACTATGGATTTGATAAAAGCAATTATCATTGCAATTATAGAAGGACTTACAGAATACCTTCCGATTTCTTCAACCGCACATATGGGATTCGCTGCTAATCTAATGGGATTAGAAGAAACCGAATTTCTTAAGATGTTTCAAGTTTCAATTCAATTTGGGGCAATACTTTCGGTAGTTGTAGCTTATTGGAAAAAATTCTTTGATTTCAGCAATCTTCAGTTTTACTATAAATTGGCTTTTGCAGTTTTGCCTGCTTTGATTATCGGTTTTTTCTTAGATGATTTAATCGAATCTGTTTTAGGAAACCAAATCGCGATTTCGTCTGTTTTGGTTTTAGGTGGCGTTGTTTTGTTATTTGCAGATAGTTGGTTCAAAAATCCGATTGTTCACGATGAGAAAGAAATTACAATCAAAAAAGCTGTAACCATTGGTTTTTGGCAATGTTTGGCAATGATGCCTGGGACGAGTAGAAGTGCAGCATCCATCATTGGAGGAATGGCACAAGGTTTATCCAGAAAAGCGGCTGCTGAATTCTCTTTTTTCTTGGCGGTTCCTACGATGTTGGCAGTGACTGTTTATTCGATTTTTGTAAAAACTTGGGGAAAAGAAACACCAAATCCAATGAAAGGTTACGAAATGATTTTGGAATCTCAGGATCATATTTTAATTTTTATCGTTGGAAATATTGTGGCGTTTGTTGTTGCTTGGATTGCTATCAAATCATTCATTGCTTTGTTGAATAAATATGGTTTCCGACCTTGGGGCTGGTATCGTATTTTTGTTGGTATTGCTTTGTTGGTTTATTTTTATTGGTTTAAATAATCCTTTCCAACTCTCAAACTCAAAAAATACTTTAATACTTAGAATGACGGCAGAAGAATTACAATCCGGACACCTATTTCTATTGGACAAACCTTTGGATTGGACCAGTTTTCAGGCTGTCAATAAGCTGAAATACAAGCTCAAAAGAGAGTTCAAAGAATTGCCAAAGAAATTCAAAATTGGTCACGCCGGAACTTTGGATCCAAGAGCAACTGGGCTTTTGATTGTTTGTACAGGGAAATTTACAAAGAAAATTCCAGAGATTCAGGATGCGCCAAAAGAATATTGGACAGAGATAAAAATTGGCGCTCAAACCGAATCTTACGACACCGAGAAACCTGAGATTTTACATCAAGATTATTCTCATATTACAGAAGAGCAAATTCATCAGGCTTTAGAAAAATTCCTTGGAGAAATAGATCAAAAACCACCTGTTTTTTCTGCGCTTAAGATAGATGGAAAACGAGCTTACGATCTTGCAAGAGCCGGAGAAGACGTGGAAATGAAATCCAGAAAAACGACAATTCATTATATTAATGATATTAAAATTGATTTGCCTTTAGTTTCTTTCACAGTTGGTTGTTCAAAAGGAACTTACATCAGAAGTTTAGCTCACGATATTGGACAAGAGTTAGGAGTTGGAGCGTATTTAACGCAATTTAGAAGAACTAAAATCGGAGATTATTCTGTGGAAAATGCAACTGCGGATTTTATTAACGATGATTTTAAAATCTCAGAATAATTTCAAAATTAAATGAAGAAAAATTTACTCGTCTTAACTTTGTTTTTTTCGGTTTTAGCTTTTGCACAATCGGAAGAAAAATATAGTAAAACAATGGGGTTTTACATCAGCCCGAATGTTCAGGTCGGTTATAATCTTGGAAACTCGATAAAAGACAGTCAACATAAGAATGATGCATATTATCAACAGTATATTTCGCCTTATCTTCCCAATGATTTTACTTATGGCGTCGGTGTTGTAGGAGGTTATCAGTTGTTATCATTTTTTGCTTTGGGAACAGGGATTAAGTATAATTATATTTCAGATGATTTGCATTTGCTCAATTGGATTGTTCAGCCTAAATTTATAATCAAAGGTGATACGGCAGCAACCACATTCGAGTTTGAGTATGGAAAACAGTTCAATCAATCTAATGTAAGCGATACGCATTATTTTGGAGGAAAAATTGGATATCAGGATTTCTTTTCAAAAAGACTGAATCAAGAAATTGGTTTGTTTATCTACAGATACAACTCTAATGTTTCTAATGCTTGGTTTATAGGGCTTTCTGGAAGCATAACAGTTTTCAGTAAAAAGAATTATACAGTTTACGGTAAAGATTAATGGAAAAAATAAGAATCAACAAATATTTGTCAGAAGTAGGTTTTTGCTCCAGAAGAGAAGCAGACAGACTTTTGGAAGAAGGTAGAATTACCATCAATGGGAAAGTTCCGGAATTAGGAACCAAAGTTTCTGACGAAGATGAGATTTTCGTAGATGGAAAAACCATCAAAAAGGTTGAAGAAGAATTTGTTTACATCGCTTTCAACAAACCTATAGGGATTGTTTGTACAACCGATACGAAACGCGAGAAAAACAATATTGTTGACTATATTAATCATCCAAAACGTATTTTCCCAATCGGAAGGTTGGATAAACCGAGTGAAGGTCTTATTCTTTTAACTTCTGATGGTGATATCGTTAATAAAATCCTGAGAGCGAGAAACAATCACGAGAAAGAATATTACGTAAGAGTTGACAAACCGATTACCGAAAAATTTCTCGAAAAAATGAGAAATGGCGTTCCAATTCTCGATACAGTTACCAAAAAATGCGAAGTCGAGAAAATAGACACGATGAACTTCCGAATCGTCCTGACGCAAGGATTGAATCGTCAAATCCGTAGAATGTGCGAATATCTTGGTTATGAAGTGAAAAAGCTCAAAAGAATCAGAATCATGAATATCAAACTCGATCTTCCTGTTGGGAAATGGCGTGATTTGACTCCCCAGGAAATGAATGAATTGAATGGTTTATTAGAAGACTCCAGTAAAGCGTTTGAATGATTTTTCTAAAATCAAAATACAATGATCTCGTAGATTTGTTGGATTTAGTAGATCATAAGAAAACCTGCTATATTTGCTAAATCTGCGAGATTTTTTTATTGTCAACCATCAACCATCAACTATCATTTATCATTAATCGTATAAAGTCTCATTTTCTCTTCATACTCGGGTTTTAGTTTCAGCCATTTCCATATTTTTTTGTCATCAGGATAAGTTGTTCTGTAAAATATAATTCGGTCAGCAGAATATCGGAAATACGGATGTTTTTTCAGCCATTCTTCTGGAGCATCTTTTAGATTGTATTTTGGAACATGAGAATTGTCAATTTTTGCATCGTAAATTAGTTTTTCTCCAAGCGCTCGATCGATTTCATAAGTTTCCAATAATTGATTTTTATTGATAAAACCACCTAGTTTCTTTCTAAAAGCCAAAATTCCAGCCGCATCTTTTTCCGTGAAACCAAATTCTCGCAATTGTTTGAAGCTAATTTCATTCAGATTAATTTTAGAATAATCCGTTTTTTCTGTGATAATTGGTTTTTCTTCTTTCGGTTTTTCGACCACAGAGAGTCTAATCCAAGGTTTCATCTCTTCAAATTTTTCTGGCGAAATCATGAAACATTTTTGGATGTCTTCCAAAGATTTGAAAGAACCTTTCAAAATCTTATCTCGATATTTCAAAATTGAAATAGATTGTTTTTCAGAAAATCCCAAAGCTTGCCATTGTTCTTGATTCAAATCGTTTGGATCAAAGTATTGACAGATTTTCACTACTTCTTTCTCTTTCTTTTTCTCAAATTTTTGAGTTAGATTTTCTGGCGTTTTGTTAGGTAAAATCAAATAAGGAGACATTTGCGAGAACTGTTCATCATTAATCATAAAACATTCTTTCAATTTTTCTTTGCTGATGAAACTTCCACCGAGATAATTTTTATATTTCAGAATAGCAGCCGATTGTTTCTCCGAAAAGCCAAGATTCTCCCAATCTTTTTGAGAATAAGAATCTGGATTGAATTTCCCTTTGATGTTGAGTCTCTTTTTCTCGTAAGGTTTGAAATCGAATGTGCTATTTTTTAAATTAGAATTAGTTTCTGGAAGTAAAATATAATCTTTCAGTTGTTCATATTTTTCCTCCGAAACCGCATAACACTTTTTGAATTGTTCTTTGGATTTGAAATTTCCGCCAACAATTTCTTTGTATTTCAGGATCGTTTTGATTTGCTTTTCGCTGAATCCAAGATTTTTCCATTGACTTTCATCCAAATCATTGGGATTAAATTCAGTTAAAATTAGCTCTTCAATTTTTGGAGAAATGAAGGTTATTTGAGGTTTTTCGTAATGCTGCTTTTTCTTATAAATCGAAAAAGCAATTTGAGAAAAAATAATGAGAATTCCGAAAATAAAAAGGCTTAACAATTGCCTTTTCTGGATTTGGAAAGGTAGTTTTGGTTTCATCTTTTGTGTTTCTATAAAGTTAAGAATAAAACCAATCCAAATTGAATTTTGGCAAAAAAATAAACGACTAATTTAGTCGTTTAATGAGTTTTTCAGTTTAAGAAGTTCAGCTTTGATAAACTCCAATCTGTCAATAATAGTAATGGTTTCAGAGATTTTGGTGTTGGTTGTCAATGCAACTCTCGCGCCATCAAGCGTATAGCCTTTTTCCTTAACCAAATGGTAAATAATCTTCAGATTCTCAATGTCAGAAGGCGTAAAGTAACGGTTTCCTTTTTTGTTTTTCTTAGGTTTGATGATAGGAAATTCCTGTTCCCAATAGCGAATTAGAGAAGTATTAACATCAAAAGCTTTGGCAACTTCGCCAATAGAATAGTAGAGTTTGTCCGGAAGATTAAGTTTCATTGATTTTTATCGAATTTTCAAAGATAATTATTTTTAATTCTTTTATACAAATTGTATCTTGCAACTTTATATATTTCATTATGCAATCTCTATTATCGGGAAACACAAGCGCCGATGAAAAAACAGCGATTGTATAAGGAAAATAAAAACAAAAAGTATCTGCATATGAAAAGTTTTTACAAATTTGGTTATGTTTTGATTTTGCTCATTTTGGTCAATTGCAAAGTTCAAAATCCCAATGGAAAATTGTTTGACGTTCCACCAATATTACTTTCTAGTCAATTCAGTTTTACAGAAGGTCCAGCTTCTGATAAAGAGGGAAATGTCTATTTCACAGACCAGCCAAATGATAAAATTTATTTCTGGGATTGGAAAGCCAATCAAATCGAATTATTCCTTAGTAAAACAGGAAGAGCCAACGGAACTTATTTTGACAAAAACGATAACTTAATTACTTGTTCCGATGATAATGGTGAAGTTTGGAGAGTTTCTAAATCTAAGTCGATTGAAGCTCTTGTGAAAGGTTTTGAAGATAAAAGATTGAACGGTCCCAATGATCTTTGGATTGATAAATATGGCGGAATCTACTTCACGGATCCTTTGTACAAAAGAGATTATTGGAAAAATTTTAAAGTAGAAATTCCGGAGAAAAACCTCTATTACAGAAATAAAAAGGGAGTAATCACAAAGTTAGATACCTTTGTTCAGCCAAACGGAATCATAGGTTCTCAAAAGTTGAAAAAACTTTATGTTTCTGATATTGATGCTGGGAAAACTTATGTTTATGATATTTTAGGAGAAGGAAAATTGTCCGAAAAGAAATTGTTCTGCGAAATGGGATCAGACGGAATGACTTTGGACAATCAAGGGAATCTATATCTTACAGGGAGAGGTGTAACCATTTTCAATAATAAAGGAGAAAAAATCAATCATATCCCGATTGATGAAAACTGGACTTCCAATGTCACTTTTGGTGGAGAAAATAATTCAACTTTATTTATTACCGCTTCGCATTCCGTGTATGCTTTAAAAATGAATGTTTCCGGAATCAAATAAAAAAATCGCTTGTTAATAAGCGATTTCTATTTTTACTTTCTTGCCTTTCAGTTTTTCGTTGGTGAGTTTTTTCAGAAGTTCGATGGTTTTTTTTCGGTTGACAGCAACGTAAGAAGTGGTGTCTTTGACTTCGATTAAACCAATATCATCTTTTTCAAGTTGTCCTTTTTTAATAAGATAACCAACAATATCCACTTTGTTGACTTTATCTTTTTTTCCGGCGCTAATGTATATGGTTTGGTTAGGCGTTCTTTCCGGAACTCGATTAGCTTCCGAAACATTTTCTTCGGGTGTATTACTTTTGATGAATGGGAAATTCTCGTCTTCCGTCATTACGAGATAAGCAAAACCTTTCGCATTCATTCTTGCAGTTCGTCCGTTTCTGTGGATAAAAGCGTCTTCTTTCGGCGGTAATTGATAATGAACAATGGATTCCACTTCCGGAACGTCTAAACCTCTTGAAGCTAAATCTGTTGTAATCAAAATTCTTGCAGAATCGTTTCTGAATTTCAAAAGTGCGCGTTCTCTTTCGTCCTGTTCCATTCCGCCGTGGAAAGTTTCTCTCTGGATTCCTTTTTCTCTTAGAAGTTCAGAAATTCTGTCCACTGCATCTCTGTGATTGCAGAAAATCAATGTTCTTTTGTTCCCGATTTTACAGATGAGTTGGAAAAGGGTATTCAGTTTTTCTTCAGGTGTTGTCATCACCTTTTTTAGCTGAATGTTCGGTTTTGACTCGTTTTCTTTTAGGAAATTGATTTTCTTTTCGTTGTTGAGTTCTACAAATTTCGGTATGTTGTCCATCACCGTTGCAGAAGTCAAAATGCGTTGCGAAAGTCCATTAAGCGAGCCAATGATATATTCCATATCTTCTTGAAAGCCTAATTCTAAAGCTTTATCAAACTCATCTAAAACCAAAGTCTTGATAGTTTCCGGATTGAAGTTTTCGTTTTTAAGATGATAAGCAATTCTTCCCGGAGTTCCGATTAAAACTGCTGGAGCTTCAATCAAGTTGTTAATTTCTATCTTTTTATCGTGTCCCCCGTAAGCAATAGAAACTTTGAAATCGGTTCCCATTGATTTGAAAACTTGTTCGATTTGTAATGCTAATTCTCTTGCTGGAACAAGAATTAAGGTTTGAATTCCTTTGACGTTGGATTTCAAATTTCTAAGAACGGGAAATAAAAAGCCTAAAGTTTTTCCGGAACCTGTTGGCGATAATAAGACAACATCAGTTTCATTTTCCGACGCGTTATATATAGATTTCTGCATCTGATTCATATCCTGAATTTGCAGTTTTTCGAATATTGGTTGTAATTCCATTTTACAAAGATAAATTTTTTGAAAATCAATTTTTGGCTATTTTTTCTTTTTATATATTTGATGAAATAATTTTATAATAGAAAATATATAACAGTAAACATATAAAATATTAGCGTTTCGCTTTAAAAATTTCCCGCAATCGAAATACGACCAATTTTTCAAAAAGCACGGGAAGTGAAAGTGGAAACGCCTGCGGTAAAGCGTGGGCGTTCCTTTTTGCTTTGTGCTTTGCCTTTGGTCGGGCTTCGATTGCAAGCAATTGGAATTGTCCACGTGTTTTTTTGGAAATTGAAAAGTGATGCATAAACATCATATTCAATGAAACTATACCAAACCCTCGAATCCCAACTCAAAAAAGAACCCAATTATGTTTCCGATAACGGAGAACTCAAAAAATGGGTGGTTCTCAATAAAGCTCAAAATTTCGATGAAGAATTGATTGGATTGTTATTAGATAATTCCGATTTGAAACAAAAATTTTTCATTGAAATTAAAAGCACTTTAATTTTCAATCAAAATCTTTTCATTCAATTTCTTGAACAGAAAAATTATCTTAACGACAGCTATACCCAATTTAAAAATAAAATCGGTTTGTCAATTGACGGCAAATATCTGAAACAAAGAAATGAAGTGGCGTTGGTTTGGCCGTTTAAAGATTGCATTTTAGAAGGCGGACAAAGCCGCGAAGAAGATAAAAGAGAAGAGATTTTCTTTAATGAAACTTTAGCACAAGACGAAATTACAGAATTGCTTGACCCAAAAGTTTTAACCAACGCCAAACTGTTTGATAAAGATGGCGAAAAAGATTTCATCCAATTCAACCGCAACGAAAAAGGAACGATTACTGATAATCTGATTATCAAAGGAAACAATCTTCTCGCATTGCATTCTCTAAAGAAAGAATTTGCTGGAAAAGTGAAGCTGATTTATATTGACCCGCCTTATAATACGGGAAATGATGGATTTAAGTATAATGATAATTTTAATCATTCTACTTGGTTGACTTTTATGAGGAATAGACTTCAGGAAGCATTTTCACTTTTAAGCGAGAAAGGAGCAATTTATGTTCATATTGACCATCATCAATTAGGTTATCTTAATATACTCTTAGATGAAGTTTTTGGAAAAAACAATAAAGTTCAAATTATCGCTTTAAAAACAGCTTCTCCAGCAGGGTTTAAAACTGTAAATCCAGGACCAATTGATGTTACTGAATATATTTTATTTTACACTAAAAACAAATCTAAGTTTGAATTTAAAAAAGGTTATGTGCCCGTGAGCTATAATTCTAATTATAACTTGTATCTAGACAGAGATGAGAATGTAAGCAAATGGAAATTTACGCCATTGAAAGAAAAAGTAATTAATGATGCAGGGTTTGCGAACTTAGCTGAAGCTAAGAAAAAATACGGAGATTTATGGAATAGTATTATAAAAGTTATGATTGAGGATTTTGCTTATAAAAATTCATCTAATGTTGTGAGTATTCGTGACCCGCATAAACCAACAGAGAAGTTAAAAGAATTAATGGCAAAATCAAAAAATGAAGAAAGAGTAATTGAATATGAAAGAGAGGATGGAAGTAAAATGCACCTTTATAAAGGTGGTGCTTTAGCATTTTATTCCAATAAAATGCAGGAACTTGATGGAAAAATGGAAGTGACTGAACTTTTGACAGATTTTTGGAATCACATTTCTTGGGCTGGTATCGCAAATGAAGGTGGAGTAAAGTTAAAAAATGGTAAAAAGCCAGAAAAACTTATCAAGCAAATAATTGAATTAACCACTAATGAAAATGATATAGTTTTAGATTATCATTTAGGAAGCGGAACCACTTGTGCTGTCGCGCATAAAATGAATCGCCAGTACATTGGAATCGAACAATTAAATTATGGAGAAAATGATAGTGTTGTTCGATTAAAAAACGTAATTAATAGTGATAAAACTGGCATTTCCAAATCTGTCAATTGGCAAGGTGGTGGTTCTTTCATTTACCTCGAACTCAAAAAATACAACCAAACTTTCATCGAAAAAATAGAAGAAGCAGAAAATTCAGAAAGTCTTCTGCAAATCTGGGAAGAAATGAAATCAAAATCTTTCCTCAATTACAATGTGGATATCCAAAAACAAGAGCAACATATCGAAGATTTTAAATTGTTAAATTTAAATGAGCAAAAGCAACATCTTTGCGAACTGCTCAACAAAAATCAATTGTATGTCAATTTATCTTCATTAAATGACGAAAATTTTGAATGTACCAAAGAAGAAAAGAAAGTGACAAAGGATTTTTATCAAATTAAAAATTAGCAAATGGCATTTCTACACGAGATATTCAACAATCCGTTTGCACGTAAAGCTTTAGCGCAAGTTTCTTTGCCCAACGGAATTACAGATAACTTGAAATTTGGCATTCGACCTTATCAGGAAGAGGCTTTTAAGCGATATTTATATACAGAGCTGGAAGATTTTGATGAAAAGCCAAACAAACCATTACACTTGCTTTATAATATGGCGACAGGAAGCGGGAA
The DNA here is from genome assembly GCF_003385395.1 of Epilithonimonas hispanica. Classification (GTDB taxonomy): domain Bacteria; phylum Bacteroidota; class Bacteroidia; order Flavobacteriales; family Weeksellaceae; genus Epilithonimonas; species Epilithonimonas hispanica. Next base: position 136,701 of record NZ_QNUG01000003.1, on the reverse strand, counting down.
AACCTTGGTAATGGCTGGTTTGATGCTTCATTTATATGAAAAAGGATACCGCAATTTTCTGTTTTTTGTGAACAGCAACAATATCATTCAAAAAACGAAAGACAATTTTCTCAATCCGCAAACTTCTAAATATTTGTTTAATGATAAAGTCGTCATCAACGGAAAAGAGGTTTTGCTAAAACAGATTGATAATTTTGACGAAGCCGATAATGAAAATATCAATATCAAATTTACCACGATTCAGCAGTTGCATATTGATTTGAATAATACCAAAGAAAACAGCGTCACGTACGAAGATTTTGTAGATAAAAAATTGGTGTTGATTGCAGATGAAGCGCACCACCTGAACAGCGGAACAAAAAGCGGAAACCTTTTCGGAAGTTGGGAAGAAACGGTTTTGCAAATCCTTCATCAGAATTTCGACAATATTCTTTTAGAGTTTACCGCAACTTTAGATTACGAAAGTAGGGAAATCGTTAATAAATATAAAGATAAAGTCATTTATAAATACGACCTTTCACAATTTAGGACAGATAAATTTTCTAAAGAAATCAATCTCGTTCGTTCGCTCTATGACGAGAAAGAACGAATTATTCAGGCTTTAATTTTGAATTTGTACCGTCAGGAATTGGCAACAATTAACAATATAAATTTAAAACCCGTTATTCTTTTTAAAGCAAAAAAAAGAATTGAAGAATCAAAACAAAACAAAGAAAATTTCCACAAATTGATTGATGAATTTTCTGAAACGATGGTGGAGAAAATCAAAAAAACTTCTACCGTCCCAATTGTTCAGAAGGCTTTTCAGTTTTTTGAAGCCAAAAATATTTCTTTAAATGAAATTGCAAAACGGATTCACAATAATTTCCGAGAAGAAAATTGTTTGAGTGCTAATAATGATTCTGAAGCAGAGAAAAATCAGATTTTGCTCAATACTTTGGAAGATGAAAACAATCCAATTCGTGCAGTATTTGCCGTTCAAAAATTGAATGAAGGTTGGGATGTTTTAAATCTTTTTGATATTGTAAGATTGTACGAAGACCGTGACGGGAAAGACGGTAAACCTGGTAAGACGACGCTTTCGGAAGCGCAACTGATTGGTCGTGGTGCAAGATATTATCCGTTTGCACTGGAAGAAGGCGATGATAAATTTGTGAGAAAATACGATGATGATATTTCAAACGATTTGAAAATTTTGGAAGAATTGTATTATCACACCAAAGAAGACAGTCGTTATGTTTCGGAGCTTAAAAAAGCATTGGTAGAAACAGGTATTTATGAAGATGATGCGAATCTTGAAACCAAACAGCTGACTTTAAAATTTGATTTCAAAGAATCCGATTTATACAAAAACGGTTATGTTTTTTCCAATAAAAAGTTACCTAAAAGTTTTGATAATGTTAAGTCTTTCACGGATTTAGGAGTTACAAAAACCAATTACAGACATCAGCTTTCTTCCGGTGGTGGAAGGGTTTCGAGCGTATTTTTTGAATTGGAAAGTCCGGTTTCATTTGATGAAGTTATAAAATCGAAAGATGTAAAACTTAATGATATTCAAAAACATATAATTCATTATGCTTTAAGCCAAAATCCTTTTTATTATTTTGACAATCTCTCGCGGTATTTTCCGAACATCAAATCTCTTTCAGATTTTATTGAAGATGAAAATTATTTGGGGAATTTGGAAATAACGTTCCTTGGAAATTATAACCGACTTCAGGAAATTTCGCATTTCGATTATCTTCAGGCGTTGAATGGTTTGCTACAAAACATCGAAGCAGATATTAAAAATAATTCTACGGAATATGAAGGTTCAGATTATTTTGCAGAACCAATCAGTAAGGTTTTCAGAGATAAGGAAATTCGGGTAAACAAATATAGCCCAAGAGCTGACGGGCAAGAGGATTTAGTAAAAGAAGAATCTTGGTATGCTTACAATGCCAACTACGGAACCAGTGAAGAGAAGAAATTTGTAGAATTATTTGCCAGACGCTTTGAAAGTTTCAGTCAAAAATTCGATAATATTCATTTAATTCGGAACGAAAGAGAAATTAAAGTTTTTGATAAATATGGTCGTGCTTTTGAACCAGATTTTTTACTCTTTTGCAGTGAGAAAACTAATCAGCAATTAACTTTTCAGGTTTTCATAGAACCAAAAGGAGCTCATTTAATAGGCTACGACAAATGGAAAGAAGATTTTTTAAAAGAAATAGGAAACGAACAGAAGTCAATTAAAATTCATACAGATACCTATAAAATCACAGCAGTTCCTTTCTATAATTATGGTAATGAAAATGAGTTTAAGAAGGTTTTAGAAAATACATTTGAAAATTAAATTTATATCATCTTTTTTCAAATATTTTCCTTAATTTTGCACCACTTTTGTGAACGTACTTTCGGCGAAGTAAAACATTAACAATTAACATCTTCCATATTTTTCAGGAGTCACAGCAAAGCCAAAGTCTGAATAAATTAGGAATACAAATTTTTTAGAAAATGTCAAAAGAGACAAATTCAGCAGAGGTTCTTTTGAACCAAAACGTAGCACCAGAACAATTTGATTGGGATTCTTTCGAGTCAGGTCTTAACGCAGAAGACAGAAACGAGAAGAAAGAATTGGAAGAAATCTATAACGGTTCTCTTAACGATCTTACAGATAACGATGTAATCGTTGGTAAAGTTGTAAGATTGACTGATAAAGAAGCTATCGTAGATATCAACTTCAAATCTGAAGGTGTTATTTCTCTTAACGAATTCCGTTATAACCAAGGTCTTAAAGTAGGCGATGAAGTTGAAGTAATGGTTGACAGAAGAGAGGACAAAACTGGACAATTACAATTATCTCACAGAAAAGCTAGAACATTGAAGGCTTGGGATAGAGTAAACGAACTTCACGAAACTGGAGAAATCGTAAACGGTTTTGTAAAATCTAGAACTAAAGGTGGTATGATCGTTGACGTACACGGAATCGAAGCATTCTTGCCAGGTTCTCAAATCGACGTGAAGCCAATCAAAGATTACGATCAGTTTGTAGGAAAAACTATGGAGTTCAAAGTTGTGAAAATCAACCCTGAGTTCAAAAACGTAGTTGTATCTCACAAAGCGTTGATCGAAGCAGATCTTGAAGGTCAGAAAAGAGAGATCATCGGTCAATTAGAAAAAGGTCAAGTTCTTGAAGGTACTGTTAAGAATATTACTTCTTACGGTGTATTCGTAGATCTTGGAGGTGTTGACGGATTGATCCACATTACGGATCTTTCTTGGTCTAGAGTTAATCATCCATCTGAAATCTTGGAAGACGGACAAACTGTAAAAGTGGTTATCCTTGATTTTGATGATGAGAAAACTAGAATCCAATTGGGTATGAAGCAATTAGAAGCTCATCCTTGGGATGCTCTTTCTGCTGACCTTAAAGTTGGAGATAAAGTAAAAGGAAAAGTAGTAGTTCTTGCTGACTATGGTGCGTTTGTAGAAATTGCTCCAGGTGTAGAAGGTTTGATCCACGTTTCTGAAATGTCTTGGTCAACTCACTTGAGAAGTGCTGGAGATTTCGTAAAAGTTGGTGATGAAGTAGAAGCAGAAGTTCTTACTTTGGATAGAGAAGATAGAAAAATATCTCTAGGTATCAAGCAATTGAACAAAGATCCTTGGGAAAATATCGAAGCTAAATATCCAGTAGGTTCTCAACACGTTGGAACTGTAAGAAACTTCACAAACTTTGGAGTTTTCGTAGAATTGGAAGAAGGAATCGATGGATTGATCTACATATCTGATCTTTCTTGGACTAAGAAAATCAAGCACCCATCTGAATTCTGCAACGTTGGAGATAAACTAGATGTTGTAGTATTAGAATTGGATACTCAAGCAAGAAGATTGTCTCTAGGTCACAAGCAATTGACTGAGAATCCTTGGGATAAATTCGAAACTAAATATGCTGAAGGAACTGTACACGCTGGTAAAGCTGTAGAAGTACACGATAAAGGTGCTTCTGTACAATTCGAAGATGCTGAGGTTGAAGCGTTCTGCCCATCAAGATTATTAGAGAAGGAAGACGGATCTAAAATCAAAAAAGGAGAAGAAGCTCAATTCAAAGTGATTGAATTCAACAAAGAATTCAAAAGAGTAGTAGTTTCTCACACAGGTATCTTCAGAGACGAAGAGAAAAAGAATGTAAGAGAATCTAACAACAACAGATCTAGCAATGTTGCATCTTCTTCTAACAACGAAGAAAGATCTACACTTGGAGATATCGATGCATTAGCAGAATTGAAAAGAAAAATGGAAGAAGGTAAATAATCCTTATTTATTTTTCAAATAATAGAAACCGCCTTGTTTTTAACAGGGCGGTTTTTTATATCTATAAATCATATTTTATTGTCCAGAAATGTTTTAATATCAATGAATTGTAACATGTATTTTATTTTAGATTTTAATATGAATATTTCTCTACGAATAAATTATCAATTTTCCTTTTTAGATAGATTCTACACATATTTAATTAAAAAAAATATATCGTATTTTCGCCGGCTCTCTAAAAAATTATGGAAAAGAAAAATATATTGAAAGGCGTTTTATTTGTCGGAATTGGAGCTAGTATTTATGGGATGCTGGCAACATTTGTGAAGATGTCTTACAAAGATGGATTTACAACTTCTGAAGTTACAACGGCGCAATTTGTATTAGGATTTATAGGATTATTAATCCTGAATTTAATCCAAACAAAAACCACAAAAAAACAATTGTCAAAACCAAGTCCAAAAGAAATCAGAATGTTGATGTTGGCAGGAACTTCTATGGGATTTACCAGTTTGTTCTATTATATCGCTGTTCAATATATCAATGTTTCTATAGCAATTGTTTTGTTGATGCAATCGGTTTGGTTCAGTGTTGTTGTAGAAAGTTTCATTGCCAGAAAATTTCCGAACGCTAGAAAAATAATAGCTGTATTGATTGTTTTAACAGGAACTATTTTAGCAACCAACCTAATCAATATGCAAGTGAAAATCGATTGGCACGGGATATTCTGGGGGCTTCTAGCTGCAGCATCATTTACAATGACGATGTTTACATCTAATACATTGGCGACACATTTACCTGTTTTGAGGAAAAGTATGACGATGCTTTCTGGAGGAGCTGTAGTGGTTCTTTTGTTTTTGTTTTTTGCTCAGATTGGACCAATGTATTCTGACGGGTTGAAATCTTTTTATCTCAACTTTACAGACAATACAGAGCATATCCGCCCATTTGATTATTCAATTTTCTGGACTTACGGATTTGTATTAGCGCTGTTTGGAACTATTATTCCTCCGATTTTATTTAATATAGGTTTCCCGAAAGCAGGTTTGGGATTGGGAAGTATCATCTCCTCATTGGAACTTCCGGTTTCTGTTACGATGGCTTTTATGCTATTGGGAGAAGAAGTGATTCCTGTTCAATGGTTTGGAATTTTGTTGATATTATTCGCTATTGTTTTGATGAATTTACCATCCAAAAATGATAATCAAGAAGCGATCGCTTCTTATCACTAAAAAAATAAAACCGCCTCATTTAATGAAGCGGTTTTTTTATTTATTCTGAAGCTTGCTGAGCATCATTTTTCAGTTCTTCAGCTTTTGCTTTCAGTTGCTCAGCTGTTTGAGTTGCTTTATCTTTCAAGTCGTTGCCAAACTTCGTCAGATTATCCTTTGCATTATTGATGGTGTCTTTCACTTTTTGTTGATCTTCTGGAGAAGATTTTTTGTATTTCCACCAAGCCAATGCTCCCAATCCTAACAATGCCAATAGGCCATTTGTTTTATTTCCCATTTTTGTAAATTTTTGTGATTAATTAATTGATTATTAAAGTTAGTAGAAAAATTTGTGCCAACAATATATTAGATGTTAATTTTAAGTTCTTTTTAAGAAGTCTTTGAAATTTGATGAATAAATCAAATTTTATTTAGTAATTCAGACAGTTTTTTCGTTAATTCTTTTCTACTGAATTCATTAATGTTGGCTTCATTATGAATCGATGTTCCAGATTTCCAATTTTCATAAAGCGAAAGGATATAATTCTCAATTTCTTTAATTTCCGAATAATCAAAATGTTTCCCAGCTTTGGTTTTATCAAGAATCGTTTCCACATCTGCATCTTTTGGTCCAAACGAAATAATCTGTTTTCCTGTAGCCAAATATTCAAACAGTTTCCCGGGGATAATGCCTTTTGATGTTTCATTAGGGAAATTGGTGATTAATAATAAATCGGAATTTTGCATTTCATTCACAGAATCATTGTGGGCAAGATAACCCAAGTTTCTAATGTTATTTTTTAAAATCGAACTCTTAATTTCATTCAATATTTTATCATCAATTCTTCCTACAAACTTCAATTCAAAATCTTTAGAAAAATCAGAATTAGTTTTACATAAATTTTCTAAAGCTTTCCAAAGATTCTCAGGATTTCGCAATTGTTCCAGAACTCCAACATAACTCAACGTGAATTTTACTTTTCCATCTGTCATACTAAGCGGAGTCGAAGTGTTTTCTTTATCAAATCCATTTGTCACACAAAAAGCATTCGCTCCATTTTTCCTAAAATTCTCAGCATCTGTATAACTTGTTGCTAAGGTCAAATCAGCATTTTCAAAAATCGATTTCTCTAATTGTTTATGTTTTTTATCCGAGCCTGAAGTTAATTTCAGATGTTTGTAATAAGAGATTTCTGTCCACGGGTCGCGGAAGTCAGCAATCCATTTTAGATTGAGTAATTCTTTTTTTAATCCAAGTCCAATAAGGTGTAAACTATGAGGTGGACCAGTTGTAACGAGAACATCAATATTATTTTCTTTCAGATATTGTTTCAGAAATAGAATGGAAGGCTTTACCCAAAATTTTCTAGCATCAGGAATAAAAAAATTTCCTCTGATGAAAATCGATAGCTTCGACATCAAGGACTGGTTTTTCCCAACATCAAACTGTCCGCCTTTGAATTTTTTATTACTCTTACTGAATTTCTCCGCCAACTGATAAGGTTCCCAAATATTGGTTTTAACAATTTTCAAATTCTCAGGAACTTCCTTTATCAAAGTCTCATCCACCAAAGGATAACTCGGGTTTTCGGGTGTGTAAATAATCGGTTCCCAACCAAATTCTGGCAGATATTTTGCAAATTTTAACCAACGTTGAACGCCGGGTCCGCCAGCTGGTGGCCAATAATAAGTAACTATTAAAACTTTTTTCGATTTCTCCATTTTCAAACTTTCTGAATGCTCAGAACTGTTCTGTAAATTTATTTGTTTTTAAAGCGATTTCAAAATGATTTTTTAAATAATATAATTTCTGTAGTAATTGATTTCTAATTGTTTAAAATCTATGGTATTATGTTTGTTAAGAATTATTCTTGAAAAATATTTGAATATGAAAAGGTTAATGTTATTGCTGGTGTTATTTTCTGTGAGTTTTACCTCAGGACTTTTTAAAGCGCAGGTTAACGTCAATATTAATATCAATAGTCAGCCGGATTGGGGACCTAGAGGTTACAACTATGTAGAATCTTACTATTTGCCAGAATATGATATCTACTACAACGTTCCACAACGCAGATATTACTATTTTTCTGGAAACAGATGGATTCATTCAACCGCGTTACCGGTTAGATATCGTCACGTCAATTTTTATAAAACTCACAAAGTGGTCTTGGTTGATAGATATCCATACAAAAGACATAAGGTTCATTACAAACAATATGCGAAATACAGAGGGAATCACATAGTTGTAAATAATAATAAGCACAAACCGCCAAGGAATGTTGTTAAGGTTAATCACTTTAATTCAAATCCTAGATATGTTCACAAGAAAATGGTCTCGGAAAAATATCATAATTCACCCAAACATCAGAAATTTGGAAAAGTAAAAGGCCACGGAAATCCGCATAAAAAAGGTCATAAAGGACACAGATAATTTAAAATTAAATAAAAGTCTCGATTATAAAACTGAGACTTTAATTTTTTATAGTCTTGAAATTTCTGGCTTCAGAATTTTTGCTTCAACGGAACATTCAGTAAATTTATCTGTTTTTTTGAGAGATTGAAAAATAAGCATTTCTCAACTCAGTTTTATTATGATTGTTAGACAAAGAACCAACTGGTTTTTAATGCTTTTCATTTGGAAAGGTTCTGTTCTGCGAAAGATTATTCCGCAATTGCTGATTATTACTTTGTTTTCGGTAATTGTATTTTATTTCAAAGGTTTTATTTACGATTTCAAAGTCCATCTCAATCCTGCGATTTTTACATTGTTGGGCTTGTCTTTGGCCATTTTTATGGGATTTTGTAATTCTGCGAGTTATGACAGATTTTGGGAAGGACGCAAACTTTGGGGAGCTTTGGTTATAGAAACAAGGTCTTTAACACGTCAGGTTTTGACTTTGATTAATGACAATTCTCCAGATTCAAAAACAAAAAAACAGGAATTCGTAAAAATGATTTCTGCATTTTGTTGGGCGCTGAATTTTCAATTAAGAAATAAAGAAAACAATGAAAAACTGAGAGAATTACTTTCTGAAGAGAATTTTGAAAAAATAAAAGATAAAAAATTTAAACCGATTATTATTTTAGATTTGATGGGAGAGTGGATTAACTCTCAGAATCAAAATCAAAAAATCGACACAATTGTTCTTTCAGCAATCGATAATCAACTGAATCTAATGTCACAAATTGTTGGCGGTTGCGAGAGAATTGCGAACACGCCTTTGCCTTTTGCTTACAGCGTTTTGCTTCACAGAACGGTTTATCTGTATTGTTTTTGGTTACCATTTGGTTTGGTAGATGCGATTGGCTGGATGACGCCGATTATCGTTTTGTTTATCAGTTACACATTTATTGCTTTGGATGCGGTGATTCAAGAGATTCAAGACCCGTTTGATGAGGAAGAAAATGATTTGGCGCTTAACAGTCTTTGCAAAACGATTCAGTTTTCCATTTTTGAACAGGCGGAAATTCCTCAGCCAGACTTAGAAAAATCGAATACTTATTTTTTAGATTAATTTATGACCACATAGACACATAGTTTTTTTGAAAATAGAATGTAAATAGTAATTCTAATATTTCTATTTTATCTTTTATTTAGAGAGTATTTTATTTTTCTATGTGCCTATGTGGTTTTATTAATTTTCAAATAGAATATCAATTATTATTAAATTTAACTTTAATGGACTATTTCTCCGAACAAAAATTTACGAAACTCGATACAACCAAAGTCCCAAAGGCGGATTATGATAATTGTGTTTTTACAGAATGTAATTTCGCCAATCAGGATTTGTCAGATTACAAATTTTCCGATTGCGATTTCAAAGATTGTGATTTCAGTAATGTCAAAATCAATCAAACCGCTTTTCGGAATGTTGTTTTCAAAAATTGTAAACTGATTGGGATTAATTTCGACGATGCTCATCAATTCAATATTTCTTTTAGATTTGAAGATTGTTTGATGAATCATTCTTCGTTTTATCAATTGGATATTAGAAAAACAATGTTCAAAAATTGCAGTTTAAACGAAACCGATTTTACAGAAGCTAATCTTTCGAATTCAGTTTTTACAGAGTCCAATTTGACCAATGCTGTTTTTGATAGAACGATTTTGGATAATGCTGATTTCAGAAATGCCATTCATTTTTCCATTAATCCCAATCAAAATCAATTGATAAAAGCAAAATTCTCAAGAGATAATCTTTCAGGATTGTTAGACGGACTTAATATAATTATAGAATAACGAATATGAAAAAAATACTATACGCAAGTTTCCTTTTATCAATCACGGTTTCTGCGCAATATACAGACTTCAATCTCATCAAAGAAGTCAAAGTTAAGAACAAGGGCGTTGTGGTTTCTGCGCATCCTTTGGCGAGTGAAGCAGGTTCTAAGATTATGAAAGAAGGCGGAAATGCTTTTGATGCTGCGATTGCAACACAATTGGCTTTGGCAGTTGTTTATCCTCAGGCCGGTAATATTGGTGGTGGTGGATTTATGGTTGCTGTAACTTCTGATGGGAAAAAGTTGGCTTTAGATTATCGTGAAACGGCGCCTTCCAAAGCAAGTTTCGATATGTATTGGGATAAAAAAGGAAATGCCAATACAGATTTGTCACAATATGGACGATTGGCAGTTGGTGTTCCTGGAAGTATCTCTGGGATGTTCGAAACTATGAAATATGCGAAATTGCCATTTTCAAAATTGATAGAACCTGCGATAGATTTAGCGCAAAAGGGTTTTGCAATTACAGAACAAGAAGCTGATTTATTGAATCGTCATCAAGATGATTTTAAGAAACATAACAAAAACAACATTGTTTTTATTAATGACAAAGGTTGGAAAGCTGGTGATTTGTTGATTCAGCCTGAGTTGGCAGAAACATTGAAACGAATCCAAAAGTCTGGAGAAAAAGAATTTTATGAAGGCAAAACTGCTGAATTAATTCTTGCCGAGATGAAACTCGGAAATGGAATTATCCAAGCAAAAGACCTTAAAAATTATAAAACTAAGGAAAGAAAAGCCCTGTCTTTTGATTACAAAGGCAACGAAATTGTATCGATGCCAATGCCTTCTAGTGGAGGAACTTTGCTCGCTCAGATGTTGAAAATGGCTTCTTACGAAGACTTGTCAAAATATCAACAAAACTCTGCTGAAGCGGTTCAGATTATGGTGGAAGCAGAGAGAAGAGCCTACGCTGATAGAGCAGAATATATGGGCGATCCAGATTTTACCGAAGATAAAACTCAAATGTTGATTTCTGATGACTATTTGAAAAACCGTTGGAAATCTTACAATCCAAACTTGGCAACACTAAGTAAAGATGTTGGAGAAATCATCAATCAACCAAAAGAAAGTACGCAAACTACGCACATTTCAATTTTGGATAAATTTGGAAATGCAGTTTCTATTACCACGACACTTAATGGTTATTACGGAAGCAAAACTGTCGTTTCCGGAGCTGGATTTTTCCTGAATAATGAAATGGACGATTTCTCTATAAAACCAGGTGTTCCAAATATGTTTGGTGCAGTTGGTGGAGAAGCGAACAAAATAGAACCAGGAAAAAGAATGTTGTCCTCTATGACACCAACAATAGTTTTGAAAGATGACAAAGTAAAAATGGTAGTTGGAACACCTGGAGGAACTACGATTCCGACTTCGGTTTTTCAGGCGATTGTTGGAGTGATTGATTTTAAACAAAACGCTAATTTCTCTATCAACACACCGAAGTTTCATCATCAATGGTTGCCAGAAGTGGTGAAAGTAGAATATAATTTCCCAGAAACAACCATAAAAGCTCTTGAGAAAAAGAATTATAAATTCGAAAAAATCAAACAAATCGGTAAGACAGAAATCATTCTCGTTGATGATAATCAAAATATCCATGCTGTTGCAGATGGCAGAGGAGATGATTCTGTAGCGGTGGAGTAATCCTCAGATTAATTGATGAAATACTCATCAATTAGTTTGGGAATCTAAATAACTTCTCCGAAGGTTACAAATCTATAGTTTTGTAACCAAATGACTTTTACTTTGGTTTAAAAACGAGGGTTTGGTAACAAAACAACTTCGACGGAAGTCACAAAACGGTCGTTTTGTAACCAAATGACTTTTACTTTGGTTTAAAAACGAAGGTTTTGTAACCAAACGACTTTTCTGATATTAAATATAAAAAGCAAAGGCTTCCAAATCTGGAAGCCTTTTAATATTTATTCAAAATCTGGATTATCTTGCGATATTCACAGCTCTTGTTTCTCTAATCACAGTCACTCTTACTTGGCCAGGATAAGTTAACTCATTCTGGATTTTTTCAGAGATGTCGTAAGATAATTGATAAGCGTTTTCGTCGTTCACTTTACCGCTTTCTACCATCACTCTCAGTTCTCTACCAGCTTGGATAGCATAAGCGCTGGAAACACCTTCAAAGCTTAAAGCTGCCGCTTCTAGATCTTTCAATCTTTGGATATAAGATTCTAGAACTTGTCTTCTTGCTCCCGGTCTAGCCCCTGAAATAGCATCAGCAACTTGGATAATAGGAGATAGGAGAGAAGTCATTTCGATCTCGTCGTGGTGGGCTCCAATGGCATTGATTACTTCTGCATTTTCACCATATTTCTCAGCCCATTGCATCCCAAGAAGTGCGTGAGGAAGTTCAGACTCTTGCTCTGGAACTTTTCCAATATCATGTAATAAACCTGCTCTTTTAGCTAGTTTTACATTCAATCCTAATTCTGCAGCCATTGTTGCTGCGATATTTGCAACTTCTCTGGAGTGTTGTAACAAGTTTTGACCGTAAGAAGAACGGAATTTCATTCTACCAACTACTTTTACCAATTCTGGGTGAAGACCGTGGATTCCAAGATCGATGATGGTTCTTTTACCAACTTCGATGATTTCTTCCTCGATTTGTTTTCTAGTTTTTTCAACCACTTCTTCGATTCTAGCTGGGTGGATTCTACCATCCGTTACCAATCTGTGAAGAGATAATCTTGCAATCTCTCTTCTTACAGGATCGAAACAAGATAAAAGAATAGCTTCCGGTGTATCATCTACAATAATTTCTACACCTGTCGCTGCTTCCAAAGCACGGATGTTTCTACCCTCGCGACCGATGATTCTACCTTTGATTTCATCAGACTCGATATTAAATACAGAAACAGAGTTTTCAACCGCCTGCTCAGTACCAATTCTTTGAATGGTTTGAATGATGATTTTTCTAGCTTCGTTTTTAGCGTTCATTTGCGCCTCTTCCATAATGCTTTGAACGTGTGCAGACGCTTTTGTTTTAGCTTCAGCTTTCAAAGATTCTACCAATTCGTTCTTCGCTTCTTCTGCAGAATAGTTGGAGATTTTTTCCAATATTTCTACTTTTTGAGCCATTGCAACTTCTAGATCGTGTTGTTTTTTCTGAACAACTTCTAGTTTCTTATTGTATTCAGAAACTTGTCTTTCAAGGTCCTTTTCTAATTTTCCAGCTTTGCTAAGCTCGTCATTCAGCTTATGCTCTTTATCTTTGGTACGTTTCTCAGCTTCCTGCATTTTTCTCTCACGAGATTGGATATCAGAATCGTGTTGAGACTTTAGTTCCAAAAATTTTTCTTTAGCTTGTAGGTGTTTTTCCTTTTTTATAGCTTCTGCTTGAACATTGGCTTTTTCTATAATGTTTTCGGAAGTTTTCTTTGCATCTTCTATCACAAATTGAGCCTTAGAATTAAGAGAACTTTTTCCGAAGAAAAGTCCAGCAACAGCTCCGATAATAAGTGCAACAACCCCGATAATAATGGTAATTGTTTCCATAAAATTTATATATATTGAGTTTTAATTGTCTCCTTTTTTTGTTTAAATTTTGATGTCAAAAGTAAAATGTAATCATCACATTTCATTATACATTTTTCCCTTTTTACTTTTCATCTTATTTCATAAAAAAACCTACAACAGTTCAGTTATAGAGTAAACTCCATAAAAACACGATTTGAACTGATTTTCATTCTCTGTAATCTGCGCGAGGCAGCACGCCATCAAATGAACTTTCGTCCGGTAATTTTTAATTGTTGAGTTTACTTCTTTGTGTTAGAACTATTGTAGGTAGCTTAAAAACTTGAAAAATTACTTTTCCAATTGATCTAAGAGTGCGTTGATTTTAGCAACACGCTCGTTTGTATTTTTAATATTTTTTTCATTGTTTAAAGAATAAACTTCTGCATTGGTTCCCAGTTTCAACACACACATTGCCAATGCATCTTGTTTGTCTCTTACATCAAAACTAGATTCGAAGTCCTTTATCATATTTTCTATCTGCTTACCAACTTTTCTAAGGGTTTCTTCCTCGGCTGCTGGTACATTCAGTGGATAATTTCTTCCGGCGATATTGATGGTTATTCTTCTAAAATCCATAATTATAAACCGGTGTTTTGTAATTCAGAAACGCACATGTCTATCTCTTTTACCAATCTGTTGATATGATTTTTCATCAGTCGGTTATGTTCGGCGTTTCCAGATATTGCTGAATAAAGTTTTAATTCTTTGTTTTCTTCTACTAAGATCTGGTTTCTGCGTTTTTCCTCTACATAGTCCTCTCGCAATTTTTCTAGCTCCTGAGTTGTCTCTGCATGTTTCTCCGAAAGGTTCTTGAATCTCTTGTAAAGATTAAGAATCTTTTTTTCCAAAACAGAAAAATTGTTTTCTAATTCGCTTAACATAACCAGAATTAAATTCTAACTTTTACAAAAATAGGAAAAAATAATCATGAATTAACAGCTTATTCTTCTTTTATTAAATGTAACTTGTTTTTGTTTGATTTATAATGCTTTAACTTTAAATTAAATCGTGTTAATAATTCAGAACGATAGATTATGATTGTTTTAAGAGCGTAGTAATATAAAAAAAGAGCTTTCTAAGAAGCTCAGTTTATTTTTATTCAAATTTAAGAACCAGCATAAAGGCTCTGGATTGCAATGTAGAAATTGCCGGTGTCCAATAAGGTTGTGTTGTGGCATTATCCGAAACCAACTCGTTATTGGTGAAGAAAGTTCCTCTGATGGCTGGTGTTAGCTTAAATCTACTAAAATACAACTGGATTCCAATCTCTGCACTCCAGCCAAAATTGTGTGTTGTAGAGCGGAAAGTGTTCAGAAGATTGTCCGAAGTCGATGTTTGATTGGATTGTAAATTAACCAAATAATTGATCCCTGCCGCAGCATACGGACGAGAGTTGTACCAGCGGTCACCATGTACCTCCAACAAAATTGGGATATCAATGTATGTGGATTTTACAACTTTGTTAATTTGCTCATCACTTGGATTTGTGATTGGATCAAATGGTAAATTATAATTGGTACCTCCAGAATATTGACTGTTATGTTCAAAGGTGTTGAAAGTCAAATCTCTTTGGACAAAATGTAAGCCTGGTTCTATTCTTAGATCAAGAAACTCATTGAGTCTCATTTTTCCAATTAATCCAGCTCCGAAACTGTAAGTGGATTTAGATTCTACAAGATTTTGATTACCATCCATCCCAAAAATAGGATTCATAACCATTTTGTAATCAAAATTGTTAGCAGCTAGATAAAATCCATAACTGAATTTTTTGAGATCAAAATCTTCCAGATTATCTTGTCTATCTTTCGTTCTGAAAAGATTGTTGAAAGTCTGAGCTTGTAGATTACTGCTCAAAAGAATTCCAAATGCTAAAATCTTGATAAATCGTTGCTTCATTCTATTTCGTTGCTTTGTATATTGTGGCTATTCCTAAGCTTAGTTTTTTATATTCTACTTTTTTGAAACCTGTGTTCAAAAGTATGGTTTTCATTTTTTCTCCAAAAGGGAAAGCGTTCACAGAATCAGGAAGATATGTGTAAGCACGGTTGTCTTTGGAAACCAAACGTCCAATTGCTGGTAAAATGTTTTTAAAATAAAACATATACAATGGTCCAAGAAAACCTTCTACTTTTGAAAACTCTAAGATATAAATACTTTTGTTTTCTTTCACAACTCTTCTTAGTTCTGATAATCCTTTTTCAAGATTTTCAAAATTTCTTACTCCAAATGCAACGGTAACACCATCAAATTTATTGTCTTCAAACGGAAGTTGTTCAGCATCGCCTTTCTGCATAGAGATTTTCCCGTCTAGGTTTTGTTTTCTGATTTTTTCGATTCCAACGTTCAGCATTTGCTGAGAAAGATCCAAACCTACAACATCAGCATTAGTTCCTTTTTGAACATTGATAGCAAGATCTCCAGTTCCTGTAGCAACATCCAAAACCAATTTTGGTTGGTCTTGTTTTAGCATATTCACCAATTTGTTTCTCCAAAGCACATCTATTTTCATAGACAGAACGTGATTCAAAAGATCATATTTTGGCGCAATATTGTCAAACATATCTTCTACCTGACTTTTTTTGCTGTATTCTGTGTTGTATGGTGTTACGTTGTTATGTTCCATTTTTTTATTAAATGATGATTGGTAAATGATTATAATTAACCATTTGATTTTTATAATTTAATCTACTTAAAATTATAGTAGTTGTTGTAATAATTGATGAAATCCTGCTTTCTGAAGATTTTTGTACGACTTTCAACTTTCGCAACATTCTTGATGACACGATCATATTCTTCGTCCAGATTATAATAGAAATCTTCGATGTAGAGCTTGTTTGTTTTCTTTACATCGCCCAGATATTGCTTTTTATCAATCTCAATTCCTGGTTTTGTAGCCATCAGAGAATCTTTGTTCAATCCATATCCGTAATATTGATTGTTGATGTAATAATCCTTATTCGTAATATTAATTAAACCTCTCACTTTTTCTACAGTGAAAGCAGAATCATAAATTATTTTCTTGTTCTGATCAAAAACTTGAATCTTATTTTTCCCTTTATTAAGGTCAACTTTCAAATACTGTCCTGCAGAAAGAATGTTTTCTCCGCCATTATTGATTTTAAAATAATAAGTTTCCGGCGTAGGATTATCCACCAAATAATAATTCGGTTTTGCCAAAAACAAAAAGTAAATCGCAAAAGCAAATCCCATTGCCAACAAAGAAAAAATCAAACCTTTAACAGATGCGCTTAGATTTTTCATAGAATGATTAAAGGTGCGAATTTACGGATTTTTTCTGAGCTAAGTTTCTGATATTAATCAAGACTCGTGTTACTGAAAAATAAAACTTCTGTATCTCGTAGATTTTCTGTTTTTTTAGGATTGAAATTGAATTCCGGAGCTTTGGTTCCGTTTTCCAAATTCAAATTGGGATTTTTGAAAATTAGAGCTTCATCCCAAAGATTTTGATTGATGAATTCTTGCAATGTAAATCTTCCTCCCTCGATGATTACAGATTGAATTTGCAATTCGTACAATTTTTCTAAAATTTGATTCAATGAATTTTCTCTTTCTACTTTGATGAGTTTCAAATTTTTATCTTCGAAGTTTTTAACCGAATTAAAAATAATTGTTTCTGCTTCATCATTATGAATATTAGAATCCTGAGAAACTTCCAAATTGAAATCAATCAAAATTCTAATAGGATTTCGTCCTTCAATTTCTCTTACGGTTAAACTTGGATTGTCGTGAAGTGCTGTGTTTTTTCCAATCAAAATAGAGTGTTCTTCACTTCTCATCTGATGAACAAACTGCTTAGAAAGCGAGTTGCTGATTTGAATAGGTTTGAAATCTTTATCCATAAAACCATCAGTAGATTGTGCCCATTTCAAAATAATGAAAGGTCTTTTTCTCTCGTGATAAGTGAAAAATCGTTTGTTGAGTTTTCTACAATCATTTTCTAAAACACTTGAAACAACTTCGATTCCTGCATCAGTAATGATTTTTTTACCTTTTCCATTCACTTTGTCGTGGCTGTCCATTGCACCAATTACCACTTTTTTGAATCCCAATTCTTTAATTTTAAGAGCGCAAGGCGGTGTTTTTCCAAAGTGAGCACAAGGTTCCAATGAAACATAGATTGTAGATTCTGGAATCAGATGTTTGTCTTCATCTTTTATAGAATTAATTGCATTGATTTCTGCGTGTGGTTCGCCTGCTTTTTTGTGAAAGCCTTCGCCAATAATTCTGTCATTGTGAACGATAACGGATCCAACCAAAGGATTGGGATAAGTTTTTCCCAGAGCTTTTTCTGCAAGTTCTATGCAACGTTGGATGTAAAACTCATCATCATTTCTAACTTCTAACATCTGAAATTTAACTTTTAATAAAATTTATTTCTTTGCTTCTACCGCAGTTGGTTTATAGGTTACAACAGGAATTGCAGTTGTGATAACAGCTTCCATTAGTTGGCTTCTTTCTTTGGACAAAGCTTTGCTAGAGTATTTCAATTCACCAGCAATTCTTTTAGAATAAGAAAAAATCAAGAAAGATTTTTTTTCATTAGTATGAAAATTTTTGAATCTATCAATGTTATATTCTGCATAAGATTCGCCTTCCTGAGGAACAACTGTGACGAGATAATCCACAATGATTTCTTTACCATCGGGACTTTCGGTTACATTTACAAAGGAATATTTGTCCTGAGTTCTTTCTTTTCTCTTCTCAACATATTCAACTTTTTGTTTTGCAGCATTGTCAATGTCAATTTCTTTATCGAAATAAGAGATGTTAATGAGTTCTTTATAATTTTTGAAATCATCATCTCTCAGGATATATTGCTGTTGCGCCCAAGTTGCAGAATTCTGTTTACTCCAAGTCAAGAAATATTCGTTTTCATTAAAAGTCAAAGGTCCAGGAATATTGAGTCTGTCGATCACTTCCACCGGAGCAGAAGCAGCAGTTTCTTCGGTCTTGGTTTCTTGAGAATAAGCAATCGATGAAAAAGCTAAACCTATTGAGATCGCAAATAGATTTCTAAGTTTCATATTAATATTTGTTTGAATTAAATTCTATTTCAATTCAACAGGAATCTCACAAACAGGAATTGGGTTCATCTTATGTTGAGTTGCCTTGTTGAACCTCAAATAAATGGTCATCACTTCTTTTTCTCTTCCTTCAAAATCCTGAGCTGTTTTTCCGCTCAATTGTTGCTCCATTGCCCATTCCAGTTCAGGATAAGTGGCGCCAATTTGATCTTCGTCTGTCCTGTCAACTTCCCAAAGTCCGTCTGTTGGTTTTGCTTGTTGAATGCTTTCAAGGATACCTAATTCTTTTGCAATCTCATAAACTTGAGTTTTATAAAGATCTGCAATAGGAGAGATGTCAACACCGCCGTCGCCATATTTTGTAAAGAATCCAACGCCGAAATCTTCAACCTTATTTCCGGTTCCCGTTACCAAAAGTCCGTTGATTTGACCATAATAGTATAGTGTAACCATTCTCAATCTGGATCTTGTGTTGGCTTCCGCAAGATTTTTATTTGGAGAATCGTCTTTGTAACCGTCCGTTGTTTTTTCAAAAGATTCAAATGTTGGTGTCAAATCAACTCGGAAACCTTCTACATTAGAGAAATTTGATTTTAAAAATTCGATGTGATCTTGGGCTCTGTCCACCTGATCGGCTTTTTGACGGATTGGCATTTCCAAAACCAAAGTTTGTAATCCCGTTTTCGCTGCCAAAGTTGAAACCACTGCGGAATCTATTCCTCCGGAAACACCTACTACAAAACCTTTTGAATTCGCTTTGGTTGCATAATCTTTTAACCAGTTGACAATATGATCGATTACTTTTTGTGTCTGCATAATATTTTGTTAAAATTCTTGATTCAAGATTTAAAGCGTTATTTTTGCTTTTTCGAAAATCTTAATGTAAAAATAATGAAGTTTTTCCGATATATCACGATTTCTTCGGTTTTAGTTTTTGGATTGAGTTCCTGTAAAAAAGAAAATGAAAACCAATGGGATGTAGAAATTAAAAATCCTGTCAAAAAATTGGAGATCACAGATTTGTCAGGTGAATTCTATGATTCTAAAGTAAGTTTGGAAGATTTCAAGGCCAAATATCCTTGGTTTCAGGGTTCTGTTCCTGATGCAGATTACGAGAATAGAAGAAAAGATACAATGGAAGTTCGCATTTATAAAGAAGCGATTTCTAAGATTGATAAAACAAAATTGAATAAAGATTTAGTTGATCTTTTCTCACACATCAAAAATTACTTTCCAAATTTTGTTCCTCCTCATATTTATCTTTATTCATCGGTTGTTGATCCACAAAATGTAACGGATCCGATTTTTCTGAGAGAAGATCAGAATATGCTTTTTGTTGATATGACAGGTTTTATGGGAGACGGCAATAAGAATTATAAAGGTCTGGATTTATATTTTCAAAAATCTATGAATCCACAAAATTTAGTTCCAAAGATTTCTATGTTTTTTGCGTCCAGATTAGTTCCTGCTCCAATCGATCAGCAGAAGTTTTTGGATCAAATTGTTTACCAAGGAAAAATTCAGATTCTTCAAGACGCATTTTTACCAAATGTTCCGGATTATCTAAAAATAAATTATACAAAAGCTCAATACGGTTGGGCGGTTGCTAACGAAGCTAATATCTGGAACTATTTTGTTGAAAATGATTTGCTTTTCAGTGCAGATCCAAATCTTTCTGAAAGATTCATTACACCCGGACCATTTTCAAAATTCTATACAGAAGTTGATAGAGAAAGCTCTCCACAAATCGCCATTTGGACAGGTTGGCAGATTTGCAAACATTATTTGAAAGCTCATCCGGAAGAAAAATTACCGGTGTTTTTAAAGAAAAATGCAACGGAGATTTTCAATGCTTCTGAATACAGACCGAAATAGAGTTTTGAGAGTTTTTTAAATAATTTAATTTTTTGCTGAGCGGAGCGCCTTCGCGAATCTTAAAAATATTTTCAATTAGGAAAAAAAAACTTTGCGGACTTTGCGTTTAAAATTAGAATAAATATCACTTAATATATTAGGAATAAAATCAATGAAAAAGACAAAAATCGTTATAGATGTAGAATTGGACGATAATCACGTTCCGGAAAAAATGTTTTGGAAAGCCGAAGACGGCGGCATCAAAAGACAAGAAACTAAAGCTGCGATGATTTCCGTTTGGGATAGCAAAGCTATGGAAGCGCTTAGAATCGACCTTTGGACAAAAGATATGCCTGTTGACGAAATGAAAAGATTCTTTCATCAAATCTTAGTTTCCATTGGACACACTTACGAAAGAGCAACTAGCGAAGAAGATGTCGCACAATGGATTGGAGAAATGGCTGAGGAATTTGCTGTGAAGTCTGCGATAAAAATGTAAATCGTAAAACTGTGAAATTGTAAAATCGTTTTATAAGATTAACAAATTAGCGAATCATCGATTTTACAAATCAACAAATTAACAAATCGACAATATGAAATTCAATACAAAAGTGATACACGGTGGGCAACACCACGAGCCTGCAACTGGAGCAGTGAACGTTCCTGTATTTTTGACATCAACATTTGCACAAAAAAGTCCGGGACAATTACTTTCTGGTTACGAATATTCCAGAGGAGCAAATCCTACGAGACAAGCTTTGGAAGATTCTTTGGCAAGCATAGAAAACGGAGCTAGAGGTTTAGCTTTCGGTTCTGGTTTGGCAGCGATTGATTGTGTTTTGAAATTGCTAAGTCCTGGCGACGAAGTAATTGCTGTAGATGACCTTTATGGAGGCTCTTACAGAATGTTCACCAGATTATTCGAGAAATATCAGTTGAAATTTACATTCATCGGTTTTGATAATGTCGAAGAATTAGAAAGTGTTATTACTGATAAAACTAAATTAATCTGGCTTGAAACACCAACCAATCCATTGATGAAATTGGTAGACATCAAAATGGTAGCTGATGCCGTAAAAGGCAAAGATATTTTGGTTGCTGTTGATAATACATTTGCAACACCTTATATTCAGAAACCGTTGGATTTGGGAGCTGATATTGTGATGCATTCTGCGACTAAATATTTAGGCGGACATTCTGATGTGATTGCCGGCGCTTTGATTGCAAAAGATGTTGAATTAGGAGAGAAATTACATTTCATTCAGTTTGCGAGCGGTGGAATTTTAGGTCCTCACGATTCTTATTTGGTCTTGAGAGGAATCAAAACTTTGGCGCTTAGAATGCAAAGACATTCTGACAACGGTTTCGAAATCGCTAAATTTCTTGAAAATCATTCTTTGGTAGAAAAGATTTATTATCCGGGATTGTCGTCTCATCCGCAATATGATTTGGCAACAAGACAAATGACAGAATTTGGTGGAATGGTTTCTTTCACGTTCAAGTCTGGAAAAAAAGAAGATGCCATTAAATTCTTAGAAAATATCAAAGTTTTCACTTTGGCAGAATCTTTGGGCGGAGTAGAATCGTTGGCGAATCTTCCTGCGATGATGACACACGCTTCAATTCCTGAAGATAAAAGAGCTGTTCTTGGAATTACTGATGACTTGGTAAGATTAAGTGTCGGAATCGAAGATGCAGAAGATTTGATTGCTGATTTGGAACAAGCGTTTAACTCAATTATTTAAATCGTAAAATTGTTGATTTGTAAAATCGTTTTGCAGTTTTGAGATTAATCAATTTTATGATTTTACAGTTTAACAAATCAACAGTTTAACAAATAATAAACTATGACTTTTCGTGATGCGACTTTAGATGACCTTCCTAAGATTGTGGAAATTTACAATTCTACGGTTGCATCGCGATTGGTTACTGCTGATTTGGAACCTGTTTCTGTCGAGAGCAAAATCGACTGGTTTCATCAGCATAATTCTGAATTTCGTCCGCTTTGGATGGTTTTGGATTCGGAGAAAAATACCGTTGGCTGGGTAAGTTTTCAGGATTTCTACGGAAGACCGGCTTATCAGAAAACTGCAGAAATCAGTATTTATATTGATGAAAAATATCGAGGAAAAGGTTTGGGCAGATTGATTCTGGAGTATGCCATCGAAAAATCTCACGACCTTGGAATCGAAAATCTTCTCGCATTTATCTTCGCACATAACCTTCCGAGTTTGACTTTGTTTGAGAAATTCGGTTTTAAATTATGGGCAAATCTCAAAAATATTGCCGAATTGGACGGCGAAAAACGAAGTCTGATTATCCTCGGAAAAAATATTAAAGAATAAATTGATTGAATGGAACACTGGACGTCTTATTTGTATTGGAGCATTTCGGTTTTGGCGATTTTATCGGTTCTGATGCCGGCGATTAAAAATACATATTGGACTTTCAGAGTTTTTGATTATCCACGTTTTCAGAAGTTTATCATTCTGTTGGTTCTCATTTTAGTTTGGTTTTTTACTTTTGAAAATCCAACGATTTATGATCAGGTTCTTCTTTTTTCGGAGATCATTTTGTCATTTTATTTATTTTATATCATTCTTCCTTACACAAAATTTGGAAAAACAATGATTGATAAAATTAAACCAAATTCCGGTGAAAAACCTTTGGATATTTTGGTTTGCAATGTTTATCAGTACAATAATAATTATCAGAAATTAATTGATTTAGTTAACGAAAATAATCCGTCTGTTTTGTTTTTCTTGGAGACTGATGAAGAATGGAAAAACGCTCTGAAATCGGCTACAGATAGTTATCCTCATAAAATTGAAGTTCCTTTGCCAAACACTTATGGACTTCTATTTTACAGCCAATTCCCGATTAAAAATCAGGAAATCAATTATTTGATTGATGACGATATTCCGTCTATTGTAGCGGATTTGGAATATAATAATGACATCGTTCGTTTATATGGAATTCATCCAACACCGCCTGTGCCACAGGAAAATCCTGAAAGTACAGAACGTGATGCCGAGATTCTTCTGGTGGGCGAAAAGGCAGAGGAATTTGGAAAACCAGCCATTGTTTTTGGAGACCTGAATGATGTCGCCTGGTCCAGAACCACCAAGTTATTTCTAAAATCCAGTGGAATGCTCGATCCGCGACGTGGACGAGGAATGTACAATACGTTTCACGCCAAATATTGGTTTCTTCGTTGGCCTCTTGACCATTTTTTCGTAAGTCCACATTTCCGATTGGTTGATATGAAAAGAATGAAATCTGTGGATTCTGACCATTTCCCGATTTGGATTTCACTGGTGGTGAGAAATGAGGATAAAGAAGACCAATTCGAAATTTCACAAGAAGAAAAAGAAGGGGTTGTTGAAAAAATTGAAGAAGGTATCGAAAAAGGCGACGCCAATTAAAATTCTTAATTTAGTTCTTTAAATCCAAAATTTATGAAAAAGCTAATTCTGGCTTTCGCAGTTTTCTTTTGTGTTCAATTTTCTTTTGCCCAGAAATCTGACGTTAATCCGATTTATATTGTTGATAATGTAATTGTTTCTAATGTGTTGCTTCACAGTTTCAATCCAGAAGAAATTCAAAGTGTTCAAGTTTACAAATCGCCGTTTTCGCAAATCGAACAATATGACGACCTCGTGAAAAATGGTTTGATTAATATTGTAATGAAAAAGCCTCAAACTATCAAAAAAGTAACCATTGCTGAAGCTAAAACAAAATTGAATCTTACATCAGAATCAAGGTTTTTTCTAAATGATATCGAAGTTCACAACCAATCGATTCTAATTGCAGAAGACCTTCTGAAAAAAGCCAGAATTCTACAGCCTGACAAGAAATTCAATAATTATAAAGTTCCTGCAATTAGCATAGAAACGAATTAAAGTCATTTGCTTTTCCCTTTCTGAATCGTTAGTTTTGTAGAAATCGATAACATTTTAATATGGTTTTCACTAAAGCAAAATTATTCTTTAGCGCATTATTTCTGGTTTTAATTTCAAATTCATTGTCCGCACAAAACCGAATAAGCAATCACAATAATATTGGCTGGTACGCTTACAACGGAACGTTTAAATTAGATTCAAAATTCTCCATCCATACCGAATATCAGTGGAGGAGAAATGATTATATCACAACCTGGCAGCAGAGTCTTTTACGTTTGGGAATCAATTTTCAGGCAAACCCGAATCTGCAATTACGACTTGGTTACGCTTGGGCAGAGACTTTTCCTTATGGTGAAATTCCATTGAACGGAATGGGAAAAGATTTCACGGAGCATAGAATTTACGAAATGGCAACGGTGACCGACAAGATTGGGAAAATCGATTTGTCACACCGTTTTATGTTGGAACAGCGCTGGGTTGGGAGATATTCTAATGCTAATCTCACTTCGGAAGATGAGTTTCCTTTTATGAACAGAGCTCGTTATATGATTCGTTTGCAAATGCCTTTGAAAGGAACTTTGATTGTTGAGAAAACGCCTTATGTTGCGGTTTATGATGAGGTAATGATTGGCTTTGGAAAAAATGTTGTTGAGAATATTTTTGACCAAAATAGAATCGGAGTGTTGTTAGGTTATAAATTCAATGATTTGTTGAGAGTAGAAGGTGGTTATCTGAATCAGATTGTACAGTTGGGAAGGGAAGTGGAAGGTAAAAATGTGTTCCAGTATAACAATGGTTTTATCGTAAGTGCAAATTTTAATTTTGATTTTTCTAAGAAAGCTGATTAACGACAAAAGGCACAAAAGCTATTGTCATTTTTAAGTCTGTCAAAAGTTCAAAAAAGAATCTGTTTTAAAGTTTTAACTTTTGTAATCTTCAGTAAATTTTTGTTTTTCGATATCTTTTGTGACTTTTGTGGTTCAAAAATTCTTTAATTTCGCAAAATGAAAATAGCATTCTTAGGACCCGAAGCCTCTTTTACGCAGTTGACCGCGACTCAATTATTCCCAAACGAAGAATTGATTCCGAAAGCCAATATTTTGGATTGCTTTTTGGCGGTTCAGAATAATGAAGTGGATAAAGCGGTTGTTCCTTTGGAAAACTCTATAGAAGGAACGGTTTCTATGACTTTGGATTATCTTTATCAAACGCCGGAAATCAGAGTTGAAGCGGAAGCTGTAATGCCGATTGCGCATCATTTGATGATTCATCCAAATCAAGAAAATGATACTGAAATTGAGAAAATCTATTCTCATCCGCAGGCTCTTGCACAAAGTTTTCATTTTTTAAATCATAATTATCCCGAAGTTACAAAACAAGATTTTACTTCTACGGCTGCGGCTGCAAAACGGGTTTCTGAAAATCCTGACCGGAAAATTGCGGCTGTTGCCAACAAATTTGCTGCGGAATTATACGGTCTGAAAATCATTAATGATAACATTCACGATGTTGAAGAGAATCATACGAGATTCATTGTGATTTCGAAAAGTGATGAAAGTTTTGATAGCGATTTGAACAGTTCAGGAAAGAAAACCGGGCTTTTGATTACGCTTCCCGAAGACCACGCTGGAGGACTGCATCAGGTTTTATCGGTTTTTGCGTGGCGAAATATGAACCTTAGCAAAATCGAATCCCGAACTTTGAAAACCAAACTCGGTAACTATTTCTTTTTTGTAACTGTTGTCGGAGATTGGAACAATGTTCTTTATATCAATTCGATTGATGAATTGAGAGCAATTGGCGCAGATGTTAAGTTTTTGGGGAATTATAAGGAGTTTTTGTTGGAATCTTAATCTTTTATTCTTGATTTCAAATCCATATTAGCGCTAATAATTCTTGTAATTTCTATTTCATTGACATTTAAAATTCGGTAAAAGATAATATGTCGATTAGCAAGAAATCCAAAAATGTCAGAAGCAATTTCTTTATAATTTTTACCAATATTCGGGTTTTCTGAAAGCATTTCACAGAAGCTAATTAGTTCTTCATAATATTTATCAGCTTGATTTTCTGACCAAAAGTGATAAGTATATTCATAAATATTGGAAAGGTCATTGACAGCTTTGTTCGTGAACAAATATTTAGCCATTTTTAATTTTGGCTTTTAAAGATGCAAGATGATTTTTTGGTTCAAAATCTTTTGCAATCCCACTTTCGGTGCCTTCTTTGATTGCATTTTTAAGGAATTGTAATTTATTTTCCTCTTCTTCCAAAAGTCTTAATCCCGCACGAATCACTTCACTTGCATTCTTGAATCTCCCTTGTGAAATTTTTTCATCCACAAAATCTTCAAAATGATTTCCTAAAGAAACGGATGTATTACGTCCCATTTTAATTTTTTATTCTAAATCAAAGTTACCAAATTTTGGTAACAAACAAAATTTATTTTTTGCTTAACTCTCTTTGAATATTTAATCTCGCATTTACTTCATACTTTTCTTTAAAGTAATCTGTTTTGAAAATCTCATCAAATTCAAGGAAATGAGTCAAGACTTTTTTGCGACCAGGTTTATACATAAAGTCAGGATAGATTGAATATTCCTTTCTGATTTGTTGAGTGTAATTTTCATACATTTCCCAATCTTGACCGAGAATTGCTAAATCTGCATCAAGAAGAAAATTAGTGTCAGAATCTTTACTTTTTTTGTGTGACTTTGTTGCAAGAATTTGATTGTAAATCCTAGTTATTTTTTCACTCGGAATATTCAGTTTTTCCAGTCTTGTTTTTGCTAATTCTGCACTTTTTTCTTCGTTATCTTTTGATGTCGCTTTGTAAATAATATCGTGATAGAAAATGGAAAAAAGTATGCAATGATAATTTGAAATTTTATCTTTCACTTCTTCCAATTCAAGAATCATATTCTCAAGATGAATGAGATTGTGATATTTTCTGCTTTTCTGAGAATAAGATTGTTCTAGCTCTTTCCAATAATTAAGTTTCAGTTTTTCGTCGTCGCAAAAATTTGAGACTAAATCAAAAAAATGTAATTGAGATTAATAGTCATTCTGATGGCATTTTCCACATCTACAATTTGCTTTCATTTTTCTTATTAATAAAAAAATAAACCGGCAACCCAAGCAAAATCAATCCCAATCCAGGCCACGTATATTGTGGTTTGTAGATAAATAACAGAATACAAAATCCTGTACCAATCAAAAGATAAAGAATAGGTGTGAAAGGATAAAGAAATGTTTTGTAGCCTCTTTCCAGTTCAGGTTTTTTGATTCTTAGGTAAATTACACCAAAAACTGTAATCATATAAAACAAAACAATTACAAATGAAATCATATCCAGCAAATCGCCGTATTGTCCGCTAAGACAAAGCAAACTTGCCCAAATCCCTTGCATCCAAAGAGATTTTGCAGGTACGCCGTTTTTATTATTTTCAACTGCAGATTTCAGGAATAATCCGTCTTTTGCCATTGTCTGGAAAACTCTTGCGCCAGCGAGAACAATACCGTTCACACAACCAAAAGTCGAAATCATCACAAGAATAGCAATGATAATTGTTCCTGCATTTCCGAACATTTTTTCGGCAGCAGCAACAGCAACTCGGTCATTTGTAGCAAAAGCGATAGAATCTCTGCCGAGTGCGTTAAGGTAAACAAAATTCACTAAAAGATAAAGAATCATCACAGCCGAAGTTCCTAAAATCATTGCCTTTACAACGTTTTTCTTTGGATTTTCGATTTCACCGGAGATAAAAGTCACATTTTCCCAAGCCACAGAACTGAAAACCGAACCAACCATTGCGGCAGCAATTCCACCAACAAGAGTAGCACCAGAAATACTTTTCCATTCGGTTTGTTTCAGGTTTTGGAAAGCGTCCCAGCCGAAACTCATATTAGAATTCCAATTAGATTGAGAAATCAAGACAAAACCAAGAACAATCAAACCAAGAAGCGCAATGATTTTGGATGAGGTAAAAACATTTTGGAGAATTTTCCCAAACTGAACGCCTTTCGTATTCACAAATGTCAAAAACAAAATCACAACAATCGCCAGAATCTGAATCCACGTGATTTTAAATTCGCCACTTTGGAAAATCGGAGCCGCATCATTGAGACTCGGCACAAGATAAGCTGTAAATTTGCCGAAAGCCACCGCAACTGCGGCAATTGTTCCTGTTTGGATGACGGTGAACATTCCCCAACCGTAAAGAAATCCCATTGGTTTACCAAAAATCTCTGTGATGTAAGTATATTGTCCGCCTGCTTTCGGGAACATTGCTGATAATTCGCCATAACTTATTGCTGCTGCAACGGTCATTACAGCCGTAATCAACCAAACGACAATCAGCCAATGACCAGAACCGAGATTTCGCATAATGTCTGCGCTTACGATAAAAATTCCGCTTCCTATCATTGAGCCCATTACAATCATCACCGCGTCCCAAAGTTTGAGTTTTTTCTCCATAGTTTTTATTATTAATCAAATATATAAAAAGATGTGATAAGTTTTTTAGGTGATTTTTTTGTGTTTAAAAGTCTAATCAACTGAAAAATTTTAGGTTGATAAGTGATTGTGGTAAAACTAAAAGGATAATTTTCTTTAAATTATATTATAAAATGAATCTTTTATTAAGCTTTTTGTAATAATTTGTTAGTCTGAATAGAAATATATAATTTTGCAACTTCAATTTTAACAAATTATGGAATTAGAATACATAGAACATCTGAGCCCAATGCTGAAAGGCGATGTAAAGAATTATCTTATCGATATCGATGGTACAATTACCGAAGATGTTCCTAACGAAGAACCAGAGAGAATGGTAACTTGCGAGCCTTTTCCGGATGCTTTGGCGACCATTAATAAATGGTATGACGAGGGTCATCAGATTTGTTTCTTCACTTCCAGAACAGAAGATTTGAGAGAAATTACAGAAACTTGGTTGAACAAACACGGTTTCAAATACCACAGCGTTCTCTTAGGGAAACCAAGAGGTGGAAACTATCACTGGATAGACAACCACCTTGTACGCGCAACAAGATACAAAGGAAAATTCACGGATTTGGTTGAAAAACAAGTAACCATAGAGGTTTTCCGTGACTAAAAATATTTTAAATTAAAAATTCCCGAGCCTCAAACTTTCGGGAATTTTTGATTTGATGACAAAACCCCTAGCCCCGATTGCAGCGACATCCTTTTTCTTTTTTTGCTAAAAAAGAAAAAGATATAGCGGAAAGCGGGATTAAGCTCCTAAACCAATTAATTATTGAACAGATTCTGTTCTTCAAAAAACATACAATTTATAATGAAAGTACTTGCTAATGACGGATTGACACAATCTGGAATAGACGCGCTAAAAGAAAATGGATTCGAGGTAATTACTGATAAAGTAGCTCAGGAAAATCTGATCACATACATTAATGAATATCAAGTGAAGGTTTTGCTTGTAAGAAGTGCAACGAAAGTGACGAAGGAAATGGTAGATAATTGCCCAAGTCTGGAAATCATCGGTAGAGGTGGTGTTGGAATGGACAACATCGAAGTGGCTTATGCTAGAGAAAAAGGAAAACACGTAATCAATACACCTGCAGCATCTTCGGAATCTGTGGCGGAATTGGTATTTGCACATCTTTTCTCTGGAAGCAGATTTCTTCAGGATTCTAACAGACAAATGCCTGTAAAAGGTAATACTGAGTTCGCAAAATTGAAGAAAAAATACGAAGCTGGAATTGAACTGAGAGGTAAAACTATCGGAATCGTAGGAATCGGAAGAATCGGACAGGAAGTTGCAAGAATTGCCCTTGGTTTGGGAATGAAAGTGATTGCTTCCGATACAAGAATCGGAAAAGCAAGTGTACGTGTAGATTTCTACAACCAGCAATATATCAACGTGGAAATAGAAACAGAGCCGTTGGAGCAGTTGATTCAGCATTCGGATTTTATCACACTTCACGTTCCTGCTCAGAATGGTCCTATCATTGGAAAAGCAGAATTGGAAAAAATGAAAACTGGCGCAGCTATTGTCAACTGTGCTAGAGGTGGAGTAATAGATGAAGAAGCTTTGATAGAAGCTTTGGATTCTGGGAAATTGGCGTTTGCAGGTCTTGATGTTTTCGAGAACGAACCAACGCCTTCTGAAAAAATCCTGACGCATCCAAAAATCTCTTTGACGCCTCACACCGGTGCGGCTACGGAAGAAGCTCAGGACAGAATCGGAACTGAGTTGGCAAATCAGATCGCAAGTATCCTTTTGGTTAAATAATTTAACTAAAACATCAAAATAATGCTCGTTTTTTAACGGGCATTTTTTATTTTCCCCATTCAGATTAAAATTTTACTTTTGTTGAGAATTTTTATGGCAGCTTAATCCGTCTTCCGCTCCCAATCTTTTTTGCAGACGATTTCAGTTTAAATAGAACTTAATGAAAAAGCAAAAAAGGATTTCCGCTCAAGCCGGGCTGCAGTTTTCACTTTCGAATCAACATTAGTCTATGAAAAGAAAAGTCCTATTGATATACACGGGTGGAACCATCGGAATGGAAAAAGATTATACGACAGGAAGTCTTGTTCCATTTGATTTTTCCACTATTTTCAAAAGAATCCCGGAAATGAATCTTCTCGAATGCGAGGTTTCTGTTCATCCTTTTGAAAAGCCAGTCGATTCTTCTGATATGGGACCCAATGAATGGCGGATGATTGCAGAATGGATTCATAAAAATTATGATGCTTTTGACGGATTTCTAATTCTTCACGGGACAGATACAATGTCTTATACTGCTTCTGCGTTAAGTTTTATGCTAAAAAATCTTAGTAAACCGGTGATTCTGACGGGTTCACAATTGCCAATTGGAGATTTGAGGACAGATGCGAAAGAGAATCTTCTCACCAGTCTTTATTATGCCAGTCTTTATGAAAATGATGAAGCAGTTATAAAAGAAGTTGCTGTTTACTTTGAATATAAACTTCTTCGTGGAAACAGAAGTTTGAAATATTCTGCTGAATTCTTTGATGCTTATCAAAGTCCAAATTATCCGATTTTGGGACAGTCGGGCGTTCATCTTAATATTGAAAAAGATTTGCTTTGGAAACCAAAAGGCAAATTCGAATTGGATACTTATCTCAATGAAAATGTTCTTTTCTACAGAATCTTCCCAGGAATGAACTTCGAATCTTTATTGGAACTCAAAACTCCGGAAGCCATTGTTTTGCAGGTTTTTGGTTCAGGAACAATTTTTAATGGCGAGAAAACTCAAAATGTTTTACAAGAACTAAGAAGTCGTGGAATTGAGATTGTGGTTATTAGTCAATGTGTATCAGGAGGAATCAGTTTTGGGAAATATAGCAATAGTAATATTTTTACAAAAATCGGTGCAATCAGCGGAAAAGATATGACCGCAGAGTCAGCTATTACAAAATGTATGCACATTTTGAAGAATCCAAAATACTCAAAAAGCTTCTCTCACGTCTTCTCAGAAAATATTTGTGGAGAAATTACAGAAGAATTTCAATAATCCTTGCAGTAATCAGATATTTCATTATATTTGCAACCTCAAATAGAGAGGTGTCCGAGTGGTTGAAGGAGCTAGCCTGGAAAGCTAGTATACGGGTAACTGTATCGAGGGTTCGAATCCCTTCCTCTCTGCTAAAAACATTGAAAATCAAATGATTACAATGATTACACCCATTTTAACACCCACTTTTTTAGTGGGTTTTTTATTTTACAACAAAAGTAATTTGCGCTCATTTATAATAACAATTACATAAAATGAGTAACAAAGATTTAATGCACAAAAATATTGCTCTTATCTCAGAAGCAAAATTTTTACCGATGATTTACAAAACTCATTTACTGCTGAAAGTAAAAAATGATTTGGTGCAGGGATTAAATCTCGTTGATTTAAAATTCTGTAAACACTTGATTATAAGATAAAAAAAACCTTGCTTGTCAGTTTTGTGCGCCAGTTCTCTTGAGGAAAGTTCGGTGTTTCAAAGCGATTTCTACTACCAGATCTTTTTGTTCTTCCGGAATGCTGTTCCATTGTCTTTTAGATGTTCTTTTAGATGTTCTTTTGGATGTTTCCGAGCCATCGTAGCCATTTTCAAAGTATTTCTGATACCATTTGTAGAAAGTACTTCTTGCAATCCCAAGGCTTTCTAGGGTTCGTTTAACACCAATTTCACTTGTGGCAATGGCTTGCATTACGATTAAAATTTTCTGCTCGGCTGTAAAGATGCTCCTTGTATTTTTACGGATGTTTTTTACTAATTTTTCGGAACTTTTCTTTTTAGGTGTTTCCATAATTAAATGTAATTATTTTTTGAAAACACGCCTTAACTATTATATTATATAATGTCTACTTTTTGCTGACGATTTAAATTATTTGCATATCCAGCTTATCATATAAAACCTTAAGCCCTTTTGATATCAATAATTTTACAATAATAATATTGAATTTCAATTTTATGTCTTTTTACTACATTTTTTGGTTAATTTTTTTTGAGTCAAAACAAAATATTAAGTTAGTTGCAAGTCTTAATTTTTACTAATTTAATGTTAAATATTTGTTAAAATAATAGAATTAATTTATCTATTAAGTTATGATTAAAGTTTACTTAATATTTGGTTAATTTTCAAATTTGATTTTATTTCCAAAAAGGTTAATTGATTGGATATTAATTGATTAATGTTTTTTTTTAATGCCGTTGATTTATTTGGTGTAGTTGTTTTTTTGTTTTTTAGTCTTAGTTTTATCAGACAAAACATCAACAATATTACCCCTAATTATTAACAAATTACCCTTGACCTATTTTCTATGTCAATTCTTTTATTACATTTAGAAGTGTAAAAAATACATTTATAAAGTAAGCCTTTTATGAATAAAAAAATTGATTCCATTTCAAAGATAGCAGGAAGATTCTTATCATTTTCTGGCTCTCGAAAACTAGTTGTTGTTCTTTTTGCAACAATCTCAAGTTCTATTTATTCACAACAGATCATAAAAGGGTCGGTGGTGAATACTACTGACGGTAAACCTGTGTCCAACGCAACAGTTAAGATTGCTAATTCTGATGTCTTAGTTGAGAGTGATGCAGATGGAAATTTTGAAATCACGGCAAAGCCGGAAGACATCCTTATTTTTACTTCTTTGGATTATGATCCTCAAGAATTAAAGGTTGGAAATAAAACAGTGTTTAACATTAAACTAAGAAAGAATGTAAATAATATAGACGAAGTTGTGGTAATTGGTTACGGTAAGCAAAAGAAGTCTGATATTACAGGAGCGGTTTCTGTGGTGAAAATGGATGATGCTAAAAAAACGGTGACTTATGATATTGCGAAACAATTGCAAGGTCAAGTTGCAGGTGTTACAATGCAGTCTTCTGGCGAACCTGGTGGAACTGTTAATATGAAGATTAGAGGAATCACTTCTTTTACGAATAATAATCCTTTGTTTGTAGTAGATGGTGTAATGGTTAATAGCCCCAATGATTTTGCGCCGGGTGATGTAGAGTCTATCCAGGTTCTAAAAGATGCTTCTGCTGCTGCAATCTATGGTGTTCGTGGTGCAGCTGGAGTTGTAATTATCACAACAAAACAAGGTGCTAGAGGTAAAGTAAATCTTAGCTACAAAGGTCTTAATGGTTTTCAGTTTGCACCTAAAAAAATAAGTGTTACCAACCGTGAGCAGTATCAACAAATTACCAACCAATCCTATCTTAATGCTGGATTGGAAATTCTTTCTGGAAATAATCCCAATAGTCCATATTATATTAATAATGTAGATACAGATTGGCAAAAAGAAGGCTTTACCACTGGAAATGTTCAAAATCATTCGGTTAATTTTAACGGAGGATCCGAGAATATCAGTTATAGTATTAATTTAGATTATTTCAAAAATACAGCTTATCTCAATACACCTCAAGATTTTGAAAGATATGCCTTGAATGCTAACTTCAGTGGTAAAAAAGGTAACAAATTTAAATATGGAGGTAAATTCTCCTACACACAATCAGATAAAGAGAATTTTACAGGCTATAATAATGGTTCTATTTTGATTTCTCTTCTTCAAGCTATTCCAACAATGCCAATGTATGATCCTAACCGTCTAGGAGGTTTTGGGGGAACAGATGCTAATACACAAGCTGCTATTTCGCTTAATATTTTAGGATTTAACAGATTGGTTCAAAATAATACGAAAAGAAATCGTTTTCTTGGAGATTTTTGGGGAGAATATGAGATTGTAAAAGGTCTGAAATATAAATTAGATGTTTCTGCC
The DNA here is from genome assembly GCF_003385395.1 of Epilithonimonas hispanica. Lineage (GTDB taxonomy): Bacteria > Bacteroidota > Bacteroidia > Flavobacteriales > Weeksellaceae > Epilithonimonas > Epilithonimonas hispanica. Next base: position 102,288 of record NZ_QNUG01000003.1, on the reverse strand, counting down.
GATAGAACCACAGTCCACAATCGTTTATTTGTTCCGCAATCTGATCTTGGATGGTATTATGTTACAGAAGCAAACGAAGCACAATTAGATATCTCGGATAATACTTTGCAGACTACCTTTATTAACAATCTATTGACTTATGATTTCAAACTAGGAGATCATAGTTTCAACTTATTGGCGGGTTGGATTCAACAAAGAGATGATTATTATAACCACTGGTCTAGAGGTGTAGGTTATGCGGCAGGAACTATTGCTCAATTGGAGTATGCAACAGCAAGAGATACAGGAGAATATAATAATAGGGTTACAACATCCTCTGTAATTGGAAGATTGAACTATAACTTCCAAGAAAAGTATCTATTTACAGCTAACTTCCGCCAAGATAAATCGTCATTATTTGCACCGCGTAATAACCACGCAGAAAACTTCTCGTTCTCTGGAGGATGGAGATTGGACAAAGAAGAATTTATTAACCTTCCAGATTATATTAATTTATTAAAAATAAGAGGAAGCTGGGGTAGACTCGGGAACAATACCATTGGTGTTTATTCTTGGGAAAATACAATTAATCCTTTTGCAAATTATATTTTTGGTGGTGTTTTGCAACCTGGTTCTACAGTTATTTCTATCAAAGATCCTAATATCAAATGGGAAACCGTAGAGTCTTCTAGTGTGGCTCTTGAGCTTAGTTTGTTCAATAAATTAGATTTCTCTGCGGAGTATTATTCTAAGAAGTCCTACGATATGTTGCTTTCAGTTCCATTACCATTTAGCTCTGGGGGAACACCTAATAATATCACGACTAACGCTGGTGATATGAAAAATATGGGATGGGAATTTAGTTTAGGTTATCGTCAAAATATTGGAGATCTTAAACTTAACTTTAATGCGAACTTAGGATTGCTGGATAATGAGGTGCTAAAACTAGGGGATAATAACAGTCCGATTTTTGGAGTTAATTCTAAAACAGAAGTTGGTAGATCTGCAGGTGAGCTTTACGGATGGATTGCAGAAGGTATTTTCCAAAATACTGGAGATATTCAAAACCATGCGACGCAAGTTAATGCAGCACCTGGAGATATCAAATTCAAAGATCTAAATGGTGATGGTATTATTAATGATAATGACAGAACATTCTTAGGTAGATCAATTCCTAAATATACCTTTGGGCTTAATTTAAGTGCGAACTATAAGAACTTTGATTTGTCTATGTTTTGGCAAGGGATGGCAGGACATTACATTTATAATGGTACTTATTCTTCTCTAATGATTGGTGACTTAACAAACCATTCTACGGATATGTTAAATTATTGGACACCAGAAAATACGAATACCAATGTCCCAAGACCAGTAAAAAATAATCCTAATGATAACAACAGACCTTCTAACAGATTTGTGGAAAAAGGAGATTATATCAAATTACAAGCATTAGAACTAGGTTATACTTTTACTACAGATAAAATAATTTTCAATAAACTGAGAATCTATACTTCTGGACAGAATCTTCTGACAATAACCAAGTACAAAGGCTATGACCCAGATTTTATTAGTGATGGATTATTATCAAGAGGATTTGAATACGGATCTTTCCCAAATCCCGTAACTGTTTCATTTGGTATCGAAGCTAACTTCTAATTTTAAATCTACTACAAAATGACAAAAACATATTTTTATATAGCACTGGCAGCATTTTCATTAATGAGCTGCGTGAAAGAAGATGATCTAGATCAGCACGATCCAAACGTAAATACAGAAGCAAATTTCTGGAAAACAGATGAAGATGGCCTAAAAGGTGTGACAGCGGTTTATCAATCATTGATTACAGATGGTACTTATATGAGAAGTACACCATTGTTATTAGATGCAAGAGCAGATGATACCCATAGTGTGAGTCCTTGGGGAGCTATGTTCACTGCAGGGAAGTTTACAACAGTTATTTCTTTAGATGATATCTACGGTTGGGCATTCAAAGATTACTATCAAGGGATTTACCGTGCCAATCAAGTAATTTTAAATGTTCCTAACATAGCATTCTCGGATCCAGCTCTTAAAGATAGAGTAATGGGACAAGCCTATTTTTTAAGAGGTTTGCTATTCTTCCATTTGGTTAATTTATATAATAGAGTTCCTCTTCCTTTGGATATGGAGTTGTACCACGGACAAAAAACTCATGAGGAAGGATGGCAACAAGTGATTTCTGATTTGCAAAAAGCTTCAGACTTGCTTCCTGTTTCTTATACTAATCTTAATGGTTTAGATAAAGGCCATACAGGTAGAGCAACCAAAGGAGCAGCTATGGCTTATCTTGGGAAAGCTTACTTATTTACGAAAGATTTTGCAAAAGCAAAAGAACAATTTGAGAAAGTTATTAATCTAGGAACATACTCTTTGGTAGATAACTATGCAGATAATTTTACGGATGCCAATGAAAATAACGCCGAATCAATCTTTGAGCTTCAATTTGATAGAAATGCCGGCGGTATAGACCTAGGATGGGGTGGAGCGCCAGGATCATCATGGGGTAAAACATCTGCTAGAGCTATTACTTATGGCCCTCCGGGATTTGGATTTAATGATATCCAACCTACAAAAGCTTTGTTTAATGAATACCAAGTAGAAAAAACAATCAATGATGAGCTAGATCCAAGATTAGGCGTAACCATGTTCTACAACCATCCGGGAGAAACACTTTATGGAAAAGACTTCGCAACAAATTATGCAAACAATCCAGCCTATCTTAATGATGTATTTACAAAGAAATATCAGAATTATAACAATGGATCTGTAAGCGAATATGATTGGAGATCTGGTATCAACGAAAGATTGATGAGATACGCAGACGTTTTAATGATGTATGCAGAATGTCTAAACGAATTAGGTAATACTGCTCAAGCATACGACTATATCCAAATGGTAAGAAGCAGAGTTCAATTACCAGATCTTAGAACCACAAAACCGGGAATGACTCAGGCTCAAATGAGAGAGCAAATTGGACACGAGAGATTTCTAGAGTTTTCTTTAGAAGGTCACCGTTTCGATGATATCAGACGTTGGGGATGGCTTCAGGATCAGTCTAAATTGAATTGGCTGAAATCTAGAGACAACGAGTTCAATACATACTCTCCAGGTAGAGAATTTTACCCAATTCCTTTAACGGAAATCGATAACAACCCAAATGGTCTTACCCAAAATCCAGGTTGGTAAAAAACTAAAAGTTCATATTAATTTTAACTGTCTGCAGTGTTGAGGCTGTAGGCAGTTTTTCTAAGATTTAATATCCTATGAAATACGCAAACAAATATTTTACAGCAGCGGCTCTAGCATTCACTGTTTCATTGGGAGCACAGCTGAAATCTACAATCAGTGCTAACAAAGAAGCTAAATCTCAAATTATCAATAAAAATATATACGGTCATTTTGCTGAACATCTTGGAAGAGGAATTTATGACGGAATCTTTGTAGGAGAAAATAGTACCATTCCTAATACAAAAGGTGTTAGGAATGATATTATCAAAGCTTTGAAAGACCTAAGTATTCCAAACTTGAGATGGCCAGGCGGTTGTTTCGCAGATACTTACCATTGGAAAGATGGCATCGGTCCAAAAAAAGAAAGACCAACTATTGTTAACAGATGGTGGGGAGGAAACACAGAAGATAACAGTTTTGGAACACACGATTTTCTTGATTTAGCGAAAGAATTAGGCGCAGAGCCTTACTTAGCAGGAAATCTTGGAAGTGGCGAAGTGAAAGAATTGTCGGATTGGGTAGCTTATGTCAACGGCGTTACCAAAAATCCAATGAGCGATCTTAGAAAAAAGAACGGTCAGGACAAACCTTGGAATGTAAAATATTGGGGTGTTGGAAACGAAATGTGGGGTTGTGGTGGTAATATGACACCAGAATTTTACGCTAATCTTTACCGTCAGTATTCCACTTTTATGACAGATTGGAATAACTCAGATAAACTTTTTAGAATTGCTTCGGGAGCTAATATTGATGATTATCATTGGACAGAAGTAATGATGCGAGATATCCCGAGAGGCTTGATAGAAGGTGTGGCTTTACATTCTTATTCATTTTCCAATTGGGAGAAAAAAGGAGATGCAGTAGATTTTTCCGAAGACGAATATTTTGCAACAATGAAATCTGCGCTTCGTATGGATGAATTAATCCAAAAGCACAGTGCTATTATGGACAAATATGATCCAGAGAAAAAAACAGCATTGATTGTTGACGAATGGGGCGGATGGTACGAAGTTGAAAAAGGAACTAATCCTGGTTTCTTATATCAACAAAATACAATGCGCGATGCGATGATTGCAGGCGTTACACTTAATATTTTCAACCAACATAGTGATAGAGTGAGGATGGCAAATCTTGCACAAACAGTTAATGTTTTACAAGCAGTAATCCTTACTAAAGGTGAAAAAATGTTATTGACACCAACTTATCACGTAATGAATCTTTATAAAGCACACCAAGATGCTCAATTGATTCCTTTGAATATCGATAGCCCAAATTACAGCAACAAAACTGAAACTTTGAAAGCAGTTTCAGGATCAGCTTCAGAGAAAAATGGAGTGACTACAATTTCTTTGGTTAACATCGATAGCAAAAACTCGGTGGAAGCGAGCATCGATTTGAAGGATTTTAAATCTAAAAACTTCACCGCTAAGATTATTTCATCAAACAAAATCAATGATCACAATAGTTTTGATAAACCAGAATTGATTGTACCAAAAGACTTCAAAAATATCAAAAAAGAGAAAGATGCTTTGAAATTGACATTGCCTCCGTTCTCAGTAGTTGTTCTAACTTCTAATTAATATTACTATGAAAACTCAAATTAATACTTTAAAAAAACTTCTTTTCGTAGCGCTTTCTTCAGCGGTAATTTACTCTTGTAAAGATGAAAATTGGGAACCTGTAAACAATTACGATGCTGAAATAGGAACGGGTGAGAATACTAATTTCGATGCAATTACAGATACTTATGCAGATGTTTCTGGACTTCCTTACATCAATATGTGGGGCTACAGAAACGTTCACGATCCATCCGTTATAAAAGTGGGAGATACTTACTATATGTACAGTACAGATGTTGCTTTTGGTGTAAGTGTAAAACCAGGAATCCAGGTTAGAAAATCAAAAGATCTTATCAATTGGACTTTCGAAGGTTGGGTTTTTGACGGCCTTCCAAAGAAAGGTGTAGAATATATTACACAAAATGGAGGCACACCAGACAATTCTCTTTGGGCACCTTACATTATGGAAGTTAATGGAGAATACAGATTGTATTATTCTTTGGCATCTAACAAGGGTAGATTAAGTGTTACCGGTTTGGCAACTTCATCTTCGCCAATGGGACCTTGGGTAGAAAAAGACATCGTAGTGACTTCCAAAGATGACAACAGCATTGGAACCAATGCCATAGATCCTACAGTTTTGGTAGCCGATGGAAGACATATTATGTATTACGGTTCTTCTTGGGATGGGATTTATAAATTAGAATTAGATCCGGCGACAGGTTTAGCGAAAAATGCTGGAGACAGAGGAACAAGAATTGTTCAGCGTGGAATGACAGGCGGAATGAGAAATGGAAATCTTGAAGGCCCTGAAATTATCTATAATGCAGAACAAAAGAAATATTATCTATTCTTAGCTTACGACTGGTTACAAACCAAATACAACGTGAGAGTAGCAAGATCCGACAGTCCGGATGGTCCTTTCTTGGATTACAATGGCGCTAATGTTAATAACAACATAGATTCTGCACCAATGATTATTGCGCCTTATCAGTTTAAAGGTCATTCTGGATGGCAAGGTGTTTCGCATCCAGGGGTTTTCAAAGGAGAGAATAACCAATATTATATTGCTCACCAAGGTCGTCCGGGTGTGAACAGTTTCTATATGGATCTTCACGTTCGTGAGTTGTATTGGATGCAAGATGGCTGGCCAGTTGCTTCTCCAGAAAGATACGCTGCGGTAACTCAGAAAGAAATCAAATCCGCTGATTTAGCAGGAACTTACGAACAAATCGTTTTGGGGTACAATGTCGTTCCAGGTTATGGTAATGAGCAAACGAGTCCAGATTTCCAATTGTCTTCAGAAACTATTCTAAGTCCAAACGGAACGATTAATAATGATCCAAATAATACTTGGTCTTTTAATGCACCTTATTTAACATTGTCTTGGGGCAATGGCGCTTTCAAAGATATTCTTTATGTAAAATACGGTAGAGATTGGGAAAACAAAGTCTCTTCTACAATTCTATTTACAGGTCTTAATCAATTCGGAACTGCGATTTGGGCTAAAAAAATTAAATAATGAAATTGAATCTATTATCAAAAAAAATAGCAGTACTAGCATTGTTTTCTTTTTACAATGTTAGTACAGCACAATCAACTGGTGGAAATCCTGTCATTAATAATGAATTTCTAGGAGATCCTGCAGCAATGGTTCACAAAGGAAAAGTGTATCTCTACGCTGGTCACGATGAGGCGCCGGATGATTTCCATTTCTATAAAATGAATGAGTGGAAAGTCTACTCTTCATCCGATCTTAAAACTTGGGATAAACATCCAGTTCCTTTGAAAGCTTCAGATTTTGCGTGGGCTTCTGGCGATGCTTGGGCTTCTCAGGTTATTGAAAGAGATGGTAAATTTTATTGGTATGTTACAGTTAGCCACAAAACTGTTCCAGGAAAAGCAATTGGTGTTGCAGTAAGCGATTCACCACTTGGTCCTTTCAAAGATGCACTGGGAAAAGCTTTAGTAACGAATGATATGACCAAAAAAACGCATATCGATTGGGACGATATTGATCCAACAGTTTATATTGATGACAAAGGTCAAGGTTGGTTATTCTGGGGAAACACAGCTTGCTATTACGCCAAGCTGAAACCAAATATGACAGAACTGGATGGCGAAATTAAAACCATAGATCTTCCAAAATATACAGAAGCACCTTATATCCACAAAAAAAATGGATGGTATTATCTGTCTTATGCAACAGGTTTTCCAGAAAAAATCGCTTATGCAATGAGCAAATCTCTGGATGGACCTTGGGAATACAAAGGGATTTTAAACGAATTAGCAGGCAACTCCAATACCAATCATCAATCTATTATCGAGTTCAAAGGCAAAGATTATTTCATCTATCACAACGGGGCTATTGAACCCAATGGCGGAAGTTTCAGACGATCGGTTTCAATCGAGCATCTTTATTATAACAAAGATGGAACAATTAAACCAATCATTATGACTACAAAAGGCATTAACTAAATTTTCAAAATGAATTTTCTAAAATATTTCTCTATTATTTTCTTAGTCAATGGTTTCGCTTTCGCACAGGAAGCGAAGCCAATTGATGTTCAATTTTCACACGATCCGGTTGCTATCAAACAAGGTAATACCTATTATATGTTTACAACTGGGAAAGGAATTGGCGTTTATTCTTCCACGGATTTTAAAAACTGGAAACCAGAGAAAAGTGTTTTCGATGTAAAACCGACTTGGGCAGACCAAGTGGTTCCAAATTATGACAATCACATTTGGGCACCGGATATTGTTTTCCACAACGGACTTTATTATTTATATTATAGTGTTTCGGCTTTTGCTAAAAATACTTCTGCAATCGGCGTTACGGTTAACAAAACTTTAGATCCGAAAAGCAAAGATTTCAAATGGATTGATAAAGGCATCGTCATCCAAAGTTATCCGAACAGAGATATGTGGAATGCCATCGATCCTCAAATTATTTTCGATGACAACAAAGTGCCTTATATGGCTTTCGGTTCTTTCTGGGACGGATTGAAAATGGTAAAACTGAATCCAGATCTCATCAGCATTGCACAGCCTCAGGAATGGCACACGATTGCGAAAAGAGAACGTTCTTTCAAATTGGATGATACAGATCCAGGCGATGCAGCGATAGAAGCACCTTTCATTTTCAAAAAAGGAAAATATTACTATCAATTTGCATCTTGGGATTTGTGTTGCAGAGCGGAAAAAAGTACGTATAAAGTGGTTGTAGGTCGCTCCGAAAAACTCACAGGACCTTATGTAGATGATAAAGGAATTCCAATGAACGAAGGTGGCGGAAAACTGGTCATCGAAGGGAATAAAAATTGGTTTGGCGCAGGACACAACAGTACTTACACTTTTGATGGAAAAGATTATATGATTTTCCACGCTTACGACGGCAAAAACAAAGGTTTCCCTGTAGGCAAAATCAAAGAAATCACTTGGCAGAATGATTGGCCGACTGTTACACCATTAGATTAATTTTCAACAATAGATTTGGCATTGTCAACCGATGCCAAATTTTCTTTTTTTAATAATTATCACTCCTATTTTAATCCAATTATTATGATCCGAGTAAGACATAAAATGCTTGCGGCAAGCATCGCATTATTAAGTTCAGCAACTATCTGGGCACAAAATTCAAAACACACTTTGGAATTGGACGGAAGTTCAACAAACATCAAAATTCAACCAACAATGTATGGTGTTTTCTTCGAAGATATCAATCAAGGTGCAGATGGTGGACTTTATGCGGAATTAGTAAAAAACCGTTCTTTCGAATTTTATAATCCTTTGATGGGGTGGACACAGCCAAAAGGTGATCTCCATTCAGAAAACAAAAATTCTGGTTATGCTAATATCGTGACGGATAAAAATAAAAGCAATCACAACTACGCCAGAATTACCATTAATAATGATAAAAACTACGAACTAATCAACGAAGGTTTCAAAGGTATGGGACTTCATAAAGGTTCCAAATATAACTTCAGTTTTTTATCAGAAAAGGCTTCTGGAAACATTCATCATATCAAAGCTGATTTGTTGGATGAACAAGGAAATGTGGTTGGCTCGGCTAATATCGCATTAGACAAAAATGGATTCCAAAAATATGATGCTGTAATTACCCCTAATAAAACAGTAGAAAAAGGAAAATTAAAATTAACTTTTGAAGGCAATGGCGTCTTGAATCTTGATATGGTTTCATTATTCCCGCAAGAAACTTGGAACAACAGACCAAATGGTTTGAGAAAAGATCTTGTGCAGAAATTGTACGATTTGAAACCTGGATTTGTACGTTTCCCAGGAGGTTGTATTGTGGAAGGAAGAACTTTGGCAGAACGTTACCAGTGGAAAAAAACCGTTGGTAATATTGCTGACAGGGAAATCCTAATCAACAGATGGAATACAGAATTCGCCCACAGACCGGCGCCGGATTATTTCCAATCTTTCGGACTTGGTTTCTTTGAATATTTCCAATTGTCAGAAGATCTTGGTGCAGAACCGCTTCCAATTTTGAGTTGTGGAATCGCGTGTCAGTTCAACACAGGAGAATTGGTTCCGATTGGTGATATTGATACTTATGTTCAGGATGCTTTGGATTTGATTGAGTTTGCAAATGGCGATCAATCCACAGCTTGGGGAAAAGTGAGAGCAGATATGGGACATCCAAAACCTTTCAATTTAAAATACATTGGTGTTGGAAACGAGCAGTGGGGACCAGATTATATCGAGAGATACAAGATTTTCGAAAAAGCGATTAAAAGCAAATATCCTAATATGATTATCATCTCTGGAAGTGGACCTTTTGAAGCTGGAGAATATTTCGATTACGGTTGGGACGAATTGAAAAAACTGAACGCAGAAATCATCGATGAACATTACTACAAAACACCACAATGGTTTCAGGAAAATGCTAAAAGATATGACAGCTACGACCGTAAAGGACCAAAAGTTTTCGCTGGAGAATATGCTGCACAAACTGTAGCAATCGCAAGTCCAGACAACAAAAATAGTTGGGAAACTGCACTTTCCGAAGCGGCTTTTATGACAGGTTTGGAGAGAAATGCGGATGTGGTTTATATGACATCTTATGCACCGCTTTTGGCTCACGCAGAAGGTTGGCAATGGACTCCGGATTTGATTTGGTTCAACAATTTATCGTCTTATGTAACACCAAATTATTACGTTCAGAAGTTGTTTTCTAATAACAAAGGAACAGATGTTATTAAGATCTCTGAAAACGGAAAAGCGGTGACTGGAGATGAGAAATTATACGCTTCTGCGGTGGTTGACAAAAATTCGAAAGAAACGATTATCAAGATTGTCAATACAGATTCTCAATCCAAAGAGATTAACATCAGTGCTAAAAATCAAAAATGGGGTAAAAACTTAACCAAAACTACATTGTCTTCTTCCAGTCTTTCTGATGAGAATAATTTCAGCTTGGAGAATATAAAACCAAAATCGGAGAATATAAGCGTGAAAAGTGGGAATCTTTCTACAACTATTCCGGCTAATTCTTTGGTTGTTTTGAAGATTAAATAGTTTTAAATTATTGACAATCAGTGTACTTAAAAAATAAGTGTTTTTTTTACATTTATTTCAATAAGAATATTATATTTGTGTTAACAGAAACTTAATATTTCAACTTCTGCAGTAGTAATTTTTAAAATTAAATAATGAATATCACTAAACTTTCTAAGGATTTTGCAGTTCTATTATTTTTTTCGATAAGCTTCAATGCTTTTGCTCAAGAGGCAGAGATTTCTAGCCCAGACAAACTTTTGAAAGTGAAAGTTTCTGTGGAAAATCAGGAGTTGAAATATTCTGTTTTTTACGAAAATAGAGTAGTTCTGGAAAATTCGCCACTTGGTATAACGACTAATGCTGGAGATTTTACCAATAAGATGAGTTGGAAAGATTCGAAAACGTCTTCTGAAAACAAAACTTACAAGAATCAGAAAATCAAAAAATCAGAAGTTACTTATTCTGCCAATGTTCTGGAAGTAGAAACTCAGAATAATGAAAACAAGATTTTGAAACTTCGATTCCAAGTTAGTAATAATGATGTAGCATTTCGATACGAGATTCCTTCTTGGAAAGATAAACTGAGTTTGGTTGTATTATCTGAAAAAACAGGTTATACTTTTCCAAAACATACGACTACTTTTCTTTCTCCAATGATGCCTGCAATGACAGGTTTTGGAAACTCTGCTCCAAGCTACGAAAGCGGTTATGAAGCTGATGCAGCTTTAGGTAAGATTTCAAAAAATAAAGAAGGTTACGTTTTTCCAGCGTTATTTCACGTGGGTAAAGATTGGGCAATGATTTCTGAAACTGGTGTTTCCAGCTTGTATTGTGCGTCACATCTTTCCGAAGCTAACGGAAATACTTATAGCATTGCTTATCCAGATCCAAAACAAAATAACGGATTCGGAACTTCTGGTGCAGCTATTTCACTTCCAGGTATTACGCCTTGGAGAACAATTACAGTTGGAAATTCTCTGAAACCAATTGTAGAAACTACGATTCCTTTTGATGTTGTAAATCCTTTGTTTGAGGCTTCTCAGAATTATCAATTCGGGAAATCCTCTTGGAGCTGGATTATCTGGCAAGATCCAAGTATGAATTACGAAGATCAAATCACATTCATAGACTTAGCGTCAAAAATGAATTTTGAATACATCCTTGTTGATGCATTATGGGATGTTAATATCGGAAAAGAAAGATTCAAAGATTTGATTGCTTATGCTAAGTCAAAATCGGTAGATATTCTTCTTTGGTACAATTCCAACGGTGCAGCAAACGACGCTCCGATGGGACCAAGAAATATGATGAATACTTCCGTTGCTCGAAAAAAAGAAATGAAATGGCTGAAAGAAGTTGGCGTAAAAGGTTTGAAAGTCGATTTCTTTGGCGGCGACAAGCAAGAAACAATCCGTCTTTATGAAGATATTCTTTCCGATGCCAATGATTATGGATTGAGTGTGATTTTCCACGGTTCAACTTTGCCGAGAGGTTGGGAAGTAATGTATCCGAATTTTGTGGGAAGTGAAGCGGTTTTAGCTTCTGAGATGTTGGTTTTTGATCAAAATGTAAGAAACTCAGAATCATTTTACGCAAGTCTTCATCCGTTTATGAGAAACTCGGTTGGAAGTATGGAATTTGGTGGCGTTGTTCTTAATAAATATTTGACCAAATCCAATTCCGGAGAAAACAAAAGATTGACGACTGATGCTTTCCAATTGGCAACTTCAGTTTTATTCCAAAATCCTATTCAGGCATTTGCCATTACACCAAATAATTTGACGGATGTTCCAGCTTTCGAATTGGATTTCCTCAAAAAAGTGCCGACAACTTGGGACGAAACAGTTTTCATCGATGGTTATCCAGGGAAATATGTTGTTCTTGCAAGACGTCACAAAGATCAATGGTTTATTGCCGGAGTGAATGCAGAGAAAAAATCAATCAAATTAAAACTTAATCTCAACGTTTTGAAATCCAAAAAGATGGATTTGATATTTGATTCAAAAAATAATGAAACTCAAACCAAATCAATTCAAATCAATAATTCTGGAGATTTTGAAGTAGAAATGCCTTCCAATGGTGGTTTTGTGATTCATTAAAAATATTTAGACATTAAAAATTAATTAAACAAAATTTATAAAGCTTTTACAATGAAAAAATATGTTATAGGTCTGGATTATGGTTCCGATTCCGTAAGAGCCGTTCTGATTGACACGGATAACGGAGCAGAGCTTGCTTCCAGTGTTCACAATTACAAAAGATGGAGTGAAGGAAAATACTGTAACTCTAGCGAGAACAGATTTAGACAACATCCATTAGATCATATTGAAGGTCTTGAATTTACAATCAAAAATGTACTTCAAACCAGTCAGATCAACCCTGAGCAGGTTGCAAGTATCTGTATAGATACAACAGGTTCTTCACCAATTCCGGTAACTCAGGACGGAACGCCATTGGCTTTGGTTCCAGGTTTTGAAGAAAATCCTAATGCAATGATGGTTCTTTGGAAAGATCATACTTCAATCAAAGAAGCAGAAGAAATCAATGAATTGGCTCAAAGATCATTAGAAGATTACACCAAATACGTTGGCGGAATCTATTCATCCGAATGGTTCTGGGCAAAGATCTTACATATCGCAAGAGAAGATAAACAAGTCAAAGATGCGGCTTACAGCTGGATGGAACATTGCGACCTAATGACATTCTTGCTGGCAGATCATAAAGATCTGGCAACGTTCAAAAGAAGCCGTTGTGCAGCTGGTCACAAAGCAATGTGGCATGAGAGCTGGGGCGGACTTCCACCGGAAGAATTCTTAAATGAACTTGATCCTTACCTAGGCGAACTCAGAGGTCGTTTGTTCAATGAAACCTACACGTCTGATCAAGTTGCAGGTCATCTTAATGAAGAATGGGCAGCTAAATTAGGATTAACGACTAATACAGTGATTGCAGTTGGAACTTTTGATGCACACGCAGGAGCTGTAGGTGCAAAAGTAGATGAGAATATTCTTGTAAGAATTATGGGAACTTCTACTTGTGATATTATGATTAGTTCTTATGAGCAAGTTGGAGACAGAACTGTAAAAGGGATCTGTGGTCAGGTTGATGGATCGGTCATTCCAGATTGTGTTGGTTTGGAAGCAGGTCAGTCTGCTTTTGGAGATTTATTGGCTTGGTACAAGGATATTCTTCTTTGGCCGGTGAATACTATTTTAATGAATTCTGAATTATTGAGTTCTTCCCAAAAAGAAGCACTTAGAGAAGAAGTTTCTGATAAATTAATCAGAAGCCTGACTCAGGAAGCGGAGAATATTCCATTGTCTGATGCAGTTCCGATTGCTTTGGATTGGATTAATGGAAGAAGAACGCCAGACGCAGATCAAACATTGAAAGCTTCTATCAGTAATCTTTCTTTAGGTACAAAAGCGCCTCATATTTTCAAAGCTTTGGTTAATGCTATTTGTTTTGGATCAAAGAAAATCGTAGATCGTTTCGAGGACGAAGGTGTTAAAATCGAAAAAGTAATCGGAATTGGAGGTGTTGCTAGAAAGTCACCTTTCATTATGCAAACTTTGGCTAATGTTCTTAACAGACCAATCATTGTTGCGGAATCTGATCAAGCACCGGCTTTGGGTGCAGCGATTTATGCAGCTGTTGCAGCAGGTGTTCATCCAACGGTTATAGAAGCAAGTAACAAAATGGGATCTGAGTTTGAAGCAGAATATTTCCCACAAGTTGATCAGGTGATTAAGTACGAGGCTTTTATGGAGCAATATCAAAAATTAGCGGATTTCACAGAGTCTAATATTAAAGCAAAGAAAAATTATGAGCTCAAAGTATAAAGAATTACAAAGAGAATGCTACGAAGCTAATATGCAGCTAGAAGAACTGAAATTGGTAGTTTACACTTTCGGAAACGTGAGTGCAGTAGATAGAACAGAAGGTATTTTTGCCATCAAACCGAGTGGCGTTCCTTACAAAGATTTGAAGCCGAAAGATATGGTAATATTAGATTATGATGCCAACTTGGTGGAAGGAAAATTAAGACCATCATCTGATACAAAAACCCACGCTTATCTTTACAAACATTGGGAGGATATCGGTGGAGTAGCGCACACGCACGCAATGTATTCTGTGGCTTGGGCTCAGGCTCAGTTGGATATTCCGATTTTTGGGACCACGCACGCAGATCATTTGACTTCTGATATTCCTTGTGCTCAACCAATGAGCGACGAATTAATCCAAGGAAATTACGAGTACAATACTGGAATTCAAATTCTAGATTGTTTCAAAGAAAAAAATCTATCTCATCTGGAAACAGAAATGATTCTGATTGGGAATCACGGACCTTTCACTTGGGGCAAAAACGCAGACAAAGCAGTTTATAATAGTAAAGTTCTGGAAACCGTTGCAGAAATGGCTTATCTCACAAGACAGATCAATCCATTGGCACCGCGTTTAAAGGATTCTTTAATCAAGAAACATTACGAAAGAAAGCACGGCAAAGACGCTTACTACGGGCAATAATTAAAATAATAATATAATATATATAATCAATGTTAACAGATTTAAGCACAAAAGAAATTTGGTTCATCACCGGAAGTCAACATTTATACGGACCTGAAACACTAGCTCAGGTTGCAGAACATTCTCAAAAAATTGTAGAAGCATTTGGACAATCTTCTTTGATTCCTGTAAAAATCGTTTGGAAACCAACTGTAAAAACAACAGATGAAATCTACGAAACTCTTATGGCAGCGAATCACGCTCCAGATTGTATCGGGATTATCACTTGGATGCACACTTTCTCTCCTGCAAAAATGTGGATCAGAGGTCTAAGCGCTTTACAAAAACCTATGTTGCATCTTCATACGCAGTTCAATCAGGATATTCCTTGGTCTACAATGGATATGGACTTTATGAACCTTAATCAAGCGGCTCACGGAGATAGAGAATTTGGATTTATGGTAAGCCGTCTTCGCAAAAACAGAAAAGTGGTTGTTGGACACTGGGCAGAAGAAAGAGTACAAAAACAAATCGGAGAGTGGACAAGAGTTGCTGCTGGTTGGGATGATTGGCAAGGTGCAAAATTCGCTCGTTTCGGAGATAACATGAGATATGTTGCCGTAACCGATGGCGACAAAGTGGAAGCTGAAACTAAGTTTGGATTCTCTGTGAACACTTGGGGAATCGGAGATCTTGTAAGCGTTGTTAATTCAATTGGCGAAGGCGAAGTTAAAACTTTGATTGAAGAGTACGAGGCTTCTTACAATATGGCTGCATCTTTATTAGCAGGTGGAGCAAACAGAAAATCATTGGAAACTGCGGCAAGAATTGAACTTGGATTAGAAAAATTTTTGGTTGATGGTAACTTCAAAGGTTTCTCTGATACTTTCGAAGATCTTCACGGGATCGAACAATTGCCAGGAATCGCTGTTCAAAGATTGATGGCAAAAGGCTACGGATTCGCAGGTGAAGGTGATTGGAAAACGGCTGCTTTGGTTCGTGCAATGAAGATTATGGGACAAGGTCTTGAAGGTGGAAACGCTTTTATGGAAGATTACACTTACCATTTGAATCCATCCAATCCATCGATTTTAGGTTCGCATATGTTGGAAGTTGATCCAGTTTTGGCGGTAAACAAACCATCTTGTGAGATTCATCCTTTAGGAATTGGTGGTAAGGCAGATCCGGTTCGTTTGGTTTTTAACTCAAGAGGAAATATTGATTCTTTGGTAGCCGCATTGATGGATTTCGGAAATCATTTCAGATTATTAATTAACAAAACTAAAGCTTTAGATATTACCGAAGAAATGCCAAATCTACCTGTGGCAAGAGTTCTTTGGAAACCACTTCCAGATCTTTACACAGCTGCAGAAGCTTGGATTCTTGCTGGTGGAGCGCATCACACTTGTTATTCTGAAAACTTGAGCGTTGAGCAATTGGAAGATTTTGCAGGAATTGCTGGCATCGAATCTTTAGTGATTGATGAAGATACCAAAATACGCGATTTTAAGAACACAATTAATTGGAATGAGATCTATTATAGATAATTTTACGAATTAATTTATTTAAATTATGAAGAAAAGATTATTTAAAATATCAGTCGTTTTGCTGGCAGCTCTATCTATTTGGAGCTGTAGTAAAACAGAAAAACCATCAGATGCAACTATGGAAAAACTAAATGTTTCAGATTATGCGGTTTCTCCGGCTGGAGATTCTATCAAGCAATATACTCTGAAAAATAAAAATGGAATGGAGGCGAAGATCATCAATTATGGTGCAATCATTACATCTCTTACTGCGCCTGACAAGAACGGGAAATTTCAGGATATTGTTTTAGGATATACAAAACCTGAAGATTATTTCAACGGAAATCCTTACTTTTTTGGTGCTTTGATTGGAAGATACGGAAACAGAATTGCTAATGCTAAGTTTGAACTAGACGGTAAAACTTATGATTTAGACAAAAATGATGGTTCAAATCATCTTCACGGCGGTAAAAAAGGATTCTATACCAAGTTATGGAAAGTGGATGAGAAAGGTTCTAACGATCACACTTTGAAGTTGGATTACACCAGTGCAGACGGCGAAGAAGGTTTTCCTGGAAAACTGGATGTTTCTGTAATTTATACGCTTAATGATGATAATGCGCTTGAAATCGAATATTCTGCAACAACAGATAAGAAGACGATTGTGAATTTGACGCAGCATTCTTATTTTAATTTGTCAGGGAATTTCACGCAGCCTATCACAGACCACGAACTTCAGTTGAAAGCTGCTCAATATATTCCTGTTAATAATACTTTGATTCCAACTGGAGAATTGAAAAATGTCGCAGGAACACCTTTCGATTTTAATCAATCAAAATTAATTGGTAAAGATATCGAAGCGGCAGATGAGCAACTGAAATTAGGAAAAGGTTACGATCATTGCTGGGTTTTGGATGGAAAAGGGTTGAGAACGATTGGCTCACTTTACCATCCTGCTACTGGAAGAGTAATGGAAGTAATTACAACTGAACCTGGCGTACAATTCTATTCTGGGAATTTCCTTGATGGAAAATATAATACAAAAACGGGCGGTAAAAACGAATTCAGAACTGGATTATGTTTAGAAACTCAACATTATCCAGATTCTCCAAATCAGCCATCTTTCCCTTCTGTAGTTCTTGAACCAGGACAGAAATATGAGACAAAAACGATTTATAAATTCTCTGTAAAAAAATAACTATGAATTGGAATTCACACGAATTTATCTGGTTAGACTGGGTAATCATAGTAGTAGGAATCGTAGCAGTCGGTTGGGCTGTTTGGCGTTCTGTACAAAAAGATAAAAAATCTCAAGACGGGGCTAATAGTGAAGATTATCTATTTGGAAAAGGAGAACCTTGGTACATCATTGGAGCAGCAATTTTCGCTGCAAACATCGGTTCTGAACACCTTGTAGGACTAGCAGGAACTGGTGCGAAATCCGGAGTAGGAATGGCGCACTGGGAAATGCAAGGTTGGATGATTCTTTTGTTAGGATGGCTTTTCGTTCCATTTTATCAATTGATGAACAACAAAATGGGGAAAATCATTACAATGCCAGATTTTCTTAAATATAGATATACACCTAAAACAGGTTCTTGGCTTTCTATTATTACATTGATTGCTTATGTTTTGACCAAAGTAAGTGTGACTGCTTTTACAGGCGGAATCTTTATGGAAAGTCTATTAGGAATTCCGTTCTGGTATGGTGCAATCGGATTGATTTTGTTAACTGGAGTTTTCACCGTTCTTGGTGGAATGAAGGGGGTAATGACATTGTCTGCAATCCAAACGCCTATTTTGATTATCGGTTCTTTTATGGTTCTTTTCTTAGGATTATCTGCTCTTGGAAATGGAAGTATCGGAGAAGGTTGGACTGCAATGATAGAATTTGCTAAAACTCAAAATGTTGGAGCGGATGGCGTTGCTTATGGTACCAATCATATGTTCCATTTGCAAACCGGTGATCCTATGTATGATGACTATCCAGGTTTCTGGGTTTTCCTAGGAGCTTCCATTATTGGATTCTGGTATTGGTGTACAGATCAGCACATTGTTCAGAGAGTTCTTGGACAGCAAAAAGGCGAGGCTAATGATGTAGTAATGGCTCGTGCAAGAAGAGGAACTGTTGCGGCTGGTTATTTCAAATTGTTACCGGTTTTTATGTTCTTGATTCCTGGGATGATTGCTGCAGCTTTGGCAGCTCGTCCAGATAGTGGATTTGTTTTGAGTGATCCCGATACAGCTTTTGGTTCTATGGTAAAATTTGTTTTGCCTGCGGGTGTTAAAGGAATTGTAACGATTGGATTTATTTCCGCTTTGGTAGCATCATTAGCAGCGTTTTTCAACTCTTGTGCAACATTGTTTACAGAGGATTTTTACAAACCAATGTACAAAGATAAATCTGAAGCAACTTACGTAATGGTTGGGCGTGTAGCTACAATGGGTGTTGTTGTTTTAGGAATTGTTTGGATTCCTGTGATGAAAAGTCTAGGTAGTTTGTACGATTATCTTCAAGGGATTCAGTCTTTGTTGGCGCCGGCGATGGTAGCGGTTTTTGCATTAGGAATTTTTTCTAAGAAAATCTCACCAAAGTCTGGAGAAGTGGGGATGATTGTAGGTTTTATTCTTGGAATGGTTCGTCTCTTAACCAATATTTTTACCAACTCTGGAAAAGATGTAATGACGGGCACATTTTGGGAAAGTACAACTTGGTTCTGGCAAACAAACTGGTTGATCTTCGAAATATGGTTATTGGTTTTCATTATTGTATTAATGATTGTCGTTTCTATGTTTACCCCAAAACCTACGGCTCAACAAATTGATGCCATCACATTTACTGGTGATTACAAAGAATTAATTAGAAAAAGCTGGAACGTTTGGGATGTAGTAGCATCGCTTGGTGTTGTAGTACTTTGTGGATTATTCTACTGGTATTTCTGGTAAAAGAAATTTTGTACTCTTTATATTTATAAAAAAATACTGATCACTTTTGCGGTGATCAGTATTTTAGTAAAGTTTTTTTGATGTTGGAACTTTAATCAACGAATACAAGATATGATCAAAAAGTCTTTTGTCTTTTCTCTATTATCTTTATTCTATTAAAGAATTTATATTTTAAATAAGTAACCTTGAGACAATTTTTTGTGATATTTTTCCTTATCAAATCGGTATAAGAAAGAGCCTTTTCTGGAAGAAGTCATATCTTTTTCATCGGTTTTCACAAGGATATCCATACTGTTGATTTTGCTGATGAAGTTTCTTTTGTCATATTTCTCATCAAAAATAACTTCGTACAAAGATTGCAAATCTTTCATTGTGAATTTCTCTGGTAAAAGTTCAAATCCGATGGGTTGCGTAGAAGCGCGATATCTTAATCTAGTAACAGCATTCTGAACCATTTTGTTATGGTCAAAGATTAAATTAGGGAATTGTTTAAGGTCAAACCATTTCGCACTGTATTTTTCATTAATTCTGATATTTTCATCAGTGCTAATGAGCGCATAATAAGAAACCGAAATAATACGTGCGGTAGGTTCTCTTTCCAGTTCGCTGTAGCATTTAAGTTGTTCCAGGTAAATGTTTTCCAAACCTGTCAAAGAGGTAAGAACACGATTAGCGGAGTCATCCAGAGTTTCTTCTGCATTTACAAAACCACCAACAAGAGACCATTCTCCTTTCTTAGGTTCAAAGTTTCTCTTGACCAACAAAAGATTGAGATTTTCACCATCAAATCCAAAAATGATACAATCTACCGCGATAAGATGTTTAATATATTGTGAATAATCTTTTTTCATTAAATGGTATTAATTTTTTAATAATTTACAAATCTATAATTTTTAATTATTGAAAACCTTATAAATAATAAAATAAATGTTTAATTTACATTTATTAAAAATTAGGAAATGATTTTAATTCTAAAAATCATCTCTAAAATTAATTTTAAATCTCAATAATATGATGAATCAAAAAGTCATTATAATTTTATTGTTTGCTTTCCAATGGATTGGAGCTCAAAAAAACCAAAAATATCAAAAAATCTCATATTTCCAACTTCAGGATGTTCAACTGCTGGATAGCAACTTCAAAAACGCAATGAATGTCGATAAACAATACATTCTTTCACTTAATCCAGATCGTTTACTGGCGCCATATTTTAAAGAAGCTGGACTAAAAACAAATGCAAATAATTACCCCAACTGGGAAAATACAGGCTTGGATGGACATATTGGTGGACATTATTTATCTGCGCTTTCTTTGATGTACGCTTCCACGGGAGATTTCAAAATCAAGGAAAGATTAGATTATATGATCAATCAATTGGAAATCTGCCAAAATGCGTCTGGAAATGGCTACATTTCAGGAGTTCCCAATGGAAAAGCAATCTGGAAAGAAATTTCCGAAGGCAATATCCGTTCTTCTCTTTTTAGTCTTAATGACCGTTGGGTTCCTTTGTATAATATTCACAAAATCTATTCCGGATTGCGCGATGCTTATTGGTACACAGACAGCAAGAAAGCCAAAAAAATGCTCATCAAACTGACGGATTGGATGATTGCCACCACTTCAAAATTATCCAGAAATCAAATCCAAACTTTGCTCATCAGCGAACACGGCGGTTTGAACGAAGTTTTTGCTGATGTTTACAATATAACTGGCGACAAAAAGTATCTTAAATTAGCCAAAGATTTTTCACAAGACACAGTTCTTGATCCGCTTCTGGAAAAGAAAGATGTCCTGACAGGAATGCACGCCAACACCCAAATTCCTAAAGTGATTGGGTTCAAGAGAATTGCTGATATCACCAATGATCAAAACTGGAATCAGGCTACAGATTTGTTTTGGCAGAATGTGGTTCATAAAAGATCCGTTGCAATTGGAGGAAATAGTGTGAGTGAACATTTCAATCCGATTACAGATTTTAGTGGAATGATGAAAAGTGTAGAAGGTCCGGAAACCTGCAATACGTACAATATGCTGAAACTTTCCAAAGATCTTTTCGCGACTTCTGGTTCGTCATCGTATATGGATTATTATGAAAAAGCGCTTTACAATCATATTTTATCGACCCAGCACAATGAGAAAGGTGGTTTTGTATATTTCACGCCAATGCGTCCGGGACATTACAGAGTTTACTCTCAGCCGGAAACTAGTTTTTGGTGTTGTGTAGGTTCTGGTTTGGAGAATCACGGGAAATATGGAGAGATGATCTATGCCCATACAGAACAAGATCTTTTAGTCAATCTTTTTATTCCTTCAAAACTTAATTGGAAAGAGAAAAATGTGACAGTTACTCAAATCAATCATTTTCCAGAATCTTCCGATACTAAGTTGATTTTCAATTTAAAAAACAAATCAAAATTCAATTTAAAACTAAGAATTCCAGATTGGACAAATGCTTCGGAAGTCAAAATTTTAATTAATAATAAAGAATATCCAATCAATAAAGACCAAGACGGCTATTCTAATATTAATAGAACTTGGAAAAACGGTGATGTTGTCGTGATGCAACTGCCAATGCATCTTTCTGCGGAACAACTTCCTGATGGTTCAGATTATTACGCTTTCAAATACGGACCGATTGTTTTAGCGTCGAAGTATGGAACAGAAAACCAATTGGGATTATTTGCAGATGACAGTAGAGGAGGACATATTGCGCACGGAACACCAATTCCATTGAATGATATTCCTGTGATTGTTGGGAATTCTTCGTCAGTTTTAGAACATATCAAAAAAGAAAATACACAAGGTTTGAAATTCAAATTGGATGGAGTTTATCCAAAAGAAAAATTCAAAGATGGTTTGGAATTAGTACCTTTTAATACGATTCAGGCAGAGCGATATATCATTTATTGGCCTCAGGCAGATGAAGATAAAATTGAGGAATTGATGACTCAGAAAGCTAAAGAAGAGCAAGAACTGAGGAAATTAGAAAGCATTACAGAAGACAAGATTTCTTTGGGAGAACAGCAACCAGAGTCGGATCATTTCTTCAAAAGTCCCGATTCTTATGCAGGCTATTTTGATGAATATCACTTTAGAGATTCCAAAGCTTGGTTTAGCTATGAGATGAGAAATAAGAATAAAAAAGCTAAGTTTCTTTACATTTCTTATTTTGATTTAGATAAAAATCGCAGTTTGAATATTGAGATTAATGGTAAAAATATCATTTCTAAAACTTTGGATGGATCAAAAGGTGCAAGCTTGCAACATTTGGTAATTCCA
Organism: Epilithonimonas hispanica; assembly: GCF_003385395.1. Taxonomy (GTDB): domain Bacteria; phylum Bacteroidota; class Bacteroidia; order Flavobacteriales; family Weeksellaceae; genus Epilithonimonas; species Epilithonimonas hispanica. The sequence goes on along the minus strand of NZ_QNUG01000003.1, from coordinate 79,700 downwards.
ATTCCACCATCTGAATACGACAAGGAAACGCTTATTGTGAAAATAATTGGAAAAGAAGAACAATACACAGCGAAAATTGTTGGAATAAGATTACTCAATCAAAATATCAACTAATAAATATCATTTGATTTTATTTCAAATATTCTTAAATAAAATTTTACCAATTGGAAAATAAATGTAATTTTAACACTTATAAAATTTAAACTAAATATTTATGAAATTTTTTATAGACACTGCGAATCTTGAGCAGATCAAAGAAGCCAATGACTTAGGAATTCTAGACGGTGTAACGACCAATCCATCCTTGATGGCAAAAGAAGGCATCAGCGGAAACGAAGCGATTCTTAAACATTACAAAGACATTTGCGATATTGTAGATGGAGACATCTCTGCAGAAGTTCTTTCAACAACTTATGAGGAAATGATTGCAGAAGGCGAAGTTCTTGCAGCTATTCATCCAAATATTGTGGTGAAAATCCCAATGATAAAAGATGGTGTAAAAGCCTTAAAATATTTTTCAAACAAAGGAATCAAAACCAACTGTACTTTGATTTTCTCTTCTGGACAAGCACTTTTGGCAGCGAAAGCTGGAGCAACTTACGTTTCTCCATTTTTAGGAAGATTAGATGATATCTCAACAGACAGCTTGAATTTGATTGAAGAAATCAGAGTAATCTTTGATAATTATGGTTTCGAAACTGACATTCTAGCAGCTTCTGTTCGTCACGCGATGCATATTATCAATTGTGCAAAAATTGGAGCAGATGTTGTGACTTGTCCTATCCAACCGATTTTATCTTTACTTAAACATCCTTTGACAGATAGCGGATTAGAGCAGTTTATCAAGGATTCACAAAAAATGCAATAATCGATTATGGCTCACGATATTTCAAAACTTCAAAGTATCGCTTCTCAAGTCAGAAGAGATATTGTAAGAATGGTTCACGCTTGTCAATCCGGACATCCTGGTGGATCGCTTGGTTGTACAGACTTTTTGGTTGCATTGTATTTTGATGCGATGAAACGTAAAGAAGGCTTCGATATGAAAGCTAAAGGGGAAGATGCTTTTTATCTTTCCAATGGACATATTTCGCCGGTTTTTTATAGTGTTTTGGCGCACGCTGGTTATTTTGACAAATCAGAATTAGCCACTTTCAGAAAACTGAATTCCAGATTGCAAGGACATCCAACTACACACGAAGGTTTGCCAGGTGTCAGAATCGCTTCTGGTTCTTTGGGACAAGGTTTGTCTGTGGCAATTGGTCACGCTATCGGTAAGAAATTAGATAAAGATGAGAACTTGGTTTTTAGCCTTCACGGTGATGGAGAATTACAGGAAGGTCAAAACTGGGAAGCAATAATGTACGCTTCTCACAACAAAGTGGATAACCTGATTGCAACTGTAGATTATAACGGACAGCAAATCGATGGACCAACTTCTAAAGTTCTTTCTTTAGGAAATCTTAGAACAAAATTCGAAGCGTTTGACTGGAAAGTTCTTGAAGTAGAAAACGGAAACGATTTTGAAGAAATTGTGAAAGTTCTGGACGAAGCAAAATCTCTAACTGGAAAAGGACAACCAATCTGTATTCTTTTGAAAACAGAAATGGGTCACGGTGTAGATTATATGATGGGAACGCACGCGTGGCACGGAAAAGCTCCTAACGATGAGCAATTGCAAAAAGCATTAGACCAATTAGAAGAAACTTTGGGTGATTACTAAAACTAATAACAATGAAAAAATATACATATACAGAAAGTAAAGATACCAGAAGTGGATTTGGAGCTGGATTGGCAGAATTGGCGGACAAAAATCCTGATGTTGTAGCACTTTGCGCAGATCTTATTGGTTCTTTGAAAATGGAAAAATTCATAGAAAAAGCACCGGAGAGATTTTTCCAAATCGGAATTGCGGAAGCGAATATGATCGGAATTGCAGCAGGTTTGGCAATCGAAGGTAAAATCCCATTCACAGGTACTTTTGCGAACTTTTCTACAGGTAGAGTTTATGACCAGATTCGTCAGTCGGTAGCTTATTCTGATAAAAATGTGAAAATCTGTGCGTCTCACGCAGGATTAACTTTGGGTGAAGATGGCGCAACACATCAGATTTTGGAAGATATTGGATTAATGAAAATGCTTCCTGGAATGACAGTAATCAATACTTGTGATTATAACCAAACCAAAGCAGCAACTATAGCAATTGCAGAACACCACGGTCCGGTTTATTTGAGATTCGGAAGACCTGTGATTCCTGTTTTTACAGATGAAAATCAAACATTCGAAATTGGAAAAGCTTGGATGGTAAACGAAGGGAAAGATGTAACAATTGTTGCAACTGGACACTTGGTTTGGGAAGCAATCAAAGCTGGAGAAATCTTGGAAGCAGAAGGAATTGATGCAGAAATCATTAATATTCACACCATCAAACCTTTGGATTCTGAAGCGATTTTAAAATCAATCAAAAAAACAGGTTGCATCGTAACTGCCGAAGAACACAACAGATTAGGTGGACTTGGTGACAGTGTTGCTCAGGTTTTAACGACAGAATATTACGTTCCTCAAGAATATGTTGCGGTAAATGACAGCTTTGGAGAAAGCGTAACACCAGCCGAGTTGATGGACAAATACGGCTTGAATGCGGAAGCAATTGTAAAAGCTGTGAAGAAAGCTATTTCTAGAAAATAATAGTGAAATTTAACAAAAAAAATTCCGGACTTTGATTCGGAATTTTTTTGAATTTTAGAAAAATAGAAATATTTCAAAGGAAAATCTGTTTACCAGTTAACCAAACCACTTTCCAGGGCTTTGTTATAATTTTCTTCATCAAAAGAATAGAGATCTGGAGCTTTGTGTGCGCCTCCGCGTCTTTGTTCATCCAGTTTTCTAAGTATTCCTAGATTCTTGATTTTTCGGTAGAAATTACCACGATTCAATTCTTTTCCTAAAATTACTTCATATAGTTTTTGGAGTTCAGAAAGCGTAAACTTTTCGGGAAGAAGATTATATCCAATTGGTTTGATAGAGATTTTTTCTCTCAAAGTCAACAATGCTTTTTCTATAATTTCTCGGTGATCCATAGCAATATCTATATTGCCCAATTGATCAAGATAGATCCATTCGCAAGTCGTACTTATTTCATCTTTTACCAATGTCGTCTGAGTTGGATTGTACAATGCAAGATAACCAATCGAAATAAACCTCTGCTTGTAGAAAAGCGTTTCATCAAAATCCTCATAATAAAATTCGCTTCTATTTTTTTTTCCAAAAGCTCCAAATTCTTCTAGATAGGCATCGGAAACTCCAGCCCGTTCTTTTAAATTTCTAACAATAGCGTCATCCAAATCTTCGTCCTTTCTAACATAACCGCCTGGCAATAACCATTTTCCGCGATAGTTCATTTGTAGCATAAGAACTTTTAGTTTGTTATTTTCAAAACCGAAAATGACGGGGTCTAGGGATAGATGAGGTAAATAAATTTCTTTTGCTTCATCGGAACGAAGCAAAATCTGCTGTTTAGAATCCATTTGTTTTTTTAAGGCTGTGTGAGCAAATTTAGCATTAATTTCAGTTAATATAAGAATAAAGCGTCCTAAGCTGTAAAAATGGTAAATCTTTTATTTGATTATCTCATTGATTCTTATTGAATCAATAAGATTTTTAATTTTAAAACCATTATAAGCTATTGATTATTAATTATTTATTGTGAATGTTAATTTTTCTTAATATTTATTTGTTAGTTATAAAAATTTAATGTACAATCGCAATGCTTCAATATGAAACATTGGTTTGTCATCATTGAAGTAGAGAAAATAATAGAATATAATAGAGAAATTTTTAGTACCACAAATTCGATTTCAGGCTGATATAATTCAGAAGTAAACTCCTTAAATATCATTGAGTTATTTACAACTTCATATTTTGATGTTGCTATATCTCTTGTTGTTTTTCAAAAGAAAATTAAAAATATATAATAGAGAAAATGAGAAAATCAACTTTGAAAATTTCAGCTTTAGGACTGATACTTTCATTTGCCACAGCTTTTGGTCAAGAGAAGACAGATAGTCTGGCTGTAAAAAACGCTTTGAAAGAAGCTTCAAAAACTCAGGAAGGTGTAAAAACCGTGACTTCTTCTAAAGAAGACAACAACAGAAACGTAATGCTGAATGCAACCAATAACACGAGTCCAAGAGACGTGAATATCGGTTTGCCGGCAACGGTTGGAGGTATTACAATTCTTGAAAATGACTTGCCTTCCGTTTACTTTTTCTGGCCGGAACTTCCCAACAAAACGTGGAGACAAAGTGTAGGTCTTGAAAGAACCGGACTTTTGAAAATGGACCAATTAGCGAACACAATGGGCGACCTTGGTTTTGCGGTTAACTCTTATTCTCAAACGGGAACTAAAGATTTTAAATTAAAAGGAAAGTTCACGACAAGTAATTTTGGATGGTTGCAAGGTGATGTTAATGCTTCCGGACCAATTTCCAAAAACGGTTGGACGTACACAGTTGGTGCTTTTGCGAATTACGACCCAAGTACTTTCAAGTTAGGATTCAACAGAAATGTAGACGAAACCAAGATTTTCAGAGCTGGACTTACCAAATATTTCAATGATGATAAAGGTAAAATCTCAATTTTATATAAATACGCAGATTCTTTCAATGTAGGAAACTACGCGGTTTTCCAATATGGAGCAGAAGGAAAAGTAACTGAGCTTGACAATTTCAGAATCGGTAGAGATTCTTATGTTGTGAACGATGGACAAATCAGAATGAAAGATATCCTTTCAGGTCAGGATTATTGGGCTGGAATGAGCGGAAAAGACAACAGAACTTCTTCTCACAACATCGATATTTTCGGGAATTATTTATTGAATAACGGTTGGAATTTCAAGTTCTCAACAAGAACGCATTTTGCAACAGCAAGAATGTCAACCATTATTCCTTTGAGTATTTTCAATGCTGATGCTTCTGCAGGTTATACTTTGGCTTCAAACGGTCAGGCTTACTCAGGTCCGGTTGGAACTCAGTTGGCGATGCACACGCCAGAAACTCCGATTACCAATATCGCAGGTCGTTTTTCATTAAACAAGCAAATCAGAAATCACAATGTGACGGTTGGTTTGTTGGAACAATATTATAACATCGATAAATTCACTTCAAACCGTTCGTTCTTCTTCCAGACTGTTGGTGCGCAACCTCAGAGATTGATTGGTCCAAATACAGATAGTTATGGATTCTACAATTATAACTCTGGAGGAGAATTCCACAGCGGAACAGAAAATAAACTTTCAGTTTATGCAAACGACGAGTGGAAAATTTCAGATAACTTCAATTTAAGCTACGGTTTACATTTAAGAAATCAAATCATTGACGGACAATATTCTACGACACCAAGAACACAAAATTTTGTTTTTAGAGCTAATGATTTCCAGAATATCAAAGAAAACTGGTTCCACGTTGCAGGAAGTTTGAATGCGACTTATAACATCAATAAAAACTTTGGGCTTTTAGCTAACTTCTTATATACCGAAGAAAACAGAAGATTGGAGAGTTATTCTCAGCCATTCACGCCAGATACAGGGAAAATCAAAAGTCCATTGGGAGCGTTTGGAGTTTTCTGGAATACCAATTTCATTCAGTTGATTTCTCAGGCTACTTGGTTGACGAAAAACGGATACTTGGGAAGATACAACCTTGTAAATCCTAGCAACACAACTCAGGTAAGCGTTGCTCAGGTAGATTACAGTATTCAGACTTTGGGTTGGACAACTGACTTTGTTTTAAAGCCTTTCAAAGGATTCAACTTACACTATTTGATTACGTTCCAAAATCCGGTTTACAAAGATTTTGCATTTGATGCTTTTGGACAGAATTACAATTATGGAGACAAAAACGTGGTTGGAGTTGCGAAAACATTAATGGAAATCGCCCGAGTTATACAACAGGGAAATTCAGATTCTGGGCTAGTTTCAGATATTTCTCTAAGCAATATGCAAGTATTACCAACGCATTGTATTTCGCTCCAAGATGGGAAACCTTCGGCGGTTTGAATTATACGGTTAACAAAAATATCAGTCTTGGCGCAACAGTTATCAACTTCCTTAACCAAAGAGGTGCAAGTGGAACCATCAACGGTGCCGAATTGATTACAGACGCAAGTCAATATTACGAAAGATTGTTGACTGGAACGTACATCATGCCATTAACAGGTCAATTCTCAGTAAGCTTTAATTTCTAAAATTTAAAAAATGAAAAGAACGGTTTTAAATGTTGCTGCATTATTTTTAGGAGTAACAGCATTTGCACAAAACATTCAGACAGTTACGAATTCTAAAGGTCCTGTTTTAGGATATTCTTCAGAATCTGGTGTTAAAATTCTGACGGTTGGCGGAAATAAATTTAAAGATTTAAACAGAAACGGAAAACTCGATAAATACGAAGATTGGAGACTTCCAGTTGACGAAAGAGCAAAAGATTTAGCTTCAAAAATGACAATCGAACAGATTGCAGGTTTGATGTTGTACAGCGGTCACCAATCCGTTCCAGCTCCTGCAGATGGTTTCAGAGCGGGATAATATAACGGAATGTTGTATAAAGAAAGTGGCGCAAAAGCTTCTGATTTAACAGACCAGCAAAAGAAATTTTTAAAGGAAGACAACCTTCGTCACGTTTTGGTAACAACAGTTGAATCTCCCGCAATTGCCGCACAATGGAGCAACAATATTCAGGCTTATATTGAAGGTTTAGGATTGGGAATTCCTGCAAATAACAGTACAGACCCGAGACATTCTGCAACTGTAACCGCTGAATTTAATGAAGGAGCAGGCGGACAGATTTCTCTTTGGCCAGACGGTTTGGCAATGGGTGCAACGTTCGACCCTGAATTGGTTAGAAAATTCGGAAATATTGCTGCTCAGGAATACAGAGCTTTAGGAATTTCAACAGCTTTATCTCCACAAATCGATTTAGGAACAGAACCTCGTTGGTACAGAATCGCTTACGTTTTCTCTGAAAGTCCGGAATTAACGGCTGATTTAGGAAGAGGTTATATTGATGGTTTTCAGACAACAATCGGAAATAAAAACGGTTGGGGAAACAAAAGCGTAAATGCAATGGTAAAACACTGGCCGGGAGGCGGACCTGAAGAAGGTGGTCGCGACGGTCACTGGGCGATGGGGAAATTTGCGGTTTATCCTGGAAATAATTTCCAAAACCACGTAAAACCTTTTACTGAAGGTGCTTTCAAATTAAATGGAGGAACCAAAGAAGCTTCTGCGGTGATGCCTTATTACACGATTAGTTTTAATCAGGATACTAAAAACGGCGAAAATGTTGGAAACGGTTACAGCAAATACTTAATCACAGATTTACTTCGTGGAAAATACAAATATGACGGCGTAGTTTGTACCGATTGGTTGATTACGGCAGACGAACCAAAAACTCCCGGCGGATTTGCCGGAAAACCTTGGGGAGCAGAAAAATTGTCAATTGCTGAGCGTCATTACAAAGTTTTGGAAGCTGGCGTTGACCAATTCGGAGGAAATAATGATAAAGAACCTGTTTTGGAAGCCTATCAAATGGGTGTAAAAGAACACGGCGAAAAAGCTTACCGTGCTAAATTTGAGCAGTCTGCAATTCGTTTGTTGAGAAACTTCTTCAGAACGGGATTGTTTGAAAATCCTTACGTGAACGTTGAAGAAACCAAGAAAATCGTTGGTAATCCTGAATTTATGAAGGCAGGTTACGAGGCTCAGGTAAAATCAATCGTAATGTTGAAAAACAAAGCGAATATTCTTCCAATCAAAGAAAGAAAAACGGTTTACATTCCGAAGAGATATTCTCCTGCAACGTTCAACTGGTGGGGAATTTATACGGCTCCGTCTTTGGATTTTCCTGTTGATATTAATCAAATTAAAAAACATTTCGATGTAACTGAAGACCCGACAAAAGCTGATTTTGCATTGGTTTTTGTGAAAAGTCCGCACAGTGAAGAAGGCGGTTATAGCGACATCGATGCCAAAGAAGGCGGAAACGGTTACGTGCCGATTTCTCTTCAATATCAAACTTATACGGCAACAGAAGCTCGTGAGAAAAGTATCGCTGCGGGCGATCCCGTTGTTGCACCAAATGTACACGACAGAACTTTTAAAAATAAAACTTCGACTGTTACCAACTTCACAGATTTGTTGACGATTGAAAACACTTACAAAGCAATGAACGGAAAACCTGTCATTGTTTCTGTAACGGCTTCAAAACCGATGATTTTCAATGAATTTGAAGGTCACGCTGATGCAATTTTGATGAATTTCAATGTGTCAAATCAGGCTGTTGTAGATATTGTAACTGGGAAATACGAACCTTCAGGATTGCTTCCTTTACAAATGCCTGCAAATATGGCGACTGTTGAAAAACAAAAAGAAGACGTACCTTACGATATGGAAACGCATAAAGATTCCGAAGGTCACAACTACGATTTCGGATACGGAATGAACTGGGCTGGGGTGATTAAAGATGCCAGAAATCAGAAATATCAAAAGTAAGATTCATCATAAAATGTAAAAATAATTGATGTCTTGAGACCGGACATTTTGTTCGGTCTCATTTTTTAATCGTTATAATATTTAAACAAAATTAATATGAAAATCAGATACACAATCTATTCATTAATGCTTGGCTCATTAATGTTTGCTCAGGAAAGCCTCGATTTCAGCGGAAAGAAAAACTTAATTTCTCCTGAAATCAACGGTCAGAATGTTACTTTTCGTTTGCTCGCTCCCAATGCGAACAGCGTAAAATTACAGGGAAACTGGTTTCTTTCAAAAGGAATGGAGCCGGGTTCTGTTGATTTACAAAAAGACAAAGACGGAATCTGGAGTTTTTCAAAAAATGATTTCAATCCAGATTTATATACTTATTCATTCATCGTTGACGGCGTAAAAGCCAACGACCCAAATAATTCTTATCAGGTTCGTGATGTTTCGTCGGTGATGAGTATGATTTTAATTGACGGAAAACAATCTGAAAATTACAAAGTTCAAAACGTCCCACACGGAACGGTTTGCAAAAGATGGTACAAATCAAACGGACTGAAAGAAGACAGAAGATTAACCGTTTACACACCTCCGAATTACGAAAATTCTAAAGAAAAATTCCCTGTTTTATACTTATTACATGGAATGGGCGGCGATGAAGAAGCGTGGATGACTTTGGGAAGAGCATCACAGATTTTAGATAATTTGATTGCTCAGGGAAAAGCAAAACCAATGATTGTTGTAATGCCAAACGGACACACCAGCAATTCCGCAGCACCAGGCGAATCTTCAAAAGGGTTGTATAAAATCGATATGAGAACGCCGGATATTTTCTCAGGCGATATGGAAACCTATTTCAAAGAAATTATGGATTTTACGGAATCGAATTATCGAGTAAAAGCTGATGCCAATAACCGTGCAGTTGCCGGACTTTCGATGGGCGGTTTTCATTCGTTGTACATCTCTGCCAATCAGCCGAAAACCTTCGATTATGTTGGTCTGTTTTCTCCTGCAATTCTTCCGCCAGACGAAAAGAAAAGTCCGATTTATCAGAATCTTGACCAAAAACTGAAAACCCAACAAACCAATTCATACAAACTCTATTGGATTGCTATCGGAAAGACAGATTTCTTATATAAAAATGTAGAAGAATACCGTCAGAAACTCGACAAAATGAATTTCAAATATCAATATGTAGAATCTGAAGGCGGTCACACGTGGAGCAATTGGAGAACATATTTGAACGAGTTTGTTCCGCAGTTATTTAAGTAAAATTTAAACAAAATAATTAACCACAAATCGAAGATTCGAGGGAGTTAAAAGTCACAAATGTATCAAGTTTAAATTAATACTGTTTAAAAGCTCACAAAACTGAAAATCTTTGATTTTCAAACTAATGTGTTCTATGGTTTCAAAGTAAGAAACTTAAAACTAATGTGAGTAATGTGTCAAAAAACTTTTGTGGTTAAATCTAAAATCAAAAATGAAAAAATTCATTATAGCAAGTTTATTTCTTGCAGGTTTAACGAGTATCAGTGCTCAAAAACAAATTCAATTATACAAAGGAAAAGCTCCGGGAACAGAAAACTGGACGCAGAAAGAAGCACAGCAATTCAACGAATTGTTTAAAACAGAAGTTGTTTTCAATGTTACACAACCTTCAATTTTAGTTTTCGAAGCTGAAAAATCAAAAGCTAATGGAACTGTTGTCGTTGTCGCTCCGGGTGGAGGTTTCCAAAGCTTATCAATCAACCGAGAAGGAATTGATATGGCAAAAAAACTCGCAGAAAACGGAATCACAGCAATCGTTTTAAAATACAGATTATTGGAAACAAAATCCAACGACCCAGCCAAAGAAATGATGGAAAACATCAAAGATAGAAAAGCTTTTGATGCGAAAACGGCGCCTATCAAAGTGATGGTAGGAGACGACATCAAAACAGCAATTTCTTATGTTCGAACTCACGCCAAAGAATTGAATATTAATCCTGAAAAATTAGGTGTAATCGGATTTTCGGCAGGAGCAAGTGTAATTTTGGAAAGCGTTCTTCATAGTAAAGATGCTTCAACATTACCAAATTTCGCAGCATCCATTTACGGTGGACCAAGTCAGGAAATTTTAAATACAGAAATTCCAAAATCTCCGCTTCCTTTGTTTATTTGTGCAGCAAGTGATGACCAATTGAAACTCGCTCCTAAATCAGTTTTACTTTACAGCAAATGGCTGGAAGCAGGACAACCAACGGAGCTTCATATCTACGAAAAAGGCGGTCACGGTTTCGGTATGGGAAAACAAAATCTCCCTGTTGATCAATGGTCTAATGTATATCTTGACTGGTTGAGATTCCACAAATTTTTATAAACATTTAAACTGAAAAATATTCACCACAAAAGTCACAAAAGCGTCAAGTTTTAAAATAATTCTTCTGAAAGTTCACAAAAATGAAAATCAAAGATTTTCAAAACTTAAGTAATCTTTTAAAACATATAGCATTGAACTTAAAATGACTAAAGTGTCAAAACTTTTGTGCCTTTTGTGGTTAAAAAATAAACAATGAAATCAATTTTTAATATAGTTTCTTTTTTTGCGGCAATGGCTGTGTCCGCACAGTCTAATGCCGTGATTTCGGAAATGGATAAATATGTAAAACCCCGCTATCGTGTCATCGTCGACAATGATTTCGGTGGCGATCCCGACGGACTTTTCCAGCTCGTTCATCAGATTCTTTCGCCTTCTGCGGAAATCAAAGGAATTATCGGTTCGCATTTAAAACCTACTGACCCTTTTGATAAATCGAATATCACTGCTGAAAACGCGGTGAAAAGAGTCAACGAAACTTTGGAAGTAATGGATCTTAAAAACAAATTCAATGTTTTTCAAGGTTCGAATGACCAGTTAAAAGATACCAAAACACCAAGCATTTCTGAAGGTGCAAAAGCGATTGTTGCAGAAGCAATGAAAGCCGATGAGAAAAATCCTCTGTTCGTGGTTTGTGGCGCAGGTTTAACAGAAGTGGCAAGTGCTTATCTGATGGAACCAAAGATCGCCGACAAAATCGTTGTCGTTTGGATTGGCGGTCCCGAATATCTTGATTTGTCAACGCCTCCTCCTGGATTTACGCCTTTAGAATACAATCTTGGAATCGATATCAAAGCCGGACAAGTTGTTTTCAACGAATCTAATCTGAGAACATCTGGCAAATCCCTAGAAATGCTTATAGACAGACTTTGATGTCTTATGGAGAACTCATCACCAAAGTAAAACCTGAAGGAAAAACAGGCGCTTATTTAACCAAGAAAATTGAAGATTTAATGGAAAGAGTTCAGAAACTGAATTTCCATATTGGTGAAACTTACATTATGGGAGATTCGCCTTTGGTTTTGGTGACAGCTTTACAGTCTTCATTTGAAGCCGATTCTTCATCAAGTTCTTATGTCTTGAAAAACGCTCCGAAAATCGATGATAATGGTTTGTATCAATACAATCCGAAAGGAAGAAACATCAGGGTTTATACACAACTCGATACAAGATTGATGTTCGAGGATTTCTACACAAAACTTAAATTATTTAACAACAAAAAGTAAAAATATAGTATTATGAACAAGAATGAAACTACCTTGCTGATGCTTTCAAAAAAAGCAAAATTTGCAGGATTGTTCCTAGCTTTATTAGCAGTTTCGCCTTTTGCAAAGGCTCAAAATAATCCAACGGTTACAGTTGGCGGAAAAACTTTCAAAGACCTCAACAAAAATGGTAAGCTGGATGTTTGGGAAGACACAAGACTTTCGGTGGACAAAAGAATTGATGCTATTATCAAGCAAATGACCAACGAAGAAAAAGTAAATCTTCTCATCGGAACAGGAATGCCCGGAATTGAAGTTCTGACAGGTCCTGTTGGGGATTCAAAACAAGGTTTGGTTCCCGGAGCTGCTGGTGGAACAGATTCTTTTGACAGATTCGGAATTCCAGCGACGATTGTCGCGGATGGACCTGCAGGTTTGAGAATTCAGCCAACGAGAGAAAATGATTCTAAAACCTATTATGCAACGGCTTTTCCTGTAGGAACAGCTTTAGCTTCAACTTGGAATAAAACATTGTTGGAGCAGGTTGGAAAAGCGATGGGAAATGAAGTGAAAGAGTATGGTGTTGATGTACTTTTAGCGCCTGCTTTGAATATTCAAAGAAATCCATTGAACGGAAGAAACTTCGAGTATTATTCTGAAGACCCATTGATTTCCGGTAAAACTGCGGCTGCGGTCGTGAACGGAATTCAGTCTCAAGGTGTGGGAACTTCAATTAAACATTTCGCAGCGAATAATGAGGAAACCAACCGTTTGACAATCAACGCTCACGTTTCTGAAAGAGCAATGAGAGAATTATATCTGAGAAATTTTGAAATCACAGTTAAAGAATCTCAGCCTTGGACTGTGATGTCGTCTTACAACAAAGTGAACGGCGTTTATACTTCAGATTCAAAAGATTTGTTGACTCAGGTTTTGAGAAACGAATGGGGTTTCAAAGGAATTGTAATGACTGACTGGTTTGGTGGTTTCCCAGGATTTGAATCGATTAGAAGCGGTGGGATTTCCGATGTTGTAAAACAGATGAACGCTGGAAACGACCTTTTGATGCCGGGAATTCCAGCGCAGAAAAAAGTGTTGTTGGAAGCTTTAAACACAGGGAAATTATCTCAGGAAGTTGCTAACCTCAACGTGAAAAGAATCTTGGAATATGTTTTCAAAACGCCAACTTTCGCACAATACAAATACAGCAACAATCCGAATTCTGTTCAAAATGCAGAAACAACAAGAAATGCAGCTGCAGAAGGAATGGTTTTGCTTAAAAACGAACAAAATGCTTTGCCTTTTGTCAACAAACAGAAAGAAGTTTCATTATTCGGAGTGACTTCTTACGCTTGGATTACAGGTGGAACGGGAAGTGGAAGTGTGAACAACAAACACACAGTTTCTCTTTTGGAAGGCTTGAATGCGGCAGGTTACAAATTAGATAAAGAACTGGTTGATTTATACAAACCATTTGCTGAAAAAGAAGAAGCGGCTGAAAAAGAAAGAAGAAAAGAAAGAGGGATTTTGGCACTTCCGGGAAGATTGTCTGAGATGAAATTAGACGACGCTTTCTATGCTAAAAAAGCAGCAACTTCAGAAATCGCTTTCGTTACTTTGGGTAGAAACTCTGGTGAAGGCGGCGATAGAGTAGTGAATGAAGATTTTAATTTGGCTACAGAAGAAATCGAAATGCTGGATAAAATCTCAAAAGCTTTCCACGCAAAAGGGAAGAAAGTGGTTGTGATTTTAAATATCGGAGGTGTAATTGAAACTGCTTCGTGGAAAGATAAAGTTGATGGAATTCTTTTAGCTTGGCAACCGGGTCAGGAAGGTGGACATTCTGTTGCAGATGTGATTTCAGGAAAAGTAAATCCTTCAGGAAAACTGACGATGACTTTCCCTGTAAATTATGCAGATCACGCTTCAGCAAAGAATTTCCCAGGAATTCCTGCGGATAATCCAAAAGATGTGACGTATCAGGAAGGTGTTTATGTTGGGTACCGTTATTTCAATACGTTTGGTGTGAAGCCTTCGTATGAATTCGGTTATGGTAAGTCTTATACGGATTTTGCTTATTCGAATATTAAAACCAATTCAACAACTTTTAACAACAAATTAGAAGTTACCATTGATGTAAAAAACACTGGGAAAATTGCAGGAAAAGAAGTGGTAGAATTGTACGTTTCAGCTCCGGGAGAAACGATTGACAAACCAAAATCTGAGTTGAAAGCCTATGCTAAAACTAAAGATTTGAAACCTGGAGAATCTCAAACGATTACTTTGACTTTAAATGCAAAAGATTTAGCTTCATTTGAAACTGCAAAATCTGCGTGGATTGCTGAAGCAGGAAGTTACAAAGTGTCTGTGGGAGCATCTTCTTTGGATATCAAACAGACTGCAGAATTCTCTGTTCCAAAAGAATTGGTGGTGGAGAAAGTGCAACATATTTTGCCTGCAGATGAGAAGTTTGAAGATTTGAAGCCTTAAAAATAAATTCTCGCAGATTGAGCAAATTTTGCAGATTCTTTTTTTTATCCGCGCTATCTGTAAAATCTGCGAGAGATTTCAGTCAAATTAAATAATCAATATTAAACTTGACTTTTAATGACAAATTTAATGTTTCAAAATAATATATTATCAACAAAAGGGGCTATCTTTAGCCTCTTTTAAAATTAAAAATATATGGCGAATAATGAAGTTGGAACAAAAAGGAATTATACGGTTCCTTTGGTTACGATTACACTTTTATTTTTTATGTGGGGGTTCATCACGTGTATGAATGACATCCTTATCCCATACCTGAAACAACTTTTCAAACTGTCGTTCTTCGAATCGATGTTGGTGCAGTTTTGTTTCTTTGGAGCTTATTTTATCGGCTCATTAATTTACTTTTTAATTTCAACAACCAAAGGCGATCCAATTGATAAAGTCGGTTACAAAAAAGGAATCCTTTTCGGGATTTTCTTGGCAGCATTTGGTTGCGTATTGTTTTTTCCTGCAGCGAGTTTGGCTTCTTATCCATTGTTTTTAGGAGCTTTATTCATTTTAGGACTTGGATTTACAGTGTTGCAAATCACGGCGAATGCTTACGTTTCACTTTTAGGACCAGAAGATTCTGCATCCAGCCGATTGAATATGACTCAGGCTTTCAACGCATTCGGAACTACAATTGCACCGGTTTTGGGAGGACATTTGATTTTCGAATTGTTTTCTGAGGCAGATGGTTCTTTCTCTGCTGCAGCGACTAAAATCCCTTATTTGATTTTTGCGGGGATTCTATTGTTGGTAGCTTTGATTATCTCTAGAGTTAAATTACCAGATTTCAAAGTAGCTGGGGAAGAAGTAGTGAAAGGTTTTGGAGCTTTGCAACACAATCATTTGAAGTTCGGTGTTTTGGCAATGTTCTGTTATGTAGGTGGAGAAGTGGCTGTTGGAAGTTTCATCATCAGCTTTTTGGAACAACCGCAAGTGATGAATCTTACCGAGTCTGTAAGTAAAAACTACCTTTCTCTATACTGGGGTGGAGCGATGATTGGTCGTTTCCTTGGTGCTATTTCATTGAATCATTCTATTAGTCAAAGTAAGAAAGCTTTGTATATGTTAGGTGCGGCTGCGGCTGTTTTCTTGGTGATTTTCAGTATTGTGGATTTGACGTTTGCACAGATTAGTTTCTTCTTGGTATTTATTGCTTTGAACTTCGTGGCATTCTTTATCGGGAAATCTGCTCCGGCAAGAACCTTATCTATTTTTGCTGCAATAAATGTTGTATTATTAATTTCTGCAATGTTGACCGAAGGACCATTAGCAATGTACAGCATCTTAGGAATTGGGATTTTCAACTCAATTATGTTTTCTAATATCTATACATTGGCGATTTCCGGTTTAGGAAAATATACGAGCCAAGGTTCATCATTAGTAGTAATGGCCATCTTAGGAGGTGCTATTGTTCCGATTTTCCAAGGATATTTGGCAGATACTTTTGGAGTTCAGCATTCCTTTATTATTCCTGTGTTCTGTTATCTTGTGATTTTGATTTTTGGTGCGTATTGTACTAAATATCTTAGCCACGTAAAACAAGATGCAGATGCTAAGTCTGGACATTAAGATTTTTACTTTATAAATATGAAAACCTGCTGTTGAGCAGGTTTTTTTGTTTTATTTATTAATTAGCACGAGCTGGAAGCTCGCGCTAACGAATTGGTATTTATAATGCTGGCGCGAGCGTCTCGCTCGTGCTCATATGAATAGAAAATTCTTTGAAGCTGGCGCGAGCGTCTCGCTCGTGCCCATATCATAAATTAACATCAATCTTCAAAACTCCTTCAAAATCATCACAATAATTTCTTGCACTGCTGTATTTCCACTCCCAAGATTCAATGACAAAACCACTTTCAACAGGATTTTGATGGATGTAATTAAGTTTTTGCTCAAATACTTTTAATGACCAAATTTCTATCGGTTGATTGTTTTGCTGCCAAAATTGATATTCTTTTACATTAGAATTTCTACTTCCAGCTTTTTTAAACATCCAAAGCATCCATTCTTTTCTACTTTCCTGATTATTCTCTTCAATGGCTTTAAGTAATTTTCTAGAAGTAAACCCTTTGAAATCTCTAATTAATTCAGAAGGTTTCCCGTCATCAGAGCGAAAGATTAAATGTACGTGACTTGGCATAATACAATAACCAAAAATCACCATTCCTTTATTTTTCCTACAGTAATCTAAAGAACTGATTACGATGTCAAAATATTCTAATCTTGAAAATACATCTATCCAAAAAACAGTTGCAAAACTGATAAAGTAAGCTCCATCTTTTTCTCGGAATTTATATTTTCTACTCATTGTATTGTGTTTTAAGTAAAACTACAAAATATAATGATATGCTGGTGCGAGCACCTTGCTCTTACTCATAAAGTAAAAAGGCACGAGCTTGAAGCTCGCGCCAGCGTGGTGCAAAACTTATGAAATATGCTCCATCTTTTTCTCGGAATTTATATTTTCTACTCATTATTTTGTGTTTTAAGTAAAACTACAAAATATAATGATACGCAGGTGCGAGCACCTTGCTCTTACTCATAAAGTAAAAAGGCACGAGCTTGAAGCTCGCGCCAGCGTGGTGCAAAACTTATGAAATATGCTCCATCTTTTTCTCGGAATTTATATTTTCTACTCATTATTTTGTGTTTTAAGTAAAACTACAAAATATAATGATACGCTGGTGCGAGCACCTTGCTCTTACTCATAAAGTAAAAAGGCACGAGCTTGAAGCTCGCGCCAGCGTGGTGTCAAAATATTCTAATCTTGAAAATACATCTATCCAAAAAACAGTTGCAAAACTGATAAAGTAAGCTCCATCTTTTTCTCAGAATTTATATTTTCTACTCATTATTTTGTGTTTTAAGAAAACTACAAAATATAATGATATGCTGGTGCGAGCTTCAAGCTCGTACTCATAAAGTAAAAAGGCACGAGCTTGAAGCTCGCGCTAGCGTGGGCTAAAATTGTATTCCGCATCTCTAGCATCTGATCCCAATTCTCATCCTTCCGTATTTCTACTGCAATTAATAAAAATTTCCAACCCCAAAAACCCTAGTTCTCCAACCTACCCAACTCCTCCGGAAGTCTCAAAACCCTAGTTTTGTAACAAAACAACTTTTACTTTGGTTTCCAAACGAGGGTTTTGTAACCAAACAACTTTGGCAGAAGTCAGAAAACCTTCGTTTTGTAACAAAATGACTTTTACTTTTGTTTCTCAACTATAGTTTTGTGACTAAAGAATATTTTTTATACATTTAAAACGTTTAAAAACTATATTATTCACAAAAAAAATTAATCATTACATGAAAATTACATTATCCAAGTTGAGCACCAAAGATTTGGCTACACTTGCTCAAAGAACCATCAATGTTTCAGAATCCGGAACTTATGCTGTCATCACAGCTCATCCATTATTAGCAGATCTCAAACTGAAATATGCAGATTATGATGCCGTTTATGCTAAACAAATCTACAGTGGGAAAGGAGATTCGGTTGCTCAAGCTGACAAAGAAAGAGACGATGCTTTTTCTAACCTGAAAGGATTCTTAAATGGTTACAGAAAACTGTCGTCAGTTGCCAATCAACAATCTGCAGAAGACCTGTATCAGATTTTTAAATTGTTTGGTCTGGAGCTATATAAGTTAAGCTATTCCTCCCAAACCGCTCAAATGAAAAAACTAATCGAGGAGTTGGAAAAACCAGAGAACAGCCAAAAACTGAATGACTTGAAAATAATGGCGGCTTTTGATGATATGAAAACCAAGCAGATAGATTTTGAAACACTCTTTGCAGAACAAGCTTCTGCCAATGCCGACCTTAGGAATCAGAAGAGTGCATCGGGAATCCGCAAAGATCTGGAAAAGTCTTTGAAATCTTTCCTCAATCTAATCACCGCAATGAAAGATGTTTCCGATTGGAAATTGTTCTATGCCGATGTCAATGAGCTGGTAAAGGCTGCAAAAAATTCGAACAATTTGCCTCATAATAATGGAGAGGGTAATCCTCAATAAAATCAAAAAAGCAACCTATATTTGGTTGCTTTTGTTTTATTTAATCTTTTCCAATAGGTAAAGTTTACCACCTGAGAAAGCTTGCTTCGGAATCAGAGCGCCTTCCAGTATCATGGTTTTGTTATTGATATCGATGATAGAGATGTAATTGCTGGAGTTGATTTTCAGATAGTTTTCTTTCTCCTTGGTCAGCGGATTTTTTCCGAATTCGAAGTCGTACTTTTCCCAGCTCACCTTTTCCGTATTGCAATGCACAGGCTTGTATTTGGATTTTTTAGAATTGAAAATAATCTGATCAAATCCCTCTACGCACTCACTTTCGAAGGAGCTTTCTGGATTAGGATCATTGGTGAAAGCTTCAAAATCTCCTTTGTATACGCCTACTATTTTCCAAGTACCGTCTATTCGGTCTTCATCTATTTTGCCTTTGGCTTTGCTCACAGCCCAGCTAACACCTTTTACAGTACCTTTCACTGTTTTGTAACCTAGTTTTGCAACGCCTGTTACGACCTTGGTTGCAGTAGAAACAATGCAAGATTGCAAAAGACCTATTACACAAATAGAAACTATTATTTTTTTCATAACATTCGTTTTTCTGATACGAATATAATGTTTTAATTAGGTTTTCCCCGAAAAAAAATATTTATTGATAACGCTCGTGTTCTTTTGGTTTAGAGAACTTCTCGATAATTGGTTTGAAAAGCGCTTTGTACTTCTCTATATCAAATAACTGAGAATCTGTCAATGCTTTGTAAGTAATCCACACACTGAAAGGGAATAAGACCATGTTCGGGATCCAAGCAGCAATATAAGGGTTGATACCGCCTTTCCAAGAGATGTTTTCTACAGTAAGATTAAGGACATAAAAAATGATGAAGATTACAATGGCAATGATCACGGGAAGTCCCATTCCTCCTTTTCTAATGATAGATCCAAGGCTGGCACCAATCAAAAAGAAAATAATACAAGTGAAAGAGTAGGATACTATTCTTTGCTGATACATCACGATTTTGTTATGATTTTTTACAATATCTGAGATGCTATTTTGGTTAGACTCTATGCTGGACTTCAAAGCTTCAATTTTGTTATAAGCGCCCCAAAGAACCTCCAGTTTTTTATCTTTTTTCAGCGTATCGATTTTGTAAGGTTCTTTTATAACCTTATTCATAGGTTTGGTTTTGTCGATATATTGGACAAAGTTATTGGTTTGCGAGATCACAGGAGAAGCCATCGCACTTACCGAGACAATGTTGCTTTTTCTGTTTTTAATAAGAGTTTGGTTGACCTCGCCATAAGTCTGGAAACGATAATCATCTGTGATTTTTTCTTTTTCAATGGCATTATTTATCAGCTCACTGATATCGAAGTGGTAAACCAAACTATCATATTTTACCGATTGATTGGGTTGTTTTTTTCTTTCTTCGTAAGGTTTGTTGGAGATGTTATCTTCGTAAACGTATCCATCATAAAGAATCAGTTTCAGATAATTTCTATCTTCTGCATTAGCAAATTTTCCTTTTTTTGCAATAATGGTTTGCTGATTGTCGTATGGGCTTGCATTTTTGTGTAAGAAAACACCTTCTAGTTTTTCACCTTCTTTACCATAGATTTTATCAAATTTTACAGAGTATCCGGAAATTTGATCTATGAAAACACCAGGAGTAAAATTGATGGCTGGCTTAGAAGACACAATATTGAACAGCATATTCTTGGCTTTTCTTTGAAAATCCGGAATAATGTTATTGGAAAATAAAAACAAAATTCCCGCAAGAAAAGAAACCGTAATCAATAATGGCATCATTACCCGAAGCAGAGAAATTCCCGCAGCTTTCATTGCAGCAAGCTCGTACCGTTCTCCGAAATCTCCAAATGTCATGATGGAGGAAAGTAGGATTGTAAGTGGTAAAACCATACTTACAACGTTCATCCCAAGATAGAAAAGCAGTTTTGTAATTTCTCCGTAGGTCAATCCTTTTCCCGTTAATTGGGACATCTGTGTCCAGATAATATTAACAATGAAAATGAAGAACAGTACACTGAAAATAAATAGAAATGGGCCGAAAAAAGTCTTGATTATATATTTGTCTAATTTTTTCAATTCAGAAATTTAGACTTCAAAAATACTGTAAAAAAAGCAATACTGAAATTGATTGTGTGATTTTAGGAAATTTTTAGAATTAAGTTGATGCAATAAGCATAAAAAATCCGCAATCATATCGATTACGGATTTAATTTATTAATGATAGAAAGTCTATTATCTATCCATCTATCATCTTTTAGTTTGATTTAGAAAATATAATCTGTACTCAGGAAATTAGAATCGTGGTCTCTAACGATTGTGTTTAACAATTCTTTGTTGGAATCTGTCACTTTTGCTGCGACCAAAGAACGAATTGAGAAAGATCTCAAAGCATCGAAAACAGAAAGTGTTCCTTCTGCACTATCTTTTCTTCCTGTGAAAGGGAAAACGTCTGGACCTCTTTGAGCCTGACAATTGATGTTGACACGGCTGACCAAATTCACAAATGGATCAATTAATTTTGAAACCTCCATTGCATCTTCGCTGAAAATACTAACCTGCATCCCATGGTCTGCGTTGACTTGATAATCAATTGGTTCATCAATCGTTTCAAAAGGAACAACAGGAATGACTGGTCCAAATTGCTCTTCGTGGTATAATTTCATATCGCTGTTTACGGGATAAACAACAGCAGGGAAGAAGAATGAAGCGTCGTTATAACCACCATTTTCATTCAAAACTTTAGCACCTTTTGATAAGGCATCATCAAGACATTCTTTCAAGTATGATGGTTTGTTAACTTCTGGAAGAGGCGTTATTTTCACGTCTTTTTCCCAAGGCAATCCGCCCTTCAGAGCAGAAACAGCTTCAGACAATTTTTTAGTAAATTCTTCCGCAACTTCTTTCTGAACGAAAATCAATTTAAGAGCTGTACAACGCTGTCCGTTAAAAGACAATGAACCTAAAATAATTTCGCTGACTGCAATATCCAGATTGGCATTTTTGGTGACAATGGCTGCGTTTTTGGCATCAAGACTTAGGATTGCTCTTAATCTGTTCACTTTTGGGTGCAGTTTTTTCAAACCATTAGCCACTTTACTCGAACCGATGAAAGCCAGAACATTCACTTTTCCACTTTCCATAATTGGTGTGATGATTTCCGAACCTTTTCCATAAAGTGTGTTTACAGTTCCCTTTGGAAACGCTTCTTTGAAGGCATTCAGTAAAGGATAATGAGCAAGAACACCGTGTTTTGGTAATTTGAACAAGATTGTATTTCCCATGATTAGAGCAGGAATCAAAGTGGTGAAAATCTCATTCAGTGGATAATTGAAAGGTCCCATACTTAAAACAACGCCAAGCGGAGCTCTTCTGATTTGCGCAATAGTTCCTTCGGCTTGTTGGAAACGAGAAGATTCTCTGTCTAGGTCTTTCAGAGCGTCAATTGTTTGATTGATGTAATCTACGGTTCTGTCAAATTCTTTGGTAGAATCGGGTAGGGTTTTCCCAATTTCCCACATCAATAATTTGATAACCAAATCTCGCTGCTGGATCATTAGATAAACAAATTTCTGCATACATTTGATTCTACCTTCGACTGACATTGTTGGCCATTCGCCGAGTCCATTGTCGTACGCTTTTACGCAGGCTTCCAAAACGTCAAGCGCTTCTTTTGGGCCAATGTTAGGAATACTTCCCAAGAGTTTTCTTTCCAACCCATTTTCTGTAGGGATGCAAACCGGCGAATATATTTCTGTAACATCGCCGTCCCATTGTACCAATTCTCCGTTCAGAAGATATTCTCTTTGATGGATTACTGGAACTTGGTATACTTCTGGGATTTCTTTTTTGAATAGATTGTCAAATGCTTGTGCTGAACTCATAGTTTTTTATTTTAAATATCATTTTTAGTTACAATAAAGTTAGAACTTATAATCGATTTTTAATATTAAATAAATAGGATTTATAAAATCTTAATAATTAAAAATCAACATCATTGTTGAGTTTTATAATGAATTAAAAACTGGCCTATTTTGTTGACTTAATAGCCCAAAATAATAGCAAAGGTTGCATAAATAATCTTGCCAATCTTTTATTGTCTGTATTGAGGCCAAAGCTGTCTCGTCTGTTTTTGTATTGGGCAATGTTTCCGGGGAAAACGGCTGTGAATAAACCTGCAGCTATTTCTCCAATTATAGGTTCATATTTTTTAGGTGCGGCGATGATGGCAGTTCCCACGGCTATTTCTACAATTCCCGAATAGACAACAGTATCGTCTTTTTCTAACGGAACCCAGTCCGGAACTTGAGCCTGAAATTCTTTCCTTGCGAAAGTAAGATGTCCTATTCCAGCTGAGATAAGCATGGCGCCCAATCCGTATTTTGCGATTTTTTTGATGGTGTTTGATTTCATATTAAAGGATTTCCTCATATGAAGTCAAGAATGATTCCAAATTGGATTTTAATTAATGAAAATACCTCGGATCTGGATATTGAAATTCGAAGTCCAATTCTTGAATTAATTTTTCAGGAGAAATGGTTCTGCCTTTTGTGGTTCGTTCGCCGGAGTAGGGAAGTCCTTTCTGTGCATTGATGACTTCTTCTTTGTTAGGATGTATTGGCGCAACTATGTTATAAACTTTTGACTGCGAATTATTTTTCAGCATCTTTTCAAAAACTGAACAGATATCGGCGTAATGAATATGATTAACCAGCATATTCAGATTAGAGATATTGTAATTCTTAAGTAATCTGTTGTCACCCATCAATCCTGCTAATCTCATAATATTAGTCTGAGGAAATTTTTCTAAAATGAAATTCTCGCTTTCCACTTCCAGTGCTGGTTTGTCTTCTTCTATGAAATCTTGTTCGGTTTCGGGATAAACGCCCGTTGAGCTCAATAGGAAGAGTTGACCTTTGTAATCGCCAAGGAAATTGAGGAGGTTTTGGCGTTTGTCATTCATCGGAATCTGTGCACCTCGGATTCCGGAAAACGGCACGCTGATGATGATGGCATCCAGATCTTTGGCGGCTTCCCAAGCTTGCATCTTAGTATCTATGGTTTCCGGAAAACTAACCAAAGTGGCGTGGTAGCCTTTGGTGTTGAGGTCTTGTGCTTTGGTGGGTGTGGTAGTGGTGGCAAAGATTTTATATCGGTTGGATAATCTATCTGCGATGTGATTGCCGAGCCAGCCGAAGCCGATGATTCCTAGGTTTTTCATTTATAATCTTTTGGAATTTCAAAAGTATCAATTCCTCTTGTTTTGAACAACTAAAGTTCTCTAAGGCTTTTCCGCAACTTGTAGGAGACTTCTGCAGTTCTACAAAAGTTACAAACAAGTTTGTTTTAAACAAAATGTAAATGCAGGAGGCTTGTTTTAAGATTGTTTATGAATTTCTGCGGATGCGTGAGGTTTTAAACGAGGTTATTTTGAAAATGAATATTTCTGCATCATACTCCGCTAGCGCGAGCTTCTAGCTCGTGTCTCAAGATAAATAATGGGAACGAGCAAGATGCTCGCACCAGCGAAGGGACTATACTTGAAAGAATTTCTCCTATCACATTTCCATTCTCATCTAATAATTGAAGTGGAGAAAATATAGGATAAATTACAGTGAATTCTTTCATTAAAGCTTAATAGGATTAAAACAAACTCTCATCCACAAAATTCGGCAATGTCACTTTTAAATTCGGTTCAGCTTCCATCGCTCTTTTGATGGCGAACACAGCACCTTCATTTCTTGCCCAGCTTCGTCGGGAGATTCCGTTGTTCACGTCCCAGAAAAGCATAGATTTTAATCTTCTGTCGGCATCATCACTTCCATCAAGCAACATCCCGAAACCACCGTTGATCACTTCGCCCCAGCCAACGCCACCACCGTTGTGAATAGAAACCCAGGTCGCTCCACGGAAACTGTCGCCAATCACATTGTGAATCGCCATATCTGCCGTAAATCTCGAGCCGTCATAAATATTGGAAGTCTCTCTGTACGGCGAATCCGTCCCCGAAACATCGTGATGATCCCTACCCAAAACTACCGCCCCGATTTCTCCGTTTTTAATCGCTTTGTTGAAAGCTTCTGCGATTTTCATTCTTCCTTCCGCATCGGCGTATAAAATTCTCGCCTGCGAACCTACGACCAGTTTATTTTCCTGAGCCCCTTTGATCCACTGGATATTATCCTTCATCTGTCGCTGAATTTCCTCGGGAGAATTTTTAATCATTTCCTCTAAAATCTGGCAGGCAATTTCGTCTGTTTTCTGTAAATCTTCCGGTTTTCCGCTCGTACAAACCCAACGGAACGGCCCGAAACCATAATCAAAACACATCGGCCCCATAATATCCTGAACATAAGAAGGGTATCTGAATTCTCTTCCCAACGTAGGATTTTCTGACATTACATCAGCTCCGGCTCTGGAAGCTTCCAATAAGAAAGCATTTCCGTAATCGAAGAAATAGGTTCCTTTTGCCGTATGTTTGTTGATGGCTGTAGCGTGTCTTCTCAAGGTTTCCTGAACTTTTTCTTTGAATAATTCAGGGTTTTCTGCCATCACCGTATTTGATTCCTCGAAAGTCTGGCCAACCGGATAATAACCGCCCGCCCAAGGATTGTGAAGCGAAGTCTGGTCTGAACCAATATCGATTCTTAAATTTTCTTCATCAAATTTCTCCCAAACTTCTACGATATTTCCCAAATAAGCCAGAGAAACCGTTTCTTTATTTTCCTGAGCTTTTCTCACTCTTGCCACCAATTCATCCAGATTTTCGTGGATTTCGTTTACCCATTTCTGGTCGTGACGGATTTTAGTAATCTTTGGATTGACTTCTGCAATCACCGTTACGCAACCAGCAATATTTCCTGCTTTTGGCTGAGCTCCGGACATTCCACCCAAACCGGAAGTCACAAACAAACCGCCTTTCGGTTCTTTATTGATTTTTCTAAATGCATTCAAAACAGTAATCGTCGTTCCGTGAACAATTCCCTGCGGACCGATGTACATATAACTTCCTGCTGTCATTTGTCCATATTGCGAAACGCCCAACGCATTGAATTTCTCCCAATCATCTGGTTTAGAATAATTCGGAATCATCATTCCGTTTGTCACCACCACTCTTGGCGCATCTTTATGTGAAGGAAACAATCCCATCGGATGGCCAGAATACATCGTTAAGGTTTGTTCATCTGTCATTTCAGACAGATATTTCATCGTTAAAAGATACTGCGCCCAGTTGCTGAAAACAGCGCCGTTTCCACCATAAGTAATCAATTCGTGAGGGTGTTGCGCCACGGCATAATCCAGATTATTCTGAATCATCAGCATAATAGCTTTTGCCTGCTCAGATTTTCCAGGATATACTGCGATGTCTCTTGCTTTCATTTCGTAATCTGGACGAAAACGATACATATAAATTCTACCGTATTTTTCTAGTTCTTCCTTAAATTCTGGCAACAATTCTGCGTGAAATTTTGGCTCGAAATAACGTAGAGCATTTTTCAGAGCGAGTTTTTTTTCTTCTTCTGTTAGAATTTCTTTACGTTTTGGAGCGTGGTTGACGTTTTGTTCGTATGGTTTGGGTTGAGGTAATTCGGATGGAATACCTTGTTTTATTTGTTCTTGGAAAGTCATTGTATGGTTGATGGTTGTTTGTTGACTGTTGTTGGTTTTTTTGTGGTTTTAAAGATATTTAAAATGAAAATTATAATTCCCATTACACTTATTGGAATAAGGATTTTGTTTAGCATATCATTAACAAGTAAAAAATAGTTTGCAATGAATATAAGGAGGTTCAATGCGGAGTAAAGGAAATTTGTACATCTTCGCATTAGAAAAATAACAGAATAGCCTACAAGATATATCGCATAAGATAAATAGAAACTAGATATTGTATAAATAGGATTACTCAAAATTGCATTAATATCTATTCCAAAATTAATAGTTCTATTGACTCCCCAAGTTTTTACTTCACCTTCTGTTTTTGTACTAAAAAAATAAGCTATCATAAATATTAAAACCGGCAGAAAGAATATAAAAAATAGATATTTAGTAAAAACTTTTTTCATAAAGAGTTTTAGATTTTCAAAGTTTTAAAGATATTCAAAATTGGAAAAATGATTTTTATGAAATTTTATAAAATTGAGGCTATCTCATTTTTGAGATAGCCTCTTTCTTTTTTATCCAAGAACATCATCGTTTTGTTCTTCGTGGTCATCATCATTATCACTGGTGCTCCAATAGTTGTTTTCTTCATCTTCAGAACCTATTTCTTCCATCTCGTCATCTTCTTCAGTCCCTGGGATATCTAAACCTTTATCAAGTTTGTCTTCATCTGTTTCAACATTGAAAATGGGATTTCCGTCGCCATCTAAAGGGATGTGTTTTTCTCTGATAAAGATATCTTCTGATTTTGGATAGTCGAGTTCTTCTAGATTTCTGTCTTGTTTGCTGGTGTTGTCTTTTGGTATCATAATATTTTGTTTAGTGTTGAGTATTTTATGAACAAATATGATTCCAAGCGGTCAATTTAATTATTGATAAATTTCAGGATTCACACAATTGGGCATTGGTTGATTTTTGGAAAAAGCGATGACATTTTCTGCTGCCAATCTCGCCATTCCGTTTCGGGCTTCAATGGTTGCAGAACCAATGTGCGGCAAGATGCAGACATTCGGGAGTTGGAGTAGGGGATTTTCATTACTCATAGGTTCTGGATTAGTAACATCTAAACCTGCGCCCCAAATTTTTCCTGATTTCAAAGCTTTGTATAAATCTGTTTCGTTATGAAATCCGCCTCTTGCTGTGTTAATGAAAATCAAATTAGGTTTCATTTTTTCAAAAACTGATTGGTTGAAAAGATTAGCTTGCTCTGGCGTATAATTGGCGTGAATACTAATGATATCCGAATTTTGAATTAATTCATCAAAAGAAACATATTTAGCATCCAATTCTTTTTCAGCAGTTTCATTATGACTTCTGTTATGATAAATGATATTCATTCCGAAAGCGCCTTTACATTTTTCAGCCATTTCAAAACCAATTCTTCCCAAACCTAAAATTCCCAAAGTCTTTCCATACAATTCCTGTCCGAGTTCTTCCAATGCATCAAAGTCTTTCCAATTTCCTGATTTTACTTTTTCGATGTTATAATTGACTTTTCTGGAAACCATTTGCATTAATAAAAATGCGACATCAGAAGTGGCTCTACTAAGAACATCAGGCGTATTTCCAACGGGGATTTTTCGTTTTGTAGCTTCGGCAATATCAACTTGATCGAATCCTACTGAGAAGAGTGAAATAGCTTTTACATTTGGAAAATTGTCAAAGAAATCCTTATCATATTTGTTCTTACCAACATTGAGAATAATATCTGCTTTTTTACAGTTTTCCAACCATTCTTCGTGAGATAGATTGTCTGTTTGAGGTGTTATGATTTCGAGATTATTTTCTTTCAGTAAGTCGATTCCGATTTGTGGAATCCTTTTGTTTAGGAATACTTTCATTTTTAATATTTAGATTTAAATAAAAAAACCGGAAACTAGCTCCGGTTTTATATGTTGTTTAAATTTTTCTTATCAAAAATTATTCCTCTGTTGGTCTTTCTTTGTCTTTTGAGAAAAAGAATTTGATAATGATTGGCAATGTTGTAACCAAAACAATGATTAGAATTATGATTTCTAATTTTTTCTTAAGGTCTATTCCGAATTGATCCATAAACAACTTGTCTAGATAATGACCTGCAAAAATCATTGTGAAAGACCAAAGAATTGCGCCTACAACATTGTAAAAGAAAAACTTTTTTTTGTCCATTTTAACAATTCCTGCAACTATTGGAGAAAACGTTCTCACAATAGGAAGAAATCTGGATAAAATCACGGCTACGGTTCCGTGTTCTTCGAAGAAATCGTGCGCTTTGAAAAGGTATTTTTTCTTGAACCAGAATGTGTCTTTCTTTTCATATAGAATTGGACCACTCTTGTAACCAAACCAGTATCCAACTTCGTTTCCGATGATTGCTGCAATAGCGACAGCAGTTGCAAGAATAGTAGTGTCTAGAAAATCGGAACCTGTAGACCCAAAAGTCGTATCAATGATCTGAACAGCATAAATCCCAGAAATGAAAAGCAAACTGTCACCTGGCAAAAAAAATCCGACAAATAATCCAGTTTCAGCAAAAATAATGAATAAAATCAACCAAAAACCACCTAACTTGATGTAAAATTCGGGGTTTAGTAAGTCTTTCCAACTTTCAAAATGTTCCATAGTTATTTCTCTTGCGCAAATATATTAAAAGCAAATTGAATTAGTTGGCTTAAAAAATGATTTTATGATTATTTAACGAAAGCTTTATTAATCGTACTTGTCACCCCATTTATCTTTGAGCTGTTCCTTGATTTTTTTCTCTGTAGAGTTATTAGCTGGATGATAAAATGCTGTACCTTTGATGTCATCTGGTAAAAATTCTAAATCTACAAAGTTACCTTCGTAAGAATGCGCATATTGATACTCTTTGCCATAATCCAAGTTTTTCATCAGTTTGGTTGGTGCATTTCTAAGATGTAGTGGAACAGGAAGATTTCCGGTTTTCTTCACAAAAGCCATTGCTTCATTAATTGCGCTGTAAGTCGAATTACTTTTCGGAGATACAGCAAGATAAACCGCGGTTTCACTTAGGATAATTCTAGCTTCCGGATTTCCAATCACGTTGATAGCTTGAAAACAATTATTTGCCATTACAAAAGCGTTGGGATTGGCGAGACCAATATCTTCTGCAGCAAGAATCATCATTCTTCGGGCAATGAATTTGATGTCTTCGCCTCCGACCAACATTCTAGCAAGCCAATAAACAGCGCCGTTTGGGTCGGAACCTCGCATCGATTTGATGAAAGCAGAAATAATATCGTAATGTTGTTCCCCATTTTTGTCATACAAAGCCATATTTTCCTGCAAAACAGAAAGTACATCTTTGTTGGAGATTTTGTTTTTCTTAGCTGATTTGAATTGATTCAGAACCAATTCTATGGAATTAATCAACTTTCTCGCATCGCCTCCCGAATATTGGATGAATGCTTCTTTTTCTTCGAGATAGAATTTGGTATTGTTGATTTCGTTATATTTTGAAACGCTTATATCTGCTAACTCCTCCAATTTTTCAAAAGTCAAAGCTTTCAGAATATAAACTTGCGAACGAGAAAGCAAAGCTGAAACCACTTCAAAACTTGGGTTTTCTGTAGTTGCGCCAATCAGAACAATCCAGCCTTTTTCAACCGCGTGAAGCAAAGAATCCTGCTGCGACTTGTTGAATCTGTGGATTTCATCAATGAATAAAATCGGACTTTTTCCAGAGAAAAGATTCTGTTTTTTAGCTTCATCAATAATGTCTCGTACATCTTTTACACCAGCGGAAACAGCTGATAATTTGTAAAATTTTCTTCCAGATTTTTCAGAAATAATTTCTGCCAAAGTCGTTTTTCCAGTTCCCGGCGGACCCCAAAAAATAAGAGAATTGATGGTGTCATTATCCAACATTCTTTTGATAGTTCCGTTTTTTCCTGTGAGATGTTCTTGACCTAAAACATCATCCAAAGTTTTTGGACGTAAGATTTCGGCAAGTGGAGAATTGTTCATATTTCAAAATTACGGAATTAAAATTTTCGGAGGAATTAAATTATACTAAAAACCCTTTCAAAGTTCTAAATTGACTTACGTCGAATCTTCGATTTCTGAAAGGGTTGATTTTTATTTTAATGTAAATATTAAAGTTTTCTGCTAATCACATAATCCAGCATTAGTTTCAGTGATTCTTTAGCTTCGTTATCAGGAAATTCAGCCAGAATGTCAAGCGCTTTTTGCTGATAATCTTTCATTGTTTTGATAGCATAATCCATTCCGCCAGAAGATTTCACAAATTCTACCAATTCGCGAACTTTTTTGGAATCGTTGTTATAACGCTTTATCGTTGCAAAATATTTTTTGTAATTCTCAGGACTTGCATTTTTCAAAGTATAAATCAAAGGCAAAGTCATCTTCTGTTCCTTGATATCGATTCCGACAGGTTTTCCGATGATATTGCTCGTTTGATAATCAAAAAGGTCATCTTTGATTTGGAAAGCCATTCCTGTGTAAGTCCCAAATTCCTGCATTTTTTTCGCAGTCGCTTCATCCACACTATTTGATAAAACACCAACTTCGCAACACGCTGCAATCAAAGTTGCTGTTTTTTGACGGATGATTTCGTAATAAACATCCTCAGTAATATCCAATTTTCTGGCTTTTTCCAATTGAAGCAATTCGCCTTCAGACATTTCTCTGATGGTTCTGGAAATTACAGCTAACAAATCAAAATCCTTGTTGTCTGTAGAAAGAAGAACCGATTTCGAAAGCAAATAATCGCCCACCAAAACCGCAATTTTATTCTTCCAAAGTGCATTAATAGAAAAGAAATTTCTGCGCTTAAAACTCTCATCCACAACATCATCGTGAACCAAAGTCGCTGTATGAATCAGCTCAATCATACTGGCACCACGGAATGTTTTTTCATTCACATTTCCGACCAACTTTGCGCAGAGAAAAACAAACATCGGACGCATTTGTTTCCCTTTTGTCGTCACAATAAAACGCGTGACTTTATCCAACAGCGCCACATTACTTTTCATCGATTCGTAAAACTTTTGTTCAAAAAGTTTCATTTCGTCAGAAATCGGAGCTTTGATTAGTTCTACTGTATTGGCCACTGTTCGCGTTTAAAAATTATATTTTTGGAGCAAGACGATTAGGTTTCTTTTCACTTTTTCAACCCGCTGTCCGTTGCAATCTTTTTTTACAAAAAAGGATTTCCACTACCATCGGGGCTATGTTGAGGATTTGTCTTTCGTCTCACCGGAAAAACTGTTGTAAAAATATCAAGAATTCTGAAATATCAAAGCATCAGATACAGCTTAATATTCAAATGATGATATCTTACATCCAATCTATTATTCTACAAATATAATTATTCTAAATCTTCAAAAGGAATAAAATAAAGACTTTGAGGTACTTTTTTGATTTTAATACTGAATCGTTCTCCAGAAATGTAAATTCCCTTTTCGGTTGCAGTAATTCCTTCGATTTGCCCGACATTGTAAGCTCTTCCAAGAGAATATTTTTTTAGAGGCTTATTAAAGAAAAGATTTCCAGTTTCATCTTTCTCGAAAATCATCATATAAACCGAAGCTTTTTTGGTATAACCAACAACATATAATTTGTTTTCAAAAACCGAAGCATCTGTCACAACAAAACCTGTATCAAAACTCTCGAGTTTTTTTGCTGGTTGATTTTCTGTCAGATTTTTATTAATGACATAATGTGAAACAGTATTTGTAATCCATTCTTTTGTAAATAGATGAATGTTTCCGTCCAAGAAAATCATCGCTTCTGCATCGAAATTATTATTGATGTTTTTCGGAGTAAAATCAGTTTGTTCAGGATAAAAAAACGGAATAGTTTTAATAGAATCAACAATCAAAGAATCATTTCTGAAAGGAATTCGATAAACTTTCAAATCTTTTCTCGTTCCCAAATTATTCCCGAATTCGCCAACATAGAAATTTTCTCCGTCATTCGTAAACGCTTCCCAATCGATGTTTTTGAGTCCGGTTTGAAAGGTTTTTTCTATGTAAGGACTTCCTGCTTTTATTTCAAAAATTTCGCTGGTGTTTCCGCTGTCATTAAAGGAGAAGAGTTTTCCGTCGAGATTTGTCAGACCAGAAGATTCTTGCAAAGAGTCACTCAAAACAGCCATTTTATATTTTTTCAGATTTAAGGATTCAACTTTTTGAGCTGAAATCTGAATCCCAAATAGAAAAACTAAAAAATATAAAACCTGATTTTTCATTTTTTGAAATTACAGAATATTCATAATATCATCCCAGCCAGAAACTCTTACCGAATTTTCAACCTTTGAATTCGCATTATGAGGCTGAGAAAACAGAATTCTTTGACCTGAAAAAAGATTCAGGTTTTTCGGATGGTCATCAATCATAATGTCGCCGATGATAAAATCCTTTCTTCCACAAAAAATCATCTGCTTCCAGCTGATAAAAGGAAAATGTTCCATCAGCCATTCAGCTTTTTCGGTAAGACTATTTGGAAACTCTGTTGCAGAGGAAACGATGAGAACATTATATTTTTCGTTCAAATATTTCAAAACTTTTACTGCATTTTCTATAACTGGAACTGTTCTGAAAAATCCTTTGGAATTAACATCTTCCAAGAAATTAGGAAAAGCTTCGGCTTCTAAAAGTCCTGAGATATTTTCCCAAAGAATTTGGTTGCCGTTTCTTTTGTATTCGTAATCTATAAAATGTTGGTTCGTATTGGCAAGAACGCCGTCCATATCTACTAAAATCGTCTTCATATTGTAAAAATAAGAATTGATTTTTTGAGTAGGAAATTTACTGGATTAAAATATTGTTAAAGAATTACTCCGCCGTTTTGTTCGCCAATTGTCCACACGCCGCGTCGATGTCGCTACCACGACTTTTTCTAACAACGATTGTGATTCCGGCTTTCTCCAACTCACGGACATATTTTTGCTCAGCCTCAATGCTTCTGTGGTCAAATTTCCCTTCGCCAATCGGATTGTATTGGATCAGATTGACTTTGCTTGGAACTTGTCTGCAATATTTGATTAAAGCTTTGATGTCTTCGTCTCCGTCATTAATTCCTTTCCAAACACAATATTCAAAAGTAATTGGAGAACCTGTTTTTTGATACCAATATTGAAGCGAATCCATAATATCGGTCAACGGAAATTTTTCCGAAAAAGGCATTATCTCATTTCGTTTATGCTCGATGGCTGAGTGTAACGAAAGTGCTAATTTAACTTTCAATTCTTCATCCGCCAGCATTTTTATCATCTTCGGAATACCCGATGTTGAAACAGTGATTCTTCTTGGTGACATTCCCAGACCGTCCGGTTTTGTGATTTTGTGAATCGCTTCGACAACGTTTTTGTAATTCATCATCGGTTCGCCCATTCCCATAAACACAATATTTGTGAGAGGTCTGTCAAAATATAATTTACTTTGACGGTCAATCAGCGCCACTTGGTCTACGATTTCTGCAACTTCCAGATTTCTCATTCTTTTGAGTTTGGCTGTTGCACAGAATTCACAGTTCAGAGAACATCCAACTTGTGAAGAAACGCAGGCTGTACTTCTGGATTCAGTTGGAATCAGAACGGATTCTACCATCAGTCCGTCGTGAAGTTTTACACCGTTCTTTATCGTTCCGTCAGAAGATTTTTGTAATAGGTCAACAGCAATCGGATTGATGAAAAAATCACGTGAAAGATTATCACGAAGATTTTTAGGAAGATTTGTCATCTCATCAAAAGAATGCAGATTCTTGCTCCAAAGCCAATCATAAACCTGCTTGGCACGAAACGGCTTGTCACCAATTGTGCTGAAGTAATCTTTGAGTTGATCGAGGGAAAGTGTACGGATATCTTTCAATGTATTCTGAAAATTTTTGCAAAGATACGTTTAATGTAACAATTTTAAAATCTAATAATGAAACGATAGATATATCTAATAATCTTGAAATTATTTTAAATTTAAAAGATAATTTCTAAGCTATGTCTCAGATTGATAATAGATTAAAATTTAATTTTTTTAAATTATGAAATTAAATTAAAGTATTAGGAATCATCATTCGACTTTACTAATATATTCATAATTATTACATTTGCATTGATTTTTACCCTTATGAAATTCCAAGCCTTTTACGACAGCCCGTTTGTACTTAAATTTTCTTTTGAAAAACTCATCCGAAAAATGGAAGCAGAAGCTTCTGAGAGCTCGCAGTATGCGCTTTCGCATCAAAGGATTTTGGATAAAACCAAAGAATTTCCCGAACTTTTAAATGGCATTAGCAATCTTGATTTCTTCAAACACAACGAAACAATGATGAAGGAACTTTTGCGTGACCTTTTTCCGCCAATGCTGACTGGGAATGAAATCAAAGCAATTGGTTTTCCTTTTTATAATTTTTTTTTCAATCCGTCGAAACGTTTTCAAAGTATTCTGAAAAATGCTGGCGAAAACTTTGATATGTTCATCAAAGGTCTTGACCCGCATCGCTTTTATGTGATGAGCTGTTGTATTATTCTAAGAAATTTTTATAATGTTCCGCTCAATTTTTCAATGCCTTTTATTTTCGATATTCCGAATGAAGAAGGTGTTGTAAATCATTATCGTTTTCTGAATAATATTGATTTCATCGATGTTAATCCATTGGAAAATTTCAAGAGATTAACAGAAGAGGAGATTGCAGAATTGCTGGATAATTTTGAAGATTACGAATTGTGGAAAGAAAAATTCCCCTCAAAAAGTTGGGAACTGAAAGGTTTTGCTGTGGTTAATTTCTTTGATGCAACAACGGAAATTGCCGTTTCTAATCTCAAAACTAAGCTTATTAATCTTGAAGATGATGAAAACCTAAAACCAGAATTGAACAAAATCTTCCGATCGATTTTTCAGGTTCCTGATTTGGAATTAGGATATACGTCAATCAACCACGAAGAAAATAAATTTGTGAAAACGCCTGTCAATAGTGTGATTGATAGTTTTATTCTCTCAGGATTCAACCATTCTAAAAATGAATTGCTTTGCGAAAAGAATTTCAATGCGTTGGTAGAATCCAGAAAATATTTCAGCATTTCTGATTTTGAAAAGATTTA
Organism: Epilithonimonas hispanica; assembly: GCF_003385395.1. GTDB lineage: Bacteria > Bacteroidota > Bacteroidia > Flavobacteriales > Weeksellaceae > Epilithonimonas > Epilithonimonas hispanica. The sequence continues at coordinate 44,312 of NZ_QNUG01000003.1, read as the reverse complement.
CAAAGAGTTTCCGGACAGTGATTTTGCAAAACAATTCTACGACGCTGGAATCAAAAGTGCGATTTTTGCTCCAATTATAAAGAATAAAAAAGTTCTCGGAATTATCGAACTCGTTTCCAGAAAAAAAATGCTGAACAGCATCAATGCTCAAAAAATGGAAATTGTAATGCCTTATCTGGAAGATACGATGGACAGGCTTTATGACGGCATTGAGACGAGAATCCAAGCGATTATCCAAAGAGAATATACATCGATACATCCCAGTGTTTATTGGAAATTCCGACAAGAAGCGGAACGCCATATCGGTTTTTACAGAGAAGAATTTGATTTGCCTTACCGAGAAATCACTTTCGAAAATCTGACACCACTTTTTGGACAAACAGATATCAGAAACTCTTCGGTTTCCAGAAATTTGGCCATTAAAAAAGATTTGGAAATCAATCTGATGCTGATTTCTGATGTTTTCAAAAATGTGAGTTCTGACAATGATTTGGAATCAATTAATCTAAAACTGATTCATTTTCAGGAATTGTTGGCTAAAGATTTAAAAGCAGATACAGAAAGCCAGGTTCAGAATTTTATTCATCAGGAAGTTCATCCTTTGTTGGAATCAATCAAGCTTCAGAATGTGAATTATAATCAGGTAGTTACAGATTATCATAAGCAATTAGATTCTAAAACTGAATTGGTTTACAATTTCCGTAAAAAATTTGATGATAGTTTGTCTTCGGTTAATAAAACCTTAGCAGATATTCTGGATAAGCGTCAGGAAGAGCAACAGCGCAGATTTCCGTTTTATTATGAGCGTTTCAAAACCGATGGAGTTGAGCATAATATATATATTGGTTCATCGATTGAACCTGATTTGATTTACGATCCGATTTTCTTGAAAAACCTACGTTTGTGGCAATTGAGAGTGCTTTGTGAAACAGAAATCGAATATGCAAAACACAAAGACCGATTGGCTTATCCTTTGGATGTTGCGTCTCTGATTTTGGTTTACAGTACGCCAATCAGTATTCGTTTCAGAATGGATGAAAAACGTTTTGATGTGGACGGAAGTTATAATGCGCGCTACGAAATGATTAAAAAACGTATAGACAAATCCTTAGTGAAAAACTCGGATGAACGGATTACACAATCTGGAAAAATAAGCATTATCTATTCTCAGGAAAGAGAACGTGAAGAATATCTGAAATTGATAAAAATCCTTCAAAACCAAAATATTCTGGAATCGAGTATTGAAGAATTGGATGTTGAAGATTTACAAGGAATTAATGGACTCAGAGCTTTGCGTGTTGCTGTGAATTATCAAGCGGAGAAGGTGGAGTATGATTTTGTGGAAGTTCTCTAAATTCTAAGCTAAAGTTTTCAAATAAGTTTCTGGAGTCATTATTGATAAACTGCTGGTTTTATAATCTTTGATATTTCTGGTTACGATGATTGTGATGTATTTTTCCATCTGTGCTGAAAAATTCTGCAGAGCATCTTCAAAATCCTTGAAATCAGAATCTAAAGCGTTTTGGACAGCTTGTCTATTTGTGACTGAAATATCTACTATCAATATTAAAGATTTTAAACTTTCAATCACTTTTTCGTGTTTAGCAGATTTTCTTAACAGATAATAAATATTGCTAAGCATTATAGCTGTTACAAATCCTTTTATTTCTCCTTTTTCGCAAAGGCTAAGCAATTTGGCGCTATCTTCGGAAAATGGTTTTCTATCAAAAAGAAAATCCAAAATAACATCAGTGTCAATGAGTATATGATGCATCACAGATATTTTTCGGACAAACGATTTCCTAATTCTTTTTTGTAATCAAAATCTTTTGGAGCTTTAAAAGACCCTTTCAAAGAGTCCACGATTGGTGTAGTTTCCTTCGGCTCCGAAGGCTCTACTTTTGTTAAAGCTTTTAAATAATTTTCAATCAAATCAGAAAGGCTTCTTTCTTTTTTGCGAGCATATTTTTTTGCTTTTTCAATAACAGATTGTTCTATGGTAAGCGTTAGTTTTGTGTTCATTATTAATAGATTGGCTAAACAAATATACTGAAAATAATTATAACACGTGTTTTTGCGTTTTTTATTATACGTGTTAGATTTAAGAGGAAGTGGAGTATGATTTTGTGGAAGCTTTGTAAATTATTCTCCGTGTGTTATTTTTATTATTTTACCATTTTTTGAATTCAAAATAATTAGAAAAACGCCACCGATTTCTGCTTTTTTTTTGTTCCATTTATAATCCAATAACTATCTTGGAATACTAAATTATATGGTCGTTGTCTTTTGATATTTTTTTCACCATAAGTATTAAAAAGAATATCTTCTGCAATGTCAACGGCATTCTTAGCGTCATTAATAGGTTTTGGAGGATAATTTAATCCTTGTTCTGAAAATGTTTCATTATTCAATATTGTTTTTTTTAATTCAGAATTTGAATATTCACGATTTTGATTCAATATAAATCTTTCATCTGAGCCGATTTTATCAGAACAGGATAAATTTAAAATCGCTATTAATACTAAACAAAATTTTCTAACCACTTATATAGATATAGATAATAACTAAACCGTCGCATTCCGAAAAGCCACCACAAAAGCCACCACAGAAGCAATAATTCCGATTGTGAAAACTGTGTAAGTTAGCCTTAATAAAGTATATTTTCTGTTCAGAACCACACCAAGATAATAGAGGTCTTTTATCATCGTATCGTAGAGATATTGTCGGTCTTTCATCATTTCTTTCATTGCCCAGATATATTCTTCCATTGGCATTTTGTGGAAATTTCCGAAGAAAAGGAGATTCACTTTTTTCTCTTCAATTTCCTTTCTGGTAAAGGTTCCGCTGGAGACTTTTGGTCTTGTGGACATTATTGCGAGAATAATACACGCCACACTAAACATAATCATCACAAATGACGGAATTACAAGATGCGCATTTCTCGGCGAATCTAGTTTTGGAATCAGTGTTGACAAAGCGATAGAAATAATAATGGCGTTGACGGAAAGTAAGATATTCGCTTTGCTATCAGCAATCTGGCTCAGTTTAGTATGGTTGTTCAGTGTCACTCGGAACATCGTTTCTATACCACGTTCAGGACTTTCCAGTTTCTCAAGCTTTTTCTTATTCAGAAGTGCTTTATCTTTTTCCAGACTGCTTTTCTCTTTTTTCTCTTCCTTCATATTTCTGATGGACGACAGTATTTTTTCAACATTTTTTTCCTTTTCAGGTTGCCAGTTCTCTTTCGCAAATTTAGTATAGAATTGATGCTTGGCAAAAAAACTAATATTCAGTTCTGCCCATTTCAGTTTACTGAATTTTTGATGATGAACTTCTTTGATTTCCTGTCTCAGATTCTCACAAATCCTGAAATAATCATCCGAAGCCAAGTGGTACAAATCCGCATCTTTTATGACTTCTTCCAGATGATTTTTTGGTTTGTAAAATTTGTCTGTAGCCAAAATCAACTCGCCAATTTTCTGGATTCGCTCTTCGCTGAATTGATTTTGTCTCAAAAAATCCTGAATCGCTTTCCTGCTTTCTTCCTCGTGATTTTCGCAGTCGCTGATGTATCCCAAATCGTGAAACCAACCTGCCAGAAGAAGATTTTCTGTGTCTTCGGGACCAACGTTTTCTGCTTTTGCAAGGATCTTTATTTTATCAACAACCTGAATCGTATGTTCCAGATTATGGTAAGTGTAATCAGAAGATAATCTATCTTTGAATAAATTTTTAACGTAATCTTCCGAAATTTTTAAAATATCCATAAAAGCAATTTGAAACAAATTTAAGAAAGTATAATGGCTTTTAAATTTTAATTTTGTTAAATATTGTTAGAGTTTCAGTAATTTTAAACTTTTAATTATAAAATAATAATTATGGCAGCTTAATCCGCCTTCCGTTCCCGCTTTTTTCTTTTTTGAGAAAAAGAAAAAGAGCTCCACTCAAGTCGGGCTGCAGATTCAGTTTTATAATAACATTGATTATAAAAAAGAAGTTTTGTCATTTTATAGAAATCTAAACAGCACTGAAATTTCTTAACAGAATAACAAACTGAATTTTTTTAGAAATATTTTATCAACCAGAGCAATTATGAAATATATATACCAACTTTCTTTATCAATAATAATTTCATTAGCTACAATTTCCTGTGCAGTTCAACAAGCCGATTACGGAAAGAATGCCAGAAATTTTGAAAAGAATTCAACCATAAAAGACAGCATCATTCATACATTTTATTTGGTTGGTGATGCTGGAAACCTTGACCAAGACAAAGCTTTCCAAAATATAAATATTCTAAAAGATTCATTGTCCAAAGCTTCTGAAAAAAGCACACTAATTTTTCTTGGCGATAATATCTATCCAGCAGGAATGCCAAAAAAAGAAGATAAAGAAAGAGGTTTAGCAGAGAAAAAAATCGATAACCAAATCTCATTATCCAATCAATTCAAAGGAAAAAAGATTTTCATTCCTGGCAATCACGATTGGTATAACAACGGCATCAAAGGTCTGAAACGTGAAGAAGATTATGTAACAGAAAAATTTGGGGACAAAAATACATTTGCGCCAAGAAATGGCTGTCCCATCGAAACCAGAAAAATCAACAAAAAGCTGACTTTGATTTTAGTCGATACAGAATGGGTTTTAGCAGATTGGAATAAGAATCCGAATATCAACGAAAAATGCGACATCAAAACCCGAGAAGATTTCTACACAGAATTCGAAGACCAATTGAATAAAAATCAAAACAAAACAATTGTCGTTGCAACGCATCATCCTTTGGTTACAAACGGTTCTCACGGCGGATATTACTCTTGGAAAAAGCAGGTTTTTCCTTTGGAAAATAAAATTCCTCTTCCAATTTTAGGTTCCATCATCAATTTGACGAGAGCAACCGGCGGAATCACGCATCAGGATATCAGCAATCAGAATTATAAAAATCTGGCAGACCGACTGAAAACTTTGATCAGCGGACGGAAAAATGTAGTTGTAGTTTCCGGTCACGACCATAATTTGCAATATATTGAGCAAGGCGACATCAGACAAATCGTGAGCGGTGCTGGTTCCAAAACAGAATCTGCAAAAGCTGTTGGAGCTAATGATTTTTCATTCGGAAAAAATGGATATGCGGAACTGAAAATCTCAAATTCTGGAAATGCAGAAGTGAGTTTCTACAACCTTAATCCGGAAAAATCGGAATTGTTGTTCAGAAAAACGGTTCTTGGAACCGAAGAAAAAACTTCCAAAGATTACCCGAAAAACTTCTCGGAATATACAAAGGCTTCAATCTATGATTCATCGATGACCAAGAAAAGTAAACTGTACGAATTTCTTTGGGGAAAACATTACAGAGATTATTATTCTAAGAAAATCGATGTTAAGAACCTAGCTCTGGACACGCTTTTCGGAGGTGTGAAAACAGATAGAGCAGGAGGTGGACATCAAACCAAATCGCTTCGTCTGGAAACCAAATCAGGAAACGAATATGTGATTCGAGCACTCAAAAAAAGTGGTGTTAGATTTTTGCAGGCTGTTGCGTTCAAAAACCAATATGTTGTAGATGATTTTGACGGAAGTTATGCGGACAAATTTTTGCTTGATTTTTATACAACTTCTCATCCTTACACACCTTTGGCAATTGGTGAAATGTCCGATAAATTGGGAATTCGTCATACAACACCTGAACTTTTTTACATTCCGAAACAGAAGACTTTGAAAAATTTCAATGAGACTTTTGGTGACGAATTGTATTATCTCGAAGACAGACCAATGGAAACTGAAGAAAATCCAAATAAAGTTATCGGAACTGATGAAGTCATCCTGAATCTTGCCAAAGATGAAAAGTATAAAATGGATGAAAAAGCTTGGATAAAAGCACGTTTGTTCGATATGTTGATTGGCGATTGGGACAGACATCACGACCAATGGAAATTCGAAGCTAAAAAAGAAAACGGAGATGTGATTTACAGCCCGATTCCGAAAGACAGAGACCAAGCATTTTCAAAATATGATGGATTGATTTTGTCTTTGGTAATGAGAATTCCTGATTTGAGACATATGCAAGGATTTGATAATAAAATCAGAGATATTAAATGGTTCAATCGCGAACCTTATCCTTTGGATCTAGCTTTTACAAAAAATTCTAGTGAAAAAGATTGGTTGGAAGTTGCCGATTTTATTCAAAATAATTTAACTGAAAATGATATCAGAAAAGCATTTGAAAATTTGCCGAAAGAAACTCAGGATAAAGTTTCCGAAGATTTGATTCAGAAATTGTTGATTCGTAAAGGTGATTTGAAAAAATATGCTTCGGATTATTTTAGATTCTTGGAAAGAAAAGTGATGCTGACAGGAACGGATAAAAAGGATAAAATTATTGTCACAAGATTGCCAAACAACGAAACCGAAATCAAAATCTATCGTTTGAAAAAATCAGGCGAAGAGTTGGATTCTTCCAAGATTTATTCAGGAAAAGAAACCAAAGAAATTTGGATTTATGCGCTTTCTGATGACGATGAGTTTGTTGTGGAAGGAAAATCAAATTCAAGTATAAAAGTTAGATTGTTAGGTGGTTTGGACGAAGATAAATACACCGTTTCTAACGCTAAAAACTTGAAAATCTATGATTACAAAAGCAAAAAAAATAACTTTGAAAATAAAGGAAAAGCTAATGTAACTTTAACCGACGATTACGATATCAATCAATATAATTACAAAAAACCGAAATATAACAGCACTTTGGTAATGCCAAATTTGGGTTTCAATCCTGATGATGCGCTTTCTTTTGGAGTTGTCGGAACTTATATTGTGAACAATTTTGTGCAAAATCCTTTTTCTCAAAAACATCAGTTAAAAGCCAATTATTTTACAGGAACCAAAGGTTACGAGTTGGCTTACCAAGGCATTTTTCCGCAGTTGACAGGCGGATGGTTTTATGGTTTAGATGCGAGAGTTACGAGTTCGCATTACATCAGAAATTTCTACGGAATAGGGAACGAAACTGTTAATTTGAATGAAGAATTTGGAAATCGATTTACGAATGTAAGAGCAAAAGAATTTGCGTTTTCTCCGTCTATTAATTGGAACAAAAATGCGTCAACTTTCTCAGCAAAACTGAAATATGAAGTTTTGAAAATTGATAGAACTTCAGACCGATATATTTCGTTGCCAAATGTTGTGAACGAAGATGTCTTCAATTCGAAACAATTTAGTGGAGCGGATGTTTCCTTTAATTATGAGAATTATGACAACAAAGCTAATCCGAAATTGGGAATGAAATTCGATGTACGAGCGGTTTACAATATGAATCTTGAAAATACCGACAGGAACTATACTTCACTCGAAACAGGGCTTGGTTTTTTACATTATTTAACGACTGATAAAAGATTGATTTGGTCTACTTATGCAAAAGCAAAATGGCTTTTGGGAGACGGTTATGAGTTTTATCAGATGGCGACTTTAGGCGGAAATAATGATTTGAGAGGTTTCCGATTTAATCGTTTTTATGGAAAAAATTCTTTCTTTGAAACCACGGATTTGAAATATGAAGTAGGGAAAATTAAAAACTCGATTTTACCTTTGAGTTATGGATTTTTTGGTGGATTTGATTTAGGAAGAGTTTGGAATCCGAATGAAAGTTCCAACAAATGGCACAATTCTTACGGTGGCGGATTTTGGTTGAATGCAGTTGATGCAATTTCTTTGAACGCTTCTTATTTCAATTCTTCTGACGGCGGAAGATTGGTGATTGGAATTGGCGGAACTTTTTAATAATTGGGTTATAATAACAATTTATTTAAAGACAAAAACGCCTTCAGGGTTTCAAACTCTGAAGGCGTTTCTTTATAAATGGCTACATTATTTCAACTTCAATTGATAAAGATTTCCCGTTTGTTTTTTTCCACCTTCGTCAGTCATTAAAATGGTATTTTCATCTTTGAAACATAAGCCTTCTTTCTGAGTATGATGATTCAATTCAATTTTTTCAACCTTTCCAGATAAGAAATTGTTGTCTTTCCAATTGGTGAAAATCCAAACTTTATCGGAGCTTAAGATGGCAACTTTATCTTTTTTAGGACTGATGTCTGCACTTGTCACAGCGCAATGGTTGAATTGCTCGCATGTCACAAAACTCCCGATTTTTTTAGCAGGTAATTTTTGAGACGAATTATTCTCAACTTCATATAAAACGGTTGTTCCATCGAATTTTGAACTTCTGTTTTTTGTAAAAAGATAAAACTTATTGTTATGAATAAAGAACGATTCTACGTCAAAAATTCGGTCTTTTTTCTTTGGAGGAAATTCGGTTTGTTCAGGATAATAGAATTGAACAATCGATTCTGCTTGTGCTTCATCCTTATTTAAATCCGAAGCCTTGATTTTATAAATAGCAAGATTCTGCCTTTCGTTATCATTATTTCCAAAATCTCCGATATAAATATTGCCTTCATCATCAGAAGTCAAATCTTCCCAATCGTTATTTTCAACATTAGAAATGGTGATTTGCTTTATTAATTCTCCTTTTTCATTGAATCCGAAAAGAACATTATGATTATGATTATCCTCAATTGTCCAAATCAATGGTGAAGCTTTCGAAATTTCACAAGCTGAAGCTTCTTTTATTTTTTTTGGTAGGGATGAAATAGTGGAGAAATTGTCCTGAGTTTGTGAACAGGAAAACGTAATAGATAATAATGCTAAAAAAGAAAGTGCTTTCATACGATGAAATTAATGAAATTACAAGACATAAAAAAATGCACAACCATAAAAGTTGTGCATTCTATCTTTGAAAAATTCAAATCTTAAAGAATCAACATTGCGTCTCCGTAAGAGTAGAATTTGTATTTTTCTTTTACAGCTTCCTCGTAAGCTCTCATTATGAAATCTTTGTTTGCAAAAGCTGCAATCATCATAATTAGAGTAGATTTAGGCGTGTGGAAGTTGGTAATCATTGCATTAGCAACACCAAAATCGTGAGGCGGATAGATGAATTTGTTCGTCCATCCTCTGTAAGCAGATATTTTTTTATTAGAAGAAACAGATGTTTCAAGCGCTCTCATTGTAGTTGTACCCACGGCAACAACTCTACGGCCTTCTTGAACAGCTCTGTTGATGATTTCTGCGTTTTTCTCATCAATAATCGCCTCTTCAGATTCCATTTTGTGCTTAGAAAGGTCTTCAACTTCGATTGGGTTGAAAGTTCCCAAACCAACGTGAAGCGTAATTTCAGCGAAATCAATTCCTTTGATTTCCAATCTCTTCATCAAATGTTTTGAGAAGTGCAGACCAGCAGTTGGAGCCGCAACAGCACCTTCTACTTTTGCATAGATAGTTTGATATCTTTCAGCATCTTCTGGCTCAACATCTCTTTTGATGTATTTTGGAAGCGGAGTTTCACCAAGTTCAGTCAATTTTGCTCTAAATTCTTCGTAAGAACCGTCGAATAAGAATCTCAATGTTCTTCCTCTTGAAGTTGTGTTGTCGATAACTTCTGCAACTAGAGATTCGTCCTCTGTGAAGAATAATTTGTTACCGATTCTGATTTTTCTTGCAGGATCAACCAAAACGTCCCAAACACGAGTTTCTGCATCTAGTTCTCTCAATAAGAAAACTTCGATTTTTGCGCCTGTTTTTTCTTTGTTTCCGAACAATCTTGCAGGGAAAACTTTTGTATTGTTGAAGATGAAAAGGTCTTTTTCATCAAAATATTCGATGACATCTTTGAAAAGACGGTGTTCGATAGTTTCAGTTTTTCTGTTAAGAACCATCAATCTTGCTTCGTCACGGTTTTCTGAAGGGTGTTCAGCTAATAATTCCGCAGGAAGGTCAAAATTAAAATCAGATGTTTTCATAAAATTTACGGATTTTATTTGTTTTAAATTTTCGAGGTGCAAAGATACGACATCAAAAAGCCTTTGTCAAGTAATTATTGATTTTTAAATCTTCTGTCATAATCTTGGTAAATATTTAGTGCTTTTTTTTGAAAATTAGTATTAATATTTGGTGTTTTCTAGAAAAAACAGTTAATTTAGTGCATTTAAAAGTTGTTTTTGTCAATTAATTTGCCTTGTTATGAGTATTGAAAACGAAAATCCTGAAAACGAAAAACTTAATTCTGAAGTCAATCCTTCTGAAAATCAATCAGTAGAAGAAGTGACAACAGAACAGGTTTCGGAAACCGAAACGCCTAATTCTGCATCTGAAGAAGTTGTTGCAGAAGAAAATTCTGAAACCGAAACTCAACATCAGGAAATCGAACTTGCAGAAGAAAATTATTCTAATCTTTCTCTGAATGAAACTTTGAATGAAATGGAAACTATCGTGAACAAAGACGATGCTTTTGCTTTTTCGAAAAAATTCAACGCGCTTAGAGATCATGCTAATCATAAATTGGCAGATGAGGTTGAAGACAAAAAACACGAATATCTTGAGCAAGGTAATCCGGAAGAACACTTCGAATTTCATCATCCACTAGCATCCAAACTGTCAGCGTTAGTCAATATATTCAAGGAAAAACTTGATGTTTTCCACAAAGCTCAGGAAGCTGATCATCAGAAAAACTTAAAGGAAAGATTGTCAATCATCGAAAGATTGAAAAACCTTTACACCAATTCTGAGCCAGGTGTCAATCTATTTAAGTCCATTAGAGAAATTAAAGAAGCTTGGGGTAATGCTGGTCAAGTGGCGAAATCCGAATTCAAAAATCTTAATAACAATTATTTCCATCATTTGAAAATGTTCAACGAAATGTTGGATCTTAATAAGGAATATCTTGAGCAGGAGTTTGCTCATAACCTTGAAAAAAGAGAGCATATCATCCAAAGAGCAAAAGAATTGTTGGACGAAAAAGTAGTTCAAAAAGCTTTGAATGAGTTGCAATATCTACACAAACTTTGGAAAGAAGAAGCAGAGCCAGTTGCAGAGGAATTCCGTGAGAAAACTTGGGATGAGTTCAAAGAAATTTCTAATAAAATCCACGAAAGAAAATCTGAACTGATTGCAGTTCAGGAATCTGAGCAACAAGAGAATCTTGATAAAAAGAATAAAATCATCGAAGAGTTGAAAACTCTGTCTGCAACTCAAAATGTTAATCATTCTTTTTGGCAACAAGCTATAAAAAGAGTGGAAGATTTGCGTACAGAATTTTTGAAAATAGGACCGGTTCCTAAAAAAATATCCAACCAAAATTGGACAGATTTCAAACAAACCTTGAGAGATTTCAATACCACTAAAAATGATTTCTACAAAAATCTGAAAGGTTCTCAGATTCATAATCTTGAGGAGAAATTAAGCTTGATAAAAACGGCTCAGGATAATATGAATTCTGAAGATTGGGATATTATAGTTCCACTGTTCAAAAAATTGCAGGAAGATTGGAAAAAGATTGGTCACGTTCCTAGAAGTCAGGCAAACAAAGTTTGGGATGATTTCCGTGATGCTTGTAATACTTTTTTCAAGAATTACAGAGATAAGAATAACGCAACAGGAGATAACTGGAAAGAAAATTATAAAAACAAAAAAGCACTTCTGGAAGAGTTGAAAGCTTTGATGGACGAAGAGGGTTCTGTAGAAAAAATTGAGAACATCAAAAATGCTTGGAATGCAATTGGTAAAGTTCCTAAAGATAAGTTGTCTATTAATACAGAATTCAACAAGACACTTAGAGAGAAATTAAAACTTAATAAGATTAATGAATTCGATTTGAAAGAAGAAAACCTTTCTGAAAGCCAATTGACAGATAAGGCAAGGAAAATCAAAAATCAAATTGCTGATTTGGAAGCTGAAGTTGTACAATTGGAAAATAATTTGGCATTCTTCAATAATCCAAGTAGAGAAAATCCTCTTTTGAAAGATACTTATAGTAAGTTAGATGCTAAAAAAGAACAACTTGAAAGCTTGAAAGTTACGCTTCATAACATTATCGCAGGAGAGTGAAGTTTTTGAATCTCAGAATATATAATATATTAATCCTCTTTTATAGGGGATTTTTTTGTCTAGATATCTAATGTAAATTATTATTAATAATCAATTTTTAAAAAATAAAATAAGTCTTATAAAAAAATGATATTTTTATAGCCCGATTATTAAAAAATATTCTATTTTGAAAAAATACTTATTCGTATTGTCTGTTTTGCCGGTTTTAGTTATTGCACAAGCTGCACCGGAAGGATACTACTCTGGAACGGAGAATTTGACAGGTTATCAATTGAAAACTAAACTTCACGATATCATTTCTACAAAAGTTTATAATTATCATTACGACGATTTGAAAACTTTGTATGGACAGACGGATATTGATAAGTATTATGATTACGATGCTAATAATTCAACTTATTTACTAGATATCTATTCTAATAATCCAACTGGTGAGACGGCTTATCATTATACTTTGAATGATATTGTTAGCTCCGCAGCTTCGGAAGGATTAGGTTGGAATCGGGAACATATGGTACCGCAAAGTTCTTTTAATAGTGCTTATCCCATGTATTCGGATTTGTTTTTTGTAATTCCGACCGATGGGAGAATCAATCAGCTAAGAAGCAATTATCCTTATGGAAAAGTTGCAAATGCGAGCTACACATTTACCAATGGTTCAAAACAAGGAACTAATGGGATTCTTGGTTCTAGTTATAAAGAAAGGGCTTATGAACCGATAGACGAATTTAAAGGTGATATTGCAAGATCTTTGCTTTATTATGTAGTTAGATATGAGGGAAAGTTAAGAAGTTTTAATTATAGTTCAAATGAGGATCCTGCGAAAGATAGAAATCCAATGGATGGAACAGAAGAAAGAGCATTTGAAAGTTGGTACATTGATATGTTGCTTTCTTGGCATCAGTTAGATCCTGTTTCACAACGGGAGATTGATAGGAATAATTCGGTTTATATTATTCAGAAAAATAGAAATCCTTTTATTGACCATCCAGAATGGATAGACTTGATTTGGAATCAGACACCTGATAATATTGCTCCATCGGCACCTTCTCAACTTACATTGGAAAGAAACTCTGCCTATTTTGTAAACTTGGTTTGGCAAGCGAACTCAGAATCGGATGTTTTAGGGTATAAGATTTATCAGGATGGCGTATTAACAGGAACTTCAAAAACCAATTCTTTTTCAGCCGATCATTTGATTCCTAATACAACCTATAATTTTTCTGTTAAGTCTTATGATTCTAGTTATTTGGATAGTCCGGAAAGTAATACTTTTTCGGTCACAACTTTGGAAACTGATATTTTTGCAAAAGATTTACAAATAATCAAATATCTTGAAGGAACTGAAAATAACAAAGCTTTTGAAATTGCAAACAGAACCGGACACAAAGTCAACCTTCAAGGTTATAAACTATACATTCAGTACAAAGGAACTGCTTATTATTTTGGAGAACCATTTGAATTGGAGGGCGAGGTAGAAAATAATCAAAGTTTTGTAGCAATCAATCCGAATGCGAATTTCAGTTGCTTCAATGTTTCTGATGCCAAATTCGTTACAGCAGCTCCGTCTCTTTCTTTTACAGGAAGCAACTATGTTGATCTTTCTTATAAATCCGAAACTGTAGATGCCATTGGAATCAAAGCTCAGGATAATGCCAATGCTAATAAGTCACTTTACAGAAACTCGAATGTTATCAATCCTACAGCAACTTTCGATGCAAACGAATGGACTTCTTACGCATCAGATTATTGCCAAGGTTTAGGCATTTTAGCGGTTAATGATGTTGTGAATCCTAATCTGGATTTCAAGATTTATCCAAATCCAGTGGTTGATAGAATCAATATTGCCGGCGATGTTAGCAAAGCGAAATCTGCGAAGATTTATGATCTTTCTGGGAAATTGATGAAAAATATCGGTAATCCATTTACAAATGAAAAATCAATTGACGTTCACTCATTACTTCCAAATACTTACATCCTGAATGTTGATGGAAAATCAATCAAGTTCATCAAAAAATAAAATTGGTTAAAATGTATTTCAAAAGTCTCTTTTTCGTAAGAGACTTTTTTTTGTTTTATAATTTGGGCAGCTTAATCCGTCTTCCACTCCCGCTTTTTTCTTTTTTATTCAAAAAAGAAAAAGAGCTCCGTTCAAGTCGGGCTGTTAAGATTTTCTGTTTCAAAAATGCTTCATGAACTCAATATTTACAAAACCGGATTTAATGTAAAAATTTCGTAAATTTGCGCATAAATCTAACAGTAAAAAGTTTAATTGGAAATCGAAGTGATTCGCGACTTCCTTTTAAAAAAATGAAACATTATGAGTCAAAAGAAAGAAATGCTTTACGAAGGTAAAGCTAAACAGGTTTTCGCTACCGAAAACCCTGACGAAGTCGTTGTTCGTTACAAAGACGATGCTACAGCTTTCAATGCACAGAAGCGTGGACAGTTCGATAGAAAAGGCGAATTGAACAATGCTATTTCTACACTTATTTTCGGATATCTTATCGAAAACGGAATCCCAACACACTTCATCGAAAAATTGGATGACAGAGAACAATTGGTAAAAAAAGTGGATATCATTCCATTAGAAATGGTTGTTCGTAACTATGTTGCGGGAAGTATGGCTCTGAGATTAGGCGTAGAAGAAGGTCTTAAATCTCCAGTAACTATTTTTGATCTTTGCTACAAAAAAGATGAATTAGGAGATCCGTTGATTAATGATCATCACGCTGTTTTCCTTGGAGCTGCAACTTACGATGAACTTGACGAAATGTATGCTTTGACAGATAAAATCAACAAACTTTTAATTGATTTATTTGATAAAGCTAATGTGATTCTTGTAGATTTCAAAATCGAGTTAGGAAAAACTTCCGATGGTAAAATTGTTTTAGCAGACGAGATTTCGCCAGACACTTGTAGACTTTGGGACAAGGATACAATGAAAAAGCTTGACAAAGACAGATTCCGAAGAGATTTAGGCGAAATCACGGAAGCTTATGTTGAGATTTTTGACAGATTACAAACTGCTCTAGAAAAATAAAATCCGAGAAAAATTTAGAATGGATTTAGAATTTCAAAATTACAGCACATTACCAAAATACGCTTTTCAAAACCGCTATCAGGAATTCGAAGAAACCAAGCATCTCTCCAAAGAAGAAAAGGAAGCTCACTATCCTTTTGATAAAATGGAAGAAGAATGTGGGATTTTCGGATTGCATTCTACAGAGAATTTGGACACGTTTTCTCTGTCGCAGTTCGGTCTTTTTGCCTTGCAACATCGCGGTCAAGAAGCTTGCGGAATTGCGGTTGGTAATAATGGTAAAATACTTTCCGTAAAGGATGAAGGGTTGGTTTTAGACGTTTTCAAAACGATAGAAGAGCCTCAGCAATACATGGGAAGTACCGTTATCGGGCACACGAGATATACTACTGCAGGAGACAAAAAGAAATATAATTTTCAACCGTTTTTTGCAAAGAATGAATACGACCAAATCATACTTTCTATAGCTCATAACGGAAATCTTACCAATGCAAAGCAACTTAGAAAAGAGTTGGAAGACGAAGGTGTTGTTTTTCGTGCAACTTCTGATACCGAGGTTATATTAAGATTAATTCAAAAAAATCTTGATCTTGGACTTCGTGGGGCAATCAAAGCAACCATGGAAAAAATCGAAGGTGCATATTCTGTAGTTGGGATTACAAGGAATAAGTTTTTTGCTTTCCGCGATTTCAATGGAATCAGACCGTTGGTTCTTGGAGCAATTGACGAAAATACATTTGTTGTAGCTTCCGAAAGTTGTGCTTTGGATGGAGTAGGAGCGCAATATGTACGCGATGTTTTACCTGGCGAGATTATCTATACCAGTGATAACGAAGAAGGATTACAGTCCTATCTTGTAAAAGATGACTGCGTCAACAGGATTTGTGCTTTCGAATATATCTATTTTGCAAGACCAGATTCTACTTTAGAAGGAATTAATGTTCACGAAGTTAGAGAGCAATCAGGAAAGAAGATTTGGGAACAAGCTCCTGTTGAAGCGGATATTGTGATTGGTGTTCCAGATTCTGGTGTTCCAGCAGCAATTGGTTTTTCTAAGGCTTCAGGCATTCCTTTTCGTCCGGTTTTGATTAAGAATAGGTATATTGGAAGATCATTTATTATCCCGTCTCAAGAGATGAGAGAACATTTGGTTAATCTTAAATTGAATCCCATAGTTTCTGAAATCAAAGGTAAAAGAGTTGTTATTATTGATGATTCTATTGTAAGAGGAACTACATCAAAACGATTGGTTAAGATTTTGAAAAAAGCAGGTGTGAAGGAAATTCATTTTAGAAGTGTTTCTCCGCCAATTATTGCGCCTTGCTTTTTGGGAATAGATACGCCAACAAAAGATGATTTGATTTCTGCTAATATGAATAAAGAAGAACTGAGAAAGTATCTAGATGTTGATAGCTTAGAATTTTTGAGTGTTGATAACCTGATTAATATTTTAGGTTCTCCTAATCATTGTTTTGGTTGTTTTACAGAAAAATATCCCGTAGCTAATCCGGAAGCAGTAGCGCTCTTTTAAAATAAAATATCATATGATATTTATCAAATTGATTTAAATCAATTGTTTAATAGTAAAAACCGTCAGCAATATTTGTTTGACGGTTTTTTTATTTGACTAATCTTATTTTAAAAACAAAAAAACCCCAACCGAAGTTGGGGTAAAAACTAATAACCATGAAAACTCAAATTAAACATGAGAATCGAATTAATTAGAACAAATAGTGTGCCAAAGAATGTCGTTTCCCAGAAAAGAATTTCCGAGAACAAATGTAACAAAAAAATATTGTAAATTTGTAACTCTTTAAAAAAAATAAATAAAAAAATGTCAGGAAAAATCACTTTTACCATGATTAAGCCAGATGCAGTAGCGGATGGACACATTGGAGCGATTCTTGGAAAAATCAGCGAGGCTGGTTTTAAAATTAAAGCTTTGAAATTAACTCAGTTAACTGTAGCTGATGCAAAAAAGTTCTATGAAGTACATTCTGAAAGACCTTTCTACGGAGAATTGGTTGACTTTATGTCTTCTGGACCAATCGTAGCAGCAGTTCTTGAGAAGGATAACGCTGTAGAAGATTTCAGAACTACAATTGGAGCTACTAATCCAGCAGAAGCTGCTGAAGGAACTATCAGAAAGCTTTTTGCAAGAAGTATCGGAGAGAATGCTGTTCACGGTTCTGACTCTGATGAGAATGCGCTTATCGAAGCTCAATTTCATTTTTCGGGGAGAGAGATTTTTTAATTTCTTCTGAAAATAAAATATAAAAATAGGCTGTCAAAACTGATAGCCTATTTTTTTTTTGTATTAGCTTGTCACTAGCCCCGATAGTAGCGGCATCCTTTTTTGTCTTAACAGAGAACTTCGACTCGGTGTCAAAATTTCTAAGACAAAAAAGATATAGCGGATAGCGGGATTAAGCTCCTAAAATTTAAGTAACTCAATAGTTCTCTCGGGATCTTGGGAAGAGAAAACTGCATTCCCTGCTACCAGAACGTCTGCTCCTGCCTCGAAAAGCTTAGAAGCGTTGTCTAAGTTTACGCCGCCGTCAATTTGGATTAGTGCGGTTGAATTGTTGCTTAGAATCAAATCTTTGGTCTCGCTAATTTTTTTATAAGTGTTCTCAATGAATTTTTGTCCTCCAAATCCTGGATTGACACTCATCAATAAAACTAAATCTACATCTGCAATAATGTCTTCCAACATCAAAACGGGAGTTGCCGGATTAAGAACTACGCCTGCTTTCGCCCCTTTGTCCTGAATCTGATGAATGGTTCTATGGAGATGTGTGCAAGCTTCGAAATGGAGAGAAACCAAGTCAGCACCGTATTCTATAAATTCTTCCACATATTTTTCGGGTTCAACAATCATCAGGTGAACATCCACGAATTTTTTGGCGTGTTGCTGAACGGTTTTCATCACAGGAAATCCAAAAGAAATGTTTGGGACAAAACGACCGTCCATCACATCTACGTGGAGCCAGTCTGCCTGAGAATTATTTAGCATTTCGATGTCTCTCTGTAGATTTCCAAAATCCGCAGAGAGAAGAGAAGGCGCTATAAGTTTGTTTTTCATTTTTATAGTTACTTTTTACTTGAATTATTAATGATATTTCAACTTCATTGTTGGTTCGATTTTTAGAAGACTTTCGTAGATTAATTTTATAACATTTGAAACGTCTTCTTTTGAAACCATCTCTACCGTTGTATGCATGTATCGTAATGGTAGGGAAATCAAAGCGCTTGGAACACCGCCGTTGGAATGTGCAAATGCATCTGTGTCAGTTCCTGTTGCTCTGCTTGCTGCGGCTCTTTGGAAAGGAATTTCTTTTTCTTTGGCTGTATTGATGATTAATTCTCTGATGGTGTGATGTACGCTCGGGGCGAAGAAAACTACCGGTCCGTCGCCGCATTTTTGGTCGCCTTCTTTTTTCTTTTCAATCATTGGTGTTGTGGTGTCGTGTGTCACGTCTGTCACAATGGCAATATTGGGCTTGATGGTATCGGCAATCATATCTGCGCCATAAAGTCCGACTTCTTCCTGAACGGAATTTGTAATGTATAATCCAAAAGGTAATTTCTTTTTGTTTTCTTTTAAAAGTCTTGCAACTTCAGCGATCATAAAACCTCCGATTCTGTTGTCCAAAGCACGACAAACAAAATATCTGTCATTCAGTTCGAAAAATTCATCGGGGTAAGTAATCATACATCCTACGAAAATTCCTAGTTCTTCAACTTCTTTTTTGGAATTTGCGCCACAATCGATGAAGATATTATCAATTTTTGGTGTAGGTTCGTTTTGATTAGCACTTCTTGTGTGAATTGCTGGCCATCCAAAGACGCCTTTTACAACTCCTTTTTCTCCGTGGATATTTACCACTTTTGATGGCGCAATAGTTTGGTCGGAACCTCCGTTTCTGATAACGTAGATTAATCCATCATCTGTAATATAATTGACATACCAAGAGATTTCGTCTGCGTGAGCTTCTATTACTACTTTGAAATCGGCTTCTGGATTAATGATTCCGTAGGCTGTTCCGTAATGATCAACTTCAATTTCATCAACATAAGGTTTGATGTAGTTCATCCATATTTTTTGACCATTATGTTCATAACCTGTTGGCGAAGCTGTATTTAAGTAGTCTTCTAAAAATTTAATTGATTTCTTTTCGAATTTCATATCTAAAGGGAATGATTTTTGATATTAAGATTTGTTGATTTTTATGAAGGTAAAAGTAATGATTTTTGATAAATTGATTCCAATTCTTTTTTTGTTTATCGGTGTATTTTGTTTTTCGCAGCAAGATACTTTGGATGTTAAATCTTTTGATGATATCCCAAAGAGCAAATTGAAAAAAGATGAATTTGGAAATGAATATTACTACGATGAAGCCCAAAAGGCTAAAATCTATAAAATAAACGGAGAACAGGTAATTGTGATGGATGAGTTGACTTTGAGAGCTAATCCGCATTTTAATAACCAGCTGGATAAAAATTTCTATTTTTTTCTTAATAAAAAACTTAATCGTGTGTATCCTTTGTTTCTTGATGCGCTAGAACAATATAGAGATATTCAAAAGGAAAGTGCTAATATGAAAGGTTCTGACAGGAGTCGCTACATCAAACAAAGACAGACTGAATTAGCCGCTAGTTATGAGAAGCAACTCCGGGGATTGACAACTACAGAAGGTCAGGTTTTTGCAAAATTAATGAACAGAGCAACTGGTAAAACTGTTTATGAAATTATTAAAGAATTGCGAGGAGGTTGGAGTGCTTTTTGGTGGAATGTAAAAGGAAATATTGCGGATATAAGTTTGAAAACACCATATGATCCACACAGATTCAGAGATGATCTTTTTATAGAATCTCTCTTAAAGTCTAATTGGAATTTAGGGTATTTGAAGCCATATCCTGGGGCAGATGAATATGAAATTAAGAAATAAAAAAAATGCATTACTTTTTGTGATGCATTTTTTTATTTTGTTTAGACTAGTTTATAATTCTGTAATCAGGTAATTCTGATATTTCGATTTGTCAAAAGTAAATGTTGATGGAGAAAGAGTTTGATTTTCTTTGTAGTTGCTAATTGTAATTACAGCTAAATCATTGCTTGTGGAAACTTGTTCTAATTTGATTAGTTTTTTCTGAGGAGTGTTAACATATAGTGTTACACTTTTCAAACCATTAGATTTTACTGGAGTCATTTTGATAATATCTACAGGGATTCCGCTTATGGTTTTCTTGCCAGAATAAGTGACGTTATAATCTTTCTTGTATGAATCCAAATAACTCAAAGGTGAGAAAGCAACTTGGTTGTCATTGGGCTTTGCGATAGTTACTTCTTTATCTTCTTCGCTAATGCTGTAAACCTTATTTCCGTCAAAAATCTGCTCAGTTCCCATTATTTTCAGTTTATATCTTTTATTGTCAGAATAGAAAATTCCTGTTTGGCTAGCTTTTCCAGATGTGTACAAGAATTTGAAATAAGAATTCTTTTTACTTTTATAATTTTTGGTTATATCATCAAGAATAGTCTTTGATTTTGTGTCAATAGTTTGACCAAATATCACTAGGTTGATTCCTAAAAAAGCTATTGCTGAAAAAGATTTTGTAACGAGATTTTTCATTTAGTTTTTGCAATTTATTGTTATGCAAAGTTAAGTTTTCAAGATTGATGCCAAATATTATGAATAATAAAGTTTGTTAAGATTTGAATAAAAAAAACCTTTCCAGAAAAGTCTGAAAAGGTTTTAGTTTTTAAGATGTAATCTATCTCTTGAGTTATTCTATAATAAGTTTCTCAGCATTAGATTTTCCATTCTCAGTTATTACAACAAGATAAGTTCCCTTGATGAGGTCTTGTGTTGAGATAGAGTCTGAGCTATTTTTCTTTCTTTCAAGGGATTTAACAACTTTTCCACTCAAATCGAGAATTTGAACTTTAATAGTTTCATTTCCTACAGTTGGTTGAGTTTTGATGAAGAATTCTCCTTTTGCAGGGTTAGGATAGATTCCAAAGTTTTTATTCTTTGTAATATCTTCAGTCGCAAGAATGCATGCTTCTGGCGTAGTGAAGTCTTCGACTTGATCATAGATGTTTGCTGCAGTACCAGAGGATGCATTAACTCCTAATCCTCTTCTTGCAAATACCTCCCAGATAAGACAGTTGTCGGCTCCTCCGGCTAATTGGTCAGCTTGAAGAATAGCATCTCTACCAGAAACGAAGTTTGGGCTACAAGGTTGTAGTTTCAAACCATCCATTACCAATTGTAATGCCTTCGCACTTCCGGAATTTGGATCAGCGGTTACGTCAGAATTGTAACCATATTTTTCTGCTAATTTCCAATGCAAATCCCATAACATTGTTGCCCAAATCTCACCAACAGCGTGTGGTTGTCCACCAGTAGAATTGGTGTCTGCATATGTGTGAGGGTTGATTGTCATGTCCGTAGTATATCTGTATTGTCTGATACCAGGGCCTGTTGTTACAGTGTTTGTAGAGTAAGTTCCAATTCCTCTTCCAGTTGTTGCGGATGCGTTTGGTGAGTTAGTTAACATGAGAGCGAAGAAATCTGACCAGCCTTCACCCATTTGTTCTAAGTTTTGTAAGCAGCTATAACCCTGACCTGTTAATCTATTAGAAATTCCATGTCCATATTCATGAATGATTACTCCGTTATCAAAACTTGAATTTTTGTATCCAACAGCTAAGTCTTTTAAGTTAACATTGACTGTTCTACCCGCAGTAAGTTCGTCGGTTATGAAGTTGCCTTCATCGCGTGGTATCATTATAGATGGGATAGACACGTTGGTAACATTGGAAACGCTGATATTTGGTACTGTATTGGAGTTTGTTCTGTGAACAATCATACCAATTGCTCCAGCATCTTGTACTGTTTTTGCTTTTATATTATAGGCGCATCCAGTAGTATTAACCATTGCTATTTTACCAGTAAGACTTCCTGAGGGTAAAGCGGTACATCCTGTAGCAACACTAGGGATAATTACATCTCCTGTAATCCCTGCCTCCATCAATGGTCTTCCGAAGTTTGCAGAACCAGTATTTACAGGGGGTCTTGTTGCTAAAGCGGGATCTGTGTAGAATAATCTTTGCTTAAGAGAAACACTGTAATTCCAAAGATACATCTGCATTCTTGGAGCTTGTACTGTGTAATTTCCGGTAACCGTATTTAGTATTTCATAGCCAGATGCAAAGTTGGCATTGTTGTATCCACTGCCATCGTAAGCTTCTGCTCTTACGGCATCTCCTTGTCCGCCTCCTTTTCCAAAATTATTAGATTGAAAGTTTCTTGTAGCTTCAGTAAATCCAAATTTATAGAAGATATCATGAACCATGTTGTTAGCATAGAAAAGATTGGTTACGGCAGAGCTTCTATTGTCATATGCGCTTAGTGTAGTGCTTTCTGCAAAAGGAAAATCAAAAGTGAAATCTCCTGTTGTTGTGCTAGTTGGAGAAAAGCCATAACTATTACTACCATTATTATCTACGTAAGCTAAAACATTGTTTCCATAAGTGTTTGAGTAAGTAGTGTTGCCGTTAGAATGCCAACCTTCTGGAGAAGCAGCAAGATCCCAAGGATTTGTAACAAGGGTTCTAGATCCAAACGTAGGTGCTTCTAATGGGAATGGGAAAACATTGTAAGAAGCATTTGTAAATGCTTTTGATTCGTTTTTGGCTGTAGTATTATGGTTAAAATGACTAATTAAATGTTCTGTAGTATCAAATGATTCTGATGAAGAAAAATGATCAGTGTCAAAAGAACATTCATCAATCATTTTATTATTTTCCAAAATTTCACCAGTTGTAAGACTTACAAGAATCCCAAAAAACTTATTCTCTTTACTTTGGTTGATGAAAAATAATTGAGCAGGGATCAAACTATTATTTTTTTCAAAATAAAAACGAACATTTGCAACTTTGTTATCCGGAAGATTTACAAGATCTCCGTCTATATCATTAGCAAGTTCAAAGCTACTATCTTTGATGTCTAGATATCTTAAAGCAGAAGATAAAGCTTCGGTTTTATCAATTTTATCAGAAATGACATTGTTGCTAGCTTTCTGAAAATTATTATTAAAAGAAATTACTTTACCATCTCGGATCACAGCTTTTGCTAATGACTTATATATTGGTGTATTTCCTAAATATTGCTGAACATTGACGATGTTAGATTTAAGACTTACAGAATTATCTTCATTTAAGATTTTAAATTCTGCTGTGGAGTTGTTGCGAAAATTGACATCGTTTTGGATGAAATTCTTGATAACTTTCTCACTAGATTGTGCATTAAGATTAGCAAATAAAAAGAAAACGCCAATTCCTGCACATTTAGATAGTTGATTTATTTTCATATTTAAGATTTATTATTCTAAATTTTAAGAAAAAAGATTAGCAAAAATATTAAAAAAAAACCTTTTCCATGTAATAACTGTAATGAAATTTACTTATGTTGTGTCTTTGATATAAAAATAACTTTTTTGTTGTTGATTTTATAATTAGAAAAGTTTGTTCCCTACATATACTACGTTTGGATTTTCTAATAATGAAACGATATTCTCACGGAACTTCAGCATGTGGTCAGAAACCTGATGATTATGTAGATCTTCGCTAGTTTCCCAATTTTCGTGGATGAAAAACACACCTTTGTTTCTGTGATCTTCGAAGAGATCGTACTGTATACAGCCTTTTTCTTTACGAGTTTCTATAACAAGTTTTTTTAATAATTCAATAGCATCCATTATTGAGTTTTCTTTGATTTGGATGATTGCACTCAGGTAGATATTCATTGTGTGATTATAAAAATTTTGATTATCAAATTTATAAAAAAATAGGGCTTACAAATTTTAAATATGATAATTATATATTTAATAAAAAAAAGTGTACTTTTGGGAAAATTCAAAAAACCAAAAAATGGCAGAATATAAACTATTGCTCCCGAGTATGGGCGAAGGAGTTATGGAAGCAACAATTATCACTTGGTTGTTTAATGAAGGAGATATTATTAACGAAGACGATTCTATTGTAGAAATTGCTACAGATAAAGTAGATTCTGATGTTCCTACGCCGGTTTCGGGGAAAATTGTCAAAATTCTTAAACATAAAGATGAAGTTGCTAAAATAGGTGAAGCCATTGCGATTTTGGAAATTGGAGGCGAGGCTAATACTCAAGAAACTCCTGAGGCTAAATCTTATGAAGAAGTAAAAGAACAGATTGTTCAGCCGGAGCCTGAAGTTGTAAAAACTCTGGAACAGCCTTTGTCTAATTATTCTGATAATTCATTTAACAATCAAAATTCAGATTTGTATCTTTCTCCGCTGGTGAGATCAATTGTTCAAGAAGAAAAAATCTCTGAATCTGAACTGAAATCAATCAAAGGTAGCGGATTAGAAGGCAGAATTACAAAAGAAGATATTCTTGGTTTTGTAAAAAATAGAGGCGCGGTTCAAGCAACTTCTGTTCAAAATACTGTTGCACAACAAGCTCCTCAAGTTAAAGCTCAACCAGCTCCAGCTCAGCCAATCAGTATTAATGATGGAGATGAAATTATCCAAATGGACAGAGTTCGTAAAATCATTGCAGAGGCGATGGTTAATAGCAAACATACTTCGCCGCACGTAACATCATTTATAGAAGCCGATGTTACAAATGTTGTGACTTGGAGAAATGCCAACAAAAATTCTTACCAAAAAAGAGATGGCGAAAAATTGACTTTTATGCCGATTTTCATCAGAGCGGTTGTGAAAGCCATTCAGGATTTTCCAATGATTAATGTTTCTGTTGACGGTGACAAAATCATTAAGAAAAAGAATATCAATATAGGAATGGCAACAGCTCTTCCGGACGGAAATCTGATAGTTCCTGTTATTAAAAATGCAGACCAATTGAGTTTGTCAGGATTGGCAAAAGCAATCAACGATTTGGCTTACAGAGCACGTAATAAAAAACTGACTCCAGCCGATACACAAGGTGCAACTTACACGATTTCTAATGTTGGAACTTTCGGAAACCTTATGGGAACGCCGATTATTCCTCAACCTCAAGTGGCTATTTTGGCAGTTGGTGCGATTGTGAAAAAACCTGCAGTTATCGAGACAGAATTTGGAGATGTGATTGCGATTCGTCAAAAGATGTTTATGTCACATTCTTACGACCATAGAGTAGTGGACGGAAGTCTTGGCGGAATGTTCCTGAAACACGTCAACGATTATCTAGAAAATTGGGACCTCAATACAGAAATATAAAAACAAAGCCTCAGAATTTTCTGAGGCTTTTTTATATTTTTAAAATTATAATTTCATTTTATCTGGAGATTGTCTGTTTAAGAAGAATTATACAATTTCAATTTTATCATTCATAATTCTATAGTATAAAGTGTTAAATTTTAAAATTACTGCTTTTCTAGTTTGTAATCTATCAGAATGAGGGAAAATATTTGGATTTTGCGATATGATTGAACTAATTCTTTCAATTTCATCTCCCAAATTGTCAATTTCTTTTTGAGAAAATTCTCTTTTAAGATATCCAACAGTTTCAGAAAGTTCTTATAAAGCTAAATCAGTCCAAAGAATTTCAAATCCTTTTTCCATAGATCTCTCGCGCTTTAGAATGTGGATTTAATTTTCCAGCATCTGCTTGTGCAATTCCTTTTTCAATAGATTGTCTTTCAGTGTTCGAAATTTGATCTGCCCAATCTTTTTTGTTTTCACGAGAAATTAAATCTGAAATTTTTTCCAGAAAATTTAAATCTTCAATCGTTGATAACCATTGAATTAACTCTAATTTTTTATTTTGTATTTCTAAATCAGTGTCCATTGTAAATCTTTTATTAAATTTAAAAATATTATTTCAAATTGATTCGAAGTTTTCTACAAATCATCCATCTCATCTGCAGAACCTTGCCCTTCATTCATCAAGTAGGCTTTTAGAAAAGGGGTTAGGTTACCGTTCATCACACCATCCACATCAGAAGTTTCGTATCCGGAACGCACATCTTTTACCAATTTATAAGGATGCATCACATAATTTCGGATTTGAGAACCCCATTCGATTTTCATTTTTCCGGCTTCGATTTCGTTTCTGGCTTTCATTCGTTCCTCGAGTTCAATTTCATAAAGTCGGGAACGTAATAGTTGCATTGCTTTTTCTTTATTCTGAAGCTGAGAACGAGATTCTGAGTTTTCAATGATAATTCCTGTTGGCGCGTGACGAAGACGAACTGCAGTTTCAACCTTGTTTACATTTTGTCCACCAGCTCCGGAAGAACGCATCGTTTCGAAACTGATATCGGCAGGATTAATATTGATTTCAATCGTGTCATCCACCAAAGGATAGACATACACCGAAACAAAACTCGTATGACGTTTTGCATTACTATCAAAAGGCGAAATTCTCACCAATCTGTGAACCCCATTTTCACCTTTCAAATATCCGAAAGCAAATTCCCCTTCAATTTCTAAGGTTACGGTTTTCACACCTGCAACATCACCTTCTTGGAAATTCAGTTCACGGATTTTGTAACCTTGTTTGTCTGCCCACATTGTGTACATACGCATCAGCATACTTGCCCAATCGCAAGATTCTGTTCCGCCTGCACCGGCTGTGATTTGAAGAACGGCAGACAGCTCATCACCTTCGTTGGAAAGCATATTTTTGAATTCCAGATTTTCGATTTTTTCTACCAATTGTGGGAACGTTTCGTCCAGTTCTTTTTCGGAATCAGGGTCTTCTTTGGCAAATTCTATCAAAACCTGCAAATCCTCGAATTGCGTTTTGATTTCCTCATAGCTTTCCACCCATTTTTTTTTGGAACGGAGCTGTTTCAGAAAAACTTCAGCTTCTTTTGGTTTTTCCCAGAATTCCGGCGCAGCGGTTTTCTCATCGTCGTTAGAAATTTCAATTTTCTTTTTCTCGATTCCAAGAAATTTGTGCAGGTCTTCTATTCTGGATTGTATATCTTTTATTTGGTCTGTGTTTACCACGTTTGTTTTAATTTTTGCAAAAATAAGAAGAAAATGATGAATGTTGGGAAATGATTTTGTTCTCTTGATTTAATAATGTTTTTAAATACAAAGTACACTAAGATTTCTTAATCTTAGTGAAAATATTTTTAAGGTACACAAAGGCTCTTCGCTCGGACAAGAATCGTTTTCAGGATTTTGTTATTCCGTAGGAAACCTAACAAAGTGATTCGACGCAGTCGATCTCAACAGTTTATATTCCTACGGAATGACAAACTCGCTTCAATTTTCCTTAAATTTTGCTACAAAAAAAAGCCACACATCAAAGATTTATGACTTTCACTAACAATTTAAATTTCTATCGGTAGCAATTGTAATACTTACCGACATTACATAAGAGCTTGCTATCAGCAGGCCAGACACACATGTTCTATTTGTTTGCTCACGTTTTTGCAATCTCCGTTGGCGTGAATGTTGGTAATTTTTCCGTTTTCAGAAAGACTGAATCTTACGCTAGAATTTACGATTCCTTCTTTATAATCTTGATTGGTGAAATCAAAATTATCTTTCAATAATTTCCTTAATTCCCCGAAACCGTCTCCAGAACTTAGGATAACTTCTTGTATATTGTTGTCTGTCGTTTGAGCATTTACTAAGTTGAGCGTTCTTAAAATTCCAAATAAAAATATTGATAACGCTAGCATTTTCTTGTATATAATCAATTGATTTTAAGTTATTACTTATCTAATGTTACGACGAAGCTGCATGATATTTACATTTAGTCAATATTAAATTAACATTGAAAGTGGAAATTTAATATTGGAAAAAGAAAAAGGATTCTGAAGTTTCAAAATCCTTGATATAGCTTTATTTATTTTGTCCAGGAGCAAAAGGCTTTGCAGACTTGGTTCCATAGATTTTCTTGGCTTGTCCAGGTGGAATTGATTTGGAACCCACACCTCTTGTACTATTGGTTGTTCTGACCTCGCAGGACATCATTCCTAATGAAAAAATCGCTGCCATAAGATAAATTCTAATTGATTTCATAACTGTTTTTCTGAGAGAATGACAAATCTAATACCAATCACATTTCTTTCTTCAAAAACTTAGCTGTCAAACTTTTTTTGGATTTAATTACTTCTTCCGGTGTTCCTTCTGCAATGATTTGTCCGCCGTGTTTTCCACCTTCTGGTCCAACATCTATGATATGATCAGCGAGTTTAATCACATCCATATTATGTTCGATGATAATAAAAGAGTTTCCTAATTCTACCAATTGTTCAATAGCCTCCATCAGGATTTTCACATCTTCAAAATGAAGTCCCGTTGTTGGCTCATCCAAGATATAAAGTGTATTTCCGGTTTGTTTTTTGGAAAGTTCGGTTGCCAGTTTTACACGTTGCGCTTCTCCTCCACTCAATGTTGTGGATTGCTGTCCAATCGTGATATAACCCAAACCAACATCTTTCAAAGTTTTCACTTTATTAAAGATTTTCGGAATCGGTTGGAAGAATTCTACAGCTTCGTTAATTGTCATATCGAGAACATCAGAAATCGATTTTCCTTTGTAACGAACTTCCAGAGTTTCTCGGTTGAAACGTTTTCCGTGACAGGTTTCGCAATGAACGTAAACATCTGGCAAGAAATTCATTTCAATGACTTTCAAACCGCCACCTTGACAGGTTTCGCATCTTCCACCTTTCACATTGAAAGAAAAACGTCCAGCTTTGTAACCACGGATTTTACTTTCCGGTAATTCCGCAAAAAGATTCCTAATATCTGTGAACATTCCCGTGTAAGTCGCAGGATTGGAACGTGGCGTTCTCCCGATTGGACTTTGGTCAACATCTACGATTTTGTCGATATTGTCAATGCCTTCGATACTTTTGTATGGCAAAGGTTCTTGGATTGCTCTGTAAAAATGACGATTCAGAATCGGGTACAATGTTCCGTTAATCAAAGAAGATTTTCCACTTCCGGAAATTCCTGAAACAACAACTAACTTCCCTAACGGAATCTCCAGCGTCACATTTTTCAAATTATTTCCGGTTGCACCTTTCAGAACGATTGATTTTCCATTTCCTTTTCTGCGTTCGGCTGGAATTTCGATTTTACGTTTTCCGGTGATATAATCAGCTGTAATGGTATTAGCTTTCGTAATATCTTTCGGATTTCCTTGCCAAAGAATTTCTCCACCGAATTTTCCCGCTTTTGGACCAATATCCAAAACGTGGTCGGCTTCCATAATCATATCTTTGTCGTGTTCCACAACTAAAACCGAGTTTCCAATATCACGCAATTCTTTCAGAGATTTAATCAATCTTTCGTTATCACGCTGATGAAGTCCGATTGAAGGCTCATCTAAAATATAAAGAACGTTGACTAATTGAGAACCAATTTGAGTTGCCAGACGAATTCTCTGAGACTCTCCTCCAGAAAGCGTTTTAGAACTTCTGCTCAAACTCAAATAATCTAAACCGACATCTAAAAGGAATTGCAATCTGGTTTCGATTTCTTTCAGAATTTCGTGAGCAATCAATTTATTTTTATCACTGAATTTATCCTTAACATCTGCCAACCAATCTTTAAAATCCAATAAAGACAAAGCATTAACTTCCGCAATATTTTTGCCATCAATTTTGAAACTCAAACTTTCCTGACGAAGACGCGCGCCTTTACAAGTTGGGCAAGTCTCTTCCGTTGTGAAATTTCGTTCCACTAAAACTGCATCGTAATTTTCTCTTTCCTCAACAATTTCGTCAAGGATTTTGACTAAACCTTCGAAATTGATTTTGATTTTTTTAGAGATTCCGGCGTGTTTCAGTTCTTTGGTAATATCACTGTTGTAACCGTAATAGATGTATTCCAAAGCTTCTTTCGGAATATCTTTAAATGGCGTTGTTAAACCTAAATCAAAAACTTCAAGAATCGATTTGATTTGAGACAGAATCCATTTGTTGGATTTGATTTGTTCCAAAGGTAACAAAGCGCCTTGATTGATTGATAAACTGGTATTTTCTACGAAATAATCCGTGTTTACTTTTTTAACAGTTCCAAGGCCTTTGCAGGTTTCGCAACTTCCTTTTGGAGAGTTGAAAGAAAACGTGTTGGGTTCTGGCAAAGCCATCGAATCTCCCGTAACATCATCCATTAGATTCTTACTGAAAAAGTGAATCTCGTCTTGCCCCATTTCTTGGATGGCAATCAAACCTTCTCCCATATCAGAAGCGGTTTTCAGAGATTTTTCCATTCTCAGTTCAGAAGCATTTTCTCCGATAATCCAACGGTCAATCACAACCTCAATGTCGTGAGTTTTATATCTATCAAGTTTTAAATCGTATTCAATATCTTGTAAAACACCATCAATTCTGGCTTGTGAATAACCTTTTTTGGAAAGATGAATGAACAATTCGTGGTAATGTCCTTTTCTAGAACGCACAACCGGAGCCAACAGATAAACTTTTTTCCCTTTGAAGTTTTCTTTGATGGTTTCCAAAATCTGGTCTTCTGTATAACTTACCAACCTTTTTCCAGAACTCATCGAATAAGCATCGGAAACTCTTGCAAACAAAAGTCTCAGAAAATCATACAATTCGGTAATCGTTCCAACAGTTGAACGTGGATTTTTGTTGGTTGTTTTTTGTTCGATTGCAATAACCGGCGACAAACCTTCAATTTTATCAACATCCGGACGTTCCAATCCGCCTAAAAACTGCCTTGCATAAGCCGAAAAAGTTTCGATGTAACGGCGTTGTCCTTCGGCAAAAATTGTATCAAAAGCCAAAGAGGATTTTCCACTTCCGGAAAGCCCTGTGATTACTACCAATTCGTTTCTTGGGA
This sequence comes from Epilithonimonas hispanica, assembly GCF_003385395.1. Lineage (GTDB taxonomy): Bacteria > Bacteroidota > Bacteroidia > Flavobacteriales > Weeksellaceae > Epilithonimonas > Epilithonimonas hispanica. The sequence continues at coordinate 13,506 of NZ_QNUG01000003.1, read as the reverse complement.
TTTTTACGGATATATTCTTGAGATTGTGTTCTCTAGCACCGTAAACTTCGATAAATTCTTGATTATCTTTCATTAAATGGGAAAACGCAAAAATACGGAAATTAACTCGTTTTTTAATCATCGCAAAGGTGCCAATTTTTGAAAATTAACAATACTTAAAAAGACGCAAAGTTTACCTTCGCGACTATTAACAATGATAAAAATCAAAATTTTTTGCGTCTTTGCGATAAAAATGAAACACAAGTTTAATAATAATTAACATTGTTTTTTATCGGATAAAACCTGAGCTAAAACTATCTTTGCAGTCTGAAATAAATTTAAAAATGAAACACCTATCACTAAATTTCTTAAAATAAAAAATTTTTATGGGTGTAACATCTGACCAATAATAAAAATAAATAATTACAGATGAAAAGTATTTTATCAAGATTCGTGTTCTCTATTTGTATTTTGTCCTCGCTTTACTCATTTGCTTGGGGATTGACAGGGCACAGAATCGTAGCAGAAATTGCACAACATCATTTGAGTTCCAAAGCTCAAAGAAATATCAAAAAACTCTTTGGAGAACAGAAAATGGCTTATTACGCCAACTGGCCAGATTTCATCAAATCTGACACAACGGGCGTTTGGAAAGAAACCTCGTCTTGGCATTATGTGAATATCAATCCACAGAAGAATTTTGTGCAGTTTAAAGATTCTTTATCTATACAAAAATCTCCGAATCTTTATACTCAAATCAAAAGTTTGTCGGAAAAAATCAAGGATAAAAATGTTTCTCAAAAAGACAAAAAAGAGGCTCTGATGTTCCTGATTCACTTGGTCGGCGACCTGCATCAGCCTTTGCATGTTGGTAGAGCTGCGGATTTGGGCGGCAATAAAATCAACCTGACTTACTTTGGACAAAATACCAATTTACATTCGCTTTGGGATTCCAAATTGGTGGATGACCAAAAATATACTTATACAGAATTTGCGAATCTTTTAGACGTAAAATCAAAAGATGAAGTGAAGCAAATCCAAAGCGGAACGTTGGAAGAATGGTTGTTTGACAGTCACAAAATTGCAAACTCCATTTATTATCAAACTCTGAAAGATTCGAAATTAAGTTATGCTTACAATTATCGTTTTGAATCCACACTAGAAAGACAATTACTTTACGGAGGATTGCGATTAGCGAAAGTTTTAAATGATATTTTTGGATAAAATCAATCCAGATTTTTAATCATCCAAAGATTACAACCAGAATGTCCTGAATCTCCCAATGGTTTTGCCAAATATCGAAATCCTTGCTTTTCATAAATGGAAACAGCTTTGCTGAACTCTGGAATGCTTTCAAGGTAAACTTTTTTGTATCCTAAACCTTTAGCTTTTTCAATACATTTTTCAAGTAATAATTTCCCAATTCCTTTTCCTCTTGCATCTTTTGACAGATAAAATTTGGCAAGTTCAGTCGTATCGTCAGGCAAATTTGTAGTTGGGAAAATCCCGCAACAACCTAAAATCAAACCATTTTCTTCGGCAACAAATAAAGCTGATTTCTCAGTTTGAAATAACGAATACAAATCATCTGTAGTTGGGTCAGAATAAACTGTTCCATTGGTGCAACTCACTTCAAAATCGTGAAAAGAAGTTCTGATAATCTTTGCGAGTATCTCATTGTCTTCTTTTCTATTTTCTCTAATTATTACTGACATTCTGATATTTAGTTTTAAATCAACCAAGAATATTTATGGAAAATACCATCAAAAAGCATTGCTAAAATTCCGAAGAAAATCCAAAGTCTAAGAAGATTCAGAGATTTAAATTTATCATTTTTTTGATTTCGGAAAAGCATAAAAACTGTTCCGATAATTACAATTGTGGTTGCTAAAAAATACCACGCGATAATATTTTTGAATCCTATTCCAATACTTAGAATCACCGAAGTCGCCAAAGTAATTATTAATAAAACTAATAAAATCGACCTTGTATTTTGAAACCCTAATCTGTTAGCAATCGTGTCGTAACCGAACATTTTATCGGCATTCTTTGTCAATGTATCTTTTGTGATATCGATGATAAATAACATCAGAAAAAGGAAAATTGCCAAGAACAAAATCTTAAGTGAAAATGTCTGATAATAAATCAACATTCCGAAGAATGGATAAAGTGTCAACACCACAAAAGTGAAATTGTTAAGAACAATTATTTTGCTGAGTTTATGACTGTAAAACCACATCAGAAACTGATAAATCAAGAAGAAAATAAAAACTCGGTGAGACACAAAAATTGCTAATCCCAATGACAATACATTCAGAATGACATAAGCTGTAAGGAAATATTTTTCTTTTAAGAAATTCTGCAATCTGGAACGGAAAGGCTGCGTCAATTGGTCTTTTTCCTTATCATAAAATCGATTGATAATTCCACCCGCCAATATGCTGAGTACGGAACAAATAATAATTGTATGAACTTTGTAATCGAAAACAAAATCCCTGAAGCTTTCTTCTCTATTGAACAGGAAAAATGTAGAAACATAAAGCGCAAAAGTGAGAAGAACAGCAACAAAAAAACGAGCACCTAAAAGAAAACCCATCAACTGAGAAATACGGTAAAAAGCATTTCGGGACGTTGGTTTTTCTGTCATTTTTTAGTTTAAATAAATCTTTTAAACCACAAAAGTCACAAAAGATTTTTAATGAATTTAGAATTTGAAAAGTAGGATCAAAAGAACAAAAAAGTCAAACTTTTTAAACCTTAAATTTGTTTTTTTAAGTTTTTTTTCTTTTGTGACTTTTGTGGTTCAGACTAAAATCTGTAAATCACTTCTTTTTGGAAGCCATCTAACATTTTCTCGGCTTTTTCGTAATCTTTCGTGAAACCAAGGATGTAACCACCGCCTCCGCTTCCGCAAAGTTTCAGGTAATAAGCGTTAGAATCCAAGCCTTTTTTCCAAGCATTAAAAACGTTTTCAGGAATCATCGGACGGAAATGTTCGTAAGCCCAAACAGACAATTTTTTCATATTACGGAAAAACGGATTCATATCTTTTTTCAAGAACGCATCAATACAAGCATTATTGTATCGGATAAATTCTTCTTTAAGCGTTTTACGGAAACCTTCGTTTTTCAATTTCTCAAAGAAAATCTGAATCATTGGTCCAGTTTCACCGGTTATACCAGAATCTATCAAGAAAATAGCACCTTTTCCAACTTCTTCTTTTGGAAGTGAAACTTTCCCGACATTTTCTTTATTTTCAATAAGAATCGGAAGATTCATATAGCAAATCAAAGGGTCCATTCCGGAACTTGTTCCGTGGAAATAACTTTCCAAATGGCCGAAAACTTTTTTCAGATCCTTCAACTCGTCTTTAGAAATGGTTTCGGGGTCTCTTTTTGTGAAAGAATATTTTTCGAAAATCGCTGCGACCAAAGCGCCAGAACTTCCAACACCATATCCTTGTGGAATATTGGAATCGAAAAATAACCCCTTTTCTATATCATTTTTGAAAGCATCCACATTCAGTTTGAAATCTGAAGGCAATTCTAAATCAGCTAAATAATTGGAATATTTTTCTAAAGATTGGTTCGATTTTTTTTCAAAATCGTTGTCCAAATCAGAAAACTTGAGTGTTCCTTTATAAAAACTATACGGTACAACCAACCCTTGCGAGTTCTCTATCATTCCGTATTCTCCGAACAAAATTATTTTTGCGTAAAATAAAGGGTTATTCATATTGCGTTTTAGTGTTGCAAATTTACAAAAAATAAACTATTCCATTAATATCAAATAATAAACCAATTTTTTGAAGATTAAATGTTTATCGGGTATTATTTTTCACTTTTAGAAAACGAATCAGAATCAATCCAATTGCAAAGAAAATCGTCATTGACAATGCTGAAAAACGCATATTATTAAAATATTCAATCAAAGTAGAAAATATTAATGTCCCAAGAATAATCGCTAATTTCTCCAAAACATCATAAAAACTGAAATAAGTCGTATTATCCATAGAATCCGTCGGAAGTAATTTGGAATAAGTTGATCTAGACATCGCTTGTAAACCACCCATTACTAAACCAATTACACCTGCAATTCCATAGAATTGATATTCCACATTCGGATTTTCTTTATTAAGATAATAAGCTGCAAGACAAGCTCCAATCCACATTGCAACTGTGATACTGATGACATTTTTGTTTCCGATTTTTTTCGATAACCAAGAGAAAAATAATGCACCGATAATCGCTTCTATTTGAATTAATAATAATGTCATTATTAATTTCTCTTGAGCCATATTGATTTCTCTTTTCCCAAATAAAGTCGCCATAAGGAAAATCGTCTGCATCCCAACACTGTAAAAGAAAAAACTCGAAAGAAAATATTTTAAATTTCTGTCTCCGAAAAGATGATTTCCAACTTTGAATAATTCTTTGAAACTTTGTTTTATAATATCAATATAGAAACTGATATTATCTTTTAAAACTTCAAAGAAACCACCTTGTTCAGCGTGACTTTTGAAGATATTTTTATAATTAAGCAAAACCAAATCTTTCGGCAATTGTTCTTTAACTTGCCCAAATTGGGGTAAATGTTTAAATGTATATTGCGAAAATCCAAACCACCAAGCACCAGTTAATAAGAAACTAACTCTTGTATAGATTGCAGCCTGTTTAGGTGTTTCTGCACAAACCTGAATTAAGACCAAACAAATCACAACCAAAATCACAGAACCAATATAGCCGTAAACATAGCCTTTTGCTGAAAGCGCATCTTGCTTATCTGGTGTTGCAATATCTGGCAAAAAGGAATTATAGAAAACCAAACTTCCCCAGAAACCCACACTGGCTGTTACACTGAATAATAATCCCAGCCAAACAGTTCCCATCCCTGTAAACATCGCTAATCCCATACAAGATGTAGCACCAAGATAACAGAAAAACTGAAGGAAAGATTTTTTATTACCAATTGTATCCGCTAAAGAAGATAAAATTGGAGAAAGTAAAACCACGATGATAAAAGAAAGTGTGAGAGAATATCCGTAAACAGTATCCGGATGAAACTCTTTCCCAAAGAGTTTAATCATATGAGGTATAGCAACATCAATCCATTGTTTAGATTCTGCAACATACTCCTTCTTTTCATAAGCCGTTGTCAGAATAGCGTAATATATTGGAAAAATCGTTGAAGTAATAACTAATGAATAAACCGAATTTGCCCAGTCATACAAGGCCCAAGCGCGCATGATTTTCGGATTATTTTTTATGGAGTTTTCAGTGTTTGTTTTTTCTATTTCAGACATTGGAAATATATTATTTAGACAAAAATAAAAAAACCATCAAGAAGTTGATTAAAAAATCAATTATTCTTAATGGTTTGTTATTATTAAGGAAAAATCTTACTGTAGATTCTCTATCACAATTGCAGTTGCACCACCGCCACCATTACAAATTGCAGCTGCACCGTATTTTCCGTTGTTTTGTTTCAGAACATTAATCAAGGTTACAATAATTCTTGAACCGGAACTTCCTAGTGGATGACCGATGGAAACTGCGCCACCATTCACATTCACTTTCGAAGCGTCTAAGCCTAAAACTTTACAATTAGCCAAACCAACAACTGAAAAAGCTTCATTCAGTTCAAAAAAGTCGATGTCGTCTTTTGTAAGTCCTGCTTTTTCAAGAGCGATTGGCAAAGCTTTGGAAGGTGCCATTGTAAATCTTTCCGGTTCAATAGCGGCATCAGCATACGAAATAATCTTAGCTAAAGGTTTTAAACCTAACTCTTCTACTTTTTCTTTTGACATCAATATTAAAGCAGAAGCTCCGTCATTAAGAGTTGATGCGTTGGCTGCAGTTACAGTTCCATTTTCTTTCTGAAAAACAGTTGCTAAAGTTGGGATTTTATCAAATTTAACCGCTTTATATTCTTCATCTTCTGAGAAAATAACAGGTTCTCCTTTTCTTTGAGGAATCGAAACTGGAACAACCTCTTCTTTAAATTTTCCAGATTCCCAAGCTGCTGCAGACCTTTGGTAAGATTGGATTGCGAAAGCATCTTGTTCTTCTCTTGTGATATTATTTTCTTTAGCACATAATTCGGCACAAACACCCATATGCTGTTTGTTGTAAACATCAGTCAAACCGTCTTTTACTAAGCCATCTTCAATTTTGATATCGCCTAACTTCACACCATTTCTTCCTTCTAGATAATGAGGAACGCTTGACATATTTTCCATTCCGCCGGCAACGATAATGTCAACATCACCAGACTTGATTGCCTGAGCTGCCATTGTTACGGCTTTCATTCCGGAAGCACAAACTTTATTAATTGTTGTGGAAGGTGTATGGTTAGATAAACCTGCGCCCAAAGCGACTTGTCTAGCTGGAGCCTGACCTTCACCAGCCTGCAAAACATTTCCCATATAAATTTCCTGAACCAAAGCTGGGTCAAGATTGATTTTGTCTAAAGCTCCTTTTACCGCAGTTACTCCCAATTGTGTTGCAGGAACAGCTGACAAGCTACCCATAAAACTTCCCATTGGAGTTCTAACTGCTGATACAATGAATACTTCTTTCATAATATTTTTAATTTTTGATTTTAATTATTTTTTAAACACAAAGGTCACAAAGTTTTTTCACTAGGCTCACAAGATTTATTGTGATTATTCTGAAATTAATTGTGTAAATCCTTGTGTCTTTGTGATTCAATATTTTTAATTGATGAGATTAAAATTAGAGCAACCCCTAAAAATTCTATGAACCATCCCCAAGATAATTTTACGATTCCCGCGAATGTCGATTGCCAAGATTTGAATGGTAAAAAACTGAAATAATCTAAAGATTTTAACTTAATAGCAACGATTGTGAAAACAAAAAGCAATATCATTAAAAACGCTATTATTCTCACGAATTTAGTTTTGTCAATTAAGATGAAAACAAGCATTAATAAGGAAAATCCCCAAACTGCAACAGCAAGTGTATTATCAACTTTCCAATAGTTCCAGTTTCCAATGATGGGAATACGAACCAATGGTAGAAAACTGCCTGCCACAACCAAAAATAATCCGATTAACTGTAAATTTTTCATTCTTAAATCCTGTTTGGCAATGTAAATAAAAAATCAGATAAGCACAACAATTGTACGATGATGTTTTTAATTTATTCAGAAAAAAAGTCAAATTAATTTTATAATTTTATATCAAGATTTATGAATCATGAATACTGCGGAATTAAAGCTAGACTTAATCAACCATATTAAAAGCATTACTGACAAAGCAAGGCTAAAAGAAATATTACAGCAATTGAAATTTCAAGCTGACGAATCTATTTATATAACTTCCGAAGAAGAAAAGAAAGCAATTTCCGAAGCAAGATATCAGATTGACAATGGAGACGTTCTTTCTAACAATAGTGTTCAAGAAGAAATCAAAGAATGGCTGAAAAAATAGTCTGGACTCTCAAAGCCAAAAAGGAGCTTGTGGAAATTTTGCAATATTGGATTGATAGATACAAGTCAAATGCCTTCAGTCTGAAATTAAACTCACTTATTGAAGCTCAATTAAATCTAATTCTGGAGCAACCGAAAATTGGCAGAAAAACCGACATTCCCAATGTTTACATCAAAATCATTCATAAGTATCTTCTCTATTATGAATTCGTAAATGACACTCTTTACATCTTAACCATCAGACACGGAAGTCAAAACTCCGAAAATGTAGAATTGAAATAAAAAACTCACATCCATTCAAGATATGAGTTTTAATAAGAAAATAATGTATAAGAATGTTCTATGAAAATGTTATCAATTAAAAATCAATATTGGCGATTTCGATTCCGATTTGGATTCCGTTTTTGTTTGACAAGTTCGCTTTGTTATTGAAAATCGGTGTGAAATCTTTTTTGATGAATAAATTAACGCCTCCATATCCCAGACTGAATTTTCCTCCAAATAAGAAAGCATTCACGCCGTCATCCAAAGTATAATCGTACTTTTTGAACTTGTCATTTTCATTATGATATTTCACTTTTACGATACTTCTTGTATTGATTCCCGCATAAGCTCCCAATCCAACTTTCCACATTTTTTTTCTCACATCCAGATATTGTTTACCATCATATTCGGTGTGTTTTGGATTAAGATAAAGCTGAAATTCAATTGGTAAAGTCAGATAAACATTTCTCAATTTTGAACGTTTCAAACTTCCTTGTTGAAAATCTTCAAGAAATAACTGTGAATTATCCTGAACAAAAACCTGAGGACGTTTTGGCATATAAGTGTCTGTTCTGTAAGCCAATCCGTATCTTAAAATCCAAGGACTCTTGAAACTTCCTAATTGCTTATCTTTTCTGAACTGAACCTCAACATTGTGTGAGTTCCCAATTCTCATTTCCGAATCATTTTCAAACGGATTGAAACTTCCTTTATCTTTTGTCAAATTGGCGAAAGCATAACCTACACTGACGGCGCTCGTATTGATATATTCTTTTGGTGACTTGTCTTTCTTTTTAATTTTAATTGACAATCCTGAAGTTCCAAAAACCATTACATTTTTATTTTTCAATGTGTCTGGTTTTGTATTGTAAACCGAGTTCGTAACAGCGGTTTTAGTAATATCCTCAAGCTGTTGACGCTCGTTCTCAATTTTATCATTAATAATAGTTTCATATTTTTTAGAAACCGTTTCTTTTTGAGCAATTTGTTCCGCTTTTGTAATCTTTCCGGAGGTGAAAGCTTCATCGATTTTATCAGTTTCGGCTTTCATATTCGCTTTCTCTGTGGATACGATTGAATTGACTTTCTCTGTATAAGATTTCATCTGATTATCAAGCGTAGTTTGTGCTGTAGCAAAGCTTGAAAGCATTGCTAAAAGTAGAATTTTGAACTTCATAGTTTAATTATTTAGTAGTTATAGAATCTTTGTCGTAGAGCGTAATTCCGAAGAGTTTGATACGTTTTGGATTTGGGAGATCAGAATCATTTTTGAGTTTTATGGTATTAATTCCCATTGCAGATTTTGGAGTTTCTGTTTTGGCTTTATCGATTTCTACCCCGAAAAGTAAATCCGATGAAGACACGTATTTTACTTTTTCTCTTGGTTTCTGTATTTCATTTTGAGCCAATTTTTCTTCTAATTGAGAAATAGTTTGTGGCTCTTCTTTTTTTATAATCAATTCTTTTTCAGAAACTTTTTCTGTGATTTGATTTTCTTTCTTAGTTAGTTCTGAAGTCGAAGAATTGATGTTTGTAATTGTCAATTTTTGATGATTAGTTTCAGAATTATTAATAGGAATCGATTTTTGGATTCCGTCTGTATTTTCAGAATGCTGACGTACACTTGAAATTTGGTCAGTTCTGAATTCAAATTCTGGATTTTCTTTCACTTTATTTTTAATATCAGTCATCCAAGAAATTGCACCGAAATTCACAATTAGAATAATAACAGCAACAAACCTCCACCAAATTACTTTCGGTTTCTTTTCTTTCGTAGGAGCTTGGTCAAGTTTTTCTTCCAATCTGTCCCAAAGACCGTCGGAAACTTTCATTTCCTTTTGTTCGTATTTAGATTTCAGATTCTGCATTTTTTTTCGTGTTTTGTTGCCCGTTAAAATAATCTTGTATCCATTTTTTTGCTTTGCTAAGCTGACTTTTGCTTGTTTCTTCAGATATATTAAGGATTTCTGCAATTTCCTGATGCTTCTTTTCCTCAAAAACGGCGAGATTAAAAACTAGTTTGTAACCAATCGGCATTTCTTTGAAAATCACTTCTAAATCAATCTCCTGAGAAAACTCCGAAATATCTTCTACCTTTTCTGCTATCGAATCTGTAAACTCGGTTTCCGCATACAGAATATGTTTGTTTTTTCTGATAAAACTGATGGCATCATTCACTACAATTTTTCTCAGCCAGAAAGGAAACGATTCATAATTTTTACAATCATCGAGCTTTGTAAACGCTTTGTAGAAAGCATTCATCAAAACATCTTCCGCATCATCCCGATTATTAATGTAAGAATTGGCGACCGACAACATTTTCCCCGAAAACATCTCGAACAAACTCTTCTGAGCCAGTCGGTCATTTTTCTTCGCTTTGGAAAAGATATGTTGCAAATCTCTGTTCATTTTTTCTTTCTGACTATAAGACGACAAAAATCCGAAATGGTTGCCTCAATATTCAAAATTAATTAAAATAAAACTTTAATATATTGATTATCAGTAAAATAAATTTAAAAACTTTTTGCATTCGCATCATATATTTTACGATATTTGGGCAATTCCGTCGCCTGCGCTTGTCAACCTGAGACTCTCGCAGGGCCACAGCTTGGGTAGCGCTATCCACTACAACCTTTTTTGTGGAAGATGTTTTCCCTTTTGAATAGAAGATTTCCAAACTACAAAAACAGGATTTCCATTACTGTCTCTAATGCGGGATTGGTCATAATTGAAATTTTCAATAAGATCACACATTGAATCATAATATTAGTAAACCATTGAAATCATGCGGAATAACAAAGGTTTTATTTATAGGATTTTGAAAATTTCAGAATCCTTTTTCTTTTCTCAAAGTTAAATTTTCACTTTTAATATTAATTTAATATTAACTTGATACGAATATTTATTAACTTTGCTGTAATGTTAGATAAGTAATAACTTAAAATCAATTGATTATGAACAAGAAAATGCTAGCGTTATCAATATTTTTATTTGGAATTTTAGGAACGCTCAACTTAGCAAAAGCTCAAACTACAGACAACAAAATACAAGAAGTCATTATTAATTCAGGCGATGGATTTGGGGAATTAAGGAAATTGTTGAAAGATAATTTCGATTTCACCAACCAAGATTATAAAGAAGGAGTTGTGAATTCCAACGTGAGATTCAGTCTTTCTGAAAATGGAAAAATCACCAATGTAAGCGCCAATGGCGACTGCAAAAATGTGAGCAAAGAATTAGAAAACGTTTTGACGCATTTGCTTTATAAAGTGAATATGGACAAAATAAGCCAGAAAATGGTAGCATCATCTTATGTAATGCCAGTGAGCGTTACTATAGACAACCGATAAAAGTTTAAATGTTTAAAATTGTTAGGGAAAAGTCGTACATTTTTGGTGTATGGCTTTTTTTGTGACTTTTTGTGGTTTTTACTTCAAAGAATATCAGTTTTTTGTCTTTTCTCTATTTTCTTTCTTCCAATACACGGATTTTTCTATATTTATAAACCAACAAATTGAACAAAAGAAAACTCAATTTTATGATTGATAAAAGAGTGAAAAACGCTCAGGAAGCGGTAAAAGATATAGAAAACGGAATGACGATAATGCTCGGCGGATTCGGGCTTTGCGGGATTCCTGAGAATTGTATTGCTGAATTGGTAAAGAAAGACGTAGATAATCTGACTTGTATTTCAAATAACGCAGGCGTTGACGATTTCGGTTTGGGATTATTATTACAGAAAAAACAAATCAAAAAAATGATTTCTTCTTACGTTGGAGAAAACGCAGAATTCGAACGTCAGATGTTATCTGGAGAATTGGAAGTGGAATTGACGCCTCAAGGAACTTTGGCGGAAAAATGCAGAGCAGCACAAGCTGGGATTCCTGCATTTTACACACCAGCAGGATTCGGAACCGAAATCGCGGAAGGCAAAGAAGTGAAAGATTTCAACGGAAAACCTCATATCTTAGAACACGCTTACAACGCTGAATTCTCCATCGTAAAAGCTTGGAAAGGCGACCACGCCGGAAATTTAATTTTCAAAGGTTCGGCTCGTAATTTTAATTTTCCAATGGCAGGCGCAGGAAAAATAACAATTGCGGAAGTGGAAGAGTTAGTAGAACCTGGACAACTTGACCCAAACGAAATCCATATTCCGGGAATTATGGTTCAAAGGATTTTCCAAGGCGAGAATTATGAGAAAAGGATTGAGCAGAGGACTGTTAGGAAGAAAGCTTAAAAACTAAAAACCGTTTCATTTTTAAATGAGACGGTTTTCTATTTATCGTTGTAATGACCTAAAGATTGGATGAGCGTGACAGAAACTTCTTCTTCGAAAATCTCATAAACAAAGCGGTCTTTTTTATTCACTTCTCTGCTCCAGACTTCTCCGTCGTGATATTTTAATTGTTCTGGTTTGCCAGCTCCAGTACGAGGATGTTCTTCGAGTTCGATAAGAAAAGTCTGAACCTTTTCCATATCCAATTTTCTGCCTGATTTTTTGATGTCTTTCAAATCCCTCAACGCTCGTTTTGAAAGTTGAACTATATACTTTCCCATATTTTTTTTGGGTCAATGGTCAAAAGTTTTCCTTCTTTTTTTTCCGTTCGAGCTTCGTTAATTTTATCTTCGAGTTCAGAGTTTATGGTTTCGTTTTCGTTTTTTTCGTATCTGAACTTGATTTTCATTTCCTCCAGCAATAATTTGAGTAACTGCAATTGCTTTTCATTTTTAGGCGTAATCAGAATGTTGTCCATAATCCAATTTTTAACAAAGTTATTGATTTTTGAAATCTTTAAATTTAAAATTACAAAATAATTGCAAGATTTAGACGATAATACAAACGAAATCCACATTCCGGGAATTATGGTTCAAAGGATTTTCCAAGGTGAGAATTATGAGGAAGAAAAATTTAATTATACTCGTAGTGCATTATTAAATTAATTCAATTTTAAGTCTATTCATTTTTCTACTGAAAACAAAAACATTTACAAACTGAATGAAAGTTAATGCTGTTATTTTGCTCAATATCCTTGTTTTAAAACCGTTAAAAGATTTTGCGTAATTGTTTCTGATTTTAAATTGGTCGCAAAGTTGAGAGAATAAAGTCTCAATTCTTTTTCTGGATTTTCTGAAAATATATTTTTGTTTTTGATAATTTTTTTGGTTGTTTCTCATGGGTGTATCCAGCTTTATATTCGCATAATTGAACAAATCTGTTTGCACTTGGGTGGATAAATAACCCCTGTCTCCAATCAACGTACAATTGTTCATTTGATGCTTGATATCTTGCAAAAAATGAATATCATGAATGCTTGCTGTAGAAATATCAAAACTTTGGAAAACTCCGGAAACAGAACAAACAGCATGTAATTTGTAACCATAATAATAACTCGATTGAGAAGCGCAATAACCTTTGCTGGGAAACGAAAATTCATTTTCCTTACAAATTTTAGAGCGGTTCGCTCTTGCGTTTTTACAGATTTCTAAAGGCATCGAATCTACAATAAAAGTGGTTTCCATCTCATTAAATTTAGCAACCATAAGTTTTCTAATATTTTCCAAGTGTAAGAAAAGCTTTCTTTTTCTGCGATTAAACACACTTCTCTCAATCATTCCCTTTAGTTTTGAATTAGAGAGGTATCTAAACAACTGATATTCTGAATCTATCGATAAATATTCCGCAGAAATATTTATTGCAATGAGCTCTAAATCAGATAATTTTGGTTTAATTGGTTTGAAATAAAAATTTTCTTTGATGGTTAATTTTCTTAATTCCTTTAAAATAAAATCGTAAATTGCATCTAGGTTATT
>NZ_QNUG01000002.1 GCF_003385395.1 Epilithonimonas hispanica | reverse complement strand
ATAACAGCATTAACTTTCATTCAGTTTGTAAATGTTTTTGTTTTCAATAGAAAAATGAATAGACTTAAAATTGAATTAATTTAATAATGCACTACGAGTTAATATGTATAAAACTAGCTTAGAATTACTGAAATATTTTTCTTTTAGATTATATCTTTTTCTAATGTATTTTAAAATGAAAAAGGGAATGAGTGATATAATAGAAAAAAACAGAAAAAAAATGAAAAGTAATATAATTACTACAGTATGGTATTCATTTAAGCCAGTCATCTTAACTTCCCGCAAACGGACTTCCAAAAATTCCAACTGCTAATTCTATCCAAGTTAAAACAAGAACAGTTAATGTAATTCCAATCAAAATTAATCTACTTTTTGTTGTTTTGAATTTTTCCAAAATCAAATTAATTATAAATGCTGTTCCGAAAAGTATAACTCCAACAGCAACAAAATCGATTAGTGACCAATTCCAACTTTTAGAAAATTGCATTGCTATCATTGGAATACATAACAAAACTAATGGAATCGAAAATAGAACGATGCTTCTTTGGTTTTTAGTAATCATAATTTTAAATTTCAATAATAAAGAACTTTGAATTGCAAAGTAAAATATAATTTTTCAAATCTCAAAGAAAATCTGTGATTTTTATCATTTTGATTGCAAAATAAAGGATATGTGATAATCATCATTAATTATAAGATTGATTTTTAATTAAATTTGTGTGAGTTAAATAATCAGTCTTAGCACTGTCTTAAAATGGGTTTGTAAGATCGGGAAAGATTGTTGTTATTGGGTTTTTATAGGATTTATGCAACAATTATATTATTGATGAATTCTAAAAGTCTTTTAGTTTTGAGGTTGTAATTGTATTTTCTAAATTTAGATGTGCTAAAATCAGTGTTTAACACGTGTTTTTAAAAGAAAATAAAAACTTTATATCTTCATGAAAATTGAGATTTAGGATTTATGTTATTGCATTCTTGCTAAAGTCCAATTATAAAATTGATATTAAAAAAATTAAAATTAAATGTTAGAAAGAATACGATTAGAAAGTCTACGCCAAAAAGTGACTAGTGTTGAAAATGCTGTTAACATTATAAAGGACGGAATGGTTGTAGGGTCCAGCGGTTTTACAAAAGCTGGGGATAGTAAAGCTATTTTACCTGCTTTGGCTGAGAGAGGAAAAAATGAAAATTTCAAGATCACATTAATGACCGGCGCTTCTTTGGGGCATGGGACAGATGGTAAATTAGCGGAAGCTAATGTTTTGAAAAAAAGGATGCCTTTCCAAGTAGATCCGATTTTACGAAATAAAATAAACACTGGAGAGATTCTATTCATAGACCAGCACTTAAGTGAAAGTGCAGAACTCTTACATACCAAAAACTTGCTTAGTCTGGATGTTGCTGTTATAGAAGCGGCTTATATAGAGCGAGATGGAAGTATAGTTCCTACAACTTCTGTGGGTAACTCCGTTACTTTTGCAACAATGGCAAAAAAAGTCATAATAGAGATCAATACAGAAGTTCCAGAATCTGTTTATGGTATTCATGATATTTACCAGGCAGAAGATTATCCTTTCAGAAATGTAATTCCAATTGTTGCGCCATGGAACAAAATTGGAAGAAAAAGTATTCCTGTAGATCCCAATAAGATAGAAGCAATTGTTTTTACAAATCTAAAAGATAGCCCTGCTGATATTGCTGAGCCAGACGCTAAAACTACAGCAATTGCTGACCATCTTCTTAGGTTCTTTGAAAATGAGGTGCAGCTGGGAAGACTTACAGATCGTTTGTTGCCCTTGCAAGCTGGGATCGGCAAAGTTGCAAATGCTGTTCTTACAGGATTTAAGAAAAGTAATTTTTATGATTTGACAATGTTTTCCGAAGTATTACAAGACAGTACGTTCGATTTGATAGATGCTGGAAAATTAAGTTTTGCTTCTGCATCTTCTATAACAGTGTCTAAAGAATGCTATGATCGGGTTTTTGACAATTTGGCGCATTACAAAGATAAGTTTGTTCTCAGACCTCAGAATATTTCCAATACACCAGGGCTGATAAGACGTCTAGGGGTTATTGCTATTAATACGGCGATAGAATTCGATATTTATGGAAATGTTAATTCAACACATATTTCTGGTACCAAGATTATGAATGGAATTGGAGGTTCGGGAGACTTTGCACGTAATGCTTACCTAAGTATTTTTGTAACGCAGGCAGCTTCCAAAGAAAATAAAATTTCTCATGTTTTACCAATGGTTTCTCATACAGATCATACAGAACATGATGTAGACATTGTGGTTACAGATATTGGGTTGGCAGATTTAAGAGGTCTTGCTCCAAGAGAGAGGGCTCAGAAAATAATAGATAATTGTGTTCATCCGGATTATAGAGAGGAGCTTCAGTCTTATTTTGATAGGGCTTGTGAGAGAGGAGGGCATACTCCACATCTATTAGAAGAGAGTTTTAGCTGGCATTTGAGACTTTCGGAAACTGGAAGTATGAAAAAATAGCTACATTGATTTTGCGACAATGACACAAAAAAACCACTAAATCGAATATGATTAAGTGGTTTTTCTTATGTTTAGCTATTTAAATAGTCATAATTTGGAATTGGAAACTTAAAACTTGTTTAATTTTTGTATATTTGAGATAGTATGAAAATCTTGGTGGTTTGAAATCAATATATAATTTAATCAAGGAAAAAATTCGGCAACATCCAAAGATTCAACTATCTATTTTGGCTGATTCCAATCCTTGGAAAAGGAGTCATTATATTATTCTTGCTGAGATTATCAAAGAAGAATTAGCTCAAAGAGAAGAATTGAAGGCGGAGAGGAAATTTGAGTTAGGAACCAGTATTTCCCACATTACCTTGCAACGTTTTTTTTGAAAGCGATTATGATTATAAACGCATAATGACCTCAGGTTTCTAAAAACCCTAGACAAAATCTGTATTTTTTTAGGTTTTAATAGTCTCAATGCTTTTGTAACAAAAGTTAAAGATGAAGATCTTTATAATGAATCTGTATTTGGAGAAGAATTTACAACAGATATTATTTACAGATATTGCAAGACTAATTTTGAGTTTTTAAAATTTTTTCCAATTTCAAGAATAGATATTTTTGACGAACTTATATTTTCAGAATCTCCCGGAGCAACAATTATAGTTCAGAACTTTGCGATAGAAATTTGAAGCTTCATACAAAAAATAACCGCTCCAATTTTGAGATTTTTGACCTTGACGTTATATCAGATGAGCCTGATAAGATTGTTGTAAAAACACAAGAATTTTGGAATCTTGTTTTTGTAGTTGAAAATTCTGATGAAGAATATTTGGTGAATGAGCTCAATACCCAAATCTATTTCATCAAGAATATCAATAATACGTGGAAAATTTGGGATAATTATAATCCTAACTCTAGATTAGTTAATAACGTAATAGCAAAAAAGAGGCTGCCCTTTTGAGACAGCCTCTTTTGTTATTATTAATGACAGAAAAATCTATCATCTATCAGTCTATTATCTCTTATTCTAAAACCTAAGCTTCAATACTTGTAACTTGTACGTTCTCGTTAGCATCTTTTTCATAATCGATTCCGTCAATTTCGAATCCAAATAAGTTGAAGAACTCTTTTCTGTAACCTTCAATATCACTGATTTCAGAAAGGTTTTCAGTAGTAATCTCATTCCATAACTTCGCCACTTCTGCCTGAACGTCATCTGCCATTTCCCAATCATCCACACGGATTCTGCCAGCTTCATCCAAAGCAACTTCTCCGTTTTCAGTGTATAATCTGTCTGCGAAAAGTCTCTGCATTTGCTCGATAGTTCCTTCGTGAGTTCCTTTCGCTTTCATCACTTTATAAAGTAGAGAAATATATAATGGAACAACAGGAATTGCAGAACTAGACTGTGTTACCAAAGCTTTGTTCACAGAAACATAAGAAACGCCATTAAGGTCTTTCAATAAGTCATTCAAAACAGTAACAGTTGCTTCAAGGTCATTTTTCGCCTGTCCGATTGTTCCGTTTCTGTAGATTGGGAAAGTCAATTCTGGGCCGATGTAAGAATAAGCCACAGTCTTAACACCTTCTGCTAAAACGCCAGCAGCTTTCAATTCTTCTATCCAGAATTTCCAATCTTCACCACCCATTACAGCAATAGTGTTAGGAATATCCACGTCGTTTTCAACCGGAGCAATAGTTACATCGGAAACTACACCTGTATGAAAATCTACAGTTTTGTTGGTATAAGGCTGTCCAATTGGTTTTAAAACAGATGCGTGCGCTACACCAGTTTTTGGATGTGTTCTTCTAGGAGAAGCCAAACTGTAAACCACCAAATCAACCTGACCAAGGTCTTTCTTAATCAACTCGATTGTTTCTTTTTTAACTTCGTCAGAAAATGCATCGCCATTAATACTTTTTGCGTATAAACCGGCAGCGTGGGCTTCTTTTTCAAAAGCTGCAGAATTATACCAGCCTGCAGTTCCCATTTTTCCTTCAGAAGCTGGTTTTTCGAAGAAAACTCCGATTGTGGCGGCATCTGAACCAAAAGCGGCAGTAATTCTAGAAGACAAACCAAAACCTGTAGAAGCACCTATTACTAATACTTTTTTAGGTCCGTTTTTGATTTCGCCTTTCGACTTAACATATTCTATCTGATTTTTAACTGCCTGTAGCGCTCCGTCCGGATGAGCTGTCAAACAAATAAATCCTCTTGTTCTAGGTTGAATAATCATTGTTGAAATTATTTTTAGCATTGCAAATTAAAGAAATTTGAATCAAATATTAAGAATTATCTGTAAAAAAGAGTATTCTGATTTTTAGTTTTCTTAGGATTAATAATACTTTCCGAGAGTAGTTATTTTTATTTTGCGCAATCGATTGCATGATTCATTATTTTGATTAATTTTACCTGCATTCGGAATTGTAATAAGTATGTTTCTATAATGTATTTCTGTAAAATTCTGTTTTTTTTATTAAGCAACAATTTAATTTAACCAATAGATTTAAAATCAATCAAAAGAACTCATATCAATAACAATGAAAAAACTTTTAATAGGTATCGCATTTTCTGTGACAGCAATAGTTTCTTCTCAGAAAAATGACATTAATTACTACATCCAGAAAGCACCCTTCAAATTTGGAGAAATGGTTTTGCCAACAATCTCTCAAAAGGATTATAACTTCAAGGATTTCGGAGGTGTGGGAGACGGAAAAACCTTGAATACAAAAGCATTCGAAAAAGCGATTGCTACGATTGCTCAAAACGGTGGCGGAAGACTGATTGTTCCAGCAGGAACTTGGTTAACTGGATCAATCGAATTAAAAAGTAAAATCGATTTTCACGTTGAGGAAGGTGCGATTGTGCAGTTCAGCAGTGATATCAAACAAATTTCCTTTGAGAGAAACTTCTGCTGGAAAATTTGAAGTGACGGCGCCAATCTGGGGAAATAATTTAAAAGATGTTTCTTTTACAGGAAAAGGAATTTTTGATGGCGCGGGCGAAGCTTGGAGACCTGTGAAAAAATTCAAAATAACGGATGCACAATGGAAGGAATTACTTGCAAAACAAGGCAGCGTCCTAAGTGATGATGGGAAAATCTGGTGGCCAAGTGCAGCTGCAAAAAATGGCGAAGAATTAGCAAAAGTGATTACGAAAACACCAGGCGCAACAATAGATATGTATGAGCAAATTCATCATTTCTTAAGGCCAATGATGTTCACTTTATCTAAAGTGACGAATCTTTTGATTGATGGACCAACTTTCCGAAACTCACCGAAGTTTGTTATCAATCCAAAACAAATCACCAATCTTGTCATCAGAAATACAACGGTTTACAATCCGAAATGGGCTCAAAATGGTGACGGAATTGATATCAGTGCTTCGAAAAACGTGATTATTTACAACACAAAAGTAAACGCAAGCGATGACGGAATTTGTATGAAATCCAGCGGAACTCCGAAAAATGGCGAAGCTAATTTACAAAACGTCATCATCGCAGAATGTACTGTGAATGAAGGTCACGGCGGTTTTGTAATCGGTAGTAATACGGACGGTGGAATGAAAAATATCTACGTTACGAACTGTACTTTTGATGGAACAGATATCGGAATCCGTGTGAAAAGCAACTCGGGAAGAGGTGGCGATGTGAGTCAAATTTTCATCGATAATATCGAGATGAAAAATATTATTAAGGAAGCAGTTTTATTTGATACGTTCTATGCGGATGCGCCTGTTGGAAGCACAAAAGAAAGCGAAGCGGCGCAGCATACGGGAGACAAAGTGCCTTACTTTCACGATTTTTACGTAAGTAATGTGAATTGTTCTTCGTCCGAAACCGCTTTTAATTTCAGTGGACTTCCTGAGAAATTGATTGAAAATCTTTTCTTTAAAAACGTGAATATCACAAGTAAAAAGGAATTGTTGGCAAGAATGCACAGAATATCGTTTTTGAAAATGTGAAAATCAATCAATCTATAGATTATAAAGTTGACAGCAGTTTGAAAAAAGCAATTGTTGTGAAGTAGATTATTTCTCGCTGATTTAGCGAATTTTGCAGATTCATCAGCCTAATCTGTAAAATCTGCGAGAGTAAAACGATTCAACCCTTTCAGAGTTTGAAACTCTGGAAGGGTTTTATTTTATTAGCTATTTTATGCTAATTGAAAAATCTTCATTCATAATCAAAACACCTTCTTCCTGATTTCCAGTAAAACCTTTCAGTTTGGAAGTTTTACTTTTCAGAATCAAATCCTGAAGTTGTTTTTCTGATATTTTTTTTCCGAATATCTCAAACGGAACTTTGAAACCACAACCTTTATAATCGGAACATCCAACTGCGGTTTTACCTTTCATTAGATTATTGGATTTACATTTAGGACATTGGGTTTCTTTCCAAATAATTTCGGTTTTGACTCTCGGTTTTTTTTCTTTTGGAGCAGGTTTTTCTTCTTCGAAATTAATGACTTTTCCTTTTCCGCTGATGACTTTTTGAGTCAAATCCGTCACCATTTCTATCAATTCTTCTTTGAATTGGTTGGCTTCGTATTCGCCTTTTTCAATTTTTCTCAATTTTGATTCCCATTCTCCTGTGAGTTCTGGGCTTTTGAGAACTTCGTCTTCTATTGTATCAATCAAATCTACACCAATGGAAGTAGCAAAAATGTTCTTCTTTTTTCGTTCGATGTATTTTCTTCGGAACAAAGTTTCGATGATGTTTGCTCGTGTTGATGGTCTTCCGATTCCGTTATTTTTCAACATTTCGCGCAATTCTTCATCTTCCACTTGTTTTCCCGCAGTTTCCATTGCTCTTAGCAAAGTCGCTTCTGTGTAAGGTTTTGGAGGCGAAGTTTTTCCTTGATGAATCAAAGGTTCGTGGTCGCCTTTTTCTCCAACAAAGAATTCAGGAATAGTTTGTTCCTCGTCCTTATCTTTTTCGTCTTTCTCCGATTGGTCTTTTTTGTCTTTGGCATAAATAATTCGCCAGCCCGGTTCCAGAATTTGTTTTCCAGAAGCTTTGAAAGGAATCGTTCCAACCTGACCTTCTACCAAGGTATTGGAGATTTTACATTCAGGGTAAAAAACGGCGATGAACCGTCTCGCTACCAAATCGTAAACTAACTTTTCTTCTCTTGTTAAATTAGAGGAAGGCGGAATCTCGGTTGGAATAATCGCGTGGTGGTCGGTTACTTTGGTATCATCAAATACTGCTTTCGTTTTTGGAATCGGCTGCGTCAGCAACGGTGCTGTAAACTCCGAATAAATGGTCATACTTGTAAGGATCCCGGGAATTTTTGGGTAAAGACTTTCGGACAAGTAAGTGGTATCAACTCTTGGGTAAGTTGTATATTTTTTCTCGTAAAGACTTTGGATATAATTCAAAGTTTGCTCTGCAGAGAAACCATATTTTTTGTTAGCTTCTACCTGAAGTCCCGTCAAATCAAACAATCTCGGATTCTTTTCTTTTCCTTCTTTGATCTCGAAAGAGACAATCTCAAACTGATTTTGTTTAAGATATTCTAAACCTTTTTCTGCTTTTTCCAGAGATTTTAACCGGTCAATTGAAGCACTGAAAAGCACTTCCCGATATTTGGTTTTGAGTTCCCAATAGTCTTCCTGCGTAAAAGCATCAATCTCTTTCTGACGTTGAACAAGCATTGCCAAAGTTGGTGTCTGAACGCGTCCAATTGATAAAACGCCTTTGTTTCCTCCAAATCTTTTCGTGAATAATCTCGTTGCATTAATTCCTAAAAGCCAATCTCCAATTGCTCTTGCATTGCCCGCCAAATAAAGATTTTTGTAATCATCTGCAGGTTTCAGATTTTCAAAACCTTCTTTGATCGAATCTTCGGTCAAGGACGAAATCCATAACCTTTTCATTGGTTTGTCGCATTTAGCTTTCTGCAACACCCAACGTTGAATCAATTCTCCTTCTTGCCCAGCATCGCCACAATTAATGACCTCATCACATTCCTGAACCAATTTTTCTATGGTTTGAAATTGTTTCTCAACACCATTGTTATCTATCAGTTTGATTCCGAAGTTTTTGGGAATAATTGGGAGAAAAATTAAATCCCAAGATTTGTAATGCTCGGCGTAATCGTGTGGTTCTTTTAAAGTACAAAGATGACCAAAAGTCCAAGTCACGCAATAACCGTTTCCCTCCATATAACCGCTTTTGGGAGTTGTAGCACCCAAAACTTTGGCTATATCACGGGCAACGCTTGGTTTTTCGGCAATACAAAGTTTCATTGATTCTTTTGCTTTTGAAAGGGGAGCAAAGTTGCGGAAAAATTTAAAATCAGAAAAGTTGTTTTTTTGAAAATAAGTTAATTAATAATTCTAATAAAACGCAAAGAGCGCAAAGTTTTTTTGTCATTATTGGAAATAATTTGAAGGTTCGCAAAGGCGTAAAACTCAGCAAAGAGAAACAAAAATTATAAAAAGTAAGTTTGACAAAGTGGTTTGACTAAACTAAATAAAAAAATCCTTCCGAGCTTTTAAGCTCTAGAAGGATTCGTGAGAAAATAATAATGTATTTTTTTAAAAACCAGCTTCAAAAACTTTGAGTAATTCGGTTTGCTGGACAACGTCGTTTTTGCTGTTGATTAGGTTATAATTTGCTTGTAACCAACCATTTCTAACGACAAAAAAGGTATAAGCGTCCATTAACCCTTCTTTGTATTTTTCTTCGGATTTTTGGAATGATAATTTTTGGTTTTCGAAATTGGCTTCCAAAAGATTGTACTTTTCTTGGGCATTCAGGAATTGTGCTTTGATAGAATTGATGCTTTGAGTCAAATTATTAATCATAATATCTTTGTCGTAATTGGAATTGATGACATTCAGTTTGGCAATCTCAACATTGTTTTTCACCTGTAGTTTGTTGAGAATCGGAATATTGAGACCAAATCCTAACTGTTGGTTTTTGTTGGTTTTGATTTGGTCTGAGAAATTGGCAGTCGCAGGTTGTCCCAAAATCTTGGTGTAAAAACTTGACCAAGTGTAAGAACCGTTCAAGGTAGGCAGATATGCCGATTTTGCAAGCTCAACATTTTTTTGCTGAGCTTTGATTTCTGCCAAAGTCGTTTGATAAGCGGGATTTTTCTCCAAAAGATTTTGGATGAAATTAGCATCATTGAAATTTGAGCTCCCCAAATTTTCCTCGGTCATTGTAAAATCCAAAGTGTCTTTTGTAATCGCCAGCGCATTCAGAAGATTAATTTTGGAAAGGTCTCGTGAATTTTTTGCCGAAACCCATTGTTCCTGCATTGTTCCAAGATTGGCTTTGATGTCATAGATATCACTTTTCGGACGATTCCCAATTTCTACTTCTTTTTCGGTACGTTTGATTTGGTCTTCGATTCCTGAAAGTTGCGTTTCCAAAACTTCCAACCAACTTTTGCTATTCTGATAAGTGAAAAACATTGTGATGACATTCAGTTTGACTTCATTCTGAGCCTGTTTCATTTTGAAAATCGAACTTTCCTTATTGATTTTGGACAACGAAATATTGAGATAATTTCTCCAGTTCATCAACTCCCAATTGGCTTGTGCAAAGAGATTATCAGTTTGTGTATTGATTGCTTCCCGCTGATTATTTTGCTGATTGATACCATTTCCGAAATTATAATTGTGATTGATTCCAGCATCAATAGACGGCAACAACATTCCTTTGGAAGCCGAAATCTGTCTGTCATTTTTCTGAATATTAACCGCAGATTGTTTAATTAGCGGATGATTGGACGATGCATAATCCAGACAATCTTTGAGTGTCCAACTTTGCTGAGCCGGGAAAAGATTGATTAAAAATATAAAGAAGAGTTTTTTCATTTTTTTGAATTTTGTTTGGATGATGGATGTGGGAAGTTGGAAGATTTTAATATTATATTTTAAATAATTTCCGAATTGCAAACCTTCCAGCTTCCTTCACCCAGCTCCCAGCTTACTCGTATTTCAGATATTTAACAAGGTTGATTTTGGTTGCTCGGTAAGCTTTGAAACTCACGACTAAGAATGTTAAAATCAATAATAAAAACAAACTCAAAACGTAAGGCCAAATCGGCATATCGATCCTGTAAGCGAAGTCTTTCAGCCATTCGTTCATCGCATAATAACCAAATGGAATACTGATGAAAACTGCAATTACACAAATCAATAAAAACCTTTTGGTTAAATCCCAGACAATTGTTCTTTCGTCTGCTCCCAAAGTTTTTTTGATGGCAACATCTTTCAATTTTTGTTCGATTAATAAGGATGACAAAGCGAATAATCCTAACAATGCAATGACCAAAACCACAATATTTAAAGTTGTGAAAAGCGTCTGCTGTTTCTGGAATCTTTCATAAGTTTTGGCAAATTGTTTGTTAACAAAATTGCCATTAAAAGGATAACCAGGTTCCACTTCTGTTTCCCAATACTTTTTAATTGTTTCGACATTTTCATTGATATGATCTCCAGATAATTTGATTTGCAGATTCGTCATCTGATTTTTTGCCCAATTTCTACTGTAATTGAAGAAAATAACCGGTTGCACCTTATCTTGAACGCCGGCATAGTAGAAATCTTTCACAACCCCAACAATTTCCATACGTTTATGTTTGTCGTCCATCCCGCTGGAGAGTTCTTTGCCTAATGCCTGTTTAGGATTCCAACCTAATGCTTTAACCAAAGCTTCGTTTACTACGATTGATTTTGCGGTATCGGAAGTTAATTTTGGATTAAGGTCTCTTCCAGCTACAAACTTTATTTTGTAGAAATCAAAATAATTAAAATCAATAGCTCCGACACCTGCGCCTGTACTTTTTGTAGAATCTTTGACATATCTAGCTCCTGATGTACTGCTAACACCATTTCCCATTGTCTGCGCTGAAGATGTGATATCAATAACGCCAGGAAATTGTTTGATCTTAGATTTTTGCAATTCGAATTTTCTGACATTAAAATTTTTATCTATATAATTGGTTTTATTAAAATTGATCTGAAATACTTGATCTCCCTGGAAACCAAGATCTTTCTTCATCATATAGTTAACCTGCGTATTGATAATCAGTGAGCAAATGATAAAAAACGATGAAATAATAAGCTGTAAAGTGAGAATCGAGTTACGCAACCAAACGCCCTGTTTACTTCTTGCAAAATTCCCTTTCAGAGTATTGATAGGTTTAAAATTAGAAAGATAAATCGCCGGAATACTTCCTGAAATCACCGAAAAAATGACTAACAAAAAACCCGTATAGATAAAAACACTGGCATTATCCAAAGTTATTTCTTTACCCAAAAACTTGTTATAAGAAGGCAGGATCATCTCAACAATTGCAAAAGCTAATATGTAAGCCACCAAGCAAAGCAAAAATATTTCTAATAAAAACTGTATAATGAGAGCCATTTTAGAACTTCCTATAACTTTCCTTACTCCAACTTCTTTGGCTCTTTGGGATGATTGTGCAATTTTTAGGTTAATCAAATTGATGCAAGACAAAATCAAAAGTAAGACTGAAAGCGACAATAATATTTGTAATGACTTTTTATCTCCCTTATCAATCCCGCTTGACTTTGCATCCAGTTTTATGTCCTTGATATTTGTAAGCCAGGCTTTGGTGTCATAATCAATGCTCCAACCATATTTTTTAGCACTGATTTTCTCGTGATCAGACTGCATTTTGGACAACTTCGCCTCTAATTGATGGATATCCGTTCCCGGTTTCAGCTTGAAAAAACCTATGTAGCTGTAATTTGTCCACTGTTCTTTATTATCATTGATAAACGGTTGTCTGATAAGATATCCTGGACGAAAAACAGTTTTTTGATCTTTGTTCGGTAATTTGTAAATAGCCTGCACCACAAATTTTTTACCGTCGCTATCGGTAGTAATCGTTTTACCAATCGATTGCAAATAACTATCACCAAAAAGCTGTTTGGCAATATCTTCTGAAATGGCGATGGAATTATCATCAACAAAAATATTTTCATAAGAACCCACTAATTTTTCAAACTGTAAGACCTTAAAAAAATCTTCTGTTACAAAAATGGGATTGGTAAAAGTAGAACGTCCATCAGCTAACAGCTTTTGTTTATAATCCATCCAATTATTGATTACTGAATAGTTTTCTATCTCTGGAAATTTGATTTTAGCATTGATTAAAAATGGATAATTCACGACTGGATTGTATGCATCTTTATCCACCTGAAATTCTACCATATAGATATTTTCCTTATTCGGAATCCATTGTTCGTAAGATTTCTCATCTTGCCAATGAATAAATATCAACAGAAAAACGCACAACCCAACACTCAATCCCAAAATATTGATGATTGTGGAAAGCCAATTTTTTTTATAATTGATGATTGCTATTTTGAGCCAATTCTTTATCATAATGGTTAATTATTAGTTGTAAATGGTTAGCTAATCATTGATAATTAACCATTAATAATTGATTACTCGTATTTGAGATATTTCACAAGATTCACTTTTGTTGCTTGATAAGCTTTAATACTCACAACAGCGAATGTCAAAATCAATAATAAAATCAAACTGAGGACGAATGGAAAAATCGGCATATCAATTCGGTAAGCGAAATCTTTCAGCCATTCATTCATAAGATAGTAACTTATTGGAATACTTATGAGAACCGCAATCGTCGTTATCCAAAGGAATTGTTTCGTTAATCCAACAATCAAAGTTCCGTCTGATGCGCCTAAAGTTTTTCTGATGGCGACATCTTTCAGTTTCTGCTCAATCATCAATGATGATAAAGCGAATAGTCCGAGCAATGCTACCATTAAAACCATTGCATTCAGAATCGTAAACAAAGTCTGCTGTTTCTGATATTTCACAAAACTTTCAGCAAATTTTTTATCTATAAAATAAGAATCAAAAGGATAACCCGGTTCTACATTATTCTGCCAATAGGTTTTGATTCTTTTCAGAGTCCCGTCAATATCATCTGCTTTTAATTTCAACTGGATATTATAAACATCGTATCGTTTCCATTCTGTTTCCCTGTAATGGAAAAACACGATAGGTTCCACAGCTTTTCTGGGATTCAGGATATTAAAATCTTTTACAATTCCTACAATATGATAAGGTTTATTGTCAAATCCCGGACGGAATTCGTTCTTGAAAGCTTGGTCATCTGTCCATCCAAATTTGTTCACAAAAGCCTCATTGACCAAAACATTAGCGATAGTGTCAGATGCGAGATTCGGGTCTAGCCAACGTCCTTTTTTCAATTTGACATTCATAAACTGAAGGTAATTGTAATCCATAGAACCGTGCTGAGCGAAAATACTTTTGTCCATATAATCCATATTGGAATTGCTGAATCTGCCACTTCCCGGAACAGCTTCTCCATAAGAAACCGCCTCAACACCTTGGATTTTTCTCATCTCATTTTTGATACGTTCGTATTTTAACCAAGGTTTTGCATCATTCTCACTGAAATTAATTAACAAAACTTGCTTTCCACTATAACCAAGATCTTTGTCCATCATATATTTCACCTGATTATTGACAATCAAACCTCCAATGATGAAGAATGATGAAATGATGAGTTGTAAAGTCAAAATTCCGTTTCTTAACCAAACGCCGTGTTTGCTTCTGGCGAAATTTCCTTTCAAAGTTTCAATAGCTTTGAAGTTGGCGAGATAAGTTGCCGGAATCAATCCCGAAATCAACGTAACCGCCAAAACCATAGCAAATGAATAATAGTAAATATGCCAGTCATTCATCACGATTTCCTTATTATAGAACTTGTTGAAACTTGGCAAAAGCAATTCTGTTAAAGCTAAAGACAGAAGATAGGAAGCAAAACAAATCACAAAAGTTTCCAATAAAAACTGAAGAACAAGATTTGACTTTGTGCTTCCAATCGCTTTTCTTATGCCTATTTCTTTAGCTCTTTGAGAAGCCTGAGCTGTTTTCAGATTAATAAAATTAATAGCTGACAAAACAACAATCAGAACAGAAAGCGTGAAGAGAATCATCATCGTTTTGAAATCTCCAGTTCCAAACCAAGATGCTTTGGCGTGTAGTTTAATCTCATCAATTGGTGTAAACAAACTTCCTGTTGGACCATATAATTCCAAATATTTTTCAGGAGTTACACCATCATCTTTTGCATCTCTTTTTGCTCTAAATAAAAAGATATTGTCGTAGAATTTCTGTTGTAAAGCTTCCACATCTGTTCCCGGTTTTAGCAAAAAGAAACATCCGTAATTGAAATTTCCCCATTGTTCTCTATCATTTTTCATCTGCTCAAAAGGTGCGATGATAAATTCTGGTTTTATCTGGCTATTTTCGGTCGGCAATTCATAAACTGCGGTTACAACAAAACTTTTATTATTGATTTTCACAGTTTCTCCTGCGACATTGGTTTTCCCGAAGAGATTTTTGGCCGCTTTTGTGGAAAGCGCAATCACTTTATCGCCTTTCAATGCCTCTTTATAACTTCCTGAAACCAATTTGAACGGGAAGAAATTGAAAAAACTTTCAGAAGCGGACATCCCGTCCTGTTGATAAACCGTTTTGTATTTCGTAGTCATTTTATAACCCATTCCTGAGCCGTTGAACAACACATAATCTTTAACTTCGGGAATCACTTTTACAGCGCGTTCCGCCATTGGAACAGAAATATTATTTCCATAAGTATTTTCTGCCTTGTTATGAGTTTGGAAAGCGTAGATATTTTCCTTCTTCGGATTCCATTTTTCGTAGGATTCTTCATCATTCCAATGCATCAGAATGAGCATAAATCCGGTCAAACCAATCGTTAATCCAAACAGATTGATAATCGTGGAAAGCCAGTTTTTTTTATAATTGATGAAGGCAATTTTGAGCCAGTTGTTTAGCATAATTGTTGATTTTGGGTTGATTGTTGTTAGTTGATTGTTGTTAGTTTTGAGAATCTCCATCAACTAACAACCGACAACCATCAACTAAATTTTTACTCAAAGTTTTTTGCGTCTGCTTTTTCGAAGACATCTTTTCTTTGAGAAGAATGTTCCTCGCTGAAAATCTCGCCGTCTTTCATATTCACAATTCTGGAAGCGTAACCCGCATCATAAGAAGAGTGCGTTACCATTGCAATCGTAGAACCTTCTCTGTGAAGTTCTGCCAAAAGATTCATTACTTCGTTTCCGTTGGAACTGTCTAGATTTCCAGTTGGCTCATCGGCAAGAATTAATTTTGGTCTTGTTACCAAAGCTCTTGCAACCGCCGCTCTCTGTTGTTGACCTCCGGAAAGTTGCTGTGGATAATGTTTTGCTCTGTGAGCGATGTTAATTTTCTCCATAATTTCTTCCACTCTTCTTTTTCTTTCCGAGGAAGAAATACCGTTATAAATCAATGGCAATTCGATGTTTTCATAAACCGTTAATTCGTCAATCAAATTAAAATTCTGGAAAATGAAACCGATGTTTTTCTTTCTGATGTCTGATTTTTTCTTCTCAGAAGTTCCGATGGTTTCTGTTGATTCAAATTGATAAGAACCTGAAGAAGCGCTGTCCAGCAAACCAAGAATATTAAGAAAAGTCGATTTCCCACAACCTGAAGGTCCCATTATTGCAACAAATTCGCCTTCTTTGATTTGCAGACTTACATTGTTAAGCGCGTTAGTTTGAACATCTTCGGTTTTATAGATTTTTGAAAGGTTGGTGATGTTTATCATAATTAGTTGATTGTTTTTAGTTGTTGGTTGATAGTTCTTAGCCTATTATAAATTAGTAATTGAATTAAATTTTCTGTCTAATGTCTATTATCTATCCAGTCTATTTTCTAATATCTAAAATTTCATATTTTTTCAATTCAGAATAATCTGAAGTAATGACCGATTCGCCTTGTTTCAATCCAGAAGTCACTTCATAATAAAGAGGATTTTCTCTTCCCAGACTGATGTTTCGTTTTTCAGCTTTGTTATTTTTCACTACAAAAATCCATTTTCCATTGGTGTCTTTGTAGAAATTCCCTTTCGGAATCATCATACTTTGTGTGTCGGCAGACAATTTCAATTTTACCCCGAAAGTCATTCCGATTTTAAGATTTTCAATTTTTGCATCAATGAAATTTAATTCAACTGAAAACTGTCCGTCTTTCACTTCCGGAAGGATTTTCGTGATAATCACTTCGTATTCTTTTCCATTGTTATCCAGACTTCCTTTGATTCCGTTGGTTAATTTATTGATGTAATATTCATCAACTTTTGCAACCAACTTGTAACCGCCCATCAAATCGATTTTTCCGATGCTTTCTCCAGTCGTCAAATTTTGTCCAAGCGAAATATTGAATGATGACAACCTTCCAGAAGCAGGCGACATTATCAGGAAATTATTTTTGTTGGAACGAAGGAAATTCAAACTTTTTTCCATTTGATTAATGGAATTATTAATCGCTGCGAACTGAGAATTTCTAGAAATTTTCTCATTAGAAGCCCCTTTTTCTACGATTTGTTTTCTGTCTTTTTGATAATTCAAATTCTGAAGTGCAATATCATAATCGGTTTTCTTTCCAATTTCCGCATCGTACAATCTTTTTTGAAGATTAAAACTTTGCAACGCCGTATTATAATCATTCTGAGACTGTAACAGTTCTTTATCCTGATTAAATTCTTGATTTTTAAATTCCAAAAGCGAACTTCTCATCTGGCTGATCTGTTGCATAATTCCTGTTTCCTGATTCAGATAATTGAATTCCGTATTTGGATTATAAACTCTTGCGATTGGTTGTCCTTTAGTTAACATTTGTCCATCTTCCGCAAAAATTTCTTTTACAGCACCGCCTTCCAAAACATTTACAAGAGAAGAATTAAGAGATTGCGTCTGCGCAGTTACCATCAACATATCTTCGAATTTTCCATTGGTTACTTCATCAATCGTAATATCTTCCGATTTTACATTATAAGTTTTTTTCTGCTTGAGGAAATACCATCCAAAAACCAAAACTGCTGCCGCGGAAGCAACAATGATTAAGACAAATTTTAGTTTAGATTTCTTTTTTACTATTTTCGTATCCATATTTAGATAACTATTTTACTTACAGACAATTACACAATGCAAGTGCCACAAATTTATAATCTTGTAACTCTCTGTAAATGTGATCAAATATCAATTTATTAATTTTAAAACTGTTCATTATCGGACACTTTTTGTGCGAAAACGAACAAATTTAGTTGATGGTTGTCGGTTGTTAGTTGATTGTTTTTAAATTTTTTCTAAAATGCTACAATCACAACCATCAACCAAAAACTGTCAACCGACAACCAAATAAAAAGAAATGCGAAAAAAAGAAGCTCATATTTTAATTGTGGATGATGACGAGGACATTTTGTTTTCGGCGAGAGTTTGGCTTAAGAAATTTTTCACGGAAGTCAGTTGTCTCAGTCAGCCCAAAAATATTTTGAAATTTTTATCCGAACAACAAGTTGACACGGTTCTTTTGGATATGAATTTCCGAAAAGGTTTTGAAAACGGACAAGACGGTTTGTATTGGATGCAGGAAATCAAAACTTTAGAACCTCAGCTTCCGATTATTCTGATGACTGCTTATGGAGAAGTGGAATTGGCTGTTGAGGCGTTAAAAAATGGCGCTTCCGATTTTATTCTAAAACCTTGGAATAACGAAAAATTATATGCTTCCGTCAATCTCGCAGTTGATGTTTCGAGGAAAAACAAAAAGCTGAATCAGTGGGAAAATGTCAGTATCAAAACCAATCAATATCAGCTTGAAACAAAATCTCCTGCAATGCAGGAAGTGATGGACCAAATTGAACGAGTTTCCGCCACCGACGCTAATGTTCTGCTTTTGGGAGAAAACGGAACCGGAAAATATGTTTTAGCAGAAAACATTCACGAACTGTCTGAAAGGAAAAACCAACCTTTTGTTCATATCGATTTGGGAAGTCTTTCGGAAAATCTTTTTGAAGCTGAATTATTTGGTTATAAAAAAGGAGCATTTACAGATGCACATCAGGATTATGCCGGAAAAATCGAAAACGCTGAAAACGGAACGGTTTTCCTTGACGAAATCGGGAATCTTCCGCTTCATCTTCAAACCAAATTATTGAGTTTGATTCAAAATAGAAAATTGTCCAGAATTGGAGAAAGCAAAGAGCGACTATTGGATGTGAGATTTATTTTTGCAACCAATGAAAACCTTAAAAAAGCCGTTTCTGAAAACCGTTTCCGAAAAGATTTATACTATAGAATCAATACGGTTGAGTTGAATATTCCAAGTTTGAGAGAACGAATTGAAGATATTTCAAATTTAGCTGATTATTTTTTGGAAAAATACAAACAGAAATATCACAAACCTGATTTGGTTTTAAATGAAGTTTTAATTTCAGAATTAACACATTATTCTTGGCCGGGAAATATCCGTGAACTTGACCATTGCATCGAAAGAAGCGTGATTCTTTCCAACGAGAAAAATCTTAAATTGCTGATGCCTCAGGATGAAGAATCCGAGAAAACAATCGTCAATCTAAACATCGAAGAAATGGAAGAAATCCTGATTAAAAAAGCATTGAAAAAACATCGAGGAAATATTTCTTTGGCAGCGGAAGATTTGGGATTATCGAGAGCAGCATTGTACAGAAGAATGGAAAAATTTGAATTATGATTTGGTTGTTCGTTGATAGTTTTTGGTTGATGGATTTTTAAATAATTAATTGATGAATTCGAGTCGTTTTGTTTGGTTGATTTTTATTTTGCTTGCGATTGTCAGTGGAATTTTTGCGTTTGATTTTTATTCTCAAAACAAATGGATTAATTGCACTTTATTTTCATTGGTAAGTTTGGTGTGCATTATTTTGGCGCAAACTTCGGCTTTATCATACATTCAGAAAACGGAAAAACTGCTTTTGGCGATTCAGAAAAAGGATTTTTCATTATTTCCTAAAACTGAAGAAAATACGTTGGTCGATAATGCGGTAAAACTTTATTATCAAAGCAAAGAAGAACATCTTTCGCTGTCTTCCTACAAACTTTTGTATGAGGAAATCCTGAATCAATTAGAAATCGGATTGATGATTTTGACAGAAAAAAATAATCATTGGGACGTTTTTTACGTGAATCCTGTTTTCTTAGAAATTCTAGAAATTCCAAAATATAACTCTTGGAATCTCTACGAAAATAAAGCGCCAGATTTTTACAAAATCATCGAACAGACAAACTACGAAAACTCTCAGGAATTTTTTGATATTTCAATTAATGAAAATGCGAAACAATCGTTTTCTCTCAGAACGAAAAAAGTTCAGAATGCGAAACATCGTTTCTGCATCATCAGTTTAGAATCGGTTCAGAAAATTATCGAACAAAAAGAAAAACTAGCTTGGAACAATCTGATGAAAGTGATTTCTCACGAACTTCTGAATACTTTAACGCCTGTCAATAGTTTGATTCAGAATCTAGAATACATTGCAAATCAGGAAATTATCGAAAAAGAAGACCAACAGGATATGAAGGAAAGTCTGATGATTATCAATTCAAAATCGAAACAACTGCTGAATTTTGTGGATGATTACAGACAAGTTGCCGAACTTCCAAAACCAGTTTTCAAAACCATTTCTTTGACGAATATTGTAGAATCTGCTCTTAATTTCCTCAAACCAGAATTTGAAAAAAATCATATTACGATTATCAACTCTTTGGAAAATCATATAATTTCTGCTGATGAAAAGATGATTGAACGTTGTTTAATCAATCTTTATCTCAACGCCATTTATGCCGTTTCTGACAATGTGGAAAGAACGATTAAAACCGAAATTAAAACTCAAAACAAACGAATTGTTTTGATTGTAGAAGACAACGGAGTCGGCATCCAAAAGGAAATTCAGGATAAGATTTTTCTTCCGTTTTTTACGACGAGAAGTAATGGCTCTGGAATTGGCTTGACATTGAGTAAAAGTATCATCGAAGCGCATAAGGGTTATCTCAATTATAAACCTTTGGAACAAGGAAGTCGATTTGAAATTTGGTTTGTGGAATGAATTACTAATCTTTATGTTTCCCAATAAAAACTATGTCCAAAGCAAGATAACTCACATCGTATGGATGATTTCTACCCACTAGATTATTCATATAACCAATATCAAAAGTGACAGACGAGTTTTTGGGAGTCACCGAATAATAGGCTAAAAACCGACTTTCGTGGTATTGCATGTCACTCCATTCTTTTGAAACTGCACCTTTTTCTGTTGAAAATAATTGTTCCGAACTCAAAATCAATTTTTTGGATGCGTCTTGATTTAAATCTATACTTAATTGCAACCGAAACCTACTTCTAAATGCAAAAGACTCTGCATCTTCCAAACTTTTTGGGGCGAAAAACTTTCTAAATTCTTGTCTAAAAGTTGGTGTGATTTTGAATTTCTCACCTTTAAAAGCATAAGACAATCTACCGTACAACCTTATTTCCTGCTGATCAATAGTTTTTCTATTTTCAGAATTTTGTACTTTTTGATCTCTTAAACTTAAAGCAAATGAATATTGCAAATTGTTTTTCAACTGATGATAAAATTCTTGATTGAGGACCAAAATCGCAGGTTTTCCTATAAAATCAAGAGCATTTTCACTCGTTCTTCCCATTCCGAAATAAGTCATAGACTCCCAATTTTCATTCATTTTTTGTTTAAACCCTGCAGCAAACCAGCTCGCCGTTTTGGCGTGTCCCAAACCTGGCGCACTGATCTGTGCAGAAAGGTTGAAGTCAAAAAATAGTAAAATTATAACACTCAAAAAACATCTCATCTTAATCTTCTTTTTTCTGTAAAATTCTTCCTTGACTGTCAAAAACAATTTTCCATTCGATTGAATGATTTTTCAGTTCGGCTTTGTAAATCGTTTTCCCGTTTTTGAAAATTCTTTTTACGTCATCTACTTTGTAACCCGCATAATACTTGTTAATAGTTGCTAAAACAGTTTTTGGAAGTTTATTTTTGGAGATTTCTTCATCATGCCTAACCATTTTTCCATCTCTGGAATAGAGAATCTTGTGGTCATCACCTAAGAATCTAGTTTCAAATTCCACTTCATAAAGGTTACCTTTGATCTCCCAATCGATATCCGAAGCTTTTGGGAAGTTTTTTTGGAACTGGTTTAAAATAACCGATGGAACTTCATTCTGATGAATATCCTGCGCTGAAATGTGATTAAAACTTAAACATAAAACACTGATTGTTAAAATTAAATTTTTCATAATTTAAATTTTATATTGCTAATATCTAAAACGATTTGGGAAACATTTGGGAATCAAGGTTCATAAATCAATCTAAAGAAAGAAGAATTATTCTGTTGATCATGATTCATAGGAATTCCTGTGACTACTCCAACTGCAAAATGAGAATTCATCTTGATTTTAACTTGCGGTCGTAAAGTCACCACCATTTTCCCGTGACTGATTTCTTTATTTACTTCCACACCAATAAAATGACTTGTATTGGGAAGTGTGTACATCACAGAACTGTTGATTTCCCAATCCACAGGAGTTCCACTTTCGCCAAATTGATGTTGGATTTTTGGATATGCGTACACCAAAGTATGAATACTAGAACCCCATCTTTTTGCCGCAACAAAAAACGGACTGTACGTTAATCCCGTAATAAATTTCCCTTTCCCATAATTTTTAAAATCATTAAACTCCAAAACCTGTGTATAACCGATTGCTAAAGAAGTTTTGGCCTTTTCTGAAACAAAAAAAGAATACTGCGCCGAAAATCTGATTCCATCCAAACGGTTTCCGGGAATTTGTTCTTTTGCAGTCCCGTTTTTCGGACTGAAAAATGAAAAATCGGTTTCCACTTCCAGACCTAATCGATTGATGGGAGCAAATTCATATTCCGCCAAATATCCGTTTTCTCTGTAATTTTTAGTGCTTGCAAAATCGGCTCCGATGTTGAATTCTTTTTCACCTTTTCTCGCACCGAGATCTCTCACCAAATCTTGAAAAATAGGTTCTGCGTGAGAAACTTTTACGGGTTTAGATGAAGTTTGTGACATTGCTAAAAAGCATCCCAAAAATTGAATGGTTCCGAATATTAAAATCTGTTTCAGTGTTTTCATACTGCAAATCAACAGTACGAATCGGGAAAATTTTGGGAAGAAATCTGGAAAGAGGTGGGAATTCGGTTTTTGAACTAAAAAGTAATTTTTCCTAACTTCTAAAACTTCACTTTAAACTCGTGCATCTCTCCTTTAAATTCATACGAAACAGAAAATTCATACAACTCGGCAATCGCTTTTACAATCGCCAGTCCTAAACCTGTTCCTGACTGATTTTCTTTATTTTTCTGGAACCTAGTAAAAATTTTTTCCTGTGCTAAAGATTGAAGATTTCCTGTGTTTTTTACCGTTAAATAATGTTCAGAAATTTCAACTACCACTTTTCCGTTTTTGATGTTGTGGAAAATAGCGTTTCGCAAAAGATTAGAAACGATGATATTCATTAACACTGAATCGGCATTGACAGAAAGTTGGGCATTTTCTTGCGATGAAATTTTAACTTCTTTAAAATCAGCAATATCTTCAAGATCGTTGATGTTTTTTGCAACGATTTCGTTTAGCGAAATTTCCTTATTGTCAAAAAACTGCTTGTTTTCAATCTTGGTTAATAGTAAAAGTGATTTATTAAGTCGAACCAGCCTTTCGATAATTTCCAGAATTTCCGCAATTTTTTCTGCCTGATTTTCGCTAAAATTTTCCCTTTCCATCAACAGTTCAAGCTTACTGATGGCGATGGCTAAAGGAGTCTGAAGTTCGTGTGAAGCGTTTCCGATGAATTCTTTTTGTTGCTCGTACGTCTTTTCGCTGTAATTCAAAAGTGTGGTCACGGCTTCCTGTAAATCTGCAAATTCTTTGGTTTTTGTTTCTGCTTTCGGGAACGTTTTTCCTGCTCCGAGTCGGTAATTTTTTAATTCATGAAGCAATTCATAGAACGGTTTCCATAATTTTTGAAGTACC
This sequence comes from Epilithonimonas hispanica, assembly GCF_003385395.1. Taxonomy (GTDB): domain Bacteria; phylum Bacteroidota; class Bacteroidia; order Flavobacteriales; family Weeksellaceae; genus Epilithonimonas; species Epilithonimonas hispanica. Next base: position 132,154 of record NZ_QNUG01000002.1, on the reverse strand, counting down.
AAATTGTTAATCACTAAAATACTGAAAATCAAAAGCACATACAATCCTGCGGCGTCCCAGAGAAGTTCTTTCACAAGATCGTCTTCTTCAACCATATTGTTGAAAATTTTCAGTTCGTAAAAATTTCCATTCTGCTCAAAAACGGTTGTTAAAACCCGTACAGGTTCCAGTTCAGGAGCTTCGTCATCGGCATCCTGGGCATAAATTTCGGTGTCTTCGTAGGTGTCTTTAAAATTCAGCGCTTCATTTTTGCTGATAGGATTTACCGAAAAAAAACCTTCATCAAATGTTTTCTGCTGCAAAATCGTGGAATCTTTTTCCGCTCTGGAAACAATCTGCCGCTTGTAATTTTCGAGCTCTTCATCTACGCTGTCCTTAATTTCGTCGAGCATATTAAAATAAAACACGACCGACCAAAGACTTACGATAAGCAATAGCCACGACATGAGGTGGAGAAGAGATCGGTTGAGGAGTTTCATTTTTCTTTCAGTTTGTAGCCGATTCCGTAGATGGCTTCGATTTCGATTTCAGCGTCGCTTTGCTGAAGTTTTTTTCTTAAATTTTTAATCTGATAATAAATAAAATCAAAATTATCTGCCTGATCGATATTGTCGCCCCAAACATGCTCCGCCAAAGCAGTTTTCGTTACCAAACGGTTTTTGTTGAGCAGGAAATAATTCAAAATATCAAACTCTTTTCTGTTGAGTGCAAGATTTTCTCCGTTTACCGTCAATCTACGTTCTGTAAGATCCATTTCAAGATTGGAAATGATGATTGAATCTTTCCCATCGAGATTTTTTCTGCGCAGAACGGCTTTTATTCTGGCGTTGAGTTCGGCATTATGAAAGGGCTTTGTTAAATAATCATCGGCTCCTAGTTCAAGACCTTTCAATTTGTCATCCAGAGAATCTTTTGCGGAAATAATAATGACGTTTTCAGATTTGCCCAAATCTTTCAATTGCTGTAAAAGCTGAAGCCCGTTTCCGCCGGGAAGCATGATGTCGAGTAGGATACAGTCGTAATTATACATCCCGATTTTTTCGCTTGCAGAAACAAAATCTTCGGCAGTTTCAATAAGATACTGCTCTTGAACCAGCGAATCACAAATCGATTTTAAAAGCTCTTTTTCGTCTTCAACAACAAGGATTTTCATGCAACAAATGTAGAGAATGATTCTGGAAAGAGGTGGGAATCTATTAATAAGTTAACTAGTAATAAAACTTTTTTTATTTTTACTAAGTCCCTTAAGCTATAATTAGGACATAGAGTAAAATTTCACATATCATATGAAAATCAAAAATAATGCTGGCGAAACGGTAGAATTTGAAATTGGAAAACTAGAAAGTTCTCTTAGAAATTCTGGTGCGAACAATCATTCTATCAAAAAAGTACTCCAAAATATTTTACCAAATTGCTTTGACGGAATCACGACGAGAGAGTTGTATAAAATGGCGTTTGATGAGTTGAAAAAAATATCAAATTCTGCCGCTGCAAGATACAGCCTAAAAAAAGCTTTGCTGGAATTGGGACCTGCGGGATTTTATTTTGAGCAATGGATTTCGAGAGTTTTTCAAAACATCGGTTACAAAACAGAAACGGGACAATTGATAAAAGGACATTCGGTGACTCACGAAGCGGATGTTATTGCTAAAAAAGATGATAAAACTTATTGGGTAGAATGCAAATTCCGAAATGCAGAAGACACGAAAATCTCCGTCACAACGCCAATGTATGTTCTATCGAGAATCAAAGATATTTCTAATATTCAGTATAATCTTTTCGGAACAAAAACCGAATTTACAGACGGTTGGCTGATTACTAATACTTATTTTACTAAAGATTCTGTTGCTTTTTCAGAATATTATGGATTAAGATTATTGTCTTGGGATTTTCCTGTGAATAAGTCGATTAAAAATCTGGTTGACCAAAATGCACTATATCCGATTACTTGTCTTACAACTTTGGACGGAAAACAAAAACAAAAATTATTGGAGAACAAATGTGTATTGGTAAAAGAATTATTTAATAATCAGAATTTATTGAATGTTTTGGAACTCAATCAAGAAAAGAAATCAGAAGTTATGAAAGAAGCAAAAGAACTGATGACAACGAAAATATCAGAATAAAAAAACCGCAGAAAATTCTACGGTTTTATCTTTTTTCTATCAGTCTATTAGTCTAAAAACTATTTCCCTTTTTGCGGTGGATAATTAGCCATTATCTCAGCCACAACTTGCGGGATTTGTTTTTGTTTTGACTTTGGAGAATCTACAGAAATTCCACTTCCTGTACCTTGCCAAACCAATTTTTGAGTTTTTGCATCGATGATGTCAATCACGATTGTTCCGCTGTTATAGTTGTTGGTCCAAGTATTTCCCATACCGAAGCCTCCACCCCAGCCCCAAGGTCTTCCCCAGCCGAAACCGCCTCCGTAAGAAGTGGTAATGTCCTGAACTTTTTTGTGAGATGCTTTTACATTGATAATCAAATCAGGATTCTGAGCAGAAGTTAAACCTTTTGCCTGAACTTGTTTTGACAATTCATTCAAAACTCTGTCTTTGTCAAGGTCGTTCATTTTCAAATCGTCGGTTCTTAGCAAATACGTTTTGTAGTTTGCAAAATTTGCTGTTGCAGAATAATCCGATTTCACTTGGAAAGGGCTACAAGAAGTCATTCCCAAAGAAACTGCCGCTAGTAATATGAAGAAATATTTTTTCATAATGTAGATTTTAATATTTTTAAAGAACTATGGAATCGCAATGCGATTTCATTTTATTTAATTTTTTGATTTTTTAATAAAAGTATCCGTCTTTTTATCATAACCATAAGGGCAATGTCTGCATCCGCTTTTACAGCAATAACCACGTTTCAAATGGAATTTTTCTGTAAAAACTTTATAACCTTGTTCGTTATAATAAAAGTCTTCATTCTCTTTGATGTCATTTAGTTTCATAAGTTAAAAACTATACCAAAATTTTTATCTTTGATTTATGATAATTATTGTTTGTCAAAGATTACTCAAAAATACTAAAATTTCGGGGATAACACTATTTCCGTTTATATTGCTGAGAGAAAAAGATTACAGACAAAATAGAATCTTAATCAATCACGAAAAAATCCATATCCGTCAGCAAATGGAATTGTTGATTATTCCTTTTTACATTTGGTATCTTTCAGAATATTATATCAAATATTTGAAATACAAAAATCCACATCTCGCTTACCGGAATATCAGCTTTGAACGAGAAGCTTACGATAATGACCAAAACTTGGATTATTTGAAAAAAAGAAAATTTTGGAGCTTCATCAATTATCTCTAAAATCAATATGAGAAACGATTACGAAGATGAATTCCAGAATTACTATTTTCTCGAATATTACATTTTCATCAAAAAAATTTCTCAATCTGTAAAATAATCTAAATTTGCAGAATTATTTTCACAATAAGACTTTATTATGTCGCAAGATAGCAGCGGTCATTTTGACCTCAAAAAACTTTCCGCAGTTGGCGTTTTAGTTTCATTAGGAATCGTTTTCGGAGACATCGGAACCTCACCGTTGTACGTAATGAAAGCCATCATCAACGCAGGAAGAGAAGGAGGAATTATTTCTGAAGAATACATAGAAGGTTCATTGTCTTGTATCATTTGGACATTGACTCTACAAACTACAATCAAATATGTTATTATCGCTCTCAGAGCTGATAACAAAGGTGAAGGTGGAATCTTGTCGCTTTATTCTTTGGTCAAACGATTCAAGAAAAAATGGCTTTATATTGTTGCCATAATCGGAGCTGCAACTTTGGTTGCTGACAGTATCATCACACCATCAATGACCGTTATTTCTGCGATTGAAGGTTTAGAATTGGTAACACATAAACCACCTGTTGTTCCTATAACATTGATTATACTAATTATCATTTTTGTCGTTCAGCAATTTGGAACCAGTTTTATCGGAAAGTTTTTCGGCCCCATTATGGTACTTTGGTTTCTTGTTTTAGGTGGATTTGGATTGGTTCATTTGATAGATCATCCTTTGGTTTTAAAAGCTTTCAATCCTTATTATGCAGTTAAATTAATTTATAGTTCGCCTAGCGCAATCATTATTCTTGGTGCGGTGTTCCTTTGTACAACAGGTGCGGAAGCATTGTATTCTGATCTTGGACATTGCGGAATCAAGAATATCCGAGTGAGCTGGATTTTTGTAAAAGCAATGCTGATTCTTAATTACTTAGGTCAGGGTGCTTGGCTTTTGAATAATTATCACGAAGTTTTCCAAGGAAAAAATCCATTCTTCGGTATTATGCCAGAATGGTTTATAATTCCTGCTGTTGTTTTGGCGACCGCTGCGGCAATCATTGCAAGTCAGGCTGTAATCACAGGAGCTTTCACAATGTTCTCAGAAGCAATGTCGCTCAACTTCTGGCCCAATCAAGAAATCGAATATCCTTCAGGAATCAAAGGTCAAATGTACATTCCGAAAATTAACTGGGGACTTTTGTTACTTTGTTTCATCGTCGTTATTTACTTTAAAGAATCGAGCAAAATGGAAGCTGCTTATGGACTTTCCATTACAGTTACGATGTTGATGACAACCATTCTTTTGATTTTCTGGTTCTTAAAATCTAGAACAAAAAAAATCTACATTGCATTATTCGCTTTGATTTATCTCGTGATAGAAGGTGGGTTTTTCAGTGCCAACATTATCAAATTCTTTGATGGTGGTTGGATGTCTGTTTTATTAGCCGGCTTTATCGGAGTTTGTATGTACGCCTGGTACAACGGTAGAATCATCAAAACGACTTTCATCAAGTTTGTAAAACTGGAAAAATATATTTCTACGATTAAGGATATGAAGTTGGATGAAACGATTCCGAAGTATGCGACCAATCTTGCTTTCATCAGTCGTGCAAAGAGAGACGACGAAGTGGAATCGAAAATTATTTATTCAATAATTCGTGCACAACCTAAAAGAGCCGATCATTATTTTATTTTAAATATTGTCAATCAGGAAGATCCTTACAGTTTCAAATATCATGTGGAAGAGGTTTTGCCTGGAACAATTTATAAAATCAGTTTCTTACTTGGATTCAAGAGAGATAGAAGAATCAATGATTATTTCCAGCAGATTCTAAACGAAATGATGGAAGAAGGTACTATCCCGTCAAGAAGTTCACATCCATCTTTGAGAGCACACAACATTCCGCCAGATTTGAAATTTGTGATTATTGATAATGTTTATATTAATGACTTCTTGTTGACAATCCGAGACAAAATCATTCTTAATATTTATAATTTTGTTAAAAAACTGGGAAGTAATGATTTCACCGCTTATGGTGTTGCAAGTCATAACGTTGTTGTAGAGTCGGCTCCGTTGCTTGACCAAAAAATTAAAATAGAGAAGATAGAAAAAGTGGAAAATCATCATCACGATTAATCCCAAAAAAATCGCTATTTTTGTACTATGGATACGAAACAAAAAGAGTTGAATATCGCAACTATAAAAGACGTTTTAAGACAATATCTTCAGGATAAAGGTTTCCGCAACACGCCGGAACGTTACACTATTCTTGAAGAAATTTATAATATGGAGCACCACTTCAATGTGGATGACCTTTATCTATTGATGATGCAAAAAAAATATCACGTAAGTAAGGCAACGATTTACAATACGATTGAGATTTTCTTGGATGCAGGCTTAATTAGAAAGCACCAATTCGGGGAAAAAACTTTGAGTACATCTTCTTATGAAAAGTCTTATTTTGATAAGCAGCACGACCATTTGGTAATTTACAAAACTGATTCTGACAAAGAAATTGAAGAAATTATAGAATTTTGCGATCCCAGAATCCAAGGTATCAAAGACTCAATAGAAAAAGCATTTGGCGTAAGTATTGATACGCACTCTTTGTACTTCTACGGACACAAGAAGTCTGAAAATTAATGAAGAAATCCTTTTTTGTAGTTCTACTTCTAATTTTTGTTAGACTATTTTCTCAGGTCACACCGCCAGCCCAAAATCCGGGATTGGTAAAAGACCCTTTTTTCAAAAATCAAAATACTCAAACACAGCCTTCTAAAAAAGTAATTAATAAACATGCTGATACTTTCGGTATCAAAGAAGATAAATATGAAGGTAATCCGGTGTTCTCTGGAAATGTTGTTTTTGAACATCAAGGTTCTGTTCTTACAGCCAATGAAGTTGTTTTTTATCAAAAAGAAAATTTCTTGAAAGCCATCGGAAATGTTGTTCTTACAACTGCCGACGGAAACAGAATCACCGCCGAAGAAATGGAATACGATGGAAATACAGAACGTGGAATCGCAAGAAAAAATGTAGTCCTCACCGATCCGAAACAAACCATCAAAACAGAAACTCTTTATTACGACAAGATCCCAAATACTGCTTATTTCAACAGTGGAGGAACGATTTATAGTAATGACGGAAGTGTGATGTACACCAAATCGGCGACTTATTATCTCAATACAAAAATGATTGATTTCATTGGCCGCTCCAATATCGAAACGGATAAGTACACCATCGTCAGCGACAATATCAAAACCAATCAAAACACCAATGTTTCAGATTTCTTTGGGCCAACAACAATCCGAAGTAAAGAAAATCCAAGAAACTATGTTTACACAGAATTAGGAACTCATAATTCCAAAACTGGCGAATCTTTCCTTAACAAAAACTCCAGAATCCATTATAACGACAAAGTTCTTACTGGCGATAAATTGTACTACAACCGAAATACAGGCTTCGGAAAAGGAACAGGCAATGTAATGTTGGACGACCCGAGGCAGAATCGTTTCATAAAAGGTGGTTACGGCGAAATCTACGAGAAAAAAGATTCTGCCATGATTACAGACAAACCTTATGCTGTAAAAATCCTAAGCAAAGATTCGGCTTATATCTCGGCAGAAAAATTCTTGACATTTCAGAAACCCGATTCTATTGATAAGCTCAAAAAAAAGAGTTTTTTACGCGCTTTCAGAAAAGTGAGGATTTTCAAAACAAACATGCAAGGTCGTGCAGATTCTCTCAGTTTTAACGAGACCGATGGTGAGATGCACTTGATGAGAAAACCAATTCTCTGGATGGGCGTAAAACAGATAACCGGAGACGAAATAAGAGTTTACAGCAATCCCGAAAAAGAAGTTACAGACTCTATAAGAGTCATCGGAAATGCCTTCGCCATCAGCAAAGCAGACTCTCTGAATTTGAAAGACGAGTTCAATCAAATCAAAGGAAAATTAATGATTGTTTATCTAACGAATAATGCTATAGACAGCGCCAAAACCGTTGGTAATGCACAAGCCATTACATATGCAGATGATACCAATCAAAAAACGAAAGAAGTCACCAGAATTGGCGTTGCACTTTCCACGTGTGGTGAGATTGTGGCCGATTTTCTAGAACGTCGTTTGGAAATAGTTTCTTGTAACATTGGCGCCAATACAGACACTTATCCAATGAGCAAAATCTCAAAACAAGACCGTTTCTTCAAAGATTTCAATTGGAACACCAAAGACCGTCTACAGAAAATGAGCGACATTTTCCTCGATACACCTAATTATCCCGAAATTGTTTATGATTCGGACAATTCTCTTTTTGATAAAGCTGAAGCCGAACGTAAAAAACTCGAAGAAAAGAACAAACCAAAAACGCCGGTTCGGGTTAAAAAGTAAATTTCTGTCATATTGATCGGAGTAAAATATGGGCGCCTTTATCCGCCTTCCACTCCCGCTTTTTTCTGTCATTGCGAACGAACCGAAGCCATCTGTAGAACTTTTGTTCATCGCAATGTCAGAAAAAGAGCTCCGTTCAAGTCGGGGCGCGCTTCGCCAAGATAGAAATTTTTGTCATTTCATTCAACCGAAAGTCAAAAATTACCGAAATTTGTACTTATAAAGCTCTAACAACGCTACCAAAAATCATTAACAATACTTCTAATGGATTTAAAAAATAATTTTTTCAACTACCAAGCCCAAACAACACCTTTCGCCTCAGGTTTCGAAGTCGAAAAAGCAGAAGGAAGTTACATCTATGGAAAAGACGGAAAAGCTTATCTAGATTTTGTAGCAGGCGTTTCCGCTAACACGCTTGGACATTCTCATCCAAAAGTCGTTAATGCTATCAAAGAGCAAACTGACAAATATCTTCACGTAATGGTTTACGGCGAATATGCGCAGGAAAAACCTGTTGAACTTTGCAGACTTTTGGCAGAAGCTACTCCCGAGCCTTTGGAAGTGACTTATCTTGTGAATTCCGGAGCAGAAGCCATTGACGGAAGTTTGAAACTGGCAAAACGTTACACTGGAAGAGAAGAAATCATCGCATTCAAAGAGGCTTATCACGGGAATACGCACGGCGCACTTTCTGTTGCAGGAAATGAAATTCATAAAAGAGAATTTCGTCCGTTGCTTCCAATGGTCAACTTCATTGAATTCAATAATGAAAATGATTTTGATAAAATTACAGAGAAAACCGCTTGTGTGATTGTAGAAACTATTCAAGGTGCGGCGGGTTTTATTATGCCGAAAGACAATTATTTCATCAATCTAAAAAAACGTTGTGAAGAAGTTGGTGCATTGTTGATTTTGGATGAGATTCAGCCTGGGTTTGGAAGAACCGGAAAACTATTTGCTTTTGAACATTTCGGGATTGCTCCTGACATTCTCGTGATGGGAAAAGGAATGGGCGGCGGTGTTCCAGTTGGCGCATTTATGAGTTCTAAGGAAATTATGTCAAGCCTCTCACACTCGCCGAAGTTGGGACATATTACAACGTTTGGAGGAAATCCATTAATTGCTGCTGCTTCACACGCTACTTTGAAAGAAGTTTTGGAAAGTGGACTGATGAACGAAACAGATAAAAAGGAAAAACTTTTCAAAGAACTACTCGTCCATCCGAAAATCAAAAATATCAATGGAAAAGGATTGATGCTGGCTGTGAATCTTGGAACACCTGACATTACAATAAAAACTATTTCAAAATGTATGGAAAAGGGATTAATTGTTTTTTTACAATTATATAGAAATGAATATCTGAGAATCTCTCCTCCACTTACAATCTCAGAAGACGAAATCCGAAAAGGTTGCGCGATTATTTTAGAAGCTTTGAATGAAGTTGAATAATTTTTGAATACAAAGCGTACTGAAATTTTTTGATAACTAAATGTTTTAAGTTCACAAAGGCGCTTCGCTTAAAGAAGAATTTATTATACACTTTGTCATTCTGTAGGAATCTAAACTTCGTTGTCGAGATTCCTACGGAATGACAAATTTCGTTTTTAGAGTAACCCTTGTTTTTTTTTGCAGAAACTGCAGCCCGACTTGAGCGGAAATCCTTTTTTGCTTGGACTCTAGTTTTATTTTTACTGAAATCGTCTGCAAAAAAGATTGGGAGTGGAAGGTGGATTAAGCTGCCATAATAATTGCAAAGTTTAGTATTCATCAATGGTCTAAAATCAACTAATAAAAATCATATTTATTTTCTATAAAAATTTTGAATTTCCATAGACATTTTCATTTGGAAATAAAAAATTAATTTATATATTGCGCCACAATTAGAATTAGAATATGGCGAAAACGAAAGTGCAGTATGAATACAATATGCATTGTCTCTCGGAGATTTTGTATGAGTATTTGGCAAGTGCAGAAGGATTATCAGAGTGGTTTGCAGACGACGTTGTAGAGCGTGGTGACGATTTCTTTTTCAGCTGGGGCGGTGGTCCTGCTGAGAGAGCTACACTTATCCGTTACAAGCCTGAAAGTTTTGTGAGATTCCGTTGGGAAGAAGACGAAGGAACTAAATATTTCTTCGAGCTTTCTATCGTTATCGACGAAATTACAGACGACCTTTCTCTTAATATTACTGACTTTTGTGAGGATGGTGATGAGGAAGAAAACAGACTCTATTGGGAAAACCTGATAGAAAATTTACAGATAAAATTAGGTGCAGCTTAATATTTTTAGATGAACGATTTTATCGTTCATTATTTTTTTATACTACAATGCAAAAATTAGTTTATACCGAAGATAATCTCCAACTCATCAACCGTTCTTTTCTTTATGGTGATTCGGTTTGGGTTTCGTTCTTTGTCAGAAACGGACAACTCATAATGGCAGAAGAATCCTATTTTTTCCTAATGGCATCGATGAGGAAAATGAGGCTGAATATCCCATTAAGTTACACTCTAGAATTCTTTCAGGAATTGTTCCAAAGAGAAGTTCTTGACCAAGGAATCCAGAACGGAATTATCCAACTGATGGCTTACAGAAAACAGGAAGATAAACCTCTTCCCAAATCTGAAACGGCTTTCTATTTTGAAATCGAAGAATCCAATGACATCCTTGACATCAAAGGAAATATCGAATTGGATTTGATTAAGGAAATCAATGTGAATGCTAATCTTTTAAGTAACATCCGAGTTCATTCCGCGGAGAATATCTATGCGGAAATCTATGCGAAAGAAAATGATTTGGATGACGTCATTCTTCTAAATCCGAACAAGAAAATCGCAAGAAGTATTTTCGGAAATCTTTTATTTCTTCAAGAGAATGTGATTAAAATTCCTAAGCAAACGGAAGGCGCATACATTTCGCCTTTGATGGAAAACTTTGTCACTTTTATTCATAAAAATAAATTGGCAGAAATTGAAGAAGCAGAAATCATCGCTTTCGAATCTCAAAAAGCTGAAGAAATCCTGAGAATCTCTGATGAAAAGGGCGTTCATTCGGTTTCTAAAATCAGAAATAAATCGTTTGAAAATACGAGATTTTCCGAAATGGTTACTCAATGGAAAAATAGTTTTCTGTAATTATTTCAAAAAAAAATCTAAATTATTTAAAAATTAGTTCTACATTTGTCCCAACAAAAAAGCAAGAAATGTCTATACAACTTATGCATCATCATCATCATTTTCACGTCCAGGCGGGAAGGTAGTGATATGTCATAACTTCAAAATAATATTAACCGTCTGAGTAATCAGACGGTTTTTTGTTTTCCAATTTTCCATTGTTTACTCAGGCTTTATCTATAAAATCAAAAATGAGTAAACTAAGATTAGCCATTCAAAAAAACGGAAGACTGAGCGAAAAGTCTCTGAAACTTCTGGAAGAATGTGGCATCAAAATCTCCAACGGAACTAGAAAACTGAAATCTGTCTCCTCTAATTTTCCTTTAGAAATTCTTTTTCTTCGCGATGACGATATTCCGCAATATGTGGAGCAAGGCGTTGCTGACATTGGTATTATAGGTCTTAATGAAGTCTTAGAACAAAAGAAAAACATTGCAGTAGTCCAGAAACTGGGTTTTGCTCAGTGCAGATTGTCTCTGGCAATTCCGAAAGAAGAAACTTATAGCGGAATTCAATATTTCGAAAATAAAAAAGTGGCAACTTCTTATCCCGAGATTCTTTCAAGCTTTTTCAAAGAAAAAAACATCAATGTACAAATCGAAAAAATTGGTGGAAGCGTAGAAATTGCTCCTGGAATTGGTCTTTCAGATGGCATTTTCGACATCATCAGCACTGGTTCTACTCTGCTGACTAATGGTTTGAAAGAAGTAGAAACTGTTTTGGAAAGCGAAGCCGTTTTGATTTCCAGCGAGAATTTGTCGAATGAAAATCAAGAAATTCTAAAGAAACTTTTATTCAGGATTAACGCTGTAAAAGAAGCTTCCGAAAGTAAATATATTCTCTTGAATGCACCAAATGAAAACCTCGAAAAAATCATCAATCTTTTACCTGGGATGAAATCTCCAACTGTTCTTCCTCTAGCTGAAAACGGTTGGTCATCAATCCATTCAGTTATCAAAGAAGATAAATTTTGGGACGTGATTGAGAATCTGAAAAAAGAAGGCGCACAAGGAATCTTGGTTTTAGAAATTGAAAAAATGATATTATGATGAAGCAGTTTAATTATCCTAAAGTTTCTGAATGGAAATCGCTTTGTGAAAGACCTTTGCAAAATCAAGAAAATCTTGAAAGTCAGATTAAAGAAGTTTTTTCTGAAGTTAAAAATAATGGAGACAAAGCGTTGAAGTTTTTCACAGAAAAATTCGACAACGTCATTTTAAATGATTTAAAAGTTTCAGAAATCGAAGTTGATGAAGCAAACAATTTAGTTCCCGATGAATTAAAATCAGCTATAAAATTGGCTTCTGAAAATATTAGAAAATTTCACAGTTCTCAACAAGAAGAGAAAAAAATCATCGAGACAACCGAAGGTGTTTTCTGCTGGCGAGAAAACCGAGCAATTGAAAATATTGGGATTTATATTCCTGGCGGAACGGCGCCTTTGTTTTCTACAGTTTTGATGTTGGGAATTCCCGCGACTATTGCAGGTTGTAAAAACATTTCGCTGTGTTCGCCTCCCGATAAAAACGGAAAAATTAATCCAGCGATTTTGTTCACAGCAAACTTAATTGGAATTAAAAATATTTTCAAAGTTGGTGGAAGTCAAGCGATTGCAGCTTTGACTTTTGGAACAGAAACCATTCCGAAAGTAGATAAGATTTTTGGACCTGGGAATCAATATGTGACAACTGCGAAACAATTGGCTCTTAACTACAATGTTGCTATCGATATTCCAGCTGGCCCAAGTGAAGTTTTGATTATTGCGGATGAAACTTCTGTTCCAGAGTTTGTTGCTTCAGATTTGCTTTCCCAAGCCGAACACGGAACTGATTCTCAGGTGATTTTACTAAGTAATTCTGATAAAATCATTAAAGAATTTAATATTGAAATTGAGAAACAACTTGCAGAATTACCACGAAAAGAAATAGCTAAAATCGCCTTAAAAAACAGCAAATCAATTTTGTTAAGTTCCATCGATGAAGCTATTAATTTTTCAAATTATTACGCACCAGAACATTTGATTTTAGCAATCGAAAATGCTGAAAGTTTCACCAACAAAATCACCAATGCGGGTTCTGTTTTTCTAGGAAATTACAGTCCTGAAAGTGCGGGCGACTATGCTTCCGGAACCAATCACACTTTGCCGACCAATGGTTTTGCCAAAAATTACAGCGGTGTTTCTCTGGACAGTTTTGTTAAGAAAATCACGTTTCAAAATATCACAAAAACTGGAATTAAAAATCTTGGACAAACCATTGAAGTAATGGCAGAAGCCGAAGAATTAATTGCTCATAAAAATGCCGTTTCAATCCGATTAAAATATTTAGAAAATGACAATTAATATAAAAAACTTAGTTCGAAAAAATATTTTGAGCTTGAACCCATATTCTTCCGCTAGAGATGAGTTTGAAGGTGAAAACGGAATTTTTCTAGATGCGAATGAAAATCCTTTCGGAGAACTGAATCGTTATCCTGATCCTTATCAAAGAAAAATAAAACAGAAATTGAGTGAGCTCAATCAAATTCCAACTGAAAATATTTTTCTCGGAAACGGAAGCGACGAAGTGATTGATTTGGCTTTCAGAATATTTTGTGAACCAAAAAAAGATAAGGTTTTGACATTTTTGCCAACTTATGGGATGTACGAAGTTTCTGCCAATATCAATGATGTAGAATTAATCAATCTTGATTTGACCGAGGATTTTCAAATCAATTTGGAAAATTTGAAACCTTATTTTAATGACGAAAATTTGAAAATAATTTTCATTTGTTCGCCCAATAATCCGACGGGAAATTCGATCAAAAATATAAAATACATTCTGGAAAACTTCAACGGAATTGTCTTTATTGATGAAGCCTACATCGATTTTAGTCCAGAAGAAAGTTTCAGAAATCAAATCAAAAATTATCCAAATCTTATTGTCAGCCAAACATTCAGCAAAGCTTGGGGAATGGCTTCTGTGCGAGTTGGAATTGCTTATGCTTCCGAAGAAATCATTAAATTTTACAATAAAGTAAAACCGCCTTACAATATCAGTCAACTTAATCAAGATGCAATTCTAAACACACTTAATGATGAAAATATAAATCAGGTTTCAGAAAATATAAAAATCATTTTAGAGGAGAAAAAAAGCTTAATTCAAAACTTAGAAAAACTGGACTTGGTTAAGAAAATCTTCCCTTCAGATGCCAATTTCATTTTGATTGCAGTTGACAATGCAGATTCAGTTTATCAAGAATTAGTTAAGAAAAAAGTGATTATTAGAAACCGAAATTCGGTTATAAAAAACTGTTTGAGAATTACGGTCGGTTCTCCAGAAGAAAATCAAAAATTGATAGAAACACTCCAAACAATCAAAATTTAAAAATGAAAAAATTACTATTTATAGACCGCGACGGAACTTTGGTTCTTGAGCCCGAAGATTATCAGGTTGATTCTTTTCAAAAACTGAAATTCTATCCACAAGTCTTGACTTATCTTTCAAAAATCGCGAAAGAATTGGATTACGAATTTGTAATGGTGACTAATCAAGACGGTTTGGGAACTGATTCTCATCCTGAAGAAAATTTTTGGCCAATTCAGAATTTCATTATCGAAACGTTTGAAAATGAAGGTGTGAAATTCGAAGATATTTTCATTGATAAAACTTTTGCAAAAGATAATGCGCCAACCAGAAAACCAAATATAGGTTTGCTGACAAAATATTTCGATAAAGACATTTATGATTTAGAAAATTCATTCGTGATTGGTGACAGAATTACTGATGTGAAATTGGCGAAAAACCTTAATTCAAAAGCAATTTTTATTAGTAATGATGAAAATCTGGGCGCAGATGAGATTTTGGAAAATGATGATTTGGATAGTGTAATTGCTCTCGGAACAACTTCTTGGAAAGAAATTTATGAATTCCTGAAACTCGAAAACAGAACTTCAGAAATTATCCGAAATACCAACGAAACCAAAATTAAAATCAATCTGAATCTGGACGGAACAGGAAAATCCAATATTGATACAGGAATTGCATTCTTCGACCATATGCTCGACCAAATTGCGAAACACGGTCAAATGGATTTGGAAATCAAGGTTGACGGAGATTTGGAAGTTGATGAACATCACACGATTGAAGATACAGGAATTGCATTGGGCGAAGCTTTTTATCAGGCTTTAGGAAACAAATTGGGAATCGAGCGTTACGCTTTTGTTTTACCAATGGACGATTGTCTGGCACAGGTTGCTTTGGATTTTGGCGGACGAAATTGGATCGTTTGGGATGCAGAATTCAAACGAGAAATGATTGGAAAAATGCCAACCGAAATGTTCTTTCATTTCTTTAAATCTTTTTCAGATTCAGCGAAAGCAAATCTCAATATCAAAGCCGAAGGCGACAATGAACATCACAAAATAGAATCGATTTTTAAAGCGTTTGCAAAATGTTTAAAATCCGCAGTGAAGAGTGATTCGGAAAAAATGATTTTACCGTCAACAAAAGGAATGTTGTAGGAGACAATTAGATAATAGACGGATAGATGATGGACGTTGAATCTGGCATATATTATCTATCAGTCTATTATCTATCATCTTATTTTAAAAAAAAAATATGAAAACTGTCATTATAGATTATAAAGCAGGAAATGTTCAAAGTCTTCTGTTCGCAATAGAAAGATTGGGATTTTCTGCCAAACTCACCAATAATTTTGATGAAATTTCTAAAGCTGACAAAGTCATTTTCCCCGGAGTTGGAGAAGCTTCTTTTGCAATGAATTCTCTCAAAGAAACAGAATTAGATTTGCTAATTCCCGAACTAAAACAACCGCTTTTGGGCATTTGTCTTGGAATGCAATTGTTGTGCAAAGATTCGGAAGAAGGCAACACAAAAGCTTTGGGAATTTTTGATGTTTCGGTCAAAAAATTTCCAAATTCGGTTTTGGTTCCGCAGATTGGCTGGAATCAGATTTATGATTTGAAGTCGGATTTGTTTAAAGATATTCCCGAACAAAGTTATATGTATCTCGTTCACAGTTATTACGCTGAGAAAAATGAAAATACAATTGCCACAACAGACTATTCCGAGTCTTACAGCACAGCTTTGCAGAAAGATAATTTTTTCGGCGTTCAATTTCACCCGGAAAAAAGTGGTGTTTTCGGAAGTAAAATATTAGAAAACTTTTTAAAATTATGATTGATTTGAACCACAAAAGACACAAAAGGAAAAATTAAAATAAAAGCTTTTCAAAAGAAAACAAAATTTCAAATAAACCTATTTTGAACTTTTGAACAACTAAAAAATATAAAAATATTTTGTGCCTTTTGTGGTTAAAAGCTATTAATTCATTAAAAATAAAAATAGAAAATGAGAATTATCCCTGCAATAGATATCATCAACGGAGAGTGCGTTCGGCTTTCCAAAGGCGATTACAATCAGAAAACGATTTATAATCCCAACGTTTTAGAAGTCGCGAAAAACTTCGAAGATAACGGAGTACAATTTCTGCATTTGGTAGATTTGGACGGTGCAAAACAAAACCGAATCATCAATCATAAAATCTTAGAAAAAATCTCTTCTGAAACCAATTTAATCATAGATTTTGGAGGCGGCTTAAAATCCGAAGAAGATATCAAAATCGCTTTTGAAAGTGGCGCAAAACAAGTGACTTTGGGAAGCGTTGCCATTAAAAATCCAGAATTATTTTTAATAACTTTAGAAAAATATGGTTCAGAAAAAATTATTTTGGGAGCAGATGCAAGGCAAGAAAAAATTGCTGTTTCGGGTTGGCTAGAAGAAAGCGAAACCAATATTTATAATTTCATCAAAGAAAAAACAGAAAACGGAATCCTATATGTTATCTCCACAGATATTGAGAAAGACGGAATGTTGGAAGGCCCTTCTTTCGATTTATATGAAAAAATAATTGGCGAAAATCCTGATATTAAACTAATTGCTTCCGGTGGAATTACTTCTACTAATGATTTGTTTCAATTAAAATCTTTGGGTTGCGAAGGTGCAATTATCGGGAAAGCTTTGTATGAAAACCGAATCACGTTTAACGATTTAAAACCATTTCTCTAATGTTAGCAAAAAGAATCATTCCTTGTCTCGACATCAAAAACGGAGAAACGGTAAAAGGCGTTAATTTTTTGGATTTGAAAGAAGTAGGAAATCCTGTGGAAATGGCTATCAAGTATTCTAATCAAGGTGCAGACGAATTGGTTTTTCTGGACATTTCTGCAACCGAAGAACGTCGGAAAACCTTGATTCCGTTGGTTAGAGATATTGCGAAACACATCAATATTCCGTTTACGGTTGGAGGCGGAATTATTGCGCTTGAAAATGTGGAAGAACTTCTGAAAAACGGCGCTGATAAAATCACGATTAATTCGGCGGCGTTGTCCAATCCCAATCTAGTAACCGAAGTTGCCAAACGTTTTGGTTCGCAATGTATGGTTGTAGCGATTGACACAAAACTGGTTGAAAATCAAAACAAAATTTTCAGTAACGGCGGAAAAATCGAGACTGAAAAAGAATTGTTCTCTTGGGCAAAAGAAGTTGAAAATCTCGGAGCAGGCGAAATCCTCTTAACCTCGATGAATACAGACGGAACGAAAGCTGGATTCGCCATTGAAATCACAAAACAACTTGCAGAATTGGTGAACATTCCTGTGATTGCTTCCGGAGGTGCGGGAACAATGAAACATTTTAAAGATGTTTTTACAGAAACCAAAGCGACCGGAGCTTTGGCGGCGAGTATTTTTCATTTCAATGAAATCGCAATTCCGGAACTTAAAAATTATTTAAAATCTAAAAACTTATCAATACGATGACTATAAAATTTGATAAAAATACAGGCTTAGTTCCCGTTATTATTCAGGATTATCTCAACTTAAAAGTACTTATGTTGGGATATATGAATCAAGACGCTTTTGACAAAACTTTGCAGGAAAAACGAGTCACTTTCTTTTCCCGTTCCAAAAACCGTCTCTGGACAAAAGGTGAAACTTCGGGAAATTTTTTGGAATTAATTGATTGGAAATTAGATTGTGATAACGATACGATTCTCATCAAAGCGAAACCGCTTGGACCAACTTGTCACAAAGGAACGACGACTTGTTTTGCAGAAGAAACGGACAAAGGTTTTTTGTATGAATTACAGCAAACAATTTCTGATAAAATTGATAATAATGATGAGAATTCTTACACCAATTCTCTATTTAAAAGTGGTATCAATAAAGTAGCGCAAAAAGTGGGCGAAGAAGCTGTGGAACTGGTCATTGAAGCGAAAGATAATAATGACGAATTGTTTTTAAATGAAGCCGCAGATTTGCTTTATCATTATTTGATTTTGTTGAAGGCCAAAGGTTTTACAATTGAAGATGTTGAGAAAATTTTAAAATCCAGAAGTAAATAAAAAAACCAGCAAAATTGCTGGTTTTCGTCTATTTTATTTGGATAATTAATGTTCATTAATTACACTTAATATTTTTTCTGCCGTTTCCGTTTGTCCCTTTTCGCTGGCAAGATAATCTCTCTCGTCAGGATTATTGATAAATCCCAATTCCAACAAAACAGTTGGCGTTTTGGACTCTCTCAAAATATGGAGATTTGCCGTTTTCACTTTAGAATTTTGAAATTTTTCTGAAAACTTGTTTGCCAATTTTTTTGAGGATTCATTGTCTTGGAAGAAAACTTCAAATCCTTTCATCTCTGTACTTTGTCTCGGTGAGTTGTTAAGGTGTAGAGAAATAGCATAATCAGGTTTTAACTCATTGATTTTTCCTGTTCTCTGAGATAATGACGGATAACTATCATCATCTCTGGTCAATATGATTTCGAGATTTTGATTTTGGTTTAAGGCTTTGATTTTTTTAGCGATATTAAGAACAATCTCTTTTTCAGAAATCCCATTTCGGTTCGCTCCAAAATCACTTCCGCCGTGACCAGCATCAATGACCACTATTTTTTTCTCTTTTGAAAAGCTGAATGACAATAAAACGACAAGCGCAACAACGCTCATAATTCTCAGTAAATTTTTCATAATTAATTCGCTTATAATGATTTATAAAACAAATAACGAAAAAATAAACCAAAATCTGCGTTAAAGCTATTATAAAAAATGTTAAGATTTAAGGAGCTAATCTGGAAATCTTCCAATCAAAATCTTCTGTCAAAGAATATAAAATCCTGTCGTGAAGACGGTTTGGTCTGCCTTGCCAAAATTCGATTTCGTAGGGTTTTGCGATGTAACCGCCCCAATTTTCCGGTCTTGGGATTTCTTTGTTGTCGTATTCGGTTTCTAAATCTATTAGTTTGTTTTCTAGGAAGCTTCTGTCCGGAATTTCCTGACTTTGCGGCGAAACAACTGCGCCCAGCTGACTTCCTTTCGGCCTGGAATGAAAATAACCGTCGCTCAGGTTTTCTGCTATTCTTTCTACATCGGCTTTGATGATGATTTGACGTTCCAGACTTGGCCAGAAAAAATGAAGACAGGCTTTTTTAGTTTTCTCGAGTGATTTCCCCTTTCGGCTTTCGTAATTGGTATAAAAAATAAAACCTTCCCAATTGTAAGACTTCAGCAAAACCATTCTGGTTCTTGGGCAACCGTCGTCTTCGACTGTAGAAATCGCCATAGCGTTGGCTTCGGAAACTTGTGGGTTTTCTTCGGCTTCCAGAAACCAGTTTCGGAATTGCTCGATTGGATTGGCTTTGATTTCACTTTCGACTAATTGAGACTTATCGTAAACTTTTCTTTTATCGTGGAGGTTTTCGTTGTTCATTTTATGATTGAGATGCTTTATAATATTGATTTTTTTTAAACGCAAAGTTCGCAAAGATTTTATTGATTCAATGTTTTAGGAGTCGCAAAGACGCTTCGCTCATCAAAGAAAAACTAAATAGAAGGTTTATGTTGGATTCTTTGACAAATTTTCCTTTTTTGCGAAGCGCGCCCCGACCTGAGTGGAGCTCTTTTTGTTTTTTCTAAAAAAACAAAAAAGCGGGAACGGAGGGCGGATAAAGGCGCCCAAATTATTCAAATTGCCACAATTTTAGATTAATTTTTGCTTGAATTCTTTTTCAAAAAAAATATTTTTTAATAGCTTTGATAGATGAATTACTCTTACAAAGGTAAAATTTTAATCTCAACGCCTGATATTTCCGGCGATATATTTTCGCGTTCTGTGGTGCTGATTATTGAGCATAATGAAAATGGTGCTTTTGGGCTGATTTTGAACAAAAAGAACAAAAATATTAGTTCACGTCTGCTGAATATTTTCGGATTTCCAGTGGATTTGTATGAAGGCGGACCTGTGGAAAATGATAAGGTTTATTTTATGCTGAAAGGTCAAAAAATTACGGAGGAATATTCTGAAATCAATGATGAATTCTATATTACGGATGATATAGATTCCGTTGTTTCATCAATTATTGAAGGTTCTACTAACATCGAAAATATCAAGGTTTTTTCTGGATATTCGGGTTGGTCTCCATTGCAACTTGAGGGCGAAATCCAGCGTAAAATGTGGACAATTGTAGATGTTTACAACTTAGATTATACGCTTCCAAATGACCAGAATCTTTGGAAAAATATTATGCAAAATCTCGGCGGAGAGTTTCTTCTTTGGGCAAATGCACCGGAAGATGTGAGTTTGAATTAAATTTTACCTCAGAAAAAAGTCGCAAACTATATATCCAGTTTTCGACTTTTTTTTATTTTATATTCTTCTCTGACTTTATTTTTTTAGTCAGATCCTGAACTTCGATGTAAGAATCTGTTCTACTGATTTTTTCAGGATAATAAGAGATGTTGCTTTCGGTTTTATATTGGGTTTGAGCAAAACTCAATGCAAATATTAAAATTAAAATAAGACTGATTTGTTTTCTGCACATAATTACTTTTTATAAAAATTTGACTTCCACATTTCCGGATTGATGATAGAAAAATCCGTCACTGTCGTATTCGATATTTGTAAGACCTTCCAAAACATCATAAACCATTTTTTGCAAAACACCATCGCCGATTCCGTGGATGATTTGTAATGTTTTGATTTTATTCTTTCTACAAAAATCAATGGCTTCCTGCAATTTCTCTCTCTGGATCATCAATCTTTCAAACGCTTCATAATCTGAAGGATTTTTGACTAATAATTCAAAATGCAAATCCAATTTCAAAGGTGCTTTGTTATGCTTTTTCGAGGTAATTTTTGGAGTTTCTTTTTTCTTGATAATTGGAGAATTTTCGTATAAATCGGAATCGATGATTGTTAATTGATCTTTCGAAAAATTATAAGTGAAGCCGTGTTCATCCTCGATTTTCACCTGATTGGCAATAATTTTCAAAACCTTACCTCTAAGATTTTCGTCGATTACAGAAACTAAATCTCCAACTTTCATCCTTAATTATAATTGATAAATGATGATTTATAAATGATTAAAAAACTCACAAACTCTTTAATTCTAAAAATTCTCAAACCCGACTTCCAAGTTCTATAATTTCCAAATCCTTGATTTCATCTTTATGAATGGTAAAACGCATCATTGTTCTCACCTTATGCCAACCTGATTTTCCACAAGCACCGGGATTGAGATGAAGAAGATTATTCTTTTTATCAAACATTGCTTTCAGAATATGAGAATGTCCTGAAATGAATAATTTCGGTTTTTTCTCGGCAATTTCTTTCTTAGCTAAAGGCGAATATTTATCAGGATAACCACCAATATGAATCATCAGAACATCCACTTCTTCGCATTTAAAACTCAAAACTTCTGGGAAAATCGTTCGGATTTTAGCTTCATCAATATTTCCGTAAACTCCTCGCAAAGGTTTTATTTTTTCGAGTTCTTCAATCACTTTCATATTCCCAAAATCTCCGCAATGCCAAACTTCATCAGCATCTTTTGCATAATCAAGAATGCGGTCATCGATGTAAGAATGTGTGTCTGATAAAAGAAGAATACGTTTCATTTTAGATTTAAATTAATTATTAAAGCTGAAAAGAAATCCCATATTTTGCAAAATACCAAATGGCTCCTGCAAGTGATAGTCCCAATAACAGCAAAACTATCAGAATCCAAAATGCTAAAGTCCTAACTCCTTTTTTATACAAAATAACGAATGTGAGTTGTAAAGCAATGAAAAGTATCAGCAATACAACAACGTTGACTATAATCTGGGTTTGAGATAACCCTTGACTGAAAAGAAAGACAGAAACCAGCACAAATATAATAACCATTAGTTTTATAAATTCGGCAGGATTGGAAAGCTTATTTGTTTTGAGAGGTTTCATTCTTTAGGATTTTTCGAATCACGAAATTACGAATTAAGAATTCTTTATAATTAAAAAAAATTCAGGAAATTTACAGCCGAAATGAGATATTTTATAGAGTTTTCTTACAACGGTTCGGCTTACTTTGGTTATCAGATCCAGCCAAATCAGATTTCTGTTCAGGAAGAGTTGGAGAAAGCATTATCCACTATTCTTCGCAAGCCTATCAAAACAACGGGAGCCGGAAGAACGGATACAGGTGTCCACGCAAAAAAGATGTTTGCCCATTTTGAAATCGATGAAAATGTGGATGATAACTTAGTTCATAAACTCAATTCATTTTTGTCAGAAAACATCGCCATAAAAAAAATATTTGAAGTCCCAGCAGATCTACACGCCAGGTTCGATGCTACTTACAGAACGTATGAATATTATATTTCATTAGAAAAAAATCCGTTTTCCAAAGATTCTTCTTGGCAATATTGGCGTCAAAAACCGTTGGATATTAACCTGATGAATGAAGCTTGCAAAATCCTTTTTGAATATGATGATTTTACCAGCTTTGCCAAACTTCACACCGATAACAAAACCAACATTTGCAAAATCTATAAAGCAGAATGGGAACAACTTGGAAATCAATTAAAATTCACGATTTCTGCCGATAGATTTTTGAGGAATATGGTACGAGCGATTGTAGGAACGATGGTAGAAGTTGGAAGCGGAAAAATCGCACCAAACGATTTGCGCCTAATCATTGAAGACAAATTCCGAAATTCTGCGGGTGTTTCTGCGCCTGCGCAAGGTCTTTTTCTGGTAGATGTTGGCTATGATTTTTAATTTTTATTTAAATCATTAAGCTGAGATTTCAATTTTTAATGTCTTATTTTTGCAACGGTTTTTTCAATTCTGAAAAAATTTACCGAATCTAAAAGAAAATGAAGCAACAAACTACTTGGGACATTGTAAAACGATTATTTTTAATCGGAATGAAATTTAGGTCGTGGTTTATTTTTACACTAATTATTTCAATTTTTCTAGCAATCGTTTCCACTTACAGACCGATTCTTACTAAAAATGTTGTTGATATAGACATTGTTCAGCTTAAGGATAAAGCCCAGCTGATGAAGCACATCTATCTGCTGATTGGATTGGTAATTGCTGAAACGGTTCTTAACTTTTTCTTGGTTTACTTTTCAAATTTCATTTCTCAGAATGTAATCCGTGATATCCGTGAAAGATTGTATCACAAGCTGATTTATTTCAAAACGGCATTTTTTGACAAAACCGCGATTGGAAATCTTGTAACAAGAGCTGTCGGCGATGTTGAAACCATTGCAACAGTTTACACAGATGGATTTTTGATGGTTTTTGGTGATATCTTGAGAATTATAATGGTTCTTTTTGCAATGTTTCAGGTGGATACCCATCTCAGTTTGATTTCTCTGGCAATTCTTCCGATAATGGTTGTGATTACGAGAGTTTTCCAAAAGAAATTGAAGGTTGCATTTGGTTCTGAAAGAAGTTGGACTGCTACACAAAACAGTTTTGTTCAGGAACGTTTGGCTGGAATGTCATTAATCCAAGTTTTTAATAGAGAAGAAGCTGAGTTTAAGAAATTTGATACGATTAATATTGAACTGAAAAAAGCTTTACTAAAAACAGTTTTTATCTTTTCATTATTCTTTCCTGTCGTTGAATTGATTTCGTCACTTTTCATTGGATTTATTCTATTTTATGGCGGATTTATCAAATCTACGCCGGGAGTTATCATTGCGTTTATTCAGTTTATCAATATGTTGATTCGTCCGTTGAGACAGATTGCGGATAGATTTAATAATATCCAGAGAGGAATTGTAGGTGCAGAAAGAGTTCTTGGCGTAATGGACGAAGACCAAGCGATGCCCAATAACGGAACAATTGCCAAAGACCATTTTGATGGAAAAATCGAGTTTGAGAAAGTTCATTTTGCTTACGATGAAAAACAGGAAGTTTTGAAAGGCATTGATTTCAAAGTAAATCCAGGTGAAACTGTCGCCATTGTAGGAGCAACCGGAGCTGGAAAATCCACGATTATTAGTCTAATTACCAGATTATACGACATTAATTCCGGAAAAATAATGCTGGATGATGTGGACATCAGAGATTATGAATTGTATAATCTAAGAAGTCATATTGGTGTTGTTCTTCAGGATGTTTTCCTTTTCCACGGCAGTATTTTTGAAAATCTGACTTTGGGTGACGAAGACATTACACTCGAAAAGATCAAAAAAGCAGCACGCGAAATTGAAGTGGATGAGTTTATTGAAAGTTTGCCCAACGGTTATGATTATGTGGTAAGTGAAAGAGGTTCATCAATCTCCCTTGGACAAAGACAATTACTTTCATTCTTAAGAGCATATCTTTCTGACCCGAAAATTCTGATTCTTGACGAAGCCACTTCATCTATAGACCAAGAAAGTGAAAAATTAATCCAACGAGCGACTGAAAAAATCACGAAAAACAGAACTTCAATTATTATTGCTCACAGACTTTCTACAATCGAGAAAGCGGATAAAATCATCGTAATGGACCACGGACTGATTGTAGAAGAAGGAACACACCAGGAGCTTCTGGCGAAGAATGGTTATTATTCAGTTCTTTATAAGGCTCAGGTTGTGAGTGAAATTGATACTCAATAGATTTTCGATTTTCATTAAGAATAAATTTGTAAATTTGATTAAAACCTATTGAAAATGAATATCGAATCGAGAAAAATAGAATTTGTTCAGGCTTTTCTGAATCTTCAAAGTGAGGAGTTGATTTCTCAATTCGAAAAACTCTTGAAAAAAGCTAAACAATCTGAAAGAGAATTGGAACCATTTTCCATTGAAGAATTGAACTCTCGTATAGATTCGTCATTAGAAGATTCTACAAATGATGAAATAACAGAATCAAATGAACTACTTTCTGAAATCAGACAATGGCAATGAAAATATTCTGAACAGCTTTTGCTAAAAGAGAATTAAGGAATATTTTCGATTATTATAAAATAAAAGCAAGTCCGAAAATTGCCCAAAATCTAATCATTGAAATTGTGGAGAAAACTAATGCTTTAGATTTTCAATCTAAAATAGGACAAAAGGAAGAGCTACTTTCTGACAGGAAAGAAAATTTCAGATATTTAGTTTCCAAAAATTACAAAATAATTTATTGGATTAATGAAGAAAAGAACAGGATTGAAATCGTTGACGTTTTCGACACTCGCCAAAATCCTTTAAAAATAGAACGAGAGAAATAATTTTTAATCAATTCTCAAAATTTCCCAAGCTTCCTCAATTTCATTGTTTTTTAAAAAACTTTGTGCTAATAAATGTACATCTTTTTCGGAAGAAAAATTCCCAATCGGTAAAATTTCTACATTCGCTAACATTCCCAAATCGTTACCTGTAAAAACATTGCTTTGTTTGATTTCGTTGGGAAGCTGGTCGTAACCAATTCCTTTTGTAACCAAAGGTTTAGGAACTTCAAAAAGGTTATTTTCATTGTTTCTGGAATAATAATTACTTCCTAGTCGTGCTACCAAATCCAGTTGTTTCTGGTCAAGATTTCCAGCTTCATCTAGATATTTTTCTTTGATATGAATTTTGACAATTTCCGCAATTACAAGATTTCCCGAACCACCAAAATTCCCGAGCGATTTTATTTCGAGAACTTTACATTCGAAATTAACCGGAGATTCAGCAATCAGAGGTGGTTTTACAATATCTGCTGATTTCATTGTCAATCCTGATTTGATAAACTCATTCACACCGTCTTCATATTCTGTACTCGCCAAAGAAACCTGTTGAACCATATCAAAATTCACATTTCCAATCACCAATTCCGGAACTTCTTTCAGGTTCTCCAAAGTATGTTTTGTGGTATTATCACGAACTCTTCTGGAAGGCGAAATAATCACAATCGGCGGAACTGTGCTGAACATATTGAAAAAACTGAAAGGTGAAAGATTGATTTCTCCTTTGCTGTTAATCGTACTTGCCAAAGCAATCGGTCTTGGTGCAATTGCAGTTTGCATTACTTGTTGTAATTGCATTGCAGGAATATCGGAAGGGATGATTGTTTTCATTATTTTTAACACTTAAGTTACTTTTGAGTTTTAAAATTAATTTTGATTAAGTACAATTAAGTTTTGAAAATCAAAGATTTTTGTATTATTCTTTCGGGAGGTATTGAAATGATTTTGCGGCAAAAGTTTCGTAGCCTTCGTGATAAATATTGTTGACATTAAAATTAATCAAAATGGAACGATGAGCTTTCAACAGATTCATATAATTCATTGTTTGAGCTTTATGAATATTATGTAAATCAGTCACAGATTTTAATTCTAATACAATCAAATCTTCGATAAAAAAATCACATTTTAATTTGCAATTAATGTTTTCACCTTTATACAAAAACGGAATTTGAAGTTCACTTTTAAAATTTAATCCTAATATTTTAAATTCCTTTTCCAAACATTGATGATAAACTTCCTCATACAAACCGGGACCTGCTAACTTATGAACCTCAATGCAAGCGCCAACAATTTTGTAAGCTAAATCGTTTAGTTTCTTTTGTGTAATCATTTGTGTTATTTCTATTTATTAAGACTTAAGTTTATATCAAATTACTATAAAATAGTTCACATAAGAACACATAAGTTTTTGAAAATCTTTGATTTTCGACTAAAGTGAACTTTTTTAACAGAATTAATTTACTTTAAAGTAACTTAAGTGTTGAAATTCCAAGTATCTTTTATTGTAAAATTGCTGGTAAAATCTTTCCAGAAACTTCGCCAAAACCAACTCGGATTCCGTCTTTTTCTGACCAAGCTTTCATTGTAATTGTATCGCCGTCTTCTATGAATTTTCTTTCGATTCCGTTTTTGAGCTGCAAAGGTTTTGTTCCTCTCCAAGTCAATTCCAACATAGAACCGTAAGATTTTTCACTTTCTCCGGAAATAGTTCCACTGGCATAAACATCGCCAACTTCCACATTACAGCCATTCACGGTGTGATGAGCCAATTGTTGACACATATTCCAATACATAAATTTATAATTGCTCTCAGAAATTAGATTTTCTTCAGAATTTTCCGGTTTTAAATAAACCTGAAGATTGATGTCATAATTTTTATCGCCTTCGAATTTCAAATAATCTAAAACTTCTGGTTCCTGCTTTGGAGATTCAGTTTTGAATGGTTTTAAAGCTTCCAAAGTCACAATCCAAGGCGAAATAGACGAACCGAAATTTTTCCCTAAAAATGGACCTAAAGGAACATATTCCCAACTTTGAATATCTCTCGCCGACCAATCATTGAAAATCATCATTCCGAAAATTGCATCTTCTGCTTCTGCAACAGAAATCCTATCTCCCAAATCTGTATTTTTATTCACAACAAAAGCCATTTCTAATTCGAAATCGAGTTGTTTCGATGCGCTGAAAATCGGTTTATCTGAATCAGCAGGTTTGATTTGTCCGCAAGGTCTTGTGATATCGATTCCTGACAAAACAATGGACGAAGCGCGACCGTGATAACCAACCGGCAGATGTTTCCAATTTGACAGCAATGCATTTGCAGGGTCACGGAACATCATTCCGACATTGGTTGCGTGTTGAATACTACTGTAGAAATCAGTATAATTCGGAATGTGTAGAGGCATCATCATTTGGATTTCATCCAGATTATAGAAACATTCTTCCAACGCTCTTTCGTCTTTCGACAACAAAGAGTCTTCTAATAACAATTGCTGAATCCTCTCACGAACTTTATTTGTAATTGGTTTACCTAATTCTATAAACTCATTAATCGTGTAACCTTCGAAAACATTTTCTTCAAAACCTTTGATATCTTCAAAATAACCAAGGTCAAATAATGTTGCCAAATCGATGATAATATCGCCAATTCTTGTAGCACAAGCAATAAACTCTCTGTTGAAAACACAAACTCCAAAAGGAATGTTATAAATTGAGAAATCGGAATCTGAAGGATGATTGATGAAGGATTTCATTTTTTGAATTTAGAATTAGATTAAAAAATTAAAGAGGCTGTCTCAAAAGGACAGCCTCTTTTTTGTATTGAGTTGAAAAAAAATATTTTTAGGGGTTTGTATTTTTAAAAACTATGAAAAATGAAGATAAAACTCAAAAAAGGAATCTATATCAAGCTACTTTTGCCATTTTTTTGAGATTATGGGCAATGGCGAGAATGCCGATTTCTACCTCGACCTTAGTTTTTCCTCGAAGCATAAAGCGTTTAAAGTTTTTGTTGTGTTTGAGCTCTGCAAAAACAGGTTCAACATCGTGACATCGCTGTTTTCGGAGTTTGATGCCTTTTTTGGTATTGAGTAGTTTGAAAACCCTTTCCCTGATTTTTGCCAGCTTCGGATTGTTTTGAGAAGTGGTTATTTGTCTCGATTTTTGATCTTTTCTGAAGTAATTGTATTTAACATAAGATTTTATTTTATTGTTTTTCAGTAGGTTATAGTTTTCTTCCGAACCGTAGCCTGCATCGGCAACGAGCTCTTTCGGAACTTTATGATAGCTGTCTTCAAAACCTTTTAAATGCGACTCCAACGTTTTGGTATCCGTAGGATTTGGATGTATGGAATAATGTAAAATAAATTGTTTATTCGTAGAAATCTGTAGATTATAGGCCGCTTTGAGTTGTCCGTTTCGCATATGATCCTCATTGCTCATTATTACATATTTATTGTTTTTTCAATGGAATTCGCGAACCTTCGGTTTCATTCGCATAAAAGTAGTATCTGTATCGGTCTTGGAATAAGAGTTTCTGGCTTGTAAAATCGCCTGTTGTTTTTTATATTTATCCAAATTGTTTGCCCAGTTTTTCTTGGCATAATTCAGTTTCTGACGAACTTTCGAAGGTATTTTTTTATCCTTCAACACCTCGTTGATCTTGTCGATGGTTTGTGTTACTTTTTCGGAATCAATCTCCTTAAAATCGATGTTTTCAGTGTTTTGAAGCTCTTCTTTTGCCACACTTTCTGCATAATTCCATAGCTCTTCCAGTTGATTGGCTATCCTTTCTTGATGCTTCTTGATGGCTCTTCCCCACACAAAAGTATAGCGGTTGGCGTTAGCCTCTATCTTGGTCCCATCTACAAAAGTGGTTTCCAGGCTTACCAAACCTTCCTTTTCCAAAAGCAAAACAATTTGTGTAAAGATGGCTTTTACTTCACCCTTTAATCGTTCGCTTCTAAATCTGTTCAACGTATTATGATCAAGACGGCTCATCGCCGAAAGCCACATAAAATGAATGTTTTCCTTCAATGCCTGTTCCATTTTCCAGCTTGAATAAATGTTACTCAAATAACCATAAATCAATACTTTTAAAAGCATTTTCGGGTGGTAAGATGAAGTTCCTCCCGGTTTGTAGGTTTTGATTAAGTTTTTAATATCCAAACCATCAATAATGTTTGAAACTATTTTCACAGGATGCTTTTCATCAATCAACTCCGACAAATTCGGAGGAAAAAGCAAATTTTGTTTGGGATTGTAATCTTTAAAGACTACTTTTGACTTAGTTAGCACACAGCAAATTACGAAATTTGCAACTATTAGGAAAGCCTCGGCTTTCCTTTTTTGCATAAAAAAGGCTGTCTCGCTTTTGAGACAGCCTTTTTTTATTGTTGTTGAGATTGAGATTTTATCTCTTTCTGTTTTACATCGTATTCGTGGAGAAGATTGTGCTCTGGAGTTTGTCCAATGGCGTGCATTATTTTGTCCAGAATCTCGTTTGCGGATTCGTTATCATAATCGATATCCAAAGCAGGTTGAAACTCCATTGTTGGTTTTACACCGGTTACTTTTATTTTTAATCCTTTTTTATCAAACGCTCTACGGAATCCATTGATTTTAATTGGAATCACAACTGGTCTTTGGTTCTTAATCAATTTCGCAGTTCCTTTTCTACCTTGTGCAAAAGCCGAGGTTGTTCCTTGAGGAAATGTAATGACCCAACCATTATCCAAAGCTGTCATAATATTTTCGATTTCACTCATATCAACCATTCGGTTAACATTTTTACCTTCTGCTCTCCAAGTTCTTTTTACGGTAACAGCACCAGCAATTTTAAAAATTCTTGCCAAAATCCCTTTGTTCATAGTTTCTTCCGCAGCTACGTAATAGAAATCTACTTTTGGATTCAGAAGATAAACTGGATTTTTGATTGTGTTGTGATAACCGTTATTAACAGCGCAAAATGCGTGATACATTGCAGCAACATCTGCAAAATAAGTCTGATGATTGGATACAAAAAGCACATTGCTGTCTGGCAAATCGGTGAGATTTTCTGTTCCGGTGATTTTCAATTTATTAAAACCATTGAATCTTCTGTAAGAAACAACTCCCAGAATGAAAATAATAATCCTTTTCAGAATATAGATATTTCCAAAAGAATCTGTGAAAATGTTTTTTTTCGGCATTGATTGTTAATTATAATTTCTGTGGCTAGAAACTATTGCAAAATTAAACATTTTTTAACAAGTTACTAAACTCGCTTAAAATCATCGATGTAGCACCCCAAATGATATAACCATTGAAATCAATCACGGGAACTTCAGCACCATTAGTTGATGGTAAAACCATATTTTTTGGTCGGTCTGGAAGACTTAGTAATGATGAAATTGGAAATTCTATTAATTCAACGGCTTCGGATTCCTGCAAGAAGAATTCTGGATTCTTTTTGGTGTAAGAAACAAAAGAATGGACGTAGAAATTACTCGGCGGAATATAAATTGGCGACATCTCGCGAATGATTCTCACATAATGCACATCAATTCCTAATTCCTCGGAAGTTTCTCGTTTGGCTGTGTAAGAAAAATCTAGGTCTTCTTTTTCTCTTTTTCCGCCAGGTAAAGAGATTTGTCCACTGTGTCTGTCATTTTCGTTGATGCTTCTTACAATCAATGGAAAATGCCATTCATTATTTTTAAGATAGAGTAGAATATTAACCGCTGCAAACTTCGGATTCTTGGTTAGGATATCTTCATAACTGAAGACGGGACGATAAGGCGGAGAATAAATTTTGTGTGCATTCTCTCCCAACAATTCGGCTTCTTTGATATCTCTGAGTAAATCTTTTCCAAAAATCTGCATATCTCAAAGATAAGTATAATTGCTGTAATATGATGGGGAATAAAGATGAAATTGTTGTAAAGGATTGAAAATTGAGGATTGTTTTTCGGTACAGTTTGTGGGGAGTTTCTTCGCTCTTTCTGTACACTAACTCTAATTTTGGAGCATTATAAGTACATTACAGGTCTATTATTCTATTGGATTCTATTGGACTTGTATTGGACTTGTATTGGAGTTGTTCCCTTTTTGAAAATAGGAATTGTGAGGTGAAGAATGTTCTGTAAAGTTAATCAATTTTGTTGATAGTTTTCTTGAGATTAATTTTTAGTTGTTACTAAAAGAAAACAAAGTCGGGGAGATGATGTCTGCGACTTTGTTTAGATTTATCTTTCGAAAAGAACTTTCTTAAGCTTTGATTTTTTTGTCTTT
The DNA here is from genome assembly GCF_003385395.1 of Epilithonimonas hispanica. GTDB lineage: Bacteria > Bacteroidota > Bacteroidia > Flavobacteriales > Weeksellaceae > Epilithonimonas > Epilithonimonas hispanica. Next base: position 100,489 of record NZ_QNUG01000002.1, on the reverse strand, counting down.
TGCAATTTTGACATCAATATTAATTGCTGGAGCTCCAGCTGGTATTTTCTGCCATTTGTCGTAATATGACCTGATATAAACAGTACTAAGTAAAGCCGCGCTAAAACCAATTTTTCCTTTGAATCCACTTACGATTTGTACAGATACATAGAAGTCTTCATTGTCAATCCAAATAGCTTTATCACTGATGTCATAAGTAAAAGTTCCATCTTTTATTTGGTCTTTTGTCAGCTCAACGGTCAAGACTTCTGACAAAATGGATTTACTTGGTCTACTTTTTTCTTCGGAATAAATATTGAAGTTTAATAAAACCGGTTTGTTTGTATCGAATTGATTGACGTTCAAGTTGATTTTTTCGATTTTCACCTTCTTTTTGTTAGAAAATGAAATTGCAATCTCTTCTCGCCAGTTTCCATGGCTATCATCATTAGAATTGTACCAGAATCCTACTTTTTTAGCTTTTGTATTGATTCCCCAATTCTTATTCTCATAAGTTTTTGGACTCAGTTTAACTTCGGCAATTTCATTTACTTTTTCTTTTAAAACAATATTATGATTATTAGAATTAATGAAATTTTGAATGTCTTGCTCAAAGGAATTATAACCACCCAATTGAACGGTAACTTTTTTAGATTTATCAACGTTGGTTAAATCGATTTTGTAGTTTCCGTTTTCATCGGTTATAGTACCTATGTTTTCTCCATCAACACCAATTCTTACATAAGGAATGGAATTGTTGTTTTCACCGGAAATTATTCTTCCTGAGATGATTTGCGAATTTGTAATACCGAAAATAGAAAGGAATAAAAAAGTAAATTTTAATCTCATAGTTTTTTTAATTTTTATAAAATTAACTAATTATGTGTTTATTTACTGATTTAAATTAATTTTATTTGCGGTTTTGGTAAAGATTTGTTTAGAGTGTAATTCCACGTCCAGCATAGAAATCCAAAACTTTTATGCTAAACAGGTAATTATATTTTGCTTGAGCTACAGAACCTTGCGCATTCACATAATTGTTTCTGGCAATCGTTACGTCATAGATTGTAGAACGTCCTGCTGCAAAACTTTTCTCGGCAAAATCAAGAGCTAATCTCGTACTTTTCTCAGCTTCGATGGCAGAAATATAAATTTCATAATTAGAATCTGCATTGAACTGCGCTTGCTGAATATCCTGCTTCAATTGAAACTTCTGTTGTTCCAAATTATTTTTAGCAATTACTTCATTGATTTTGGTCTGTTCAACTTGCAATTTTGTAATCCCTTTATTAAAAATCGGAATGTTTGCAGACAAACTCAATTGCTGACCAAAATTGTCGCTGTATTGCTGTGTGAAATTTCGTTCAGTGACTGCAACAGGATTACCAGCTGCATCTACTGTATAGCCAATTGTATTTTTATTCAAAAGATTATTGTAAAAACTTCCGATTCCAGCAGTTGCAGAAATGGTTGGATAAAAATTAGTTTTAACTACTTCTGTCTGTGCTTCGGCTGCTTTTATTCTAGTTTCGGCAGCTTTAACAATAGGTTGATTTTCATAAGCAATATTGATTACCTCTTCTACAGTCTCGGTTTGAGGAGCTAATTCCTCAGGAACAGGAATGTCAACAACATCAAAGTCTTTATAATTTGGAAGTTGAAGAAGCTGAGCCATTGCAAACAAAGCTTTGTCAACATTAATTTGCGCTGTTTTTACATTTTGTTTTTCTCTTGCTAATGAAGCAGTTGCTTCTGCCAAAACTGTTTGAGCAGTAGTTCCTACTTCAGTCGTGATTTTTGCACGGTCGTATAATTTTTGAGCATTATCCATCGCACTTTCAGAGATTTTTTTGATTTCTCTGTTCAACATTACGTTGAGGTATTGCTGAGCGATTTGAAGCGAAATATCATTTTTAATAGTTTCGATATCCTGTAAGCTAGCTTCTACATCAAAACCTGTTTTTCGGATGGTTTTTTCGAGTCTTCCGTTGTTGTATACTAATATATTTGCTCCAACATTAGCTCCATTGTAATAGCTGTCATTTCTAATACTGCTTGTTCCAACTAAGGTTTGACCAAAGTTTGCATTATTAGAAATTGTTCCGGAAACCGAAGGCAAATATTCTCTTTTTGCCATTTCCAGATTTTTTGTCTGTACATCTTTGTTGTAAGCCTGCGCTTGGATTTGCAAGTTGTTTTTAATTGCATAATCCACACATTCCTGAATTGTCCATTTCTTCTGAGAAAATCCCAAAACTCCGATAGACAAAAGCGAAATACAAAAAACTTTTTTAAGCATAAAAGAAAAATTATATACAATAAGACTTCGAAACATTTGATTTGTTACATCTTAATTAAAAAAATAACTCTGTTTTTCCCACATCGATTTGTAAATGGAATTCCTTGAGATAAGGTCTTTATGATTTCCTTGTTCAATGATTTTCCCTTCTTTCATTACCAAAATTTCATCTGAATTGACAATTGTGCTTAATCGATGAGCTATAATAATCATTGTTTTTCCTTTATTTCTAAACTCTTCCAAGGTTTTTTGGATGACTTGCTCGGCTTCGGAATCTAAGGAAGAAGTAGCTTCATCTAAGATTAAAATTTCAGGATTTTTGTACAATGCTCTTGCAATAGCGATTCTCTGCTTTTGTCCGCCAGAAAGTAAGGCTCCATTTTCACCGAGATAAGTTTGAAAACCATTCGGAAGCTTTTCTACAAAATTCATAATTCCTAAGTCTTTTGTAATGTTTAAGATTCTTTGTACAACGGGAAAATCTTCTCCGAGTGCGATGTTTTCAATCACATTTCCCGAAAATAAATCGATTTGTTGGGGAACTACGGAAATTAAATTTCGCAAAGAATAGTTTGAAATATAATTGATGTCGTAATCTCCAATGGCTATTTTTCCCTTCTTTAAAGGATATAAGTTTTGAAGTAAAGAGGCCAAAGTCGTTTTTCCACTACCGCTTTCTCCTACGATAGCGGTAGTTTTTCCCTTTTTAATGGTACAATTGAAGTCTTCAAAAACATCAACTCGGCTTCCATAACTGAAACCCACTTCTTTAAACTGAATATCTCCCAAATTTTCTTTGGCAATATCTATTTTATCGGTGGTTTCTTCTCGTTCAAGATCCATAATTTCAAACAAACGGTCAGCTGCAATTAAGGCGTTTTGAATGGTTTTGTTCATCCCAATTAGTTGGGAGACAGGATTGGTAAAATATCCAATCAAAGCATAAAAAGACAAGAGTTCCCCAGGTGTTATCGTTCTATCAATTACATATCCCGAACCTATCCAAAGTAAAATTATGGTAAATATTCTCGATAAGAACTCAGAAGAATTTCCTGAAAACAAACTGTTAATAACCGATTTGTAAATAGTTTTCAGCAAAGTTGAAAAAGCATTATCCGTTTTATTATTGGCAAAAGTTTCTACCCCAAATTGTTTGATGGTCCTTACCGAAGTGATGGACTCTACCAAATGAGATTCTAGTTCGGCATTTTCTTCCATTAATTTTCGTTCGACTTTTTTGTTGAGTTTATTTGTAATCCAATAAATGACGAAGTAAAATGGAATCACTAATGCCATAATCAACGCCAATTTCCAATAATATGTGAACATCAACACAAACGAGAAAATAACGATGAAAATATTTACAAAAATTTGTATCGCAACATCGTTGATAAAGGTTCTGATTTTCACAGCATCATTCACACGGGAAATGATTTCGCCCACTTTCATAGTGTCGAAAAAACGTTGCGGAAGTTTTAGCAAATGTTTATAGTAACCGAGAATCAAATGTTTATCCATTTTCTGCCCGGTTTGCAAAACCAAAACCGATTTCATTGCACCTATAAAAATTTGAAACAATAGAATCACAATCATACCAATAGAAAGAAGATTGAGAAGCCTTCGGTTTCCGTCTATCAGAACATAATCCGTAATTTTTTCTATGTAGATTGAAGTTGATAATCCTAAAATCGTATAAACTACTGCACCGACTAAGGCTTGTATCAGAATACTTTTGTGAGGTTGTACCAGATTATAGAATCTTTTATAAACGCTGGGTTTTTCGTTTTTTTGCTCAAAATACTCATTGGGTTCCATAAGAATGAGTATTCCAGTCCAGATTTTGGAAAATTCTTCGATAGTATATTCTTCGATTTTTCCGAAAGCGGGATCCATCACTTCAATTTTCTCTTTGGTAACTTTGTAAATGACTACATAATGATGTAATTGCTCTTTTGTAATGATGTGTGCAATGGCAGGAAGTGGAATTTCCGCCAACACATCAGCACCACCTTTTACACCTTTTGCATTAAAGCTCATTTTCTCCAAACCTTGCACCATTCCCAAAACATTAGTACCTCGGGTATCGGTATGGCTAAGCTGTCGGATTTTGGCAATCGGCATTTTCAAACCATAGTGTGCAGAAACAGATGCAAGGCAAGCCGCTCCGCAATCTTTTATATCGTGTTGTTTTATCAGAGTCTCTTTCTTCATTATTTCAGATTTGGGTTGAACCAATCATCTACTCTGTCAAAAAGCAATTGCCAAAGCGTTCTGTCTATTAGATGAAAGCGTGTAGTAAAAGTCATTCCTTTGCCAATGTTACCCCGAAAACCATTTTTAAGTTGCAGGTAATTCTTATCCATCTGGCAACGAACTTTGAAGTATGATTCTCCTGTTTGTTGATTAACTGTTATGTTTTGGTCAACGTCTGTTACTTTTCCATCCACAAGTCCCCATTGGTTGTAGTTGTAGGTATCTATTTGGAATTTCACATTTTGTCCTTTTTGGATAAAGCCAATGTCTTTTGGAGAGACCATACATTCGGCTACTAGAAAATGATCTGGCGATATTTCTCCAATAGGTGTACCTTGAACTAAAAAGTTCCCTTTTTGTATTCCCGAAAAATTAATCAATCTTCCAGAAACTGGTGCTGTAACGATATAGTTTTTCTGCTCTTGGCCGATTCTTTGGATTTCTGAATCTACAGAACGCAATTGTCTTTCTGTTTCTCGTTTTTGTGCTTGCCATTGGGCGATCTGCTGTTCACGAATATTGGCAATCTGATTCTTTAGACCTTGCAGATTATAGTGGAATTTATCATATTCTGCTTTGGGTATTACGCCTTGATTATTTAGTTTTAGAGCTCTATCATAATCTTTCTGAGCTAGAGATAGCTGAGTTTGTACTTCTGCGATTTTTTCCTGCATAGCAGACACCTCTCTCTGGTATTGTCCGGTTTGTAAACCACTGAAGTTACCGTGAGAAATTTTTGTAAGGTCTGATAGTTGAGTAGCATAATCTGAACTTTGGTTGGTTTGTAGCTGCTTTTGTGTGTCTAGCTGCTCTGCGGTTACAATGAGAAGTGTGTCGCCTTTTTGTACGGTTTGGTTATTCTTTTCTAGTTTGCTGTAAACTATTTTGCCCGAAACCACCGCAGAAATTTGAGTGTTTTCTTCCACAGATCGCACTACACCACGTGAAGAGGATGAGATAGGGATTTGTATAAGAGGTAAAGCAAGTAAAGTAGAAATGATTAGAAAAAGAATACCAATATAAATAGTGTTTTTCATTTTTTTCTATTGTACCAATAAAACAAAAGTAAAATTGATGAAGTAAGGAATTGTTTTAATATTTCTTGAGTTTTGGTAAAGGAAAATCCAAAGTGAAAATAATTGCCACTATCAGTAGAAAATAAAGTGAAAAAACCGTCAATTAGATATATGACACCAAAAAAAAGAAAAATGTATTTATATTTTGAATGATTCATTATAAAAAAGCAATTATTACATTCTATTCCAAGTGAATGCAAATAAATTATGTAGGAAATGAATGAGGAAAGTATAGAAAATGGGATAGGTAAATTTTGTTTTAAAAAAATAAAATGAGTAAGCTAGAATTCCACCTGGAATAAACATTAAAAGTATATAGTAAAAAGAATAACTATGACTTATTGAAAAAAGTAAACCAGATGTTATTACGTAAAGTAGCAGAAATGTATTTTTTTTTAAAGTGAAATTTGGAACTTTTTTTTTGATGTAATAAATAAAGTAGTAAACCGTAAACTGGAAAAATAATGTTTCTATAATAGGAGCGAAAATTAAACTTAGCAATATTTCCTGCATTAAATTTTTGAATGGTATAAACTTTACTTTAGAAGCAACTTTTAAATATTCTATAATTTCAGACGAAATAATACTGTAAATAATACTGATAATAGAAAAAAAGATAACATGTATATAGGCGTTTTTCTCAAATTTCATTTGGTAATTCGTATTATATAAGGCTGTTTTAAAATCAAAACAGCCTTATTCTTTTAAGTTTTATTAATAGGGACTTTTAACTATATCCTCTCTATTATTGTACCCAAGGAAATAATAGAAAAAAGCAGTTCCGTAATATCCTACAGCTTCAGCAATTCTTCCACCACCATTAATCGTTTTAAGTTCGGTCTGTGTTAATTCTGTAAATTTCATTTTTTTTAATTTTTAATGTGTGTCTTTAAATCGTTGATTACCTTTTGTAATATCATCCCAGTTGTCGTAAACCCATAAGGCTATTGAAATTTGCCATGGTAAGGCTTTCCCACCTTCTGTTGATTTTAACTCTTGCATGTTCATTTCCTGAACATTTAAATTCTTTAAATTCATTTTTTTAATGTTTAAAAAAATTAATAATTATTTGTTGTTTACACTAAAAATAACATGTCGTGCACTTGTGTTTTCTTGGTTGCTAAATTGTGGTTAAATTTTAAATCATACAACAGAGGGCAGAATTTTTCATGGGATTTTAATATGCGCATATATTAAGCATATGTTAAAAAGGCTTAAAGTCCTTTGTCAGTCGGTGTATTTTTTAATACAATCTTTATCTTTGCAAAAGAAAACATAAATAATATTGATACAAATAAAACTAATTTCCGTAAGAAAAACTAAAGGCTATACACAAGAAAAACTGGCTAAACAAATAGGAGTAGAGCAAACAACATTATCACGAAAAGAAAAAGGACTTTCACCAATTTCTGACGATGAATGGCGACGTATTTCTTCTGTTTTAGAAGTTCCAATAGAAGATATCAAAGAAGATATTGATAATTTGAAATTCCAAGATTCAGTGTTACAAAATCAATCAGACGATAGCCAATATATAACCATTCCTAAAAATGTTTTTGAAGAACTCTTGAAAAGCAAAGACCAACAAATAAGTTTGCTGAAAAATATGCTAGAAAAAAATTAACAATTTGTTTTTGTATATAAATAATTTGTACTTTTAAATTATGTAAATCACTAAATATTAATTTTAAAAAACACAAATTATGAGTGTAAAGTACAAAGTCATTGAAAAAGGTCAACCTGGTGTTGCAGGTGGTGGTGTGAAAAAATATTATGCAACATCTGTCTTCACAGGAGAAAAGAATCTGGAACAACTTACAAAAAGCATAGAAAAGATAAGCACCGTGAGTGGTGCAGACATCCGTGCCGTACTGTATGCTATGGTAGATGTAATCACAGAAGAGTTATCCGATAGCCAGATAGTGCGCTTGGGAGAACTAGGATCCCTAAGGCTCAATGTAAGCAGCGACGGAAAAGATACCAGTAAGGACGTAAGTGCCACAGCTATTAGGAGTACAAAGCTGGTCTTCACACCAGGGAAAAAACTTAAGGAGATGCAACAAACCTTAAAATTCGAAAAAGAATAACATCCCTCTTCTTTTTCCTAAGCAGGAAAATATAATTTCCACGTTAGAAAAATTTGTTTTTCAAGCGTGGAAATTTTTTTTGTTCATTAAACTCTTCAATATAGCATATAATGTAATAAAAGAATTGCCATCTATTCTTCATTTTTTAGCGTTTTTATTTTTTTTGGTGTAACATTTATCAACTCACGATTACTTATCATGTAAAATCCAGACAATGTCTCATCCGATTCTGAAAATAGAAGATGTCAACAAATCTTACGATACAGGTAAGAGCAAACTTCACGTGCTGAAAGGTATTAACCTAAACATTCAACAAGGCGAGTTTGTTTCTATAATGGGAAGTTCCGGTTCCGGAAAATCGACTTTGCTTAATATCATCGGAATATTGGATGAAGCTGATAATGGTGTTTATGAATTGGACGGCGTTCCCATCAAACATCTTACAGAAGTAAAAGCGGCGGAATATAGAAGCCGTTTCATTGGATTTATTTTTCAGTCGTTTAATTTGATTAATTATAAAACTGCGCTGGAAAATGTAGCACTTCCATTATATTATCAAAATGTTTCCAGAAAAGAAAGAACCAAAAAAGCTTTGGAATATCTGGAGAAAGTTGGATTAAAAGAATGGGCAGAACACCTTCCGAGTGAACTTTCCGGAGGACAAAAACAAAGAGTTGCCATTGCAAGAGCCTTAATCTCTGAACCGAAATTAATCCTTGCCGATGAACCAACCGGAGCGTTGGATTCTAAAACGACTCACGACATAATGAAACTGCTTCAGGAAATCAATAACGAAGGAAAAACAATTGTTGTAGTAACTCACGAAAATGATGTTGCAGCACAAACTAAACGGAATGTTGTCCTGAAAGATGGCAGAATAGAAAGTGATGAATTCATCAATCAAATCGTATTATAATAAAGGCTTCGAGAGCCTCAGCCTGACAAATTGGAAGAGAACCTCAGTCTGACAAAAAATAATAATTAACAATTCATCAATAATAATTAAAGAAAATGTTTGATTTAGACCGCTGGCAAGAGATATTTAGTTCTATTCGCAGTAATGTATTGCGGACGGTGCTTTCTGGTTTTACGGTTGCGTTGGGTCTTTTCATTTTCATTGTTTTATTTGGAATTGGAAACGGACTTAATAACTCATTTGCGAAAGCATTTACAAGAGATGCAACCAATCTGATAATGGTTTGGGGTGGGAAAACTACTATTCCTTACGCAGGTTTGCAATCTGATAGAACCATTACTTTTAATAATGATGATTTTGATGCGATTGTGAAAGAAAGCAAAGGTAAATTAGAATATGCTTCGCCAAGATATACAACCAGTCTTACGGTTAAATATGGTAAGGAAAGTGGCAGTTATCAAATCAATGGAGTTTTGGGAGACGAAAAATTTCTTGAAAACAGAACAATGATTGACGGACGTTATATCAACGAAAGAGATAACGAACTGAAACAAAATGTGGCATCCATTGGAAGAATGGTTTGGCGAGATCTAATCCGTGATGGAAATCCTATTGGAAAAGATTTGGAAATCAATGGAACGATGTTCAAAGTTGTTGGCGTTTTCTCTGATCCAGGTGGTGATTGGGACGAGCGACATATTTCTATTCCGCTTCATACATTGCAGCAGATGAAGAAAAGTTCTGACACAATCAGTACAGTAATGCTTTCTTATAATCCAACTATGACGCCGGATGAAGGTGTGAAATACGGAGATCAATTAGAGAAAAATATTAGAGCGAGACATCAGATTTCTCCAGATGACCAACAAGGAATTAGAGTAAGTAATAATGCGAAAAACACGCAAGATTCTTTTGCCTTCTTGTTCGTAATTACTGCTGTTGTTGGGTTTATTGGGCTTGGAACTTTGTTGGCGGGAATCATTGGAATCAGTAATATAATGGTTTACATCATCAAAGAAAGAACTAAGGAAATTGGTGTAAGAAAAGCAATTGGTGCAAAACCAGCAGGAATTGTAGCTTTGATTTTACAAGAAAGTATTGTGATTACTGTGATTTCTGGATTCGTTGGAGTAGGGTTAGGTGTTTTGGCTTTGAAATTAATTGGGAATAACCTAGAAGATTTCTTCATCACAGAGCCATCAGTAGGCTGGGGATTAATTGCTGCTGCATTCTTCTGTTTGGTGCTTTCCGGCGCTATTGCAGGATTTGTTCCGGCTTATAAAGCTTCGAAAATCAAACCAATCGAAGCACTTAGGACAGATTAAAAGAAACAAGAATAAAGATAAAAGAATCCTAAACTATCAACTAAAAACCATCAACTATCAACTAAAATGAATATACTTTTCAAAAGAGATACTTGGCAAGAAATTTATTACTCCCTTCGGAATAATAAGCTCAGAACGTTTCTTACAATGATAGGCGTAGGTTGGGGAATGTTTTTGTATGTGAGTTTATTAGGTGCGGCAAAAGGTATGGAGAATGGTTTTAATAAGTTATTTTCAGGCTTTGCAACCAACTCAATATTTCTTTGGCCACAAAGTACCAATATCCCTTACGAGGGCTTTGCAAAAGGTAGAAAAATGGATCTCCATCTGAAAGATATAGATTACATTACGAAGAAGATTCCGGAAGTAGATTATATCTCTCCTCAGAGTGTGAGAGGTAATTTTGGAACTGCTGGCGAACAGATCTCCAGAAACGGAAAGAAAAATACGTATATGATTACCGGAGATTTTCCTGTAGGTAATCAGATTTCTAAGAAGAAATTATTGTTCGGAAGATTTATCAATGATGCGGATATCCAAGGGAAAAAGAAAGTAATTGTAATAGGAGAGGAGATTTATAAAAATCTATTTGATGCCAAAAAAAATGAAAATCCGATTGGTAAATCAGTCAATCTGAAAGGTATATTTTTCAATGTTATAGGTGTTTTCAGAGTTCCAAGAGGTGGAGGGATGGAAAGTGATAATGGTGCGTATATTCCGTTTTCAACTTATTCTGGGATGTACAATGAAGGAGATAAAATTGGCTTTATGGCTATCGTTGGTAAACCCAATGCAGAAGCTGCAATAATTGAAACAAAAGTGAAAGATGAATTGAAAAAAATCAATCACGTTTCACCAGAAGATACTAATGCTTTTGGGACTTTTAACCTCGCTAAAGAATTCAAAAAGGTAACAGGATTTCTTACAGGAATGCAGTTACTGACAATAGTTGTAGGAACATTGACAATCCTAGCAGGTGTTATCGCTATTTCTAATATTTTATTAATTACAGTAAAAGAAAGAACCAAAGAAATAGGTATCAGAAGAGCTTTGGGTGCAAAACCGGCAGAAGTTAGAAATCAGATTTTGTTGGAAAGTGTGGTGATTACTTTATCATCAGGATTGTTAGGATTTTTATCAGGAATTTTTCTTTTGATCATTCTAAATATTGCAACAATGAACAATGATGCTTTCCCTTTCAGTAATCCAACTGTAGATTACGGGAATGTCTTTTCTGCAATGGGAATAATGATTTTCCTAGGCTTGGTAATCGGATTGATTCCGGCACAACGAGCGGTAAAAATCAAACCAATCGAAGCATTAAGAACTGAATAAAAATTAATAATAAACAAACTATATTTCTATATAATGGAAAAAGAAAAAAAGAAATTTACATTCAAAAAATTGATGACCATCATTTTGGGAATTATTTTTGTGCTGGCTTTTGTTGGCGGAATCGGTTATCTTATCAAGTCCAATTCAGCTGAGAACGAAGTCTTCCTTACTAGAAAACCAAGCATCAAAAACTTGGATGACAAAGTAATGGCGACAGGGAAAATAGAACCTCGTGAAGAAATCGAAATCAAACCAAACATTGCCGGAATCATCCAAAGTATCAATGTAGATGAAGGAGATAAAGTGGAAGCCGGACAATTGTTGGCGACAATCAGAATTGTGCCTAATATTACGGAAGTGAACAACGCAACAATGCAGGTTAATAATACTCAGATTCAGTTAGCTAATGCAAAAGTAAACGTTGATAATCAGCAGAAACAATACGAGATGCAAGCGAAGTTGTACAAGCAAGGTGTGATTTCTAAACAAGAATATATCACAGCTGAGCAACAATTGCAAACTACAATCCAACAACAAAAGCTAGCTGTTCAACAACTGAATGCCGCTCAGAAACAATTACAAATCGTAAGAACAGGAGCAACTCCGGAATTACAAAGTATGGCAACGACTCAGATTCGTGCTAAAGCGGCTGGAACTGTTTTGGAAATTCCTGTGAAAGTGGGTAGTCAGGTAATCGAGGCTAACTCTTTCAATGCGGGAACTACGATTTGTTCTATCGCAGACCTTAATTCATTGATTTTTAAAGGTGATATCGATGAAGCTCAGGCTGGAAAATTGAAGCAAGGGATGGATATGAGCGTCGTAATCGGTGCTCTTCAAAATAAATCTTTCCCAGGAAAATTAACCTTGATTGCGCCAAAAGGAACTGAGGAAAGCGGAACGATAAAATTCGCGGTAGAAGGCGATGTTTTCAACAAAACCGGAGAATACATCAGAGCCGGATTCAGTGCAAATGGAGAAATATTATTGAGTTCTCAGAAAAATGCATTACTTTTGGATGAGTCTCTTATTCAATATGAAAAGGGAAATAACAAAGCTTTTGTAGAAGTAAAACAACCGAATGGTGGTTTCAAAAAAGTATATGTTAAGCTAGGTTCTAGTGATGGAATCAATGTTCAAATCCGTTCCGGGATTGATAAAAATGCTGAGGTTAAAGTTTGGAATCCTTCTGACAAAGACAAAGAAGAGTTGAAAGAACAAAAGAAATAGACCTTTAAAATTATAATTGTTAAAAAAGTCCGTTTCGTTTTTATAGCGAGACGGATTTTTTTATAGAATAACAGTGTTGATCACAATCTATTTATATATCTATGAAAATAAGAGGCTGTCCTTTTGAGACAGCCTCTTTGAATTTTACATTCTTCGGATGAATTATTACATTGGTCCCTGTTGGTCGTCGCCAGATGCATTCGAGTTGATATCTTTTTTACGTTTAGGTTGTTCAACTTTTTCTCCTTGCTTGAATCTGTAGGTTAATGACATTGTGAATTGTCTAGGTTGCCATTGCATATAGGAATCTCTCACGCTGTTCGCGGTATAAGTGGTAGACTGCATTGCTCTGGTATTGAAGACATCCTGGATATTGAAAGCAATGGTACCATTTCCATTCCAAATAGTTTTAGATGCACCAAAGTTAATAGCATACATATCTTTTCTATGTTGATATTCTGTTTTTTGTCCACCTCTGAAAAACCCTTGCACCTGAAAGTTAAGAGTTTTGTCAACTTTGAAAGTAGTGGTCAGCCTTGATCTGGTAGAAACCCCATTACCTGTGAAATTGGCCGTGTCGGTAATTTCATTACCATCTTTATCTAAAGTTTGGTAAAGCGTACTACCTTTGGTATTGTAGCCAAATACATCTACGTTACCCATAAATTTTAACCAGCTTGTTGCATCCCAATTGAAGTTAAGGTCTAAACCAAATCTATCATCAGTCCCCAAATTGATTGGTTTTGTGTGGAAAACAATTCTGTCTTTAAACACATCTGGAGTCACCTCATAACTTTCTTTTGTATTGTAAACCAACATTTTTACATCATCTTCTTGATGTCTGTAATATAGAGTTGGGTTGATAGTGAATTTCTTTTTAGAAATACTGTAACCTACCTCGTAAGAATCTACATAGGAAGGATTAAGGTCTATATTTCCATCAAAGATGTTTTGGTTATCATTGTAGCTAGGATTCGGAATCAAGAAGAAACCTCTTGGTCTGTCAATCCTTCTTGTATAATTAACTAATAGTTGATTGTCTTTGGCAAACTCGTAGCTTAAGAATACACTTGGGAACAGGTTATTATAATTCTTCTTTCTGTCAACAACAGGCTCTGTGTAACCTATGGATCCTGGTGTTAAAAGATTTTGATAATCTATCGTTACGTTGGATATCTCATCTCTCAGGCCTAACTGATAACCTACTTTGCCAATTTTACTTTTAAATTGTACATAAAATGCGTTGAACAATTCTTTGTATTGAGCATCATAAGTATAAAGTCCCAGATTTCTCAAAGTAGGGAATGCAGTTGTGCTTTCCAAAACGTTATTGTCATAACTATTGCTGTTGGAATCTAAACGATAGCCGGCCTCTAATTTTGAAATTTCACCAATTGGTAATTCGTAATCCGCTTTTGCAACAATATTTTTATTGACAGTTCTTTGATTGATGAGGTTTTGTAGAGATGTTACAGTACTATAATCATCATATTCTTTGATGTTTGTATTGTTGTTGGAGCGGTTTCTTTGTAAACTCAGGGATAATGATAGATTCTGCCCTTTGTCATCAAATTTGTGATCTAGGCCAAAATCTCCTTGAAACGCAAGATTATTATTATTTCCGGTAGTATTTCTCAACGTGTAAGTATTTGGCGCATTGAATAACAGATAATTATAATCAATATTACCAACGTTATCACTTTCAAAAGTTCTTACGGTTCCAGATGCATTAACAGATGTTTTCTCAGTTATGTCATAGACAATCCCTGCAGTAGCGTTGTAATTGCTGTTTTTATTCTTTATTTCAGAATTTTGGTGAGATTCTGTTTCGTCCCCAATAGTAGTAACATTGTTGTAGTAATTGTCATTTCTATTGGTATTTTTAGATTCTCTGTAACCGCCGCCACCGTTCAAAAACCAGGAAAAATTTCCTTTTCTCCAACTAAGACTTGTATTAAGATTAGTTTGAGGAAGATATCCTAAAGTGCCAATTACACTACCATTGAAGCCTGTTTTTTTATTTTTCTTAAGAATGATATTAAGGATACCAGCAGTTCCGCTTGCTTCGAATTTCGAAGAAGGATTCGTGATCACTTCTATTTTCTCGATCTGATCTGCCGGGATACTTTGTAAAGCATTGGCGCCATCATCTATTCCAAGAAGTGCAGACGGCTTTCCATTGATCAAAAATCTTACATTAGAACTTCCTCTCATAGAAACTGTTCCATCTGTATCTACCGAAACGGAAGGGACGTTAGATAAAACATCTTGCAAACTTCCACCTTTGCTTACCAAGTCTTGCGAAGGGTCATAAGTTTTTTTGTCAAGTTCTACTTTATAAGGTTTTGTTGAAGTAGCAGTAATTGTAACTCCCTGTATATCTGTTGTGTTGTTCAGATTTGCTTTTCCGTCGGAAACAATAACGAATGGCGCAATTGCACCAGCTTTCTCCACTTGGATTGTTTGGGTGAATTTTTTATAGTCAACCGCTTCAATGTTCACATCGTAGTTTCCTGGAGCTAGATCCACTTTATAGTTCCCGTCCACATCTGCTAATGCGGCATCATCCAATTGTGAATTTTGTTGATTTCTGAAAGTTATCGATGCGTATCCAACTCCGCCATTTGCATCTTTTACGTTTCCAGAAATAGTCACTTTTTGTTGTGCTATTACAAAACTTGCGGCTCCGATAGTTAATGCCAGTCCAAAGATTCGTTTCTGAAATACACTTACAATTTCCGTTCGTTCCATTCTAGTTTATTTTTCGCTTTTTGCTCTTTATTATTTTATTTGTTTGCTGTTCAGCCAGTCCTGATAGGCTTTTGCATTCTTGGCGTGTTCAGCATCATTATCTGTGAATTTATGATAACCGAATCTCGCAGGATCGGCACACATAAAAATGTAATTATGGTTTTCCGCTTCCAAAACCGCATCTATAGAGTTTTTATCAACAATACAAATCGGTCCTGGTGGGATTCCTTTGTTCGCATAAGTATTATATGGAGAAGGCTCTTTCAGATGTTTGTAATAAACTCTCTTGATTTGTTGAGTGAAATTACTCGCTTTGTTCACTGCGTAGATTACCGTTGGGTCACTTTGCAACTTCATTCCTTTTTTATAGCGATTGAGATATAATCCTGCGATTGTTCTTTGTTCGTCAGGTTTTCCGCCAGATTCTTTATAAACAATTGAAGCTAATGCGTAAATCTGGTCTCTTGTTAATCCTGATTTTTTTTCCTTCTCGATTCTGTCAGCAGTCCAAAAATCCTTATAATCATTTTCGAATTTATCAAAGAATTCTTTAGGCGTTACGGTCCAGAAAAAATCATAAGTATTATTGAAGAAATATTTTTTTAGGTCTTCAGCGTTTTTGTAGCCTTTATTAATCGCTATTTCGTTAAGTTTTTTAACAAATTTCAAAGAATCAATTTCTGTTTTCTTGGTCACGCGTCCAATCATTTGATAAACGTCATCAAAGTCTTTAATTCTGAAAGAATTCGGAGTTTGATTTCCAGCGATAATCATATTGGTGATTTCTCGGTTGTTCATTCCTGATTTGATTTCGTAACGTCCGGCTTTGAAATTTTCTTTCAGATTTTTATCGTCAGCAATACTTGTAAAATTGTCTTTGTTTTTGATGAAAGGGGAGATTGAATCCAAAATCTGCTTATAACTCGAATGATGCGGAATCAAGACAAAACCTTCTTTTTCCACATTGTTTCCAAGATATTTATTATAAAATCTCAACCCAAAGAAACCAAGGATTGCGATAATAACAACAAAAATGATAAGAATTGTTTTTTTCATAACTTTAAAATATCAGGCTTTGTCTAGATTAATATCTCCTTTAAAAACCTGAACAGCAGGACCTTCTAACCAAATGTTTTTGAATCCTTCTCCATCTTTCTCAGCATAAACTTTCAGCTGTCCGCCCATAACTTTAATTTCAACAAACTTTTGATTGTTATTTTTCATAAAAGTTAAAGCTGCAGCTGTAACTCCCGTTCCACAGCTGTAAGTTTCATCTTCAACACCACGTTCATAAGTTCTTACAAAAAGTTCTTTATCAGACAATTTCTCAACAAAATTCACATTGATTCCTTCTTTCTTATAAGTTTCAGAATTTCGGATTTCGTTACCAATTTTGTAAACATTATAATTATTTAACATTTCAACGTACTTAACATAATGTGGCGAACCTGTATTCAAAACAAAATCATTTCCGTCTGTATCAATGGATTTTACATCGCCCATTTTCAATTTAACGATTCCATTTTTGATTTCTGCTTCGTGGATTCCGTCAATCGCAGTGAAAGTGGTTTTATCCTCGATAATATCTAAGAAATGAGCAAATGCGACAGAACAACGTGCGCCATTTCCACAGAAACTTTTGGAACCGTCGGAATTGTAATAATCCACTTCAAAATCAACACTTTCTGTCGAATTGATTTTAATTAATCCGTCTGCGCCAATCCCAAATCTGCGGTCACAAAGCTTTTGTATGTTCTCGATAGATAAGTCGTCCCATTCTCCTAAACGGTTGTCGATCATTACAAAATCATTTCCTGTACCTTGATATTTATAAAATTTCATTATTTATTTGTCTGATATTTAATTGTTTATTGTGATTTTTCTATTCCAGAATCAAGCCAGTAAAAATACTTCTTTTAAAATAATTCAGCCTTGATATTTGTTATTTAAATTCACTCTAAATCTCAAAAGAATTCCATTCAAAATAATAGAAATTCTCAATCTCTTGATATTCATATTTTTTAATAATATATAGCTATCTTTGTTCTTTGAAAAATGAAAGAAGACCAGTTACTCGCTCTTATCATAAAGGCTAGAGATAAGAATCAAAAAGCTCAAACACAATTGATTAACCTGTTTTGGGTTGATGTTTTTTCTTTTGTGATGAACAGAGTGAAGGATGAAAATGATGCAGATGAAATCACGGTTTCGGTATTTTCAAAAGTTCTTAACAAGCTGGATTTATTTGACCCTAATTTTCAATTCAAGACTTGGATTTTGACAATTGCTCAAAATACAATCATCGATTTCTGGAGAAGAAAAAGCCGAGAAAACGAAGATGCAAGCGACGGATTGGAAAATGTAAAGAACGAATTTACAAGGTCACCCGAGGAATTATTGATTTCTGAAGAAGACCAGCAAAAGATTATCAAAATCATAGAAACAATGGATGCTAAAAATCAGGATATCATCAGATTGAGATTTTTTGAGGAAAAAAGCATCAAAGAAATAGCGGAAGAACTCAATCTTTCCGTTGCCAACACAAAAGTAAGAATAATGAGAGCTAAGAAAATCTTGGCCGAATTATTAAAAGAAGACGAAACGGATTTTTAATTTTAGAAAATCAGAATGGAAGAAACATTGACTCAAAAACCCAAATGGATTCGTGTAAAATTGCCAACAGGTAAGAATTACCGAGAACTTAGAAATTTGGTTGATAAATATAAACTGAACACAATTTGCCAAAGTGGAAGCTGTCCAAATATGGGTGAATGTTGGGGCGAAGGAACAGCAACCTTTATGATTCTGGGAAATATCTGTACCAGAAGTTGTGGTTTCTGCGGTGTGAAAACCGGAAAACCAATGGATGTGAATTGGGACGAGCCGGAAAAAGTAGCACGTTCTATCAAATTAATGAAAATCAAACACGCGGTTTTGACTTCGGTTGACAGAGATGATTTGAAAGATATGGGTTCGATTCTTTGGGCTGAAACGGTAAATGCGGTTCGTAGAATTTCTCCGGGAACAACGATGGAAACTCTGATTCCAGATTTTCAAGGCGTGACAAAACATCTTGACAGATTGGTAGAAGTAGCTCCGGAAGTGATTTCCCACAATATGGAAACCGTAAAACGTTTGACAAGAGAAGTGAGAATTCAAGCAAAGTACGAACGTAGTTTAGATGTTCTTAGATATCTAAAAGAAGCAGGACAAAACCGTACAAAAACTGGAGTAATGCTTGGCTTGGGAGAAACTAAAGATGAGGTTTTCCAAACAATTGAGGATATCAGAAATGCCAATGTAGATGTGATTACGCTTGGGCAATATCTTCAGCCAACTAAAAAACATCTTCCTGTGAAAAGCTTTATTACGCCGGAAGAATTTGATGAATTCGGAGATTTTGCAAGAAGCTTAGGATTCCGTCACGTGGAAAGCTCACCTTTGGTAAGAAGTTCTTATCACGCTGAGAAACATATTCATTAAGAAAATAATGTTCGATTGATAAATATAAATGACTCCTAGATGGAGTCATTTATTGTTTGTTCAGTAGGCTGTACTTTGTCCGTTTGGTTCATCTGTTCCACTTGTTGTGGGATAAACATCATATAAACAAAATATCCTAAAAGGAATAAAACGACAATAATAATAATTGCCATCATTGGACCTTTGTTGGTTTCGCTGTCTGGTTTTGGAATATCTGGTCTCATAATTTATTTTTATTGATAATATATCAAAACTAATGCCTGATTATTTTCGAACTTTACGAGTTGTTTAATTTGATTAAATTTTATTTTTAATAATAAAAAATTAGGGGTTTGTGTTTTAATTTTTTACAATTAATTCAAATTAACCCTTTATATTTGCAGGGTTAAAATTTTAAAATATGAAAATTGAAAAACGCTGGATAATATCATTCGTGATAATTAGTATGGTTTCAATTGTTGCACTTTTCTGGCCGGAGCAGACTTCTTTACCAAAACCCGGAACTTTTCTTGGAGAAGATAGTATTGTAGGTTCGGATGTCGCTTGGATTCTTGCTTCTTCCGGTTTGGTTTTATTGATGACACCTGGACTTTCCTTTTTTTACGGCGGAATGGTCGGGAAAAAAAATATGATTTCAACAATGTTGCAGAGTTTCATTGCATTGGGTGTGATTAGCATTGTTTGGGTTGTTGTAGGATTCAGTTTGTCATTTGGAGATTCGATTGGGATTACAATTAATGGTGAACATTATGGACTCATTGGAAATCCAACATCATATTTATTTTTTAACAACGTTGGAGTTTTGCCTCACAGTCAAATGGCTTCTACTATTCCGTTTGTTTTGTTTGCGTTGTTTCAAATGAAATTTGCGGTCATTACACCGGCTTTGATAACAGGTTCATTTGCGGAACGAGTAAGGTTTATTTCTTACTTATTATTTATGGTTTTGTTTCATTTAATTATTTACACACCGCTTTGTCATATGGTTTGGCATCCGGACGGATTGTTGAATAAATATTTCGGAGTGAAGGATTTTGCGGGTGGAACTGTGGTTCATATGAGTGCAGGATTCGCTGCTTTGGCCGGAGCAATGATGATTGGAAAAAGAAAGAATCCACATCACGAACCTTCTAATATTCCGTTTGTAATATTGGGAACAGGAATGCTTTGGTTTGGCTGGTTTGGTTTCAATGCTGGTTCAGCTTTGTCGGCTAATGCAACTGCGGCAATGGCATTTGGAACAACTACTATTGCATCAGGAACAGCAATGCTATCTTGGATTTTCTTTGATAGAGTCAATGGGCGCAAAGTTTCTGCTTTAGGCGCTTGTATTGGAGCTGTTGTCGGATTGGTTGCGATTACGCCTGCTGCAGGTTTTGTAACGATTCCTCACGCCGTTTTCATCGGATTTATTTCTGCAATTGTTTCAAACTTGATGTGCAATTGGAAACGACTGAAAAAAGTAGATGATACTTTGGATGTTTTTGCTTGCCACGGTGTTGGCGGAATTATGGGAATGATTCTGACGGCAATCTTAGCTCAAGGCGAAAATGCAAGTCTTCTTCACGGTGGATTCGAAGTATTTGCGCATCATATGATGGCTTTGGTTTTGGTGTCGGCGTTTACATTTTTAGGTGCGTTGATTTTATACAAATTGACGGATATGATAATTCCGTTGAGAGTTACAGAAGATTCGGAAAGTATTGGTCTGGATTTGTCACAGCACGATGAAAGCCTTATTTAATTAGAAATTTGATTTTGTTTTGATATGAAGAGAACCTCGTTTGTTTTTTAACAGCGAGGTTTTTTATTTGACTGTATCGAACCTCTTTGTTAGGTTTGGGCAGCTTAATCCGCCTTCCGTTCCCGCTTTTTTCTTTTTTACAAAAAAAGAAAAAGAGCTCCACTCAAGTCGGGCTGCATAAGATTCCACGTTTTAAAAGTTGATATTAATTTTAGGTTTCAATAATTAAAAACATTTAACAGATTCCAAAATTTTCTCCCTAATTCACACCCAAAATCCGCCAAAAAAGCCCTAAATTCGTGTCTTAAAATTTTTAAAATGACGAAATTTGGAGTTGATGCGGCCAGCTTTTATGTGCCTTCTTTATATTTAGAAATCAAAGACCTTGCTGAGAAAAGAGGAATAGAACCGGCAAAATTGGAAAAAGGTTTGGGCTTACACAAAATGGCTTTGCCCGATGTTCACGAGGATGCAGCGACTTTTGCGGCGGAAGCTTTACTAAAATTGATTCAAGATTATAACATCAATCCGAAAGAGATTTCCAGAGTTTACCTTGGAACTGAAAGTGCTTTGGATGCCGCAAAACCAACAGCAACTTATGCCGTTCAAATGGTAGAAGAATTTCTAAGTGACGAATTTGGGGAAAGAAGTTTTAAAAACTGCGATGTGGTCGATATGACTTTTGCCTGCGTTGGAGCCGTTGATGCGCTTCATAATTCA
Source organism: Epilithonimonas hispanica (assembly GCF_003385395.1). Taxonomy (GTDB): domain Bacteria; phylum Bacteroidota; class Bacteroidia; order Flavobacteriales; family Weeksellaceae; genus Epilithonimonas; species Epilithonimonas hispanica. Next base: position 79,291 of record NZ_QNUG01000002.1, on the reverse strand, counting down.
CTAGATTTTGTAAGAGCAAATCCTACTAAAAAAGCGGTTGTGATTGCAAGTGATTATGCAAAATATGAATTGGCTTCTTCTGGAGAATATACGCAAGGTGGAGGTGCAGTGGCTTTATTGGTTTCTGCGAATCCAAAATTGATTGAGATTGATAATAATTGGGGCGTTGCAACAGAAAGTGTTTTCGATTTCTTCAAACCGAGACGTCATCATTCAAAATCTGAATTTAATTCTGCGCCGGAAAATTATCCTGATAAAATCGAAGTGTTTACAGACGAACCTGTTTTCGACGGTCAATATTCTAATGTTTGTTATCAAGATAGAATCCGTGAAGCTTATCAGCATTATAAAGAACAGACTTTCACAATTAGACCTTATGAAGAGTGGAGATATTTGATTTTCCATTTGCCTTATGCGTTTCACGGGAAAAGGGTTTTCACCGAGATTTATAGTTTAGAAAATAATCTTGATTTTTCTGATGCCGAGAAGCAAAAATCCATTGCTAAATCTGAAGATTATATCAAGTTCATTAATGAAAAAATTGAAAAATCTCAAAGGGCTTCTTCTGAAATCGGCAATATGTACACGGCTTCTATTTTTATGGCGCTGTTGTCTGCACTACAAACTTCGTTTAACGAAAATGAAGATTTGACGGAGAAAGAAATTGGTTTCTTGGCTTACGGAAGTGGTTCCAAATCAAAAGTTTTTGTAGGGAAAATCTCTCCTGAATGGAAATCTGTCGTGGAAAAATGGAATCTGTTCGAAAATCTGACAAAGAGATTAGCAATTGATTTCGACACTTATGAAAAATTGCACCGTAAACAGTTGGATTCTTCTGTTAATCCTAATTATAAAGGATTTGGATTGACAAGAGTTGAAAAAGAAAGTCCGGTTCTGAAAGGTGCAAGATATTATTCTTATCAGAAGTAAAAATTGATTAACCACATAGGCACATATTTCTACAATTAAAGAAATAAATAGAAAATATAGACTATTGACTATTTATTCTTTTACATAAAAGTAAATTTTCATTAAATCTTATGTGCCTATGTGGTTCAATATAAAATCAAAGACGAGCAAGTAATTATTTGCTCGTCTTCTTTTTGAAAATATCTATAACTAACTATTTAACTCAAATTAATTTTTTGTTCTGAAAGATTTTCGGCGTTACACCTTCCATTTGTTTGAAAACTCGGATAAAATAATTGGTGTCCGAAAATCCGGTGCTGAAAGCCACTTCATTCACCGAATTATTATGCATCAACATTTCTTTTGCTCTCTTGATTCTTTCTTGAATGATGAATTCATTTGGCGAAATCCCCAATTCTTCTTTAAACATTTTGAAGAAATTTGACTTGCTGACATAAGCCATTTTCGCAATCACATCAATGGATAATTTCTGATGAAGATTTTTCTTGATGTAATCTGCAACAAACCCAATTCTAGATTTGTTTTTCAACGTATTTTTTTCAACAAGATTTCTCGCCTGAGTCTGCATTAATCTTATCAAAAGTTCCTTCAAAGCAAAATCAGCAATCACATCTTTATAAGAATTATCATCCATCGCAATTCTCATAATATTGTTGGTAGCAGAAGCCAAAGCTTTACTATTTAGCAAATAAAATTCTTCCAAAGAAATATTCCATTGCGAAGAATCGTCCACTTTTTTTGCATTGAAATTCAAAAGGTCAAGCGATTCCTGTACAAATTCTGGATTCAAAGTTAACGAAATACATTGCGAAGCATCTTTATCGGCATCAGGAAAATCAATTACCATTGTCTCTCCGGGTGCAACCAAAACACTTTCTCCAGGCAGATATTCGAAGTAATTACTCTTATTCTGGAGTTTCATCCATTTTTTTCCTCTCAACATTCCTGTAAACGCCAAATGTTCAAAGTGCAATTTCACGTTATATGCACTCTGATGTGTTTCATAGATACTGAATTCACAATTATTTAAACTGAATTTGGTTTGATTTTCAACCATAGTGTTCAGCTTGTTTTCCTGCGTCAGATTAGGTTTGTTAAGATGAAAATGATTTGTATTCATTAGTCAAGATTTTTATAACATCTTGTTTCTCAAATATAATAATTTTAGATATATAGCCAAGCATAATTTTTTCTTAATGAAATTATAAAGAATCTTAAAAGTAGGATTTTACTATTTTTTTGGAGAATTGTGCTATTCTGTTCATTAATTATGAAGTTAACTTAGCCTTAAACAAATGTTGACTGATTATTAATAACAAAATAATATTATTATGAGCACAACAGCAGAACTAACACAGAACTCAACGACTTTGGCTTGGCCAGAGTTCAAAGCTAAATATGATAATTACATCGGTGGAAAATTTGTACCATCGGCTGGCGGACAATATTTTGACGTTGTTTCTCCGATTAACGGAAAAGTTTTCACACAGGCAGCACATTCTAACAAAGAAGACTTAGAAGCAGCAGTTAATGCAGCAACAGAAGCCTTTAAAACTTGGAAAGATAATTCTCCAGCAGAAAGAAGTATTATTCTAAACAAAATTGCGGATAGAATGGAGCAAAACCTTGAATATATCGCAACTGTAGAAACTATTGATAACGGAAAAGCGGTAAGAGAAACTCTAGCTGCAGATATTCCTTTGGCGATTGATCATTTCAGATATTTTGCCTCGGTAATCAGAGCAGAGGAAGGTTCGCATAATGAATTGGATAAAGACACCGTTTCATTAATCGTTCACGAGCCACTTGGTGTCATTGCACAAATCATCCCTTGGAATTTTCCGATTCTGATGGCTGTTTGGAAACTCGCTCCAGCTTTGGCAGCTGGTAACTGCGTAGTTTTGAAACCGGCAGAAAGCACACCTATTTCTATTATGATATTAATGGAATTGATTGGAGATTTGCTTCCAGCAGGAGTTATAAACGTAGTGAATGGTTTCGGGGCAGAATTGGGAAGAGCTTTGGTGACCAATCCAAAAGTTAACAAAGCGGCTTTCACAGGATCTACAGCAACTGGCCGTTTGGTAATGCAGTATGCAACAGAAAATATCATTCCTGTAACGTTAGAATTGGGAGGGAAGTCACCAAATATTTTCTTCAATTCAGTAATGGATGCCGACGACGAATTCTTGGATAAAGCAATCGAGGGAGCGGTTCTTTTCGCATTGAATCAAGGTGAGATCTGTACTTGTCCTTCAAGATTGTTGGTTCAAGAAGATATTGCAGACGCATTCATCGCAAAAGTGATTGAAAGAACCGAAGCAATCAAAGTTGGAAATCCATTAGACAAAACGGTGATGATGGGAGCACAGGCTTCTAAAATTCAAAAAGACAAAATCGAAGGTTATTTGAAACTCGGTAAAGAAGAAGGCGCAGAAGTGCTTACAGGAGGAGAAGCTAACCACATCGAAGGCTTGGAAGACGGTTACTACATCAAGCCAACCATTTTTAAAGGAAACAACAAAATGAGAATTTTCCAAGAGGAGATTTTCGGACCTGTGGTGGCGTTCACAACTTTCAAAGATGAGTCAGAAGCTTTAGAAATTGCAAACGACACAATTTATGGTCTTGGCGCTGGCGTTTGGACTAGAGATGCCCATCAGTTGTACCAGATCCCCCGTCATATCGAAGCTGGTAGAGTATGGGTTAACCAATACCACGCTTACCCTGCAGGAGCACCTTTCGGAGGTTACAAACAATCCGGTATCGGTAGAGAAAATCACAAAATGATGCTCGATCATTACCGTCAGACCAAAAATATGTTGATATCCTATAACAAAAACAAATTAGGATTTTTCTAAATCTTTAAACAAACCTCATAGGATTCTAAAACTATGAGGTTTATCTATAAAAATTAACCAATCAAAAAATTAAATTATGATTCCAAAAACAATGAAAGCGGCCGTTGTACAAGGTTACGGACAGCCATTGAAAATTATGGAAGTTCCGGTAAGAGAACCCGGACGCTATGAAGTATTAGTAAAAGTAATTGCGTGTGGCGTTTGTCATACAGACTTACACGCTGTAGATGGAGACTGGCCAGCAAAACCAAAAATGCCATTGATTCCCGGACACGAAGGTGTAGGAATTGTAGTGGCTTGCGGACCTGAAGCTCAGGTAAAAGAAGGCGATGCAGTTGGAGTGCCTTGGTTGTATTCGGCTTGTGGATGCTGTGATTATTGTATCACGGGATGGGAAACATTGTGTGAAGCTCAACAAAATGGAGGTTACAGCGTAGACGGAGGATTTGCAGAATATGTAATTGCAGATTCCAGATATGTAGGACATTTAAAAGATAATGTGAACTTTCTGGAAATCGCTCCGATTCTTTGCGCCGGAGTAACAGTTTATAAAGGACTTAAAGAAACCGAAACAAAACCAGGCGAATGGGTTGCTATTTCAGGAATCGGTGGATTAGGGCACGTTGCAGTTCAATATGCAAAAGCAATGGGAATGCACGTTGCGGCGATAGATGTTGCGGATGACAAATTAGAATTGGCTAAAAAACTAGGTGCGGATTTAGTTGTAAATGCCAAAGAAACCGACCCTGGAACTTATCTTCACAAAGAAGTTGGAGGAATGCACGGTGCATTAATTACCGCTGTTTCTCCAATTGCTTTTAAGCAGGGGATAGACGTTCTGAGAAGAAAAGGTACGATTGCACTCAATGGACTTCCGCCGGGTTCTTTTGAATTACCTATTTTCGAAACTGTTCTTAAGAGAATTACCGTAAGAGGTTCTATTGTTGGAACTAGAAAAGATTTACAGGAAGCACTTGATTTTGCAAACGAAGGTTTGGTAAAAGCAACTGTGACTTCTGCAAAACTGGAAGACATCAACGAAGTATTTGATAAGATGAAAGCCGGACAAATCGATGGGCGTATCGTTTTGGATATTGCTGGACAAAATTAAATTATTGTTATTTTGAGTTTTTTAAGCCCGGCAGATATTGTTTGTCGGGTTTTTTACTAACTTGAGGATATTTGCTTTGAACACTAAGTCCACAAAGTTTTAAATTTATCAAGTTCGCAAAGCCACTTCGTTTAGATAAGATTTGTGTTCTCGTTTAAGTTTTGTGCCTTTATCTCAATATTTTATTTGATTATAGGAATCGATGAATCTTCGATTTGTGAACTTAAAATATGCACAATAATTGTAAATAAATACTTTGTAACCTTTGACTACGTCGAATCTTCGATTTGTGTTCAAAAAGATATTTATGAAAATTAATCATTAATTTTAAAAGAAAAAATATGGAAACCAAAGATAAAATCTCAAGACTTTCCGTAACCGAAAAAGCTTTGGAAGTCATCTGGGAGCTGGAAAAAAAGCACGGTGAACTAATGTTCTATCAGGCCGGTGGCTGTTGCGAAGGGACACAGCCACAATGTTTCGAGAAAGGTGGATATTTCCCAAGAATGAATGATGCAATGATTGGAACCATCAATGGACACGAGTTCTGGATAGACCGCGACTTGTTTGAATATTGGAAATATTCCCACTTCACGTTGGATGTTTTGGATGGTTGGGGACCTGGCGGATTTTCTTTGGAAACGCCTTTGGGTAAAACCTTCAAAGTTCATTATCGATTGTTCACGCCGGATGAACTGGAAAATCTTGAGCCGGTCAAGCGAAGCGAGTAAATAGGAAATTGCTCCTAAAAAAATTTAAACAGCTTCGGTTTTTACAAATTTAGAGACAATCATACTTGCCAAAATATTCCCGACAGAATTGAGAACCGTTGCCAATGGATCTACCAAAGTTCCGATAATGATAACTGCTGGGACAACATCGGGCGGAATTTTGTAAACCGAAATCATCAACATTTCCCCGATATAACCGCCATTGGGGATTCCGCCGGCGACTGCACTTACGAAAACGGTGATTCCCAAAGCCATTATCAGATTCATTGGTTCAAAGAAATTCCAGCCAAGTAACTGAAATGCAACATAAATCTTGATAATCGAAGAAATCGACGAACCGTTTTTATGAATCGTAGTTCCAATCGGAATGACAACATTGGCGATAGAAGCAGGAACGCCCATTCTTTTTGCAGATTCAATAGCGACTGGCATTGTTGCGAGACTACTACAAGTACTGATAGCGGTTGCAGTTGGTAAAAGGCTTTCTTTCCAAAAAGCTTTTACACCATTTCCAGATTTCCAAATGAAAGCATAAAGACTGAAAAATACGATGAAATAAATGGTTCCAGCTATATAATACAATCCCAAAGGTTTGGCATAAAATCCGAAAAGTTGAGGTCCAATCGTTCCGACTTGATAAGCGAAATAAGCGCCTAATCCAATCGGTGCAACTTTCATTATTAATAGTAAAAGCTGTTTCATCACTTCGTTTCCGGAAAGGATGAAGTTTTGGAACAGTTTTCCTTTTTCTCCTGACTTCCTAATGGATATTCCAACTAAAAATGAAAAGACCAACAATGCTAGCATATTCTGTCTCGAGAACAAATGATAAAACTCGCTGACAGTGAAGAATCCTACGATTTGGTCATTAATATTAGCATTATTCTGAAGATTTTCTGATAGGGTTTCGCTGATATTTTTCGGCGTTTCGGTTGGAAAAAAGTAAACCATTATAATGCAAAACGTGGCTGAAATCAAAATGAAACTCAAGAAAGTCAAAGCCATTGTTCCGATGATTTTGCCCAATTGATTTTGTTGTTCAATTCCGGAAATGGCAGAAACAATCGCAAAAAATACCAATGGAATGACTGTTACAAACAACAGATTCAGGAAAATATCTCCCATCGGTTTCAGATAAGTGACGAAATCAGGTGCGAAAATCCCAACCAGACTTCCGATGAAAATCCCGATGAGAAGCAGAATTATGTTGCTATAGTTTTTCCAGAAAGAAGAGTTCATCCGTAAGTTTTAATCAAAGATAAAATAAAACCAAATAGGCACATAGAGATAAATCAATTTTTAGAAAATAACATAGTCATTAACTTCTCTATTTAATCTAAAAAAACTATGTGTCTATGTGGTTGAAAATATAAAATATTTCCGAGATTTGTCTCTATGAAAACAGCAGTTCTGATTACTATCGGTGACGAAATCCTTTCGGGAAATACCGTTGATACCAACTCCAATTTTATTGCGACACAGCTAAAAGAAATTGGTATAAAAGTGCTTTCTATTTTTACAATTCCTGATGAAGAAAGTACAATTGTTTCGACTTTAGCAATGGCTTTTGAGATGGCTGATGTAGTTTTCACAACCGGCGGATTGGGGCCTACAAAAGATGATATTACCAAAAAAGCTTATGCTGATTTCTTCGAAGATGAAATGATTTTCTCTGACGAAATCTATGAACATCTCAGAGCCTATCTCGAAAAAAGAAAACGACTTTGGATTCTAGAACATAACAAAGACCAAGCGATGGTTTTGTCCAAGGCAAAAATTTTTCTTAACTATTTCGGAACTGCTCCTTGTATGATTTTGGAGAAGAACGGAACTTATTGTTTCAGTTTACCCGGTGTTCCTTACGAAGTTAAACCTTTAGTAAAAGATCAGATTATTCCTTTTCTGAAGGAGAAATTATCGCTAGACCACATTGTAACCAGAATTGTTTCAGTCGTTGATATTCCGGAAAGTATTTTGTCAGAAACCATTGAAGAATGGGAATTGGCTTTACCCAAACATATCAGTTTGTCATATTTGCCGGTTGGAACAAGAGTAAAATTAAGACTGACAGCTTCCGGAAGTTCTCAAGAACTACTAAATACAGAACTAGAAAATGAAATCACAAAATTATTTCTATTAATTGGAGAAAACATCATTGCCACTCAAGAAGATAAAATCGAAAAAATTCTTGGCGAATTATTGACAGAAAAAAAACTAACGATCTCGGTTGCAGAAAGTTGTACTGGTGGAGAGTTGGCACATTTGATAACGTCGGTTTCGGGAAGTTCCAATTATTTCTTGGGAAGTGTTGTGACTTACGCGACTCAAAAGAAAATTGACCTTTTAAATGTCAATCCAAAAACTGTAGAAGAATTCACAGTTGTGAGTGAACAAGTTGCTTCGGAAATGGCAATTGGTTGTCAGAATTTATTTAAGACTGATATTTCGGTTTCTACGACGGGAGTTGCCGGTCCTGGAAAAGGTGAAGATGGAAAAGATGTAGGAACGGTTTTCTATACGATTAGAATTGGAAATCAAGAAACAACTTCAAAACTATTTTTGCCACATCTGGAAAGACTTGATTTTATGAATTTTGTTTCTCAAAAAGTCATTCAAGACATCGTTTCTTTATTGATTAAAAAGTAAAAAAAGACAGCTCAAAAGGCTGTCTTTCTAATATCTAAGTTCTAAAAACTAATTTCTATTTTAGAATTTCTTTCAAGAATAATAATGTATGATTCCAAGCACGTTTTGCCATTATTTCATTATAATCCGGAGATTCTGGACTTGTGAAAGTATGTTTCGAATTGGCATAAGTGATGATTTGAAAATCTGTTTTTCCTGTTTTTAATTCTGCGATTAGATTATTCATATCTTCTGGTTTTACACTTTCGTCATCAGCAGGATGTTCTACCAGAACTTTCGTCTTTATCGGAACATTTAATCGATCATTACCTTTTGCCAATCCACCGTGAATGGAAACTACTCCGGAAACTGGAAATCCTGCTCTGGCCGTTTCCAAAGCACCCGTTCCACCGAAACAATAACCAATTACAGCTATTTTTTCAGGATTAGCACCTTGTTTTTTTAATTCTTCTAAGGCTACAGAAATTCTTTGCTGGTAAGCTTTGTAATCCTGTTTGTAGTTTCCTGCAATTTTTGCCGCTGCTGCATTGTCAGCAGGGATATTTCCTTCGCCATAGATGTCAGCAACAAATGCGATGTAACCTTGTTTTTGTAATTCGGTTGCTGCGTTTTTTGCTTCATTATCGATTCCTTTCCAAGCGGGTAAAATCAAAACGCCCGGAAGCTTTTTTCCTGCATTGGACGTCACTAATCCACTTAGTTTTTGTTCACCGTCTTTGTAGGAAACGGGTTTTAAATTTTGAGCTATTGTTAGATTTAATCCTAAAAATAATGTTAATAATGTGATTGAACGTTTCATATTTTCTTTTTATTAATTTGATTTTATTGCTTTAAATAGATTCATCAAAAATACAATTAAACTAAAAGCAACGAGTTGAATTCCAACATAATGCCAGCCACCAGTTTCCCAACATTTTAAGCCGATAAAAGTTCCAATCGCACCGCCTGCAAAATATGAAGTCATATAAATCGTGTTGATTCGGCTGTTCGCTTTTTGGTCTAACCTGTATATTAACGCAACATTAGTCACCTGAATCGATTGAACACCAACATCAATAAAAATCACAGCTAAAATAATTGATATTAAATAATTGGGAAACAGAAAGATAATAACTGAACCTGCTAATAAAATAATACTTGCAATCAACTGTGTTTTTCCAGAACCGCCTTTGTCAGAAGCTTTTCCAATCATTGGTGCGACTAAAGCTCCTGCAATTCCCAGCATTCCGAAAAGTCCAATAGTATCAGAACTATAATTGTAAGGTTTTTCTACCAAAAGAAATGTCAAAGTTGTCCAAAATGAGCAAAATATTGAGAACGCAATTCCGCCCATTAATGCTAATAATCTCAGTTGTGGAAATCGTTTTAATTGATAAAATGAGGATGAAATTAATTTGAAATAAGAGTCTTTGAACGTCGGTTTGACATTAGGTAATTTGAAATAAACAAAAGTCAAAGAAAAAATCGTAAACCCTGCCGAGATGTAATACACCATTTTCCAATTGCTCCATTCGGAAATATAACCACTGAAAACTCTTGCCATCAGGATTCCGACAAGAATCCCCGTGAAGATAATCCCGACGTTTTTTCCTTTTTCGTTACCTGATAATTCGGCTGCCATTGGTAAGATAACTTGCGCTGCAACTGCTGTCAAACCAAGTAATAAACTGAATAGAAAAATGAAATTATAATTGGAAACCATTCCGATTCCTGCCAAAATACAGAATAAAATAGCTAATAAAATCAAGATTAATTTTTTACGGTTGACTTTATCTCCTAATGGAACCAAGGTCAGCAATCCTGCTCCATAACCAACTTGTCCCAAACCGACCATAATTCCCATTTTGCTTTCGGACACGTTGAAAGTTTCTGCAATCTGATGCAGAATTGGCTGTGCGTAATAGATATTTGAAACACAAATTCCTGCTACGACAGCCATTCCGAGAACCTGAACTTTACTCAGTTTCGATTGTTCTTCTATCATTGATTATTTTGAAGCTTGATTAAGAATTTCCAAATCCTCCGAATCTAATTCTAACTTCGGAGCATCGAAAATCGTTTGCAATTGTCTTTCGCTAGTCGCACTTACGATTGGCGCAGTGATTAATGGATTTGCTAACAGCCAAGCCAAAGCAACGGTTGCAGGCTGAGATTGGTGCTTTTCTGAAACTTTATCCAACGCTGCCAAAACCGCTTTTCCTTTATCATCAAAATATTTTTTGATTCCGCCACCTCTTGCTGTTGTTTCAAAATCAGCTTCTGTTCTGTATTTTCCTGTTAGGAAACCTGCTGCCAAAGACCAATAGGGGAATGCACTTAATCCAAATTTTTCTACTAAAGGCGCATATTCTGTTTCGAACTTTTCTCTTTCCACCAAATTATAATGTGGTTGAAGTGCTACATATTTTGGGAAATTATTTTTCTCAGCGACTTCAAAAGATTCAATTAATCTTTTTGGGGAAACATTGGATGCTGCAATATATCTCACTTTTCCTGCTTTTACAATTTCGTCATAAGCTGATAAAGTTTCCTCCACAGGCGTTTTGTTATCATCAAAATGCGTATAGTACAAATCGATATAGTCTGTTCCCAAACGTTGAAGAGATTCATCAACAGATTTCAAAATATGTTTTTTACTGATGTCGAAGCCGTGTTCTTTGGTTTCAGAACCTACTTTTGTTGCGAGCACAATATCCTGGCGATTTTTTCTTTCCTTCATCCATTTACCGATGATTTCTTCGGATTGTCCGCCTTTTCCATTAACCCACCAAGAATAAGTGTCGGCTGTATCGATGAAGTTGAATCCACCTTCTGTGAATTTATTAAGAATGTTGAATGATTCTTTCTCATCCAAAGTCCATCCGAAAACATTACCTCCAAAGTTGATTGGAGCAATTTCTAAATCTGTATTTTTAATTGTTACTTTTTTCATTTTTTTTTTAATATTTTAAGGTTTTAAAAATTCTTTTACTGGTTTGATGAATTGATCAAAAACCTCGATGTGCGGAAGATGTCCTACGTTCTCGATTTCTACCAATTTTGAACCTTTTATTTTTTGTTGAGTAGCTTTTCCCAATAAGTCATATCGTCCCATCGTTTCAGCTATTTTCGGGTCTTTTACGTTGGCTTTTCCTATGGCTGTTCTGTCTCTTGTTCCGATGATTAATAAGGTTGGAACATTCAGATTTTGAAATTCATAAACAACTGGTTGTGTGAAAATCATATCCGAAGTTTTGGCGTTTACCAGAGCGACTTTCGGATAATCTGGAGCTTTTGTCCAGCCTGTTAAAAGATAAACCCATTCGTCATATTCTGGTTTCCATTTGTTGTCATAATAGAATCCGTTTTGATATTTTTTTGTGGATTCGTAATCGGCTTTTAGTTCGGTTTGATAATTTTTGTCGATAGATGCATAAGGCGCAACTAGTTTCCAATCTTCCAGTCCAATTGGATTTTCAAGAATTAATTTTTCAACCTTTTCAGGATACATCAGTGTAAATCTTGTCGCCAACATTCCACCCATCGAATGCCCCAAAAGATAAATTTTATCGAGTTTCAATTCATCCAAAATTGCTTTGGTATTTTGAGCCAATTGCTGAAAACTGAATTGATATTCTGTAGGTTTTGATGATTTTCCGAATCCAATCTGGTCAGGAACAATCAATCGGAATCCTTCTTTTGTCAAAGCCTGAATCGTTGTTTTCCAATAAGCACCATTGAAGTTTTTTCCGTGAAGCAGAACAACTGTTTTTCCATTTGCTTTTTCGGGTTTGATGTCCATATAAGCCATTTTCAAATCCTGATTCTGACTTTTGAAATCAAGAAAATGAACAGGATAAGGATATTCATAATTCGTTAGCATAATGTCCAAAACAGGACGGTTTTGAGCTGATAAATAATTAATGGATAAAATTAAAAATGCTATTATTTTTATAAATTTCATAATTTGATTTTAGAAAATTAATGATTCGAAAGGGGTTTATACTTCTCATAAAACCAAAGCAATCCACCCAAATAAGCTGAATGCAATAACTGCGCTTCAATCGCACTCCAATTCTCGATTGATGCACTTCCTAATATCAATAGGCTCATCAAAACTAATCCTGAATAAATTGTGTATTTGGTTTGAAATCCAATTAGTAATGACAATCCAATCAAGAATTCTACAATCGGTAAAATATAACTGAAAGGTACAATCATAAAACTTGGAATTGCAGATTTTTCCATTGATGTTACCATCCAATTGCCGAACATTTCAAGCTTCGGAATTCTTACCAATCCGTGCCCTAACAAGGAAATGGCGATTGGCAATCTTAAGAAGAAGTAAGTCGTTTTGAAGTCTTTCATAATTACTGACTTTTCAATTTCTTCATAAATTCAAGAATGGCTGGTCTCAGTTCTTCGAATAAAGGATGTTGTTTGTTCTTCAACATTACTTCTGTAAAGAGCTTCAAACCCAAAGCAAACTCCTGTGCTGTATTGTCTTCTTTGAAGATTTTCTTTGATTTTATCACTTCGAAAATATTAAACAAATCATCGTGATTATCAAACTCGAAACTTAAATTTTTTGTGCCTTCAGAACCGTCTTTCAGTTTTATTTCTTTCAAATCTAATTGATAAGAATTATTTCTTTTTTCAATCATTAAAAAGCATTGACTAATTGATTAATACTTTCGATTTCTTCTTTTGAAAGATTGATATCAATCGCTTTTGCATTCTGGACCGCTTGTTCTGCATTTCGAGCGCCAGCTAAAGCAATCTTAATTCCTGCTCTCTCAATTGTCCAACGTAAAACCAACTGTCCTAAAGTTGCGTTGTGTTTCTCTGCTATCGGTTTGATTTTATCTAAAAGCGCATTTGTTTTCTCAATAAATTCAGGCTGAAAATGTTTGTGACTCGCACGATGGTCGCCTTCCTGAAATTGATAACCATTATGAATTTTTCCTGTCAACAAACCTCTTTCCAAAGGACTGTAAGCGAGAATCGATTTGTTATTTTCGATGCAATAAGGAACAGTTTCTTCCTCAATACCACGATTCACCATACTAAACGGAATTTGGTTCGAAACTAATTTTAAAGTCTTTTCAGCTTCCGCCATTTGCTGAGCATTATAATTACAAACACCCGCAAAACGAACTTTTCCTTGTTCAATTAATTTGGAAACTGCTTCGAAAGTTTCATCAATCGGAGTTGTAGAGTCTGGCCAGTGGATTTGATACAAATCGATGTAATCCGTTCCCAGACGTTTCAAACTTTGTTCGCATTCGTAGATGATGCTGTCTTTTCCGGCATATTTGTAAACATCGATATCTTGTCCGTCGTTATTCTTGCTGTGCATCGCAAAATCGCCTTTTGCCAAATCCCAACGCATCCCAAATTTAGTCAAAATCTGAACTTTATCACGGGAAATTCCTTTAATCGCTTCACCCACGATTTCTTCACTTGTTCCTTGTCCGTAGATTGGAGCTGTATCAATAGAAGTTACACCAACGTCATAAGATGCTTTTATCGCTTCGATAGCTTCGTTTCTGTCTGTGCTTCCCCACATCCAGCCGCCCGCAGCCCACGCTCCGAAAGTGATTGCTGAAACGTCTAAATCACTGTTTCCTAATTTTCTATATTCCATTTTGTAGATTGATTTTTATGATTGAATTTTAATTGGCTTTTATCAAGTCTTACAAATTTCGTTTTTTGATATGTGAAAACAGATGTAGTATTTTGATATATTATTGTAAATTTACAATATGAAGAGAAAGCAATTTAATCCGTTAGAAATCGATTGTTTCGAAGTTGAAGAATATCCATTTCCAAAACACAGCCATACTTATTATGAGTTGGTTTACATCTTCAAAGGCTGTGGGAACCATCATTTGAACAAGCTGATAGTTCCTTATAAAGCCGGAGATTTGTTGCTGATTTCTCCTGATGATGAACATTATTTCGATATTAAGAAGCAGACAAAATTTGCTATTATCAAATTCAATGATAGTTTTTTTGAGAGCAACAAACATCTTGCGCCAGACACTTTGATGACGGCTTCACCAATTGATATTATGCGAAATCCAATGTTGAAGGAAATCAAGCTCTGTTTCGATGAACCTTGCAAAACGATTCTCAGAAAAACAGTTGAAAATATTGTGGATTATGATAAAATTTGTGATGTGACAACTTCTCCGATTATGTTTTTCCAAGTCTTGTCATTATTTGGATTGATTCGTGAAGCGTCTGCCAAACTGAATGTCAGAATTGATAACGGCGTTCCTAGTCAGGAAGATTTGATTTCGTACATTCATCAGAATATTTATCGTCCGGAAACGATTAGAATCAAGATGATTGCGTTGCATTTTAATATTTCACCGACTTATTTTAGTGCTTATTTTAAACGGAATTTCGAAATGTCTTATCGCAATTATATCAACAATTACAGAATAGCTCTCATAGAAAAACGAATAGAATCGGGACAAAACACAATTAAACAGATTGCTTATGAATTTGGTTTTACAGATGAAAGTCACCTTTCACATTATTTTAAAAATAAGAAAAGCAAGACTTTGGGTTCTTACAAAACGAAGAGTAAAGTTTTAACTCAAAGCTTGGATGTATAATTTTTGAATTTTAGATAGTTAGTACGAAATCAGGATAATTGATATAAAGAAATCAAAGGCTTCTTTCAGGATAAATCTTCTGAGATTTCTATTAATGTTTTGGTGTGGTTGGTTGTTTAGGTTTTCATTTGAAAAGGAAGTTAATTGGACTTATTAGTATAATTAAAGATAATATTTTCAAAATCTATTTTACCTAAAAATTTATCATTAGTTTCTAGCTTTGAAATTCCAAGTTTTGCATATTCAAACGCTTTTTTTAGATTCCTTTTTTCATAAATTTTTGATAGAGCCCAAATAAGACGAACTTCGGTACCAATAACATTCAGACCTGCTAGTTTTTTTGTAGGATTAGACAAATCAGAAATTTCTAAATTATCAAGAATATAATCTTCGTTTTGAAATGCTTCTATTATTGGAACTGCTTCATTTTTAATACTTAAAATTATATTTTCTGCAGTTTTTATATTAGTCTTCTCCGAGTTAGAATAATCCCACCATTGATTAGCATAATTTTTATTAGAAAAATTCCACCATTTTTTAATCTGAATTTTTGTAACTCTTGTTCGGAATTCACATTCATAATATTTTAAAGTCTTGAAATTTATTTCACTACCAAATAAGTCAGTCATTTCTTTTGGATGAATTCCTATTTCTACACAACACTTTCCGCCATACTGACTTGCCTGAATTCCAATTATAAAAATGAAATTATCAGATTCTTTTCTATAACTAAATCCACTTCCTTTAAATCCTAGTTCTTTTAAACTTTGAGATAAAGTTTTTGAAATATGTTTCTTAAAATCTGCAGAAGTAATCATTAGTTTTAATATCGAATTAATCTAAAATTTCTCGTTCAACATTATTCGACTTCACCAACCACAATCCAACAAAAGTCAAAAATCCATTCAGGATAATCAGTTCCACACCAATTCTGTAATCTGTATTATTAGTTACCAAATAATTAATCAAATATGTTACAACAGGCGCAAAAATCGTCACAGCCAAGATGGAATATTTCTTCGTGATTTGATATTTCGTCAAGATTCCGAAAGCAAATAATCCCAATAATGGGCCATAAGTATAACCTGCGATTTCCATTATCAGATAAACAATCGACTTGTCATTAATAGCTTTGAAAACCATTATCAATACGAAAAAAATCACTGTGAAAGTCAAATGAACTTTCATTCTCAGATGTTTCTTTTGTTTCTCGGTTTTTTGCTGGTCTTCGTTCAGGTTTAAAAGATCCACACAATAAGAACTCGTAACCGCCGTCAAAGCGCCATCAGCAGAAGGAAATAAGGCCGAAATCAAACCGATGATGAAAATCACAGAAAGCGCCATTGGAAAATGACCTTGAAGCGACAGAGCAGGGAACAGGTCGTCGCCCATTATATTTTTGATTTGACCCGCAGAATCCTTGAAGCCAAAAGTATTTGTCATCACTTCTTTTCCGTCAACCATAGTCGAGATTTGTCCATAATCTGCGCCGTGTTGCATTGCAAAAAGATAGAGCAAACCACCCAAAAACAAAAACGCCAGATTCACGAAAAGCAAAGTTCCGGCAAAAGTCAGCATATTCTTTTTCGAGTTTTTCAGGTTGTCGACAGAGATATTTTTCTGCATCATTTCCTGGTCTAGACCCGTCATCGCAATTGTAATGAACATCCCGCCTAGAATCGTTTTCAGGAAAAATGTTTTAGAATTCACATCCGTATTGATAAAATGCGTGTATTGCTTCTGCTCAAGGATAGAGAACGCTTCTCCAAAAGACAGATTAAGATTTGATAAAATATAAACAATGCAGGCAATCAAGCTGATAATCATAAACGATGTTTGCAACGTATCAGTAATCACAATCGTCTTAACACCACCTTCAAACGTATAAAGCAGAATCATCAGAAGCAACACAAAAGCTGTTACCCAAAAAGGAACATCAAGCGCTTCCAAAAGGAAAATCTGAAGAATATTCACCACCAGATACAACCTTGCAGTTGCGCCAATCGCTCTCGAAATAATGAAAAATACAGAACCGATTTTATGCGCTTCAACATTGAAACGTTTCCCCAAATAAGTATAAATCGAGGTCAAATTCATTTTATAATAAAGCGGAAGCAAAATGCCAGCAACTATGAAGTAACCGATAAAAAACCCAATTACCATCATATAATATTCGAAACCACCAAAAGGATTTTCGCCTCCTAAAAATTTTCCAACTGTTCCCGGAACCGAGATAAAAGTTACGCCGGAAAGTGATGTTCCAATCATCCCAAACGCTACCAACCACCATTTGCTTTTCTTATTCCCAATAAAAAAAGACTGGTTGTCTGAGTTGCGGCTTGTAAAATAAGAGATGACCAAAAGCCCGATAAAATAGGCAAAAACGAATAAAAGTAGAATAGTTCCCGGATTCATTGTTCAAAATTGAATTGAACAAAAATAGTTTTTTTTATGAACAAAGCTTTTATTAACTTACATCAATTAATTAAAACTTTTATGATTATACCTTTGTACCATCAATAATAAAAAAATTCATTATGAAAAAGTTATTCTTATCGTTTTTATTTGCAACAATCAGTATTTTAGGATTTTCGCAAACTACTTGGAGTATAGATCCAATGCACTCTTCATTTAATTTTAACATCAAACATATGGGAATCAGTTTTGTACAAGGACGTTTCGATAAGTTTGAAGGAAATGTTGTGACAAAAGCTGAGGATTTGACCAATGCTAAATTTGATTTTGCAGTTAACACAGCTTCTGTAAATACAGGTGTTGAGATGCGTGATAACCACTTGAAAAGTGCAGATTTCTTTGATGCAGAAAGATTTCCTACTATGAAATTTGAAAGTACATCTATCAAAAAATTAAAAGGAAATACATATCAACTGACTGGTAAACTTACAATAAAAGATGTAACAAAACCGGTAACTGTAACGGCTGTTTACGGAGGACAAACCAAAGATCAACAAGGGAATGAAAAACTTGGTTTCCAAACGACTTTTAAAATTAATAGATTAGACTACAACGTAAGCTACGATCCAACAGGAGCTGGTGTTGCAAAAGATGTGGATGTTGCGGTTTATGTAGAGTTTGTTAAAAATAAATAACGGATTTTGCTAAAATAAAGTAAGAGCCTTTTCAGTAATTGAGAAGGCTTTTATTTTATCATTTTTTTAACGACAACAAAAAGCAAAAATGAGGTGATTGTGAGGACAGCAAAAGAACCAAGCCACAAACTATCGAATCCAAATCGACTCACAACATAAGTTCCCAGAAACGGAGTGATAATGAATGAAAAGGAAAACGCAATGCCGTTAACTCCCATATAGGCTCCTTTGTTTCCGTTTTCTGAACGAAGTGCTGTAACTGTTGACATAAATGGAAGTGCCCAAATCTCCGCAATACACAAAACCGTCATCGATAGAACCAACCAAGTGATGTTACTGCCAAATATCAACATCAAATAGGATAATCCCGCCAATACTGCTCCTAAAAATAAAATCTGAGGAATCTTCAAAGTTCTTTCTGCAATGCTTACCAAAGGCATTTCCAATAATACAATGATAAATCCGCTGTAACCTAAAATAAACCCAATCGTACTTTGACTCAACTTAGCAACATCTTTATAAAACAAAGGAATTGTGTTGAAAAACTGAAAAAAGCAGATTGCAAAAATGGTACATAAAAAGCTGAAAACTAGAAAAGGATAATCTTTGTATGGCGATTTTCCTGTTTTCTTTACAACTTCAAAAGTTTCTAATTTCTTTTTCTCGCGGAAGATTTTGTTTCTTTTTCTGAAAAAGATGACATAAATGATTCCGGCAATCAAAGCACCTGTGAAATTGAAAACGAATAGAAAATTATAAGAGATCCCTGATAAAACGCCACCCAAAGCAGGACCAATAGAGAATCCAAGATTGACAGCCATTCGGTTGAGAGAAAAAGCTTTGGTCAGATTTTCCGGTCTTGCATATTTTGTAATCGCTACAGAATTCGCTGGTCGGAAAGTATCACTTATTGTACTTTGAAGAAAAATCAAAACAGCCATCATCTCCACACTCGGGAAAAATGGTATTATTAGAAATATCGGCGCACTGAGAAACAAACTCCAACTTTGAATATAATATTCCCCAAATTTATCTGTCAAATAGCCACCTAACCAAGAACCGAGAACCGAACCAATTCCGTAAAAACTTAAAACAATTCCTGCATTTTCTAAAGAAAACTTCAAATGGTCTGTCATATAAACGCCCAAAAACGGCAAAACCATCGAACCAGAACGATTGATGAGCATCACAATAGACAACATCCAAGCTTCTCTTGAAAGTCCTTTGAAAGTGTTGATATAGGAATTGAAAAGTTTCACGATTGATTTTAAGCGTTGCAAATTTACCCAAAAAAGAAAGCCATCCGTAAAGAATGGCTTTCAAAATTTATAATTTTAGAATTAGTCTAAAATCTAGAGTCTAATATCTAACATTTAATTTTATTGCAATTTAAAACCTCTTGTCGTGATTCTTCCGTAAGCATCTACATATTTTACTTGTACATTTCCTTTGAAATTATTCAGGATTTTTTCAACATCTTTCTGAGAGTTAACAGGTTTTCCATTGATTTCCATTACGATGTAATTATCAACCACACCAATTTTGTCCATTTCGCCGCCTTCAGTCACATTTTTGGCCAAAACACCACTTTCCAATCCGTAGTCAGTTTTCACTCTTTCGCTAAGAGGTTCAAACTCAGAACCGATTTTTTCCGTCACAGTTAGATCATCTTTGCTTCTGGATGATGTTCCGCCTTTTTGGTCTTTCAAAGTAACAGTTACGGTGTTTGGTTTTCCGTTTCTAGTATAAGTTACAGAGACTTTATCGCCAGGTCTTCTGCTTCCGATAGCGAAAGATAGGTCTGCAAAACTGCTGATATCTGTATTATCGATTTTGGTTACAATATCACCGGGTCTAATTCCGGCATCTTCAGCACCACTTTTTGATGTTGTTTCTGTTACATAAACACCGTCGCCAACTTTTAGATTAGCCTTATTTTTCTGATTGTAAGCAGCAACCTGCATATCATTAGATAAATCTAAACTTCCAATTCCAAGGAAACCTCTTTGTACCAAACCAAATTTCTTGATATCCTCAACGATTTTTCTTGCTAAGTTGGATGGAACTGCAAATCCGTAACCTTCATAATATCCGGTTTTAGACTGAATAGCAGTATTGATTCCGATTAAATCTCCGTTTACATTTACCAAAGCACCACCACTGTTTCCAGGGTTGATGGCCGCATCTGTTTGGATAAAACTTTCAATTGGTGTTCTGGATTGCTGGCTAAGGATATCAATACTTCTTCCTTTTGCAGAAACGATTCCCGCAGTTACAGTAGAGTTAAGTCCAAGCGGATTTCCTACAGCCAAAACCCATTGTCCAACTTCTACCATATCAGAGTTAGCAAAGTTGAGGTAAGGCAAACCTTTTTCTTCGATTTTAAGAAGAGAGATGTCTGTGTTTGGGTCAGTTCCAATTAGAGTTGCGATGTAAGATTTTTTGTTGCTCAATACAACTTCTAATTTATTAGCACCAGCCACCACGTGATTGTTGGAAATGATATAACCATCTGGCGAAATAATAACTCCGGAACCTAATCCGGAAGGCATATTTTTAGGTGTCTGCTGTTGTTGTCTTTGTTGACCACCGCCAAAAGGACTGTTGCCAGGTCCGAAGAAAAAATCGAACATATCGTTGTCAGGCATTCTTTGAGAAGATGCACGATCTTGATAATTTTTAATTGTTACAACTGCAGGAACTGTAGTTTTTGAAGCTTTTACAAAATCGTCTCCCATTGCAGAATTCATTCCTACAAAAGATGACTTTTTAGAAGCTGTTGTAAAGTATGAGAAATCTTCTCCATTATTTTCGTTGCTGAAATATTGACTAGCTCCGAAAACCGTTGCACCAGAGATAACTCCAGTCAATGCAAAAGGCATTAGTTTTTTTAATGTATTCTTCATTTTGATATTCATTTCTTTATTCTGAGATTTTTGTTACACAAATTTAATGCTAAATTAGTATGAACTAAAAACTTAGTGTTACACTTTTAACGAAGTTTAACCATTTTTAAAAAAACATTAATAGATGTGATTTTTCATTAATGATTTTATTTGATTGATTATTAATTCTTTATGGATTGATTCTAATCTTTGCTAATTCATCTTGGCAAAGTAATTGTAAGATTGATATTATAAAAAAATAAAATTATGGAAACGGAAAACATTGTCGATAGACTTACAAAATACGAATTCGAAAACAGTAATGTTTATACAGGATTCAAATCGATAGGCGAAGCAAAACAATTTGCAACAGACAGAAACGGAAAACTGATTGAAGTTGGCTTTCTGGATGGAAATGATAACCCGGTTGAAGATAATTCTGCTAATCTTATTAATGAAAATAAATATTTCAAAGCCGATGCCGGAATAGATTATAGAATCATACATTCCGCTGATGAAGGGTTTCAAGAAATTGCAGATAAACTGAAAGAAAGACAAACAGAAATTACAGATAAAAGCCCAGATGAAAAATATTTCTCCGATGCAGATTGGCAAATTAAAGAAGATGCTGTAATTGTTTTATACAAAGGAGAAGTGGAAAGTGTAACTTCCAGAGAACGTTCAAAATATCTGAAACATACCAAAGTTTATGAATTGGCAGTTGAGGTTCCAAAATCAAAAGATTAATTGTCGCAATAAATAATAGAATCCGGTTTTTACAGCCGGATTATTTTGGTGGAGTAATTGTAAATTCAGAAAAAGTATTCATTTGGAAGGTTTTAATTTTTATTAATAACTTTGCAAACTTATGTCAGACGTCAATTCACAACCGAAAACCGTTGCTTTTCATACACTTGGTTGCAAACTCAACTTTGCAGAAACTTCTACTATTGCACGAACTTTAACAGATGCAGGTTATAAGAAAGTTAATTTTGATGAACCTGCAAAAGTTTATATTATCAATACTTGTTCTGTGACAGAAAACGCAGATAAAGAATGTAAACTTCACGTCAAGCGTGCAGTGAAGGCAAATCCAGAAGGTTTGGTCGCCATCATTGGCTGTTATGCACAGTTGAAACCAGAAGAAATTTCCGGAATCGAAGGTGTTGATTTGGTTTTAGGAGCAAAGGAAAAATTTAATATTTTGAGTTATCTGGATGATTTGGAAAAATCAGAAAGTTATGCTCAGATTCATTCTTGCGAAATTGATGAAGCAGATTTTTTTGTTGGTTCCTATTCAATAGGCGATAGAACAAGAGCTTTTTTGAAAGTTCAGGACGGTTGTGATTACAAATGTACTTATTGCACGATTCCTTTAGCAAGAGGAATTTCTCGTTCTGATACCATCGATAATGTGGTTGCGAATGCCAAAGAAATTGCTGGAAGAGATATTAAAGAAATCGTTTTGACTGGTGTTAATATCGGTGATTACGGAAAAGGCGAGTTTGGTAATAAAAAACACGAGCACACTTTTCTGGATTTAATTTCTGAATTAGATAAAGTCGAAGGTATTGAAAGAATTAGAATTTCTTCCATCGAACCTAATCTTCTAAAAGATGAAAGCATTGAATTGGTTTCTAAAAGTAGAAGTTTTGTTCCGCATTTTCATATTCCGCTTCAATCTGGAAGTGACGAATTGTTGAAAAAAATGAAACGTCGTTACTTAACCAAATTATATTACAATCGAGTTAATAAAATCCGAGAAGTAATGCCAGACGCAGCAATTGGTGTAGATGTGATTGTTGGATTTCCTGGAGAGACAGAAGAATTGTTTATGGAAACTTATAACTTCCTGAATGATTTGCCAATCAGTTATCTTCACGTTTTTACTTATTCTGAAAGAGAAAATACAGAAGCTGCAGAAATGCAGGGTGCAGTTCCAATCTCCGAAAGAAAGAAAAGAAACAAAATGTTGAGAATCCTTTCCGAGAAAAAGAAAATGGAATTTTACAGAACTCAGTTAGGAAAAAAACTTCCTGTTCTTTGGGAGCATGAAAACAAAAACGGAATGATGTATGGTTTTACAGAAAACTATGTAAGAGTTTCAAAACCATTCGATGAAAAATCTGTTAATCAAATAGAAGATATTATCTTAGATAAAATCTTGGAAGAAGGATGTGTTTCTATAAAAGAGAATCAGTTTGAGGATTTTCTTGCTAAAATTTAAAAAGTGAAATAGCTTTAAATAAAAAACCGCAAATCTGATTTGCGGTTTTTTATATTTATAGAAAATATTTAAATTAATTTTCAGTAGACAATCTTTCTCTAGTATTATAAATCTGGAAGTTGAATACAAAACTTCTATTATTGTAACTAGTTCCATAAAAGTTATTGTCTCTAGCAAACGCAGCTCTGGAAGGTACAATGATGATGCCTTGCATATTGTAATTAGCTGAGTCGTCAAGGTCAAAAGATTTGAAATATTTTAAACCTTCCTGGAATCCTTCTATCTCATAAAAACTTCTTCCAATAGTTGTGCTATTGGCTGTATTGTATGCATCAATCACAGATTGTTTTACATAGTAATAGGCAGGGTCTCTTATCACATTTCCTGATGCTACAGAGCTAGCAAATGTAGATTCGCTACCAAATACTATTTTGTCATCTACTTTTGCGGATACGTAGCTTTTTACAACCTGAAATAAGCTAACTACATCTTTGGTTCCAATCTGTTTTCCTGGATTAGGTTGTAAAGAATCTTCTCTTTTGATATAAATAACACCAGAAGGTAAGGTTACATAATCATAATCAATCAGCTTTTTTTCATTATCATCAGTATCGGTTGTACTGTCAAACGCTGTAATTACACCTTTGCTATTGATGTAGTTTTTAGTCATGAAATCTTTCGCGGCCTCATCGTCGTAGGTTTTTTGTTCATCTACAGTCAAGACTACAGTTGTATCTACTTCGTCATCATCTTTTTTACAACTCTGTAATGCAACGACAGAAAGAGCAATTCCTAAAAGTATTTTCTTCATTTTTTTATTTAATCTTAAATTGCGATTAATTTAACGTGACAAAAGTATAAAAAATTATGAGAATAGATAAATTTTTGTGGAGTGTAAGATTTTATAAAACAAGAACCATTGCTACAGAAGAGATCAAAAAAAATAGAGTTAGCATTGGAGAGAATGTTGTAAAATCTTCAAAAGAAGTAAAAGCAGGAGATGTTATAAAAATCAGAAAGAATCAAATAGATTACAAAATAAAAGTTATAGATATCCCAAAAAGTAGAGTAGGAGCCAAGCTTGTGGCCATGTATGTAATTGATATGACTGAAAAGGATCAATACGAAATCCTAAACATGAGAAAAGCATCTCAGGATTATTACAGACAAAAAGGCATCGGGAGACCCACCAAAAAAGATAGGCGAGATATGGATGGCTATGTGGATGATGGCTCTTCCGATGATATGGATAATGAAGATTGGGATACTTTTTTCAAAGAAGAGAAGGAAGAAGACTAAATTTTTAAGGCTTTTATAATCTCGTCGGAGATATTGTTGGGTTCTTTAGAATCTGTATCCACTGTATAATGAGCTTTGAAATAAAAAGTATTCCTTTCAAAAAGATGTTTTGCGATAAACTCAGGAACATCAGAGTCTTCTAACTTCGAAATCAACGGTCTGGTGTGTTTTTGCAAGAGTACACGTTCTGTAAGTGTTTTTACAGAGCCTCTCAAAAACACACTTTTTGATTTTTCATTGATAATATCCATATTGTTGTAATAAACAGGGGTTCCTCCTCCAAGACTCAAAATTATATCCTCTTTTGAATTTAAAATTTCTTCTAAAATCCTTTTTTCCTCCTTTCTAAAGAAGATTTCTCCTTTATTTTGAAAGATTTCTGCAACTGTTTGCTGATGTTCTTCAGAAATTTTCTGATCGAGGTCAATTAATTTAAAATTTATTTTTTGGCTCAAGTTTTTGGAAATGTGAGATTTACCACTACCCATGTAGCCTAATAGAGAAATAATCATATTTTTATTTTAAACAAAGTTCGAAAAAAATTTTGAGATTTAAAAAATAGCCCTATCTTTGCACCACTCTAAACGGAACAACATACGTTGCTAAGTTTAAGAAGTGGCCGACCTGGTAGCTCAGCTGGTAGAGCAATACACTTTTAATGTATGGGTCCTGGGTTCGAATCCCAGCCAGGTCACTAGCAAAAAGTCCGTAAGGATACGGTTTTTTTTGCCTGCGTGGTGAAATTGGTAGACACGCCATCTTGAGGGGGTGGTTTCCTAAGGATGTGCTGGTTCGAGTCCAGTCGCAGGCACTGCAAAGAAAAATATTATTTTAATTAAATAATCTAGGTTATTAATTAAAGTGGCCGACCTGGTAGCTCAGCTGGTAGAGCAATACACTTTTAATGTATGGGTCCTGGGTTCGAATCCCAGCCAGGTCACAATTTACGCAAGTAAATTTTTTTCATATTAATATTTTGTGATTTGGTGTAGAAGCTTCTTGTAAAAGAAGCTTCTTTTTTTTGTCCAAATCTTTCGGCTTAATCGAGGTGAAGATTGTCAATCAATCTTACGTTTCCAATGTTCACAACGATGAAAGCGCGGTAGTTTTTGTCGTTGGAAATAGAATTTACTTCTTTCAAGGTTTCCTCGTCTGCAATCATAAAGTATTCTAAATCCATTTCTCCTTGGTTGAAGATGTTTTCAACTTTTTCTTTAATATCAGAAATATTTAAGGTTTTTGTCCAGTCATTAACTTGTTTCAAAGTCTTATATATAAGAGAGGAAGTTTCTTTTTCAATTTCAGAAAGACGCATGTTGCGAGAGCTCATTGCTAGTCCGTTCTCTTCTCTATGGATTTTAACACCATGGATGTTGATTTTTAAATTTAAAACTTCAACCAGCTTTTCGATTATCTTCAGCTGCTGGAAATCTTTTTCTCCAAAATAGGCATTGTCTGGCTGTACTTGTACAAATAATTCTTCTACAACTGTTCCAACACCATCAAAATGACCTGGTCTTGCAGCACCTTCCATTTCGTTTTCAATTCCTCCAAAGTTGTAATGTTTTCTTTCCATTCTATTAGGGTAGATGTCTTCAACTCTTGGGATATATACGGCATTTACAAGATTCGAATTTTCTAGTTTTTTTATATCAACATCAATGGTTCTAGGGTACTTTTCTAGATCTTCAGGATTGTTGAATTGTGTTGGGTTGACAAAGATTGAAGAAATAACTATATCATTTTTTTGTCTGGCTTCTTTGTAAAGTGAAATGTGTCCAGCGTGTAAGGCTCCCATTGTTGGGGCGAATCCAATTGTTTTGTTTTTCTCTTTTTGTGTTTTTATGTATTCGGAAAAAGTTTTTTTGTCGTAGAATATTTCCATTGTTTTATTGTTTTAATAGGTCAAAGGTAATTGTTTTTGGAAGTTCTGAGATAAGGTTGGGGTATTAAAATTAGATCAAACCTTAGCAAAATAACCTTGTCTTAATATTTGAAATTAATTTTATAAAATCGAATCAACAATTTAATTATGATTATTTTCTGAAATTAACATTTTTTAATCTGTTAACTAGTTGATAGGTAGAGTATTTTAAATAAGAGTATTAATATTAATGAAAATAAATGTTTTGATTTAATTTTTTGTAATTTTGCAAAATGAAGATTTTATACTTCATCTAAAGTAAATTTTATGCCTAATCAAAAGATTTTATACGTTACTACAGAGATGTTCCCTTATCAAGAAGATACTAATATGGGAAGTATGGTACACAAAATGGCTCTTAAGATGCACGGGAGTGGTAACGACGTGAGGGTTTTTATGCCTAGATTCGGACAAATAAGCGAGAGGAAATTCCAACTTCACGAGGTAATCAGACTTTCCGGGATGAACATTATCATTAATGACCTAGATCAGCCTTTGATTATCAAAGTTGCTTCTTTGCCAGGAGAGCGTCTGCAAGTTTATTTTATTGATAACGAAGAATATTTCAAAAGAAAGCAGTTTTATTTTGATGACGAAGGGAAACCTTTTGAAGATAACAACGAGAGAGCTATTTTCTTTGCCAGAGGTGTTATCGAGACTATAAAAAAACTTAACTGGGTTCCTGATGTGATTCATTTGAATGGGTGGATGGCGTCTTTGATTCCTATTTATTTGAAGACTTATTACAAAGATGATACTTATTTCAATGATACCAAGATTGTTCTTTCTGTTTATAACGAAGATGATATAGAATTAAACAATAATACAAAAGAAGTCTTGGCTTTTGATAATATTTCTGATTTACAATCGTTAGATAATCCTAGCTTTTTGAGTTTTGTAAATGATAGCATGAACTATGTAGATGTGATTGTAAAAGGAAATGAATTCCTAGAAGAGAAACTTGAAGAAGCTTATGGAAAAGCAGAAGTTGAAAAATTGGATTACTTGAATGCTGATTCTATAGCAACAGTTTATTAATACTATTTTTTTATAATGATAAAAATAAAAACTTTTATGAAAGTGATCCCATTTTTCGTAATGGGAATTGTTGTTTTAAACTCTTGTGAAGGAGATTTGGATAATTTGGGATCACAGTTGGTAGATGCCAATGGAGCAGATGGTTACGATGAAGCATATAGTCTTATAGCATATAATATTGATAATGACGATGTTATTCGCGCAGATGCTTCGAAATTGGATAGTGTTAGAATTGGTGCTTTTACTGAAGATGTATTTGGTATGCAAAAAGCATCTTACATTACTCAAGTTAGATTGAATACATACGATCCCGATTTTGGAACTAATCCAGTTATTGATTCTGTTGTTTTGACATTGAAGCCAAGATATGAAACAGCTTCAGATTCTATTACCACTACAACTAATGAAGATTATATCTATCCAGATGGGGCGGTTGCTGCAAAAAAAGTAGTAACGACTTATCCTGTAAGTAAGTATGGGAAGTATAAATTAGGAGGAGAAAAAACTAAGTTTACTATTAAAGTAAATGAAGTGAGTGATTTCCTGGGAAGTACATCAGACTCACTTACTTCTAAAAAAGCAGTTGCTTTGGGTGCGGAATTAGGCTCGAAAGTTTTTGACGGGACTGTTAATTCTGTAGTTGTAACAAAGGATAGTGATGCTACTGAGTTGCTAAATAAAGCTGTTTCTTTTAGAATGAAGTTGGATAGTTTATTCTTCCAAAATAAAATTATTGCTAAAAAAGGAGATCAGGTTCTAAAAGACGCTGCATCTTTTATTAGATATTTCAAAGGTCTAAGTATTTCTGTTTCTGAGAATGACGGTTATTTATTTTCAATGGCTCCCAATGATGCCGCAATTACCATTTATTATAAAAACGATGTGACTGCAACAGATGGAACTGTTACCCGTACTAAGGCAGAAACAGAATTGAATTTAGGTTCGTCCAATGTTCACTTAAGTAGTATAACATACAATAGAACAAATCAATCTTATATTACCGCTAGAAATAATGCCATCAAGATTGCTGATTTTAATAAAATAGAATCAGGAAAAAACTTAGTTGTTTCAACTAATAATTATGCTAAAGAATTGTATTTGCAAGGAATGGGTGGATCTAGTGCTGGGATTAGAATTCCTGCAGCAACAATTATAGCGTTGAAGAACAAGTATAAAAATGAAAAAATAGGGATTGTTTCTGCCAAGATACGACTTTACAATGACGCTGCTACTTGGAATAATAAGTATAAGAAACCTTCCAATATGTTGGTGAAAAATAGAGTTTTGAAAGGCTTTCTTCCAGATATGACCAGCTTGTCTAGTGCGGGATATTCTTTATTGAAAACTGCTAATCTGTCAACAGAAGATGCTTACTATGATATTGGAATCACGGCTTCTCTTAAAACAATAATCGAAGATGATACTTACAATCCTAACACTACTGATAGGGATTATATTATCAATCTTGGAAGTTATTTAACCGATACAACTACTGGAGTTTTGCTAGGACAATATTATAATACTAGAGCTTATAACCCTTATCGTGTAGTACTAAAAGGTACTGTTGATGCTCAAAATGTAGGTAAGCAAATTGACGCAAAATCTAGCAAAGAAGCTCAACTAAGATTAATTTATACAAAAAAATAAAAAACTTTTAATAATATGTGTGGAATCGTAGGATATACAGGTTTTCGTGATGCTTATGATATTGTTATCAATGGATTACGTCGTTTAGAATACCGCGGTTACGATAGTGCTGGCGTTGTTCTAGAAACCGAAAATGGTGAATTAGAAGTTAAAAAAACTAAAGGAAAAGTAGATGATCTTGTAGCTATCTCAAAAGTATTAAAGGGTACTTCCAAACTAGGGATGGGACATACGAGATGGGCTACACATGGTGTTCCAAGTGATAACAATTCTCATCCACATCTATCCAATAATGGGAAAATAGCATTGGTTCACAATGGTATCATAGAAAATTATGATACTATAAAAACAATGCTTATCAATAAAGATTTTGAATTCAAATCAGAGACAGATACAGAGGTATTGGTAAATCTTATTCAGTATTTTATGGATAAAGAACCAACCTTGGCATTTCCAGAAGCAGTTCGTTATGCTTTGAATGAGGTTTATGGAGCTTATGCAGTTTCTGTTATGCATGATGATTTTCCAGGACAATTAGTAGTTGCTAGATTAGGGTCTCCGCTTGCAATTGGTATTGGTGATAATGAGTATTTTGTCGCATCTGATGCTTCTCCATTTGTAGAATTTACAAAAGAAGCCGCGTATCTTGAAGAAGGGCATATGGCTACTATTTCTCTCGATTCTGGTATTGACATTAGAACAATTAAAGAAAACGCTAAAATAGAACCAGCAATACAAGAATTAAGACTTAATCTTGAGCAGATAGAAAAAGGAGGTTATGAACATTTTATGCTAAAAGAAATATTCGAACAACCAAAATCTATTTTAGACACAATGAGAGGTCGATTACTTGTAAATGAAGGTATTATAAAAATGGCTGGTATTTGGGATCATTTGGAAAGATTAACCAATGCAGAAAGAATAATAATTATTGCTTGTGGTACTTCATGGCATGCAGGATTGATTGGAGAATATCTAATTGAAGAATTTGCTAGAGTACCAGTAGAGGTAGAATATGCGTCAGAATTTAGATACAGGAATCCAATTGTTAATTCTAAAGATCTTGTAATCGCAATTTCTCAGTCTGGAGAAACTGCGGATACAATGGCTGCTATCAAATTAGCTAAAGAAAAAGGTGCTTTTGTATTTGGAATTTGTAACGTTGTAGATTCTTCGATTGCAAGATATACAGATGCTGGAGCATATACACATGCAGGTCCAGAAATTGGTGTTGCTTCTACAAAGGCATTTACAGCTCAACTTACAATTTTATCTCTTATCGCTATCAAATTAGGAAATCATAATGGTAATTTGGGTAAAGCCGACTTTATGAGGTTAATTACAGAATTAGAAGCTATTCCTAAAAAAGTAGAAGATGTTTTGAATTCTGTTGATAATACAGTAAAAGAAATTGCGAAGAACTTTGTAGATGCGACTAACTTTTTATACTTGGGAAGAGGTTATAACTATCCTGCAGCATTAGAAGGAGCGCTTAAGTTAAAAGAGATTTCATATATCCATGCAGAAGGCTACCCTGCAGCTGAGATGAAGCATGGTCCAATTGCTTTGATTGATGAGAAAATGCCAATCGTTATCATTGCACCAAAGATTGGACATTATGATAAGATTGTAAGTAATGTTCAAGAGATCAAGGCTAGAAAAGGAATTGTAATTGCTGTTATTAATAAAGGTGATGTTCAAGTTGCTGCAATGGCAGACTACATAATAGAGATTCCTGAGACTTCAGAATGCTTCTCTCCAATTTTGGCTTCAATACCTTTACAACTCCTTTCATACTATATTGCAGTTGAAAGAGGAGCTAATGTAGATCAGCCTAGAAACCTTGCAAAATCAGTAACTGTAGAATAATTTCATAGTTTATGAAATATTCTCTAACAAATTACGTTTTGAATAAAAATTGATAATTATTCATAAAAAAAATTATATATTTACCGCTTAATTTCTTTAAAATAGGATGAAAAGGATATTACTAATATTATTGTCAACATCGGTTATTGTTTCTTGTTCCAAAGGGAGCAAGGGAAGTGCCGGTAAACCCGGCCTTAAGGGTGAGCTTGTTCCAAGAGGATCATCTAAATCATTTATTGCAGACAGACCATATGGAATGGTTTCAATTCCTGGTGGGTCGTTTGTAATGGGTATGGCAGATCAGGATTTTTCAGCAACACCAGAAAAAGCAATGCCAAAAACAGTTACAGTATCTTCCTTTTTTATGGATGAAACAGAAATTACGAATGCTGAGTATAGAGTGTTTATTAATGCTGTTAGAGATTCAATAGCAAGAGGTTTATTGGCAGAAGCTGCTGGCGAAGGTGGTGGAGAAGAAGGCGGTAACGGTGGTTCTATTGGAGATTTTGCATACGCAAGTAAAAAAACAGGAGAAGAAGCTACACCTTACCAATCGTATTTGGAATCACAAGGAGGCAGAGATGGAGATGGCGGTTATGACGAATCAAAAAAACTAGATTGGAAAGTGCCACTTCAATATAATACATCTGCTTATCCCGACGAAAAATATGCAGAAGTTTTGGAGTCTATGTATTTACCTAAAGAAAAAAGAATCAATAACGAAAGAATTATAGATTGGTCAAAAATCAAATATAATTATCAATGGGAAGATGTTATGTCTGCTGTAAAAGATAAAGACAGAAGCGCAAATTATCTTAAAAAAGAAAGTATTGCAATCTATCCTGATACTACAGTTTGGGTAAAAGATTTTAACTATGCTTATAACGAACCATTGTTTGATCAGTATTTTTGGCATAATGCTTACAAAGAGTATCCTGTTGTAGGTGTTACTTGGGATCAAGCAAGAGCTTTTTGTGATTTCAGAACCAAAATAAAAACAGATTACAACAATAGTCTTAAAAAGAAAAAGCAAAAAGCCATGAGATTCCGCCTTCCTACAGAAGCTGAATGGGAATATGCTGCAAAAGGAGGTATTGAAAATGCTACTTATCCTTGGGGAGGTCCTTACTTGCAAGATGATAGAGGTTGTTACCTTGCAAACTTCAAACCTAAAAGAGGTAGTTATATAGAAGACGAAAAGAAAGGAAACTATACTTATACTGCTCCTGTTAGAAAGTTCCCTAAAAATGGATATGGATTATTCGATATGGCGGGTAATGTTTCTGAATGGACAGAGTCTCCTTACAGTAATTCTACATACGAGTTTTCTTCTACACTAAATCCTTATCTATCTAACCAAGCTTACAGAGAGGTTAAAAAAACTGTAAGAGGTGGTTCTTGGAAAGATGTAGGTTATCTATTGATGACCGGTTACAGAGATTGGGAAAGGAAAGACTCAGCTAGAAGTTATATTGGATTCAGAACGATTCAGGATATTCCTTCTGGAGCTGGGAAATTTAAAAGAACAACTAAATAATTAACTAACTATTACTAACTAAAATTTTTGAAAATGTTTAAAACAAAAGAATCAATAACGAATTTTGTTTATTCGTTCGGTGCTGCGATTGTAATCTTGGGAGCTCTATTCAAAATGACACACTGGAGCTTAGGTCCAATTACAGGTAACGTTGCTCTTGCTGCTGGTTTGATTACTGAAGCATTAATTTTCTTATTCTTTGCATTCGATCCACCAAAATCTGAAGAAAGCTATGCTTGGGAAAATGTGTATCCAGAATTATTAGACGAGACTGCAGAAAGACAACCTAGAAAAGTTGTAAACAAAGTAGAAAATAAAGAATTAGAAGTGTCTTTATCTAGCAAACTTGATCAAATGTTAGCAGATGCTAAACTAGATGTAAGTTTATTCGAAAGATTAAGAGGAGGAATTGATAAGTTCTCTTCTTCTGTAGATCAAATCAACCAAACTGTTGATGTTTCTGCTTCTACTCACAAATATAATGAGCAATTGAACCTTGCTGCTTCACACCTTGAAAGTATGAATGCCCTTTATGCACTTCAATTAGAGCACGGTCAAAAACAATCAGAATTCAGCAAAAAATATGTAGAAGATATTCAAAAATCTGCTGCACAATCTGAAAAATTCAACGAAGAATTACAAGGTTTAACATCTAATCTAAACAACCTTAACAGAGTTTATGGTGGTATGCTTAGCGCAATGAAGTCTTAATCACTATCATTTTAATTATTGTTTAACATTTAAATTATTTTAAAATGGCAGGAGGTAAACAGACACCACGTCAGAAGATGATTAACCTGATGTATTTGGTTTTCATTGCAATGCTTGCAATGCAAATCGATCAGGAAATCATCAGATCATATAAAGATACAAATCAGTCATTGACTGATACAAGACTTACAGTTCAAGATAAGAATGATAAAATCTTCAAAAAGACTTTAGAAGCGAAAGCTGTTGCATCACCAGAAACTTATGGTCCATTATTAGACCAATATAAAGGATTGGAAGGAAAAACTAACGAATTGGTTAATTTTATCGAAGACCTTAAAACTAAAATGAGTAAAGAAGCAGAGTATAACTCTACTTTGCCTGTTGAAGAAAGTTTTACAGCTCTTAATAATACAGAACCAGCTACAAGTAATTTCTTCAAAGATGGGGATGAAAAAAATCCTTCTAAAACAGCAACTGATCTTCAAGCTAAAATTAATGGATTGAGGGATTTTATTGTAAGTACTTTTGGAACTAATGCTCAACTAAAAGATGTTGCAGATAGAGCTAAAAAAACTCTTCTTTCAGATTTTCCTAAAGGAGATAAAAGAGCGAACAAAGGTTGGGTTCAGTACAAATTTTATAATCAGCCATTAGTAGCGGCTCTTTCTAATTTAGAAGTTATTCAGTCAGAAGCTAGAAATTTACAATCTGATGCAATTACATCTATGCTTCAAGAGAAAGTAGATGCAGATATCAAGTTTGACGCTTATGAAGCTTTAGTTTCTGGACCAAGTTCAGTTATGAAAGGAGAACCGGCTCAAATCAAAGTGGCAATTGGAACTTTTGCTAGTTCTGTTCCTGGTTTAGCTATTTCTGGAGCTCAAGTTGTAAATGGTCAAGGAGTTATTACTCCTAATACAGGAGCTACTGGTGAACAAAAATTCCAAGGTACTATTACATTTAATGATAAGAATGGTAAACCACATTCATTGCCTTATGCCCATACTTTAAATGTTGTTTCTGGTTCAGAAGCGCTTAAAGAACAAAGTGGTGC
The DNA here is from genome assembly GCF_003385395.1 of Epilithonimonas hispanica. Classification (GTDB taxonomy): domain Bacteria; phylum Bacteroidota; class Bacteroidia; order Flavobacteriales; family Weeksellaceae; genus Epilithonimonas; species Epilithonimonas hispanica. The sequence goes on along the minus strand of NZ_QNUG01000002.1, from coordinate 45,106 downwards.
AATTTTAGCAGCTGATAAAATGAACGTTCTTTATAGAGGACTTTCGAACCCAGTTTCAGGATCAATATTAGGTGCTGATCTTAGTGCTACTACGTTATCAGGAGCAGGAGCTTCTGTAAGTGGGAGCAGTGGTAAGTGGAATGTTACACCTGGCGCAGGTAATGAGGTGACTCTTACAATTGCTGGAAAGTCACCTAGTGGAAAGACAATTTCTCAACCATTCAAATTTAGAGTTAAAAATATTCCTCCACCAAGAGGTGAAATTAGAGGTAAAGGTTACGATGTAATGCCTGCGAATATGATTTCGAAACAAACGTTGACTGCAACGCTTAAAGATTTTGATTTCCCAGTTTCATTTAATGTCGTAAGCTTTAAAGTTAAAGTACCTGGTAAAGCTGTAATGTCTGTAAACGGAAATTCTTTGGCACCAGTTGAATCTTTAACTAAAGGGTTAAGACCTGGTGACAACGTCGCAATCTTTGATGTTCAAGCAACAGCTCAAGGACTAAGCGGTGTAGTACTTCCTAATATCAGCGGTGTAGTTATTAGTGTACTATAAATTTTAAAACAAGTTTTTTATCTGATTGATTTTTTATTTCAATACTTATTATGAAAAAGATTATATATAGTTTAATTTGTCTTTCCTCTACAATAGCTTTTGGACAAAATAGCATTCTGAATGCTAATTCTCCTCAGACATTCAGAGAAGATCGTGAGATTAAGAAAGATAGTATTACACCTCTTAAATATGGTTTTATCGAAGATAAAGACATATTGAGAAGCATGGTTGTATGGGAAATTATTGATATGAATGATAAAATCAATCAGCCTTTCTATCACAATGCTGATGGTCTAGTTTCTCAAAATAAATCCCTTTATCAGGTTTTATTAGACGCGGTTAATTCAGGTAAAATTAAAGAAGTTTATTCTGGTGATGATTTTACAAGTAGATTAACTCCAGAAGGTATCGCAGCCGCAACGTCTGTTCCTATGGTTGATGATTATTTCACAGAAATAATGAACGCTAATAAAATTGAAGATGCAGAAGCTCAAAGACTTTTGAAATATTTTACTTCTCTGAAAGGTGCTGGCAACAAACAAGTTGATGGAATGTTTATGAAATATTCTACAAGACTTGCGGATGTTTTGGAATATACAGGAACTGCTCAACCAGAAGCTACAGAAGAAACTGTCACTACTGGAAAAGGCAAAAAGAAAAAAACTGTTAAAAAGACCACTAAAGCACCAACTATTGAACCTGGAACAATGCTTGTTAACTTAGATGGATCTTGGTACAAAATCAAAAAAAGTGATGTTGAAGCCAACGTTGGTTTTTCTGAAACTAGTACCGAGAAAGTTAAAGCACTTAAGTTGATGGGAATGTGGTATATCGATAAAAGAGATACTCAATTAAGATATAGACTTCTTGGAATTGCAGCAATGGGGGAAGATCCTAACTCTGCTATTTTGAAAGCGGAAAGAGCTAGACAAATGCAGGAATCTGGAGCTCCAGTAGATCCTTCCATCCTTAATGAAGCTAGTGATTTAATCGATCTTTTCTGGATTTATTATCCGGATGCAAGACAGGTTTTGTCTAGTAACTACATTTTCAATGCTAAGAACTCTACATCTGATATTACTTTTGATGATGTTCTTAATGCAAGAAGATTTTCAGCAATTATCTATAAAACGGATAACGGAATGGGAAGAGGCGGAAGTGGAATCATTGACGAGTATATCCCGAACGATGCAGACGGACAGCTGGAAGAAAGTGATAGAATCAAAGCTCAGATTCTTCAAATGGAAAATGATATGTGGAATTACTAATATTTCTCATAGTCCAAATAAAAAAACCTAAGTATCTTTACTTAGGTTTTTTATTTTTATGGAACAAGTAGATTTTATCATCGTCGGAGCAGGTTATGCAGGACTTTTTTTTGCACATCAATTAATCAAGGAAAATAAGTCCTTTAAGATTTTCTATGACGGCAATATTTCTGCTTCTCAGATTTCTGCTGGTGTTTGTAATCCGGTTATTCTGAAAAGGTTTACCACGTTTTGGAAGTCCCAAGAACAAATCGATTATCTTGATATTATTTTTAGTGAGATTGAACAATATCAATCGAAAAAATATTTGATTGATGAAAACGTCATTCGAATTTTTCATAACGATTCTGAGAAAGTTCAATGGAAGAGAAATTCTGAAAAAGAAAACTTACAATCTTTTCTTAATAATGATTTTATCAAACTTGATAGCGTAGAAAATCCTTTCGAAGCTGGAAAAGTAAATCATTCTGCAAGATTAAATGTAACTGAATTTTTTCAAGATATGCTTAATTATTTAGAAGAGAACAATTATTTAATCAGAGAAAAATTTGACTATGATTTGATTAATACTGAGAATAATTCCTACAAATATCTTTCATTTAAAAACCTCGTTTTCTGTGAAGGTGTTGCGAGCAATCATAATCCTTATTTTAAAGAAATTCCAATTAAACCAAATAAAGGACATTGCTTAAAGCTAAAACTTAAAGAGAAACCTGAATCTTACATTATCAAGAAGAAACATTTCTTGTTCAATCTTCAAAATGATGAATATTATTACGGCGGAACTTACGACCGTTTTGATAATTCAGATGATATCAACAAAGCATCTTTTGAGGAACTAGAAAATGGACTTCGCGAATTATACAAAAACGATTTTGAAATAAAAGATATTAACTTCGCTTTTCGTGCGACAGTTACAGACAGAAGACCAATTTTAGGAAGACAGCAAGACCATCAGAATTTTTATATTTTTAATGGATTGGGAGCAAGAGGTGTTTACAACGGAAGTTATTTTTCCAAAGTTTTGTTTGATTACTTAGAAAACGATATTGAACTCGATTCTGAAATTGATGTGAAAAGATTTTACTAATTTAATTAACAAAATTTAAATTATACTAATTTGGTCAGATTTCAATGAATTGTTAAATTTGCATTTCGGATAATATCTAATAATGATGAACGAACTAAAAGAAACTTACCAAAAACTAATTGATGAAAACATTGAATCAAAATCGATAGAAGAAGTTCTGGAGATTCTGACGAATACTTTTCCCGACGAAGTTTGCTTTTCCACAAGCTTTAGTTTCGAAGATCAAGTGATTACGGATTATGTAAAAAATTCCGAAATCAAAGTTTTCACGTTGGACACAGGTCGTTTATTCGAAGATACTTACAACACTTGGAATTTAACTAAATCCAAATACAAACTTCCAATCAAAGCTTATTATCCAAATCCCGAAGAATTAGAACCTTTCATTCAGGACAATGGACCTGATTCTTTTTACAGGTCTGTGGAAAATAGGAAAACTTGTTGCGATATCAGAAAAGTGCATCCGTTAAAAAGAGCTTTGAAAGGCAACAAAATTTGGATTACAGGACTCAGAGCCGAACATTCCGTCGCGAGAGAAAATCTTTCTCAATTCGAATGGGACGAGTCCAACCAAATCATCAAATACCATCCAATCCTCTTCTGGACAACGGAACAAGTTAGAGATTATATCAAAAAAAATAATATTCCTTATAATATTTTGCACGACAAAGGTTTCGTTAGCATCGGCTGTGCACCTTGTACACGTGCGATTCAGCCGGGCGAAGATTTTCGTGCAGGTCGCTGGTGGTGGGAAGATGCCTGCAAAAAAGAATGTGGACTCCACGTTCATAAATAACAAATCAAATAGTTAGAAAAATAAATATAATCCAATTGTTAAATATTTTCGAATAGATAATCTTGCTGAGTGAAACGCCTTTGCGAACCTTAAAATATTTTCAATTAGATAAAAAAAACTTTGCGCACTTTGCGTTTAAAAAATAAAAAAATGTCAAAATATCATTTGGATTACCTGGAACAGCTAGAATCCGAAGCCATTCATATTTTCAGGGAAGTTGCGGGTCAGTTTGAGCGACCGGCTTTGCTTTTCAGTGGTGGAAAAGACAGTATTACGTTGGTACATCTTGCGCTGAAAGCTTTTCGTCCTGGGAAATTTCCGTTTCCGCTAGTTCATATCGATACAGGTCATAATTTTCCTGAAGTTTTGGAATTTCGCGACCAATTAGCAGAACAAATCGGAGAAAAACTGATTGTAAGAAAAGTTGAAGATACCATCAAAGAAAAAGGCCTGACCGAACCAAAAGGAAAATTGCCCAGTAGAAATGCATTGCAGACTTTCACATTATTGGACACGGTCGAAGAATTCGAATTCGATTGCTGTATTGGTGGCGGAAGACGAGATGAGGAAAAAGCCAGAGCTAAAGAAAGAATTTTCTCTGTTCGTGATGATTTTGGACAATGGGACCCGAAACTTCAGCGTCCCGAACTTTGGAATACGTACAACGGGAAAATCCATAAAGGAGAACAGGTAAGAGCATTTCCAATTAGTAACTGGACAGAGTTGGATGTTTGGAATTATATCTTGAAAGAAAACATTCAATTACCTTCAATCTATTTTTCTCACGAGAGAGAAGTTCTGAATCTCGATAATCAATTCATCGCAATGAATGAGTTTGTAAATCTGGAAGAAGGCGACATTGTAACCACAGAAAAAGTACGCTACAGAACGGTTGGCGATATGACTTGCACCGCAGCAGTTTTGTCTGAGGCTGGTAATCTAGAGCAAGTGATTGCAGAAATTATTACCACAAAAACCAGTGAACGAGGCGAAACCAGAATAGACGACAGAACTTCGGAAGCTGCAATGGAAGACAGAAAGAAAGCCGGATATTTTTAGGAGCCGAGAACCTGCTGTCCGCTATATCTTTTGCTTTTTCATATATGAAAAAAAAGCAAAAGGATGCCGCTACCATCAGGGCTATTGAGCAATTCTATGGTTAGATGATAACCATTCAACATTAACAATTAACCATTACAATAATGGACATATTAAGATTCATCACTGCAGGAAGTGTAGATGACGGAAAAAGTACACTGATAGGCAGATTATTATACGATAGCAAAAACATTCTGATAGACCAATTGGAAGCTGTTGAACGCGCCAGCAAATTCAAAAATGACGGAACTATCGATTTGGCTTTGTTGACAGACGGTTTAAGAGCCGAACGTGAACAAGGAATTACAATTGATGTGGCTTACAAATATTTCTCAACACCAAAACGTAAATTCATCATTGCAGATGCGCCGGGTCACGTTCAATATACCCGAAATATGATTACCGGAGCCAGTAACGCTGCTTTAATCATTATTCTGATTGATGCCAGAAACGGAATCATAGAACAGACCAAAAGACATTCTATCATTGCATCTTTGCTTAACATTCCGAATGTTGTGGTTGCGATTAACAAACTGGACTTAGTTGGGTATTCGGAAGAGATTTTCAATAATATCAAAGAAGAATATTCCAAAATGGCAGAACAGCTGTCTTTGAATAATGTCGTTTATATTCCAATCTCAGCTTTGAACGGAGACAATATCGTTGACCAATCCGAAAACCTGAATTGGTACGAAGGGAAAACTTTACTCGATTATTTGGAAACTGTTGAGCTGGAAAATACAATCAATCTGGATAAAGCGAGATTTCCTGTTCAATACGTGATTCGTCCTCAGACAGAAGAACTTCACGATTATCGTGGATATGCAGGAAAAATCACCAGCGGAATTTATAAAGTTGGAGATTCGGTGACGATTTTACCTTCCGGAACGGAAAGTAAGATTTCTGCAATAGAAGTCGCTCAAAAACAAGTTGAAGAAGCATTTGCGCCTCAAAGTGTGGTTTTGCATTTGGAAAATGATGTAGATATCAGCCGTGGCGATTTGATTGTAAAATCTGATGACCTTCCAAAAATTGAACAGGAATTAGAAGTTTTGGTTTGTTGGATGGGTGACAAACCTTTGAAATCCGGTTCAAAATATCTGATTCAAAATAACACAACTCAAGTCAAAGGAATCGTAAAAGACATCGAATATAAGCTTGATGTCAATACTTTGGAAAAACAAGAAGTTGAGCAAGTCTCACTCAACGAAATTGTAAAACTAAAACTCAAAACAGCAAAACCTCTGGCTTACGATTCTTACAAAGATTTGGCTTCCAATGGCGGAATTATATTTATCGATGAGACGAGTTTTGTAACAGTTGGTGCAGGATTGATTCAGTAATTGTAACATTGTCAGAATGAGCCTGTCCAAGCTTTTTTAATAAAAAATAAATCCAATTTTGACATCAAAAATTTCACTTCCGGTTTTCATCAACGCATCGACTAACAAAATCTTGATTGTCGGCGGTGGAAAATTAGCTTCGGAACAGTTGAATGATATTATGCAGAATATTCCGGATGCTAATATCAGTGTTCTCGCAAAGAGACTTTCTGATGATATCAAAAACCTATTGCTGGAAAATACATCGGTTAAAATTATCAATGAAGATTTTGATGATTCTTATTTGGAGATTGCGGATTTGTTCATTGTGGCGACAGAAGATTCTGCTCAGGACCAGCTGATAATTAATAAAATTAAAGAAAGAAAGAACTTATATTTTGCTCCAAGTCCTCCTTCTGATAATGATTTTTTCTTTCGGGGAAATAATGATAATCAGGACAGAAAAAATCTTTTCTTTATTAATGGTGAAAAAAAATGGCGAAGAATTGCAAGTATTTTTTTCTTTGCTTTTGTAATTTTATTAATAGGAAATATTCTATCATTTTACATTGGATTCAACGATTTAGAAGTCGCCTATCAATATCTGAATCATAATACGGACGAACGGTTTTTCTGGTTATTCTTGGTTGGATTTTTAGCTCAATTGATTGATGGTGCTTTGGGAATGGGTTACGGCGTGACTTGTACAGCTGCGCTTTTATATATTGGGATTCCGTTGCCTGCAATCAGTAGTAGTATCCACACGGCGGAGATGTTTTCGAGTGGCGCTTCGGGTTTCAGTCATTACAAATTCGGGAATATTAATAAAAAATTATTCAAGAATATATTAATTCCAGGTGTGATTGGAGCCGTTGTTGGAGCATTGTTGCTATCATATTTTGGAGAAAAATATGCAGGAATTATCAAACCGATTTTGGCAACTTATACATTTATTCTTGGAATAAGAATTCTTTTCAATGCATTCAAGAAAAATAAAAAACGTAAAAAAACGAAAAGAGTAGGCTGGTTAGCCGGAGCAGGTGGTTTCTTAGATTCTTTCGGCGGTGGCGGTTGGGGACCTTTGGTAACTTCAACCTTAATTTCTAAAGGAAAAACACCGCGCTATATCATCGGAACAGTCAGTTTAACCGAGTTTTTCGTGACATTCGCCAGCGCATTGACATTCTTTTCAGTAATCGGAATCAGTCATTGGCAATTAATAGCAGCCTTGATTTTAGGAGGTGTTCTTGCAGCGCCGATTGCAGCGAAATTAGCCGGTAAATTACCTTTGAAAGCAATGTTTATCGGAGTTGGACTGATGGTAATTATTTGGAGTTTGAATGTTCTTTTGAAGACATTTCATTTAATCTAAATTTCCTGTCCAAACTGCAAAATAAAACCATTGTTATCATAAATGGCGAACTCGCGCATTCTCCATTCAAAAGTTTCCAATTCGTAGCAAATTTTAACGTCTGATTTTAAACTTTCCCAAATTTCATCAACATTCTGAACATTGATGTAAAAACTTCCTGTAAAATTAGGTTTGATGAAAACTGTATGTTGGTTGGGTTTTGCAAACATTAGTTCAACATTATCTCGAGAAACGGAAGCCCAACCCCAATCTTCATTCTTTTCTCCAAGTTCAAAACCGAGAATTTCTGTATAGAATGCTATCGTTTCTTCAAATTGGTCGGTCCAAAGAATCGGTCTTAAAGAATTGAATTTCATATTAAATAAATGTCAATAACAAAGCAAGCACAATCCCAATAGCGGTAAAAACCATTCCTCTTTTGAAAATTTTTGACTTCGGTGGGAACATCCAAAAGCTGGAAATCACAAAAAAGAATAACGAGATTCCGAAAAACGTATTGAGTGGAGATAATGTGTCTTTGGATTGTGATTTATGCAGTTTTGTCATTTTGTCCAATACAAATGGCAATTCTTTCTTCTTATATTTAGCTTCGCCTGTTTTGATATTGTAAGTTCCTTGTTTGAAAAACATCAAATCACCTTCTGTTTTATCAACCTCAAAACCTTTGATTTTGATTTCCTTTCCTAATTTTTTCTCGTCCAAATTTGGCTCGAATTTCTTTTCATAACTTTTTTCTTTTTTCAGAAAATCTGTGTCTCTGTAAACCAGTAACACGCCGCTAACTGCATAAACAGCCATAATCCCAGCTAGGAAATAGCCCAGATAACGATGCGTGATTCTCATAAAAGTTTTGGTGTCTTTAATTTTATCCATTGTTTTAATTTTTTTATTACCTTAAAAAGTGGAGGCAAATGTATGACTCCACTTTTATTTTTAGAAATTTGATTTGATATTTTATTAAAGTTTATACGTCAAAGTCACATAATAGTTTCTTGGCATAATCGGATTCACTGAATAATTCTCGTGTACCACATAATTATGAGTGTCAAAAAGATTCCCAATTTTACCTTGAATCAAGAATTTTTTATATTCATATCCAACAGATAGATCAAAGATGTTGTAATCTTTCAATTTAAAGATTCTGGAAATGCCGTTTCTTGCTTCCAAGCTGTTTGCTCCGGTTTTGGTGTCGTTCCAGCCTGCAAGTCTGTCTCCGATAAAATAGTAAGTCCCACCAAGTTTAAGACCTTTCACCCATTTGTCGAATGTATAGAACACGGACCCGTTCACCGTTGTAGCCGGCGTTCTCACCACTCTTTGTTTTTCGACATAGCCAAAAATCTCTGGTGTATCTTTATAAACCGCGTGATTGTAGGCAAATCCGGCGATGATGGAGATATTTTTCGTTGGATTTCCTGTGATATCGGCTTCAACACCCCTGCTTAGTAGTTTACCTGCGAATTCCTTAATATTTGTGTCACTGTTTGGAGTTCCATCTAATTTAAATTGAGCTTGCTGATAGAAATTTTTATTTAGAATCTGATAAGCTGATACATTGAATGCCACAGCATTGTTCCAAATATTTTTCTTGATTCCAACTTCAAACTGATCAATGATACTTGGCTTCAAACCTGTATCTGTGTTCACATCACGACCTGTGTTCGGAGAAAATGAATTGGTATATGTAGCAAAAACGGATAAATTTTCATTAGGCATATAAATCAATCCTGCCTTTGGAGAGAAAGCACGGTCTGCTGTTGCAGAATTATCTTTGCCAACTTTAGAGTTATTCATAAAGTTTGAAACCAACGTGGTCATATTCTCCAAATAAGAATATCTCAAACCAGCAATGACTTTCAACTCCTTCGTAAGGCTTACAAAATCTTGGGCATAGATTCCTATTCTTCTGGTTGGGATTCTTGTTTTTTCATATTTGTTGGCAGTTGGTATCGTTCCACCATTCCAAGAAGATGGATCATCCAGATAAACGTAGCCAGATGCATCACCATTGGTACCATAATAATAAGACGTTCCGTAAACAGCATTGTTTCTGTTAGGATCAAAATAAGTGTAGGCATCTGATTTCAAATAATCGGCATCTGCACCAATCAAAATTTTATGATTGATTTTGCCAGTATAGAATTCTCCATTCACATTAATCTGTGCGCTGGTGTAATTTTGTTCGTTATAAGTTCTGTTAAGATTTCTTCTCCATCTGTATCGGTTATTATTTTGAGTCCAAGCTGTACGCTCAGTTGAAAAATAATCTCTGGTATAATTCTGATAAGTAACTACAGCATTCAACGTCCAGTTTTCATTAAACTGATGATTCACGATGATGTCAGTAGAGGCTTGTTTCACATTTTGATATTGCCAATCTGTACCAAAAAAGGTGCTGATGGGCGAAGTAGTATTCAGGAAATAACTTTTGTCTGGATTTTCAAATGTTCCTAGTCCGAAATCTGGTGTAAAATTATTCTGAAGATAATCTGCTTCAACAATAATCTGAGTTTTAGAACCGATGTTAAAAGCAAAAGATGGATTGAAATAGTACTTTTCAGAATTTACCACATCACGAAAGCTATTCGCTTTTTCATAAGTACCGTTCACGCGAAAAGCAATCTTCTCTGTCAATGGTCCGTAGATATCCACAGTAGGTTTGTAAGAATCCCAACTTCCTGCCGAGAAACCAAGTGTTCCGCCAGATTTGAAAATTGGTTTTTTTGTAATCATATTGATAATCCCACCAGCGGCTACATTACCATATAACAAGGCATTGGCGCCTTTTGCAACTTCTACACGTTCCAATCCGGAAACTTCGGGATTTACACCGCTGTTGATTCTTGCACCGTTTTTATATAGATTCTCTGATCCGAAAGTAAAACCTCTACCTCCAAAACTGGCCTGGGAATTTCCTCTCGCAGAAGTTACATACAATCCACTAACGTTTTGAATAACTTCCGACAATTGGCGTATTTGCTGTTGTTCGATAATCTCGTGAGTCACAATGGAAACCGGTTGAGGATTTTCCATTGCTGTAAGATTTGATTTGGAAGTTGATGTTTTAGCCTTGTTAGGATTGCCCGTTTTATGCAACGCGACGTCTTCAATTTGCTGAATTTTGATTGTGTCATTATCTTTTTGCCCACCTTTTTGAGAATAGACAGAGATAGAAAGCAAAACCAGACTTGCAGAGATGATGGACTTCTTCATTTTTTATTTAGAATATTTAAAAACTAGGCAAAAGTATAAAATGTATCTTTACCAACGCAGTGTTATTTTAAATAATTCTAAATAATGAAGTTTGATTGATTTAATTATATGTAAATCAATGTTTTATAATATTATGATATTTATCAATTATTCCTGAAGCTCCAACCAACGCAATTCGTGCTCCTCAAGTTTTCCGGAAAGTAGCTCTAATTCGGAGGATAATTTTAATATTTTCTCATAATCAGATTCATTGTTGAGTTGTTCTAGAATTTCTGCTCTTTTTTCTTCCAATTTTGGCATTTCTTTTTCGATAGTCTCCAGCTCACGTTGTTCCTTGAAAGATAATTTTTTCTTTGGTTGTTGGTTGCTGGTTATTGGTTGTTGGTTTGCCACGCTGAGCGGAGTCGAAGTTTCTTCCGACTTCCGACTTCCAACTTCCAACTTCTCTGTCTTTTGACTTCTGTCTTCCGACTTCTGACTTTCTCGATATTCCGAAAAGTTTCCGACAAATTCTTTAATTTTTCCCTCGCCTTCAAATGCTAAAACGTGGTCCACAATTCTGTCCATAAAATAACGGTCGTGCGAAACAATAATCAAACTGCCTTGGAAATTCTGAAGAAAATTTTCCAAAACTGTCAAAGTCGGCAAATCCAAATCGTTCGTTGGCTCATCAAAAATCAGGAAATTCGGATTCTGATAAAGAATGTACATCAAGTGCAGACGACGTTTTTCTCCTCCGGAAAGTTTCGAAATAGGCGAATATTGCGTTTGGTCGTCAAACAAGAATAATCTCAAAAACTGAGAAGCCGAGATTGTTTTTCCATTCGCTAAAGGGAAATTTTCTCCAATTTCTTTGATGAAATCAATGACTCTTTCGTCTTCTTTATATTGAAGTCCTTTCTGAGCAAAATATCCGAATTTAATCGTTTCTCCGGTTTCAATTTCTCCAGAATCTTTCGGTTCAAAACCTTGAATGATATTCAGTAAAGTCGATTTTCCAGCACCATTTTTTCCGACAATTCCAACTTTTTCTCCTCTTTGGAAAGAATAGGAAAAATCTTTCAATAGGACATTGTTTCCAAAACTTTTGCTGATGTCTTTCAGCTCAAGAATCTTGTTGCCTAACCGTTTCATTTCGAAATCCAATTCCAGGGCTTGTTTTCTAGTGTCGGTTTTCGCTATTTTTTCAGTTTCGTAGAAATCGTCTTGTCTTGATTTAGATTTTGTTGTTCTCGCTTTTGGTTGACGTCGCATCCATTCTAATTCCTTTCTGTAGAGGTTTTGCGCTTTATCAATCGTCGAATTCAGATTATCCTCACGAATCATTTTATTCTCAAGATATGTCGCATAACTTCCGTTGTGGAGATAGAGATTGCCGTCTTCCATTTCCCAGATTTTATCACAAACGGCATCCAGAAAATAACGGTCGTGCGTCACAAGAAGCAACGTAATTTTAGCTTTACTCAAATAATTTTCCAGCCATTCTACCATTTCCACATCCAGGTGGTTGGTTGGTTCATCCATTATCAGGAGTGTGTGGCGATGTTCTGCTCTGGTTTCAGTCAAGAGTTTAGCTAATGCAATTCTTTTGATTTGACCTCCGGAAAGTGTTCCCATTTTCGCTTTCAAATCTGTGATTTTAAGCTGAGAAAGGATTTGTTCCATTTCGTTTTCCAAATCCCACGCTTTGTGGATTTCCATTTCTGCTAAAGCCGTTTCCATATCATCCGGATTTTCTGAAGTCAAGGCGTGATGATACTTTTTCAAAGCCAAAATTGGTGCGGAATCCAAAGTCATCATAAACTCATCCACAGACAATGTTGGGTCAAAATCAATCTCTTGGTCAAATAAAACGACCTGAATATCTTTGTTGATAATCACATCTCCACCATCAGCAATTTCTTTTCCCATCAGGATTTTCAGGAGTGTCGATTTTCCACTTCCGTTTTTGGCAACGATAGCAATTTTGTCACCTTCGTTAACGTGGAAAGTAATGTTTTTGAATAAAACTTTGAGGCCGTAAGATTTGCTAAGATTTTCTGCAGAAACGTAATTCATTTTTATAAATGATAAATGATGAAATATAAATGATCTGCGAAAATACGAAATTGAAAACCGAAAATTCTGTTACTATTGATTAATATTCAGAAAAATTTAAGTAAAAAATTAGTGGATTTAACCTTTCTTTGAGAGATTGGGAAAAAGAAAATTCAGAAGTTTGTGTTAAATTAATTTCAATGAAAAAAATCAACTTTATCCTTGCGTTATTCGCAATCTTATCTTTTCACGCACAAACTATTTCCGGAACTGTAATTTCAAAAGACGATAACCACCCAATTCCTTATGCGAAAATCGGAATTGTCAATAGTAATTATAGAATTCAGGCGGATGAAAACGGGAAATTTCAAATCAAACTAAATGACATTTCGAAAGATAAAGAACTGATTGTCGCAGTTGCCGGCTACAAACAATTCCGAAGCTCTGTAGAAGACTTTGTGAAGACCAATCCTCACAACATTTATCTGTATGAAAAAGTAACTAACATACAGGAAGTTGTGATGGCTCCGAAGAATTATAAAGATAAAAATCTTGGGGTTAACAGCAAGTCAAAATCCGTAATGTTTACGCCCAATATGGAAAAAGGAAATTCTGTGGTGGAAGAAACCGCTGTGGAATTCAGTTCCAATAAAAAGCTGAAGATTACAAAAATCAATATGAATTTTTCCAGATTCGAATCGACTACGCCAATCAAAGTTCGTTACAAGATTTATGATGAAAAAGACGGAAAACCGAACAATTTGATTTTGAGTAAAGACATCATTGCAACGATTAATAAAGACGATTTGGATGATTTTACATATTCTTTGGATGTAACAAATGAAAAGATTTGGCTTGAAGGAAAGTTTTTTGTTGGGATTCAGTTTATCGGCCAATCCAATGGCAAAGTGGCTTTGAGTGGCGCATTGTTCAGGTCTGGTTATTACCGCAGTTTTTATGGGAATTGGGAAAAAATCGGAATGGCAGCGCCAGCAATTAATATCGATGTGAAAGTTCAAAAGTAAATTCTAATCAATCGTCATCATTTTCAAAGACCAAAGATTCCCATTATAAATATCCAAATCGACTTTTGAGTTGATCCCATAAACAATTCCGTTTTCAGAGAATTGCCAAAATTGCCATTCATCGTCTGGAGAAGGTGTTGGGACATCATTATAATTGGCTAACCAAAGCGGATAATCATCAAATTCGCCTTTCAAGTAATCTTTGTAATAATGATAATAAGTGTAGATAATCGGTTTTTCGCCGTAAGTATCTTCCATTATTTTTATCCAAACTTTGAGGTCAGAAACCAATTGTTCTTTTGATTTTTTTCTCGGATTTTTTTCAATATCGAGAATGGGCGGAAGGTCGCCTGATTCTAATTTCGCCACAGAAAGAAAAGAATTGGCTTGCATCACAGGATCTTCGTCCGGACGGTAAAAATGATAAGCGCCACGGATTAAGTTATGCTGTTTTGCAGTTTCCCAAAAATGGTCAAAATTTTTATCTAACTTTCGGTTTCCCATACTTGCTCTCAGAACCACAAATTTCAAAGGAATTGTTCTGTTTCCGATGCTCAAACTATCCCATTGGATATCTTCTTTTTTTTGATAATGAGAAATGTCAAAACCAAAAGTTTGATTAGAATAGAGTCCGATTATTTTTTCGATTCTTTGGGATTCGGTTTCTGTGTTTGAGAGTTTTTTATGCTCAAAATGTTTTCCTAGATAGTAAGCGAAATAATAATTGATTTTCTGCCTTAGATAAAAACCTGTTCCTAACAAAGCAATACAAAGTATAATCAACAAAATCCAACGTTTCTTGATGAATGTTTTTCTTCTTTTCTGATGAATTTTTCTTTTGGAAGCTGGATTGATCTTGGACATAAGTTTTGCAAAAATATTATTTTTATTAATTGAAATATCGAAGAAAATTTATTTTATGAAATTTAAATCCAGATGAATATTTTTGGCTTATTTTATGCTAATATTGTAACATTAATTTTAAAATATTAAAAACGATGAAAAAGAGATTATTATCATTAGCTGCAATTCTTTTTGTAGCAGTTACAATGAACGCTCAAACTGTGAAAGAAGAAGTTAAAAAAGATTCAAAAGCTGTAGGAACTGCGGTTAAAAAAGGAGCCAAAGCAACTGGAGAAGGCGTAAAAGATGCTGCAAAATGGACTGGGGAAACAGTAGAAAAAGGTGCTGATGCAACCGCTGAAGGTGTGAAAGATGGTGCGAAATGGACCGGCAAAACAGCAACCAAAGGTGCAAAAGCGACAAAGAAAGGTGTGAAAAATGCTGCTAAATGGACTGGGAAAACAGCCAAAAAGGGAGCAAATGCTGTAAGTGATACTTACAAAGATGTAAAAGATGACATCAAAAAGAAAGATTAATATTTGATAAATCAATAGAAAGCAACTTCAAAGTCTGAAGTTGTTTTTATTTTTTTTGTAACAAAACTACTGTGAATTGAACTAACTGAAAAGTGATAGTCTTATAAAATCACTATATTCGTTAATAGAAAATAAAAAAAATAAAATGAAAAAACTTATTGTATCGTTTGCACTTTCTCTTTTGTTTGCTGCAAATATGATGGCTCAAAATGTTCCAACTGCGAAACAAGTTATTGATAATTATGTAACTGCTCTTGGTGGAAAAGCAAAATTGGAGGCTGTGAAAACACTTTCTATGAAAAATACTATCAGTGTGATGGGAATGGAAATGGAAGGTACAACGGTGAAAAAAGATAACAAGTTCAAGTCAACTCAGACGATGATGGGGCAGGAGATGGTTCAGATTTTCGATGGAGAGAAAGGTTATGCTAACCAAATGGGACAAAAAATGGATTTTCCGGCTGACCAAGTTGCAAAACTGAAAACTTCAAAAATAATCGAAGCGCTTGGAATGGACGCTGCAAAAATTAAAACTGTGGAGAAAAAACAGATTGATGGAAAAGATTTCTATGTGCTTTCTTCTGATGATACCAAATCTTATTTTGATGTAAAAACAGGATTACTTGCAAAATCTGAAGGAGATAAAGGTGTAATGACTATTGCTAAATATGCGGATGTTGACGGAATCAAATTCCCAGAAGAGATGTCTGTAGATGCAGGTGGACAACAGATTACAATCAAAAATTCTGATATCAAAATCAATCAGCCAGTTTCTGATGATGTTTTCAAAATTGAATAATTTTTGAATTATATTATAAAGAAAAAGAATCCAAATTTGGATTCTTTTTTTGTTTTATGAGTTGTATTCTTTTTCCCATTCTTCGGCAGCTTCACAAAGTGTATTGTAAAAATCCAGACCGTATTTCCTAATCAGCGGCTCTTTCAAAAACTGAAAAATCCTAACCTGTAATTCTGAACCCAACGTACAAGCATCACTACAAATATCCCATTCGTGATAGTTGAGTGCAGAAAAAGTTTTGTACTCGTTCACACGGATTGGGTAGAGATGGCAAGAGATTGGTTTTTTCCAATCCACAGCGCCATCTTCGTAAGCCTTTTCTATGCCACATTTTGTAGTTCCTTTTTCGTCAAAAATCACATAAGCACACTCGCTTCCGTTGACCAAAGTTGTTACATAACCTCCGTCATAATCATCAATAACCCAAGTTCCCTGCTCTTCAATGGCTGTTACACCTTCTGGTCTTAGGTAAGGTTTTACTTTCGGGAAAATTTCGTCAAGGATTGGCAGTTCATCTTTATCAAGAGGAGCTCCTGTGTCTCCATCTACACAACAAACGCCTTTGCATTTGGTAAGGTTGCAGACAAAACTTTGGGCAAATATATCTTCCGAAATTAATTTATCATCTATCTGAATCATTCGACATCCATTTTAAATTTTATACAAAATTAGCGATTTTAAAGATTGCAAGTGTAAAGACAATGATCCAAAGTCCCAATTCCTGCATCCAATATTTAGGTAAGAAACGTAACATTCTGCTGATAATGATGCTTGAAGGCAAAGCAAGAAGCAACAGATATTCGTAATTTGTTCCCATATAAAAAATAATCGTAATCAACTGAGCAAGAGAGAAAACAAGAACAAATGTGTATTTGTATCTACTGATTGGACTTTTCTCATTGTAATGTTTGAAATGGTCGGAAAGCGAGTAGAGTAACATCAGCGCAATCGGAATCAAAATATATAATGTTAAGTAAGAATCTAACGGTTCAAATTTTCCATAAAAAGGCAAATAAGTCTTGTCCCAAGTTGTGTAATGAATGAGATACATCAATCCGAAGTAACTTAGAACAATCAGAATAATTCCAAATAAAAGTCTGAAAATATTAAGTCCAATTCTCCCCGAAGTTCCGATAATATGGAAAATTACAAAAACGCCCATTGGCCAGCTTGGCGGAAAAACCAAATAATTGAAAGCCAGAATTGAACCTACTAGCATAAAAGAACTTTTTCGCAATTGGTCGTTTTGACTGGTGAGAATTAATAATAAAATCGAGCTCATCAGGAAAGTAAAAGCCAATCCTAAATCAATAGTTCCATCATAAAATGAAGCAACAAAAATCGTGTAAAGAAAAAGCGGGAGATGTGAAAACTGATTCAGCGCAATCGCATTGAATAAAAAATATCCTAAACTGATTCCCATAAATGTAATTACCGATGGGAAAACACCTATGTATTTGAAATCTAATAAATTAAGTGATAAAAATATCAAGAACAAAAAGCCGATATAAAGCGGAACAGAAAAAATATTGCTTTCTTTAGAAAGTAATCGAAACATTTTTTATAAATTTGTGCAAAGTTAATTTAAAAAAAGAAAAATATGACATCTTTCTGGTTAGCATTAAGTGCAGCATTCAAATGGTCTTTTGGTTTCTTCGACCTTACTGCTAATGTTTTGAATTGGATTTTATTCCTAGTAGCTTCTGGATTTTTCTGCTACTGGTGCTACATTTTGGTTGTGACATTAGGTGCTCAAAAAGATAAAGATTATTTCTCTCCTACTGAAGGGAAGAATCCTTACTATGATCCAAAAATTTACAAAAACGAAGGTTAAATAAATTGATTATATTTATAAAAAACCCGTCTTGTTATTGCAACGAGACGGGTTCTTTTGTTTTGAAATCTATTAACTATTGGGGATTTTAATCCTCATCGTGACAAGGAACAACCAAAACCGGAATTTTTGATTTTCTTGTAATTTCCTTTGTTAAACTACCGATAAAAACGTCATAAACACCACTTCTACCGTGAGAGCCAATTACAATATAATCAGCATTTTTCTCATCAGAGTATTCTAGAATTGTATCACCAGCAATACCTTGTTTAAGAATGTGAGTGCAATTCACGCCTTGCGAAATTACTTTTTCTTCTAATTTGTTAAGTGCTTTCAGTTCAAATTTGATTTCATTTTCCTCAACTTCTGGGAAATATTGGAAACCCATATCACCAATCACAAAACCAATATCTGTAGCAGCAACGTGAATTAGGGCAATCTCGGCATTTACATCTTTCGCAAAACTTACAGCATAATCTACCAATTTGTCGGAGCTGTCAGAAAAATCTACGGGTAAAATAATTTTTTTCATAATCTCAAGGTTTATAGTATTTCTTGTTTGTAGAAAAGCAAAAACTTAGCCATTTTTACTTTTCAAAATATGATATAAGTTGCAATAAAGGATTATTGAATCTTCAAAGAAAACAACTTTTTGTCTTCGAGAGAAGCTTCCAAAAGGTCATTTTCAGAAACTTTTCCAACACCTTTTGGAGTTCCTGTAAAAATCAAATCGCCAACTCTCAATGTGAAATATTGTGAAGCAAAAGCAATAATATCATCAAAGCTGAAAATCATATCTTTTGTATTTCCGTTTTGGACTTGTTCATTATTTTTTGTCAGAGAAAAATTGAGATTCTGCAAGTCATAATTCTCTTTTGATACAAAATCCGAAACTACAGCAGAGCCATCAAATCCCTTTGCTAATTCCCAAGGTAAACCTTTATTCTTTAGTTTAGATTGTAAATCTCTTGCCGTAAAATCAATCCCAAGACCGATTTCTTCATAATGTTTACCAGCGTTTTCTTTTTGGATATATTTTCCTCCTTTTGAGATTTTCAAAACCACTTCCAATTCATAATGAACGTCGTCAGAGAATTCTGGGATATAAAAATCAGAACCTTTTTTCAAAACCGCTGTGTCAGGTTTCATAAAAATTACTGGATCTTCAGGGATTTCATTTCCTAATTCTTTTGCGTGTTCGCTGTAATTTCTTCCTATGCAGATTATTTTCATAATATTATTTATTTTATACCACAAAAGTCACAAAAGAATAAAATTCCAAATATATTTTTAAAGTTAAAAAAGAGTAGAAATAACCCTTTTTTGTTCTTAATTAGATGTTAGTAATAATTAGAAAGCTTTTGTGACTTTTGCGGTTTTGTGAAAATTTGAGGATTAAAACCTTGACTTCAACTGAATCTTTGTGAATATCTTCTTCGTGTAAAGTGGGAAATCCGCACTTTGAAGCCAGCCGTAATAACCCAAATCTTTTTGAAAAACTTCTTTTACAACTTGACCTTTATATTTTCCGAAAGCAAAAATCTCTTGTTCTTTTTCATTAAAATGAATCATTCCCGCTAAATCAGCAAATCTTTTTTGAGAAGAGAAATCACTTAACTCTGCAATTTCATTCGGAACATCATCATATTTTCCAACTTGAGCATCCAAAACTTCAAAAGTTGCCATTACATCAGCTTCAGCAGAATGCGCATTTTCCAAAGTTTTTCCACAATAGAATCGATAAGCAGCGCCAAGATTTCGCGGTTCTTTTTTAAAGAAAATGGTTTGCGCATCTACAAAACGATGTTTACTAAGGTCAAAATCGACATCAGCTCGTAACATTTCCTCAGCCAAAACAGGAATGTCAAATCTATTAGAATTGAAACCTCCTAAATCAGAATCCTTAATCATTGCCATTACTTTTGGCGCAATGTCTCGGAAAGTTGGAGCTTCTGCAACATCTTCATCATAGATTCCGTGGATTGCGGAAGATTCTTTTGGAATTGCCATTTCTGGATTCACGCGCCAAGTTTTACTTTCTCTTGAAGAATCAGGATTGACTTTTAGAATACAAATTTCTACGATTCTGTCTTTTCCAATGTTGGTTCCGGTTGTTTCCAAATCGAAAATGCAAAGTGGTTTATGGAGTTTTAAATTCATTTTTTATAATTGAAGTTGTTAATTAAGAGTTATGAGTGATTTTTACATTTATAATTAATCATTCATAATTTATAATTATTTAAGTTGTTTTTGGAATATTAATGAGATTAAAATGTAATATATAATCACTAATGGAATTCCAGTTGTTTTAAAAATTAATAAAATCAAAATTCCACCAATTAATAAAGCCAGTTTTGGATAATTATCTTTTAATTGTTTTGATTTGAATTTCATTGCAATCATTTTGATTGGACTTACCAAAAGAAAAGAACTGATAGCAACTAAAAAATATAAGTACAATTCTTGATTTTGGAATAAAAATGCAAAACTGTTATTCTCTTTAAAAGCATAATACAAACCAAAAATCAAAATCGTATTACTTGGCGTATTCAAACCTTTGAAGTAATATTTCTGGTCATCATCCAAATTAAAAATGGCTAATCTAAGGCAAGAGAAAAGCGTAATGAAAATTCCTGCGTAGATTCCAATATTGCTTTCTTTGGACATACTTTCGAGTAAAGCAATATAAATTGTAATTCCAGGCAAAAATCCAAAACTTACCATATCAGCCAAAGAATCTAGTTGTCCACCAAGGTTGCTGCTGGAACCCAATGCTCTTGCGATGAAGCCGTCAAAAAAATCAAGAATCAAAGAAATAATAATACAAATTGCTGTTGTTTGATAATCGCCTAAAAATAGATGAATGATACCAACACATCCGGAAAAAAGATTCCCTAAAGTAAAAGCATTGGCGAGGTTATTCTTGATGAAATTCATATCACAAAAATAGTAAAAACTAATACAAGGAAAGTTTTAATTTTGCAAAATGAAGAATTTAAGAGGGCGGGAATTGTTTGCCTTGATTTACAGACTTTTTCTGGTGTTTATCTTTTACCAGATTGCGAGATTGTTGTTTTGGCTATTCAATAAAGACCTTATAAAAGTTGACGGGATATCAGAATATTTTAATTTGTCTTATTACGGAACTGCGTTTGACACCACTGCAATCTTATATGTAAATGCAGTTTTTATTTTACTAAGTATCATTCCGTTGGTTATTAATTCAAGAAAAAGCTATCAGAAATTTCTTTTCTATTGGTATTTTATTACGAATGGAATTGCTTACTCTCTGAACTTTGGCGATATGATTTATTATCGATTCAGTCAGGCGAGATTAACGTCTGCGGCGATTGAAGTTGGGAAGCACGAAAATAATCTTGGAAGAATATTTTGGAATGCAATTCTACAGCATCCGTTTGTTATTGTTTGGTTTATTTTAGTTTTGCTTCTGTGGATTTTTCTTTATAAAAAAGTTAAAATTAATGATGAAAAACCTAAGAATCTGATTGTCTATTTTGTTTCATCTATTATAAGTTTATGCTTGATTGCAACTTTGGTTGTTGGCGGAATCCGAGGCGATTTCAAACATTCTACAAGACCGATTAATTTGGTGGATGCCAATAAACACGTGAGCAATCCACTGCAGGCAAATATTGTTTTGAATAGCGTTTTTTCATTTTTCAGGACGATTGGAACTAATAATTTTAAGCTCGTCCATTTTGTGGATGAGAAATTCATTAATCAAGAAATTAAACCTTATAAGTTATATCAGCGAGAAGTTGATTCAAAACCAAATGTTGTGATTTTCATTATGGAAAGTTTTGGAAAAGAATATTCTGGAGCATTTAACAAAGAAAATAATATTAAAGATTTTGTTTCTTACACACCGTTTTTGGATAGCTTGGCTGGTCAAAGTTTAATTTTCACCAATACTTTTGCCAACGGAAGGCAATCTATCCATGGAATGAGTTCAGTTTTGGCAGGAATCCCGAGTTTGACAGATGCTTTCACAAGTTCGCCTTATTCCAATCAGAAAATACAATCCATTGTTTCTGTTTGTAATGATTTGGGTTATGATACGAGTTTCTATCACGGAGCACCGAATGGTTCTATGGGATTTCAGGGATTTGGAAATATCTTAGGCTTCAAACATTATTTTGGAAAAACCGAATATAATAAAGATGAAGATTTTGACGGGATTTGGGCAATTTGGGATGAACCATTTTTTCAATATTACGCTAAGAATATAGGCAAGCAACAGCCATTTATGTCAACCTTATTTTCAGCGTCTTCTCACGATCCGTTTAAAATTCCTGAAAAATATAATGGAAAATTTAAAAAAGGAACATTGCAGATTCACGAACCTATTCAGTACACGGATTATTCTTTGAAAAAATTCTTTGAAACGGCGAGTAAACAACCTTGGTATCAGAATACAATTTTTGTAATTACAGCCGACCACACCAATCAAATCAATTATCCCGAATATCAAAAAGCGATGAACCGATTCGCGATTCCGCTTTTGTTTTTCTCTCCAAATCCTAAATATAATTTGAAAGGTGTTGATGACAGATTTGCTCAACAGATTGACATATATCCAACTTTAGCAGATTTGCTAGGATATAATAAAAAGATTAGAAGTTGGGGTAGAAGTTTGCTGTCTGATAAAAATGAAGATTATATGATTGTTAATTCTGATGCAATTAATGAGCAGATGATTATTGGGAATTACATTTATATCTTTAATGGAAAAGAAGTGACGGGAATTTACGACAAATCGGATTTAGCTTTATCCAAAAATATTTTGAATAAAAACCTTAATCCAGAACAAAAACTAGGAATCGAAAAAACAAAAGCCTGGTATCAGGATTATATGGATAGAGTCATCAATAGAAAACTAAGGTAAAATAAGTGTTTAAAACAGGAAAAATCTTGTAAGTGGTGTTATTTATGCTTTGGATAGCAAATAATTATTGTTTGTTTAAAATAAATTTATATTTTTAACAATGTTAATTTAACGTTAACAAGAAAAGCTTATCAAAAACAAAACAACTTAAAATAAAAGACAATGAAATCGAAGATTCACGAATACCAAAACAAAAATGTTTTTACAATGAGTAAAAAGTTATTATTATCACTTGCCTTTTCATTCATCGGGGTTTTATCATTCGCTCAAATCGAAGGAAAATGGAAAACCATTGACGACGAAACGGGAAAAGCAAAATCTATCGTTGAGATTTGGAAAAAATCAGACGGTAAATATTACGGTAAAATTTCGCAATTGTTGATAAAGCCGGAAAACGCAAACTGCGTAAAGTGTAAAGATGACAGAAAAAACAAACCTTTAGTTGGGCTGGAGATTATTCGTGGTCTTTCCAAAGATGGTAACGAGTTTTCTGGTGGAACTATTACCAATCCAAAAGATGGAAAATCTTATAAAACCGAGATTGTAAGAGAGGGAGATGTGTTGAAAGTGAAAGCGATTATTTTAGGAATTGCTGTTAAAACACAAACATGGCATCAAGTAAAATAATTAATTCTATGATATTATGCAGGCTTCCTTTTGGGAGCCTTTTTTTATTATCAGCATAACAAAAAAATTAATACTTTTGTAATTCAAAATTTAAAAGAAACATTTTTCAAAATGAAAGAACATACATTTCGTGAAGTAATTGCTCAAGCGATGAGCGAAGAAATGCGTAAAGACGAGTCTATTTTTCTTGTAGGAGAAGAAGTTGCAGAGTATAACGGAGCTTACAAAGCTTCTAAAGGGATGTTAGATGAATTTGGTGCAAAAAGAATCATCGATGCACCTATCGCAGAACTTGGTTTTACAGGTATTTCTGTTGGCGCTGCAATGAACGGGAATCGTCCGATTGTAGAATATATGACTTTCAACTTCTCGATGGTTGCTATCGATCAAATTATCAATAACGCTGCAAAGATTTATCAGATGAGTGGCGGACAATGGAATTGCCCAATTGTTTTCCGTGGTCCAACAGGTTCTGCAGGTCAGTTGGGAGCAACGCACTCTCAAGCTTTCGAAAGCTGGTATGCCAACTGTCCCGGTCTTAAAGTAATTGTTCCTTCCAATCCTTATGATGCAAAAGGACTTTTGAAGTCAGCCATCCAAGATAACGATCCAGTAATCTTTATGGAGTCTGAGCAGATGTATGGCGATAAGATGGAAATTCCTGAGGAAGAATATTATATCCCAATCGGAAAAGCAGATATCAAAAAAGAAGGAAAAGATGTAACATTAGTTTCTTTCGGTAAGATTATGAAAGTGGCCTTGCAGGCTGCAGAAGATTTAGAAAAAGAAGGTATTTCTGTAGAAGTTATCGATCTTAGAACAATCCGTCCTTTGGATTACGATACAATTCTTGAGTCTGTGAAGAAAACCAACAGATTGGTAATTTTGGAAGAATCTTGGCCATTCGCTTCTATTTCTACGGAGATTACTTATATGGTTCAACAAAAAGCATTTGACTATTTGGATGCGCCAATCAAGAGAATCACTACACCAGATGCTTCGGCACCATATTCAGCACCATTATTTGCGGAATGGTTCCCGAAAGTGGACAAGGTGAAAGAAGAAATCAAAAACGCTTTGTACATCAAAGCATAAGATATAACAGACTCCCGATTTATTCGGGAGTTTTTTTTGATTAAATGTTTTTTAGGAGCTTAATCCCGCTATCCACTATATCTTTTTTGTCATTGCGAACGAAGTGAGGTAATCTTTAGAAATTTCTCTCCGCAATGACAAAAAAGGATGCCGTTACTATCGGGGCTAGGGGACTTGTCATCCATTTAACATTCAACTAAAAAATACAAGTTTGTCATTCCGTAGGAATCTAAATCGCGGGGATTTTTACGGAATGATGATTATACCTTTGCTGAGCAAAAGCGCCTTAGCGAACCTTAAAAATATTTTCTATAATGTCAAAAAATCTTAGCGGGCTTTGCGTTAAAATATCACACCAATATAAATTTCTAAAATAAAAACCGTAAAAATTTGTAGATTAATAAATAATTTCTATTTTTGCACCTCAAAATGAGATGTAAATTATGTTAATAATACCAGTAAAAGACGGAGAGTCTATCGATAGAGCTTTAAAAAAGTACAAAAGAAAATTTGATAAAACTAGAGTTGTAAAACAACTTAGATCTAGACAACAATTTATTAAGCCTTCTGTAACTTTGAGACAAGCTAAACTTAAAGCAGCTCATAAACAAAGAAACTTGAGCAAAGAAGAACAAGCTTAAGGTTCTTTTTTTAGCAAAACATAATAAAAATCACTTCCGAATTTCTATATTTGGAAGTGATTTTGCATTTATAGACCTATGATAGAAAGATTCTTGGATTACATTGAGGTAGAAAAACGATATTCTCCACATACGTTGATCAACTACAAAAAAGATTTGTCAGATTTTTCAACCTTTGTTTTAAAAACTGAAGCTTCGGAAGATATTGTCCACGTACATAAAAAAGTAATTAAAAACTTTATTGTAGATTTGAGTAATTCCGGACTTAGTAAAAGAAGTATTAATAGGAAATTGTCATCACTGCGAAGTTTTTACGTCTTTATGCTTCGTGTGGGAGAAATTAAAGTTTCTCCTATGGAGACTATAGACTCACTTAAGTTCTACGCAGAAAAACGAATCCCGTTTTCTGTTGAAGAAATGGATCAAATGAAATCGGAGGTAGAAGAAGTGGGTAGTATGACATTGCTTGACAAGTTAATTATAGAAACTTTATATCAAACCGGGATTAGAAAAGCAGAGCTATGTGATCTTTTGTTGGAGAATGTTGATTTTTCCAAAAAAGAAATATTAGTAATTGGTAAAGGAAACAAAGCTAGAATAATTCCTATTGCAGATGAATTGCTATTAGATCTTCAATTGTATCTTAATGTTCGTAAGGCTAATTCAGAAAACCAGCGTTATTTTTTCGTTAATAAAAAAGGGAAAAAACTGGGCGAAAAGTTTGTGTATTTGGTCGTTAATAAGTACTTTAGTGTAGTTACTTCTAAAGAGAAAAAGAGTCCACATATTCTGAGGCATACTTTTGCTACCCACGTTTTGAATCAAGGTGCGGAAATATCCAAGGTTCAAAAAATATTAGGACACTCTAGTTTAGCCAGTACGCAAGTATATACAAGTGCGAATATAGAAAAGCTCAAGGAGGTTTATAAAAATGCACACCCGAGAGAAGCTAAAAAAATAATATGAAGTAAATATTTACATTTTTATTGTTTAACCATTTAAAACAGACGTTATGAAAATTACAATTCAGACTGTTGGGGTAACACCTCACGAACCATTAAAAGAAAGAATTGAGAAAAAATTAGCCAAGCTAGAAACTTTTTATGACAAAATTGTAGAAGCTGCGGTTTACCTTAAAGTAGAAAATACTTCAGAAAAAGAAAATAAAACTACTGAGCTTGTTGTGAAGATTCCGGGCAATGATATAGTAGTAAAGAAGACGTGTGCTAGTTTTGAGGAAAGTTTAGATGATGCTGTAGAAACAGCTAAGAAACTGCTAATCAAGAAAAAAGAATTAGCTTAGAAAAAAAATATGTTTTTTCTAAAAAAATACTTGTAGGTTTCAAAAAAGAGTATCATATTTGCACTCGCAAAACGGAAACAACCGCGATGCAGAAATATGATCTTTGTTTTGAAACCTTTTTGTTTAAGCGAATCATTTAGATTAAACAAAAAAATATTTTAAAAAATATTTGCAGGTTCGAAAAAAAAGTTTCATATTTGCACTCGCAAAACGGAAACAACCGCAAGCGGAAATAAAGAAGTTCTTTTTAAATCTAAATGCCTCCATAGCTCAGTTGGCCAGAGCACGTGATTTGTAATCTCGGGGTCGTGGGTTCGAATCCCTCTGGAGGCTCAAAAAAAAATACTGGGGAGATACCAGAGCGGTCAAATGGGGCTGACTGTAACTCAGCTGCTTCGGCTACGTAGGTTCGAATCCTGCTCTCCCCACATTTTTTTATTTGCAAATATCAAAATAATGTTTTATATTTGCACCCATAAAAACCAACCTTTTTTGGTAACAAAAATGCGAAAGTAGCTCAGTTGGTAGAGCGTCAGCCTTCCAAGCTGAATGTCGCGGGTTCGACCCCCGTCTTTCGCTCAAGAAATCACAAACCTTACGGGATGTGATTTTTTTTTACGCCGACTTAGCTCAGGGGTAGAGTGCTTCCTTGGTAAGGAAGAGGTCACGGGTTCAAATCCCGTAGTTGGCTCAGAAGATTCTTTTTAGAGTTTTTTTGGAATAGGTTTTATGTTTTTTCAATGTAAATTTGTATTCCGATTGAGGAGTGTACTTGATGGATTGTTTTAAGTTATTTTAAATTGAAATTCATATTATTATTTTTTATTCAAAATAATTTTTGATATTCAAAAATTCATTATATTTGCAGACCGAAAAAAAACAATATTAAATAAATTAAATATTAAAATCATGGCAAAGGAAACGTTTAATCGTTCAAAACCACACTTGAACATTGGTACTATTGGTCACGTTGACCATGGTAAAACTACTCTTACAGCTGCTATTTCTGCTGTATTAGCTAGCAAAGGTCTTGCTGAGAAAAAAGACTTCTCTGCAATTGACTCTGCTCCAGAAGAAAAAGAAAGAGGTATTACTATCAATACTGCTCACATCGAGTACGAAACTGAAAAAAGACACTACGCTCACGTTGATTGCCCAGGTCACGCGGATTATGTAAAGAACATGGTAACGGGTGCTGCTCAGATGGACGGTGCTATTGTTGTATGTGCTGCTACAGACGGACCAATGCCTCAAACTAGAGAGCATATCCTACTTTGCCGTCAGGTAAACGTACCTAGAATCGTTGTTTTCATGAACAAAGTTGACATGGTAGACGATCCAGAATTGTTAGAACTTGTTGAAATGGAATTGAGAGACTTGTTGTCTACTTATGATTTCGACGGTGATAACTCTCCAGTAATTCAAGGTTCTGCATTAGGAGCTCTTACTGCTGCTACTGCTGCTACTGTTGATACTAACGATAAATGGTTCAAGTCTGTTGAAGAATTAATGAATGCTGTTGATGAGTGGATCGAGCAACCACCAAGAGATACAGATAAGCCTTTCTTGATGCCAATCGAAGACGTATTCTCTATTACAGGTAGAGGTACTGTTGCAACTGGTAGAATCGAGGCTGGTGTTATCAACACTGGAGATCCAGTTGATATCGTTGGTATGGGTGATGAAAAATTGACTTCTACTATTACAGGAGTTGAGATGTTCAGAAAAATCCTTGATAGAGGTGAAGCTGGAGATAACGTAGGTCTATTGTTGAGAGGTATTGAAAAAACTGACATCAAGAGAGGTATGGTTATCGCTAAGAAAGATTCAGTTAAGCCACACAAAAAATTCAAAGCTTCTGTTTATATCCTTTCTAAAGAAGAAGGTGGACGTCACACTCCATTCCACAACAAATACCGTCCTCAATTCTACGTAAGAACTACAGACGTTACCGGTGAGATCTTCTTGCCAGAAGGTGTAGAAATGGTAATGCCGGGTGATAACTTGGAGATTACTGTAGAATTGCTACAACCAATCGCTCTTAACGTAGGTCTTAGATTTGCGATCAGAGAAGGAGGTAGAACAGTAGGTTCTGGTCAGGTAACTGAAATCTTAGACTAATCGTCTTACAATAAATAAAGCTTCCGCAAGGAACTCTTGCGGAGCTTTTTAATCTACGGGCATCGTCCAATGGTAGGATACCGGTCTCCAACACCGTTGATCAGGGTTCGAATCCTTGTGCCCGTGCAAAAATAAAATAATGAGCTCATTAGTTAATTTTTTAAAAGGTTCTTATACAGAATTTAAAGATAAAGTGGAGTGGCCAAAATGGCCAGACTTGCAGTCTTCTACGATTGTTGTAGCAGTGACTACTGTAATCCTTGCTTTATTTACATTTGGAGTAGATTCTTTGTTTAGTGTAACTATCAAGAATTTTATTGCGACGTTTATTAATCTATTTAACTAATTTAAAATTACTTTCCTTATGAGCGAATCGAAATGGTATGTGCTGAAAGCTATTAGCGGACAGGAAAATAAAGTTAAGAATTATATTGAGAACGAAATCCAACGTCTTGGAATGGATGCTTATGTTACTCAAGTTGTAATTCCTATGGAAAAAGTTATCCAGATTAGAAATGGGAAAAAAGTTCCAAAAGAAAAGCCTTATTATCCTGGATACCTTATGGTAGAAGCTGATTTAGTAGGGGAGGTTCCTCACGTAATTAAAAACATTCCAGGAGTTATTTCTTTTTTAAGTCTTACAAAAGGAGGTGAGCCTGTTCCGATGAGGAAATCTGAAGTTAACAGAATGCTTGGAAGAATGGATGAGCTTTCAGAATTTGCTACAGATGTTGAGATTCCTTTCGTTGTTGGAGAAAATGTAAAGGTAATCGATGGTCCTTTCAACGGTTTCAATGGAACTATTGAAAAGATTCTTGAAGACAAAAAGAAAATCGAAGTTTCTGTTCTTATCTTCGGAAGAAAAACACCAATGGAATTGAGCTTTATGCAAGTAGAAAAAGTTTAATACTTTTATAATATTATAAAATACCGTTCAGAAATGAGCGGTATTTTTATTTTAAAAGTAATCAGTTATTACTTCATTAATGATAATATTTAATTTTCATTATTTAATTTCTGAAATTTAGTAAGTTAGGTATTGCTATTTCAAAAATATTTTATAATTTTGCAAACCGAAATATAAGTTCACTTTTATGCGAAGTAACTTATGTTGAATAATAAATGCTTCCACATTCATTATTTATTAATTTAATCAAACATTAAAATGGCTAAAAAAGTCTTTAAAATGGTAAAACTTCAGGTGAAAGGTGGCGCTGCTAACCCTTCTCCACCAGTAGGTCCAGCTTTGGGTTCTGCGGGTGTGAACATCATGGAGTTTTGTAAACAATTCAACGGTAGAACGCAGGATAAGCCTGGTCAAGTTTTGCCAGTTGTTATCACGGTGTATGAAGACAAATCTTTTGAATTCATCATCAAAACACCTCCAGTTGCAATCCAATTATTGGAAGCTGCAAAACTGAAGAGTGGATCTGGAGAACCTAATAGAAACAAAGTAGGTGCTGTATCTTGGGCTCAAGTTCAGAAAATTGCTGAAGACAAAATGGGTGATCTTAACTGTTTCTCTGTTGAACCTGCAATTTCTATGGTAGCTGGTACTGCTAGATCTATGGGATTGAGAGTAACAGGAGCTAAACCAACTAACGCTTAAAACTTAAAGAAATGGCAAAATTGACAAAAAAGCAAAAAGAAGCTTTAAGTAAAGTAGAAAAAAACAAAATTTACAATCTTGACGAAGCATCTGCTTTGGTAAAAGAAGTAAATTTCGCAAAATTTGACGCGTCTGTAGATATCGCTGTTAGATTAGGTGTAGATCCAAGAAAAGCTAACCAAATGGTAAGAGGTGTTGTATCTCTTCCTCACGGTACTGGTAAAGATATCAAAGTTTTGGCTTTGGTAACTCCAGATAAAGAAGCTGAAGCTAAAGAAGCAGGTGCTGACTATGTAGGTCTTGATGAGTATTTGCAAAAAATCAAAGAAGGTTGGACAGATGTTGACGTTATCGTTACTATGCCAGCTGTAATGGGTAAATTAGGACCATTAGGTAGAGTTTTAGGACCAAGAGGTCTTATGCCAAACCCTAAATCTGGTACTGTAACGATGGAAATTGGTAAAGCTGTAGCTGAAGTAAAAGCTGGTAAAATCGATTTCAAAGTAGATAAATACGGTATTATCCACGCAGGTATTGGTAAAGTATCTTTCGATGCTGCTAAAATCAAAGAAAATGCTCAAGAATTGATCTCTACTTTGATTAAGTTGAAGCCAACTGCTGCTAAAGGTACTTATGTAAAGAGTATTTTCATCTCTTCTACAATGAGTCCTGGAATTGCAATTGATACTAAATCTGTTAACTAATTATAATCCTTAAGACAATGACAAAAGACCAAAAAGTTGTAGCGATACAAGAGATCAAAGACTTGCTTCAGGATGCAAAAGTAGTTTATGTAGCAGATCTACAAGGTTTGAACGCTGCTAGATCTTCTGACTTCAGAAGACAAGCTTTCAAACAAAATATCAAAGTAAAAGTAGTGAAGAATACATTGCTTCAAAAAGCAATGGAACAGATCGAAGGTGTAGATTACGCTGAGATGTTCGAAACTTTCAAAGGAAACTCTGCATTGATGATTGCTGAAACGGCTAACGCGCCAGCAAAATTGATCAAAGATTTCAGAAAGAAAGAAGAGAAACCAGCTCTTAAATCAGCTTTCGTTCAAGAAACTTTCTATGTTGGTGATGAGAACCTTGACGCATTAGTAAGCATCAAGTCTAGAGAAGAAATGATCGGTGAAATCATCGGATTACTTCAATCTCCAATCCAAAGAGTTGTTTCTGCTCTTCAAAACAAATCTGAAGCTGGAGAAGCTACAACTGAAGAAGTTGCTGCTCCTGCAGTAGAAGAAACTCCTGCGGAGGCTGCTCCAGAAGCTCCAGCTGCAGAAAGCACTGACGAAACGCCAGCTGCTGAATAATTACACTCAAAAAAATAGATAAATAATCAACAAAAAACATTACAACAATGTCAGATTTAAAAAATTTAGCTGAAACGCTAGTAAACTTAACAGTAAAAGACGTAAACGAATTAGCTGCTATCCTTAAGGATGAGTACGGAATTGAGCCAGCTGCTGCTGCAGTAGTAGTTGCTGCAGGTGGTGCAGGTGAAGCTGCTGAAGAAAAAACAGAATTCGACGTAATTCTTAAATCAGCTGGTGCTTCTAAATTAGCTGTTGTTAAATTGGTAAAAGATTTAACTGGTGCTGGTCTTAAAGAAGCTAAAGACATCGTAGATGGTGCTCCTGCTCCAATCAAGCAAGGTGTATCTAAAGACGAAGCTGAAGCGCTTAAAAAGCAACTTGAAGAAGCTGGTGCTGAAGTAGAATTGAAGTAATCATTTACTCAATAATATTATAAGCGGTAAGTCTAGGACTTACCGCTTTTTTTATGCTTATGTTAAGTTTAAATATATTTCGTTAATAAGTAATTATTTTTATTACCTTTGCAAAGTGAAAAAAAATTTATTTCCTTTCCCTGAGAAAATAAAGTTTTGTGCCATTATATTACCAAAATGCTGGCATTTATCTTTTTTATTAACTTTTTTTTCACTTTTTACACTTTCTGCTCAGAAAATTCATGTAGACTCTCTCACCACAGCAAATATCGCTGTCGTTGGAGATGCCTGTATCTATTCAAAAGACGAAGCGTTCAATGAGCAAATATCAAATAACAAAAACCTACAGCAATATTCCAAAGTTATTAGATTTAAAGATAATGAAATAAGAATTATTGCGAAAAATTCTGATGTACAGTCTTCTACAAAACAAAACTTTGAAAGGGCTAAGCCAGAGAAAAAGCTCCTAGTTTCCAAGAAGAAGACTATTGAAATATCGGATTTACCCGAGAAAGAAATTGCGCTGAAAATTTCTAATGGTCTTAACGGTACTCGGTTTCTTACAGGAAACGCTTTGGGAAATATTCCTTTCATTTCTCCCAGTAATGATTATTATAATGCAAAGCAATGTATAATTAACTACTGTAATGATTGTAGTTCATTGCTAGAGTTCTTATATCTAAGCAATTTTCTTTTATCGCATAATATTAATAGATTACAGAATAAAGTTGCTGATTTTTCTGTAAGACCACCGCCGCAGATTTAATTGATCATACGTTTTTTACTAGGTATTCTCTTTGGGAATAATTTTCCAAGGCGAATTATATATTTATTAATAATAATCTTTTATGAAAAAATTAAATCTATTTTTAATTATAGTGGCTTTTTTATTGGGTAATCACTTTCTTTTTTCTCAAGCTGTTGACAAACTTTATTTATCAACGGTGTCAACTGGTAGAGTTTATGATATAACATCATTATCAGGTGGAGCTTTGCCAACACCTATAACAATACCTAATTCAAGTGGAACACCTTCAAATATAAGCAACTTAGCTGTTGGTTATGATCAGCCTGGCGGGAATCCATCAACACTTGTTTTCATTAATTCTAATATTGCAGCAGGTTCTACATTGTATAAAAATGGAACTGCTATATCTGGAACTACTATTCCTGGTGTAGAAATTGGAGGGATAGCAACCAATAACGTTCCAGGTCCTTATTTTGGAAATGTTTATGGTTTCCGATCTGGTACCAAGACTCTTTACCGAATTTATCCATCCGGAACTGCTATACCTATTACCAGTACAGATACTGACTGGAATAATGGAACTACGTTTGGAACGGATACTTTCTTTGATTATCAAAATAATATTTATACATTTATTAATAATGGCTCAAATAGATATCTTTTTAAAATATCTATTGCTACAGGAGTTGCAGAAAAAGCAATCTCAGCTCCTATCTCAGGTAGTGCGAGTTTTGCAAATTTACCTACAGATTCGGGGATTCAGGGAATGGCATATTTACAAGGTTATGTATATATTGCCACTTCAGTTAATGGAGCTGGAACTATAGTTATTCGAAGAATTAACATGTTTGATGGTGTTTCAACAACTGTTGCTACATATACCGTTAGCTCTTTTTCCAATTTAGACTTAGCAAGCGTTCCATATTATGTTCCCTTTACTTTAACCTGTAACGGTATATCACAATCATCCACTACAATTCCTTTTGTAGAGGGAGTAGCAAGCAATGGTGTAAGATCTCTTAATATTCCAATTACTAATGTTTATGGACCTGGGACATATACTATCAATATAATAGGAGCTAATTTTAACAGCTCATATACTGCTAATATAACCTCTACAACCACTTCTATTTCTGTTCCTCTTGTATATGATGGAGGAGGGAGTTCGGGAACAAGAACAATAAGCGTTAACCTTAACGGAAGCACCACTGCTTGTAGTGTAAATGTTGTTGTAGAAAAAGATACTGATAAAGATACCATTCCGGATTATTTAGATCTTGACGATGATAATGATGGTATTTTAGATTGTATCGAAAACGGATTTGGCCCAAATTCTTCGGTAAGTACTATATTCAAACTTAATGGAAGTGCTTCTCAATTGGCTACGAATGAAATTAGATTAACCCCAGATGCTGGGAGTCAAGGTGGTAATGCTTGGAGTTATGGTAAAGTAGATTTTGCGAAAAGTTTCACAATTTCTTATAGTGCGTATTTTGGGACAAAAGATGCAGCTGGTGCAGATGGTATTGCAACTGTATTTCATAATTCTCCATCAGGAGTTAACGCTACAGGAGATCAAGGTATTGGTATTGGAGCGCGAGGAATTGCCAACGGTATTGTATTAGAAATCGATACCTTTAATAATGGTACTGGAGTTGGTGATATTGCGAATGATCATGGCCAGATTTGGGTGTCTAGTAATCAAAGTGGTGCAGGTTTGTTGACAACTGCTACAGATTTAGGCAATGTTGAAGACGGATTATATCATAATATTGTTGTAAACTGGAATTTTGCTACTAAGACATTATCCTACACTTTAGATGGCATTAATGCGGGTACATATACATTCCCAGCAGGAACCCCAATTACAAGTTATTTTGGTGGTGTAAGCAAAGTTTATTTTGGATATACAGCGTCTACAGGAGCTTTTAGTAATGATCAAAGAATAAGATTTAATAGTTTATGTTCAGATTTGCCACTTGAACTGGATTCAGATAATGACGGAACGCCTAATCATTTGGATGTAGATTCAGACAATGATGGTTGTGCAGATGCGTTGGAGGGATCAGAATTTGTGAGAAGAACTCACATCCATTCATTATCTCTACCTACAACAGATGCGAATTATCCTTACCGTGGTCAAATTAAAGTGACTTATAATGGCACAACAACGGGTACTCCGGCTCAAATCATTAGTACATCTACGGGGGCTAACGGAGTTCCTCAATTGGTGAATGTTGCAGGAAGTAACTTGAATACAACTACAAACCCATCCAACTTAGCAGGTATTTCTGATAATACAGATGGAACGGCTGATATTGGTCAAAATTTTGGAAGTTCTCAAGATAGTCTTGTAAGAGATCCAGATTGTGATCGTTGTTTCCGACCTGCTACTACTACAGGAACAACATTGCCTACTAATCACGGTATTACTGCTCTTGCTAGAGCGGGAAGTAATACTGGTGAATGGCCAGTTAGAGTGAACGGAGCATATACAGTGTTAGATGCGAAAACAAAAGGTTTCGTTATCAACAGAGTTCCAACTTCTGCATTGACCTCTATTATTGGAGTAACAGGAATGATGGTGTATGACACAACTGTCAATTGTCTTAAGATTTATGACGGGACATCTTGGAACTGTTATACTAAACAAACTTGTAATGATTCAAATCCATAATTAAGATGAAAACATATATAACATCTCTAATAATTTTAGTTTCTAACCTTAGTTTTGCTCAAGTTACTATTGGTAAAGCGAGTCCATATACAGCGGCTAACGCAACAGTGTCCTTAGAATTTGGAAATGCAGCTGGAGGCGTGAGAGGAGTTGTATTGCCTTGGGTGACTTCTGCAGCAGGTGTAACTTCTGCAGTTCCAGGAACTATAATTTTTGATAGTACTGATCAGAAAGTTAAATTCGGAACTGCTGCTACAGCTAATGCAACTGCTGTCACTACCTGGGGAGATTTATCAGCTGGGGCCTATGCGCCAACAACACCCAACGTTCCAGATACAAATACTGAGAATGCAACTGCAAAAACTTTGATTGGTGGAACGCCGGCTACAGATACAACTTCTGGGATTTTGGTCTTAGGGGATACAAATAAAGCGATGATCTTACCGAGAGTTAATTCTCACACAGATATCGTCAATCCAGCAGCTGGAATGATGGTCTATGTGACCGGAACACAGCAATTGGCTTTGTACAACGGTAGAGAATGGACTTTCTGGACTAAGCCTTAAGATTTTAAATCTAAATATTTCTAAACCACTTCTTTGTGAAGTGGTTTTTTTGTATATGTCAATTATTTTATATAAATTTGCAAATCTTTTGGCGCTAATAATTTCATATATTGTAATCAATTTATAACTCTTTCATTTTATGGAAGGGAATTTCTTGTTTATATATACTTTATTTCGTCATTAGATATAAAAATATTTTGCATTACGTCGTGAAAAGATATACCGGTGTTGCAGTTAGAGAAGATTGATAATTAGGGATTTAAGGTTTATTCTGATAGCGCCAAAAATCAAAAAGCCTGAATCTTTATTTTAAATCTAGTCTGATATTTTTTAAAACAAAATATTTTTTAACCCTTTTTCTTATAATTTTATGAGTAAAACACAGGCCGCTCCTAAAGTTCAAGGAACTCCGAGAATTAACTTTTCTTCTGCAAAAGGTAAAATCGAAACTCCTGACTTTTTGGACATCCAAATCCAGTCTTTCAAGGAGTTTTTCCAGCTAGACACACTTCCTGAAGAGCGACAAAAAGAATCGCTTTACAAAACATTTCAGGAAAATTTTCCAATTACAGATTCCAGAAACCAATTCGTTTTGGAATTCTTAGATTATCTGGTAGATTCTCCTCGTTACTCTATCGATGAGTGCGTTGAGAGAGGTTTAACGTACAACGTTCCTCTAAAAGCTAGACTTAAATTATACTGTACAGATCCGGAACATGAAGATTTCCAAACTGTTGTACAAGATGTATATTTAGGTCCAGTTCCTTATATGACACCTTCTGGTTCATTCATTATTAATGGTGCGGAACGTGTTATTGTAACTCAGTTACACAGATCTCCGGGTGTGTTCTTCGGACAGACTTACCACGCTAACGGAACTAAACTTTATTATTCAAGAATTATCCCTTTCAAAGGATCTTGGATGGAGTTTACTACGGATATCAACAACGTAATGTATGCGTATATTGACCGTAAGAAAAAATTACCTTTAACTACATTATTAAGAGCAATCGGTTATGAGTCTGATAAAGAAATTCTTCAGATCTTCGACCTTGCAGAGGAAGTGAAAGTTTCCAAAGCTGCCCTTAAAAAAGTAGAAGGAAGAACTTTGGCTGCGAGAGTATTGAACACTTGGTTCGAAGATTTCGTAGACGAGGATACAGGTGAGGTAGTTTCTATCGAAAGAAACGAAATCATCTTGGATAGAGAAACGATTCTTGAAAAAGAACACCTTGATGTTATTGTAGAATCTGGCGTTAAGTCAATCTTGATTCATAAAGAAAATAGCAACGAGTTCTCTATCATCCAAAATACTTTACAAAAAGATCCAACCAACTCAGAAAAAGAAGCGGTTGAATATATCTACCGTCAGTTAAGAAATGCTGATGCACCGGATGAGGAAACTGCAAGAGGAATTATTGAAAAATTATTCTTCTCAGAGCAGAGATATTCGTTAGGTGAAGTTGGTCGTTATAGATTGAACAAAAAATTAGGTCTTAATATTTCTCAAGAAAACCAAGTGTTGACGAGAGAAGATATCATCTCTATCGTAAAACACTTGATTGAGTTGGTAAATTCTAAGGCTGAAGTTGATGATATCGATCACTTGTCAAACAGAAGAATCAAGACTGTAGGTGAGCAATTGTCTGGACAGTTTGGTGTAGGTCTTTCTAGAATTGCTAGAACTATCAAAGAAAGAATGAACGTTAGAGATAACGAAATCTTTACACCAGTTGATTTGGTTAATGCTAAGACATTGACATCTGTTATTAATTCATTCTTTGGTACCAACCAGCTTTCTCAGTTTATGGATCAAACCAACCCACTATCAGAAATCACGCATAAGCGTAGACTTTCTGCACTAGGGCCTGGTGGTTTATCTAGAGAAAGAGCAGGTTTCGAGGTTCGTGACGTTCACCATACTCACTATGGTCGTATCTGTCCAATCGAAACTCCAGAGGGACCAAACATTGGTTTGATCTCTTCACTTGGGATGTTTGCAAAAATCAACCGTCTTGGATTTATAGAAACGCCTTATAGAAAAGTTGAAGAAGGTAAAGTTGATTTAGAGTCAGCTCCTACTTATCTTAATGCAGAGGATGAGGAAGATAAAGTAATTGCTCAGGCAAACGTTGAGATGAACGATGATGGAAGCATCAGTACAGATAGAGTTATTGCTCGTCTAGATGGAGATTATCCTGTAGTTGAGCCTCAACAAGTAGACTTGATTGATGTGGCGCCAAACCAAATTTCTGGTATTTCAGCTTCATTGATTCCGTTCTTGGAGCATGATGATGCGAACCGTGCATTGATGGGATCTAACATGATGCGTCAGGCTGTTCCATTATTGAAACCTCAAGCACCAGTTGTAGGTACAGGTTTGGAAAAACAAGTAGCTAGAGACTCAAGAGTTTTGATCAACGCAGAAGGTTCTGGAGTTGTAGAATATGTGGATGCTGAGAAAATTGTTATTAAGTACGAAAGAAGCGAGGAAGACGACTTAGTTAACTTCGATTCTGCTACTAAAACTTATAAACTAACTAAGTTCAGAAAAACCAACCAGAGTACAACTATTACATTGAGACCAAACGTAAGAGTAGGTGATGTAGTAGAAAAAGGTCAGGTTCTTTGCGACGGTTATGCAACTGAAAACGGAGAGTTAGCATTGGGTAGAAACCTTGTGGTAGCCTTCATGCCTTGGAAAGGTTACAACTTTGAGGATGCTATCGTGATTAATGAAAAAGTAGTTCGTGAGGACTGGTTTACATCAATCCACGTTGACGAATATTCTCTTGAAGTTCGTGATACCAAATTAGGTATGGAAGAATTGACAGCTGATATCCCTAACGTTTCTGAAGAAGCTACCAAAGATCTTGATGAGAATGGTATGATACGTATCGGAGCAGAAGTGAAGCCTGGTGATATCCTTATTGGGAAAATTACACCAAAAGGGGAGTCTGATCCAACGCCAGAAGAAAAACTTCTTAGAGCAATCTTCGGAGATAAAGCTGGTGATGTAAAAGATGCTTCGTTGAAAGCAGATTCTTCATTAAGAGGAGTTGTAATCAACAAAAAATTGTTCTCTAGAAATATCAAGGACAAAAAGAAAAGAAGCGAAGAGAAAATCAAGTTAGAAGAAATCGAAAATACTTACAAAGCTAAGTTCGATACTCTTAGAAATACTTTGATTGAAAAATTGAATACTCTAGTTTCTGGTAAAACGTCTCAAGGTGTACAAAATGATCTTGAAGAAGAAGTAATCAGTAAAGGAACTAAATTCACATTGAGATTACTTCAAAACGTTGAAGATTATAACAACATTAGTGGTGCAGATTGGACAGTTGATTCTGATAAAAATGAATGGATCAAACAATTGATTCACAATTATAAAATCAAATACAACGATCTTTCTGGTGTTAAAAACCGTGAGAAATTTGCATTGTCTATCGGAGACGAGTTACCAGCAGGTATCATCAAACTAGCTAAAGTTTACATCGCTAAGAAACGTAAACTGAATGTTGGTGATAAAATGGCGGGTCGTCACGGTAACAAAGGTATCGTTTCAAGAATCGTACGTGAAGAAGACATGCCATTCTTAGAAGACGGAACACCAGTAGATATCGTATTGAATCCACTTGGGGTACCTTCTCGTATGAACATTGGTCAGATCTACGAAACTGTTCTTGGTTGGGCTGGAACTAAGCTAGGACTTAAGTTTGCAACACCAATCTTTGATGGAGCAGAACTAGATGAGATTACCGAATATACAGATAAAGCAGGTCTTCCTAAATTCGGTCACACACACCTTTACGATGGTGGTACAGGAGAGAGATTTACTCAAGCAGCTACAGTTGGTGTGATTTACATGTTGAAACTAGGACACATGGTAGATGATAAGATGCACGCACGTTCTATCGGACCATACTCATTGATTACGCAACAGCCGTTAGGAGGTAAAGCACAATTTGGAGGTCAGAGATTTGGAGAGATGGAGGTTTGGGCTCTTGAAGCATTTGGAGCATCTAACATCCTTAGAGAAATCTTGACTGTTAAGTCAGATGACGTGATTGGTAGAGCAAAAACTTATGAAGCGATTGCGAAAGGAGAAGCAATGCCAGAACCTGGTATTCCAGAATCTTTCAATGTATTACTTCACGAGTTGCAAGGTCTTGGACTTGATGTAAGACTTGAGGAATAAATTCCATTTGAAATTATTTATTTGAAATTTGAAATTCTGTACGCAGGTTTCAAACAAAAATTAGAAAAAAGTAGGGATTTATAATCTCAAATTTCAAATGTCAAATCTCAAATTTAAAAAAAATGTCAAATAAAAATAAAACTAGTCGATTTAATAAAATCACTATTGGTTTAGCTTCACCAGAATCTATTCTTCAAGAATCGAGAGGAGAAGTTCTAAAACCAGAAACGATCAACTATCGTACTCACAAGCCAGAAAGAGATGGTTTGTTCTGCGAGAAAATCTTTGGTCCTGTAAAGGATTATGAGTGTGCTTGTGGAAAATACAAACGTATCCGTTACAAAGGGATTGTTTGCGACCGTTGTGGTGTAGAAGTTACCGAGAAAAAAGTACGTAGAGAAAGAATCGGACACATTGGTTTGGTTGTTCCTGTTGCGCACATCTGGTACTTCCGTTCTTTACCGAACAAAATTGGTTATCTATTAGGTATCCCGTCCAAGAAATTGGATATGATTATCTATTACGAGAGATATGTTGTGATTCAACAAGGTATTGCTAAGAAAGCAGATGGTTCTGATTTCGAGGATAAAGAATTCCTTACAGAAGAAGAATATCTTGATGTATTGGAAACTCTTCCTATCGAGAACCAATATCTTGATGACTCTGATCCTAACAAATTCGTTGCGAAAATGGGAGCGGAAGCTGTTGAAGAATTGTTGAAGAGAATCGATCTTGATTCTTTATCATTCGATCTTCGTCACAAAGCTCACAACGAGTCTTCAAAACAAAGAAGAACAGAAGCACTTAAGAGATTGAACGTTGTAGAAGCACTTAGAGCTGCTAATACAAGAATGATTAACCGTCCAGAGTGGATGATTATGAGAGTTCTTCCTATTATACCACCAGAACTAAGACCATTGGTTCCATTGGATGGAGGACGTTTCGCAACTTCTGATCTTAATGACCTTTACAGAAGAGTTATCATCAGAAACAACCGTTTGAAGAGATTATTGGAGATCAAAGCTCCAGAAGTAATCTTGAGAAACGAGAAACGTATGCTTCAGGAATCAGTAGATTCACTATTCGATAATACAAGAAAATCTTCTGCGGTTAAGTCGGAGTCAAACAGACCATTGAAATCACTTTCTGATTCATTGAAAGGTAAGCAAGGTCGTTTCCGTCAAAACTTATTAGGAAAAAGGGTAGATTACTCTGCACGTTCGGTAATTGTCGTTGGACCTAGTCTTCAACTTCACGAGTGTGGTATTCCTAAAGATATGGCTGCTGAACTTTACAAACCGTTTATCATCAGAAAATTGATTGAGAGAGGTATTGTAAAAACTGTAAAATCAGCTAAAAGAATCATCGATAGAAAAGAGCCTGTAGTTTATGATATCTTAGAAAACGTGATGAAAGGTCACCCTGTTCTTCTGAACAGAGCACCTACGCTTCACAGATTGGGGATCCAAGCATTCCAACCTAAGATGATCGAAGGTAAAGCAATCCAACTTCACCCATTGGTAACAACGGCTTTCAACGCCGATTTTGATGGGGATCAGATGGCGGTACACTTACCTCTAGGTCCAGAAGCTATTTTGGAAGCTCAATTATTGATGTTAGGTTCTCAAAATATCCTTAACCCTGCAAATGGTTCTCCTATTACAGTACCATCTCAGGATATGGTTTTGGGTCTATATTTTATGACCAAACAACTAGATTCTACGGATACAATGAAAGTAAAAGGCGAAGGTCTTGCTTTCTATTCTCCGGAAGAAGTAGAAATTGCTTATGCAGAGGGGCAAGTTTCTCTTAATGCAAAAGTAAGATGTCGTCTTCCAATCAAAGAAAATGGCGTAATCACAACCAAGTTATTCCCTACAACAGTTGGTAGAATTTTATTTAACCAAATTGTACCTAAAGAATCAGGTTATATTGATGAATTGTTGACTAAGAAATCTCTTAGAAATGTAATTGGTCAAGTATTGGCAGATACAGATTTCCCAACTACGGTTAAGTTCTTGGATGATATGAAGAATCTTGGTTATGCTAATGCATTCAAAGGAGGTCTTTCTTTCTCATTAGGTGATATTGTAATCCCGGTTGAGAAGAAACAAATGATCGCAACTTCTATCGAAACTGTAGACGAAATCAAGGCTAACTATAACATGGGTCTTATTACAGATACAGAGCGTTATAATCAGGTGATCGACGTTTGGACAAATACCAACGCCAGCCTTACCGAAATGATTATGAGCAGAATGAAGACGGATCAAGGTGGATTCAACTCTGTATATATGATGCTTGATTCTGGTGCGAGGGGTTCTAAGGAGCAGATCCGTCAGTTATCAGGGATGAGAGGTTTGATGGCAAAACCACAAAAAGCTGGTTCTGTTGGTGCTGAGATTATCGAAAACCCAATTCTTGCAAACTTTAAAGAAGGTTTGTCAATTTTGGAATACTTTATCTCTACCCACGGTGCTCGTAAAGGTCTTGCGGATACCGCTCTTAAAACTGCCGATGCTGGTTACTTGACTAGAAGATTGGTAGACGTTGCACAAGATGTTATCATTACAGAACAAGATTGTGGAACTCTTAGAGGTACAGAGATTACTGCACTTAAGAAAAATGATGATATTGTAGAAAAAATTGCTGAGAGAATTCTTGGTAGAGTTTCTCTTCATAATATCTATCACCCAGAAACTGATGAGTTGATTGCGAACGCAGACGAGTTAATCGTAGAAGCGGTTGCTAAGCAAATCGAGGAAGCGGGAATCGAAGCTGTTGAAGTTCGTTCTCCATTGACTTGTGAAGCTCAAAAAGGTATCTGTGCGAAGTGTTACGGACGTAACCTTGCAACAGGTAAAGGTATCCACATGGGAGAAGCTGTTGGTGTAATCGCAGCACAGTCTATTGGTGAGCCGGGAACTCAGTTAACATTGAGAACTTTCCACCAAGGGGGTACTGCAGGTAACATCTCAGAAAATCCTAGTATCGTTGCAAAACGTGATGGTATTGTAGAGATGGACGAAGTTAGAACTATTAAATCTGAAGGCGAAGACGGAAAAGAAACAGATATCGTGGTTTCTCGTTCAACCGAATTTAGATTGGTAGCAGATAACGAAGCTAGAACGCCAATCATGATTGCAAACGTTCCTTACGGTTCCGAGCTATTTGTGAAACCAGGTGATAAAGTGAAAAAAGGTGACCTTGTTGCTAAATGGGATCCGTATAACGCGGTTATCATTGCAGAAACTTCTGGTAAAGTAGAGTATGAGGATATTATCCAAGGTATCTCTTTTGTATTGGAAATTGATGAACAAACAGGTTTCGAAGAGAAAGTAATCTCCGAATCTAGAAATAAAAAAGCGGTACCAACGCTTAAAGTTGTAGATGCAAAAGGTGTAGAGCAAAAAGCGTACAACTTACCTGTTGGAGCCCACCTTATGGTAAA
The DNA here is from genome assembly GCF_003385395.1 of Epilithonimonas hispanica. Classification (GTDB taxonomy): domain Bacteria; phylum Bacteroidota; class Bacteroidia; order Flavobacteriales; family Weeksellaceae; genus Epilithonimonas; species Epilithonimonas hispanica. The sequence goes on along the minus strand of NZ_QNUG01000002.1, from coordinate 1,638 downwards.
TGATGGTGAAAAGATTAAGTCTGGTAAAGTCCTTATCAAAATCCCAAGAAAATCTGCAAAAGCAGGGGATATCACCGGAGGTCTTCCAAGAGTTACCGAATTATTCGAAGCTAGAAATCCTTCCAACCCAGCGGTTGTTACAGAGATTGATGGTGTAGTTTCTTACGGTAAAATCAAGAGAGGTAACCGTGAGTTGATCGTTGAGGCTAAAACAGGAGAAATCAAAAAATATTTGGTTAAATTATCAAACCAAATCTTGGTTCAGGAAAATGACTTCGTGTACGCAGGTGGTCCACTTTCCGACGGTTCTATCACGCCAGACGATATCTTAAGAATCAAAGGTCCAACTGCGGTTCAAGAATATCTAGTAAATGAAATTCAAGAGGTTTACCGTCTTCAAGGGGTGAAAATCGATGACAAACACTTCGAGATTATTGTTCGTCAGATGATGACAAAAGTATCGATTGTGGATGGAGGAGATACACAATTCCTAGAAGGTGCTTTGGAGCACAAATACGATTTCTTACAAGAAAACAACAGAGTATTTGGTCTTAAAGTAGTTGTGGAAGCTGGAGATTCTAAAGTATTCCAACCAGGACAGATGATTACAGCTAGAGAACTTAGAGATGAGAACTCGAAACTGAAGAGAGAAGATCTTGCTTTGGTACAAGTAAGAGAAGCACTTCCTGCAACAGCAACTTCTGTACTACAAGGTATTACAAGAGCGGCATTACAGACTAAGTCATTTATGTCTGCAGCATCGTTCCAGGAAACTACCAAAGTATTGAACGAAGCAGCTGTTTCTGGAAAAATCGACTTCTTGACAGGTCTTAAAGAAAATGTAATTGTAGGACATAGAATCCCTGCAGGTACTGGTCTTAAAGATTACCAAAATGTAATCGTAGGTTCTAGAAAAGAATTTGAAGACATCAACTAAAATTAATTAAAATGAAATTTGAGGTTTGGAATTATTTTTTATATTTTCACAACCTCAAATTTTAAATAAAAAAATAACAAAACCAAAATGGACAACAATCAAAACCAAGATCCAAACAACATCAACATCGAACTTAATGAAGTTGTAGCAGCGGGAGTTTATGTGAACTTAGCTTTAGTAAACCATTCACCTTCAGAATTCGTATTGGATTTCATCCAATTGATGCCAGGTGTACAACAAGCGAAAGTAAGATCTAGAGTTATCGTAGCACCTCTTCACGCAAAGAGAGTTTTAGCTGCACTTCAGCAAAATGTTGCTAACTACGAGCAACAGTTTGGTGAAATCAAAGAAGTTGAGCCTTTCGTATTAGGAGGAAACAACGTTCAAGCTTAAGATTTTTCTTAAAATAAATGATCCCGATTCAACTAAATGAATCGGGATTTTTTGTTTAATAAGTACTTTGAATAATTTTAGAATACAGTTTAAATCATAGATTTTAAGTCATTAATCTTTACTCTATTTTCTTTTATTTACTTAAGTATTTAGTCGTTCCTTAACAAAACCCACTATTTAATTTATTTTTAAAAACAGGATTAGAAAAAAGCATAATTTGTATCTTATAAAATAAGAAAATAATTTTCTGTTTCAGTAGTTCCATCATTTTCTTCATGTTCCAAGCGGTTGCAGCTAGTAATGCATTG
>NZ_QNUG01000001.1 GCF_003385395.1 Epilithonimonas hispanica | reverse complement strand
ATTGAGACTTTATTCTCTCAACTTTGCGACCAATTTAAAATCAGAAACAATTACGCAAAATCTTTTAACGGTTTTAAAACAAGGGTATTGAGCAAAATAGCAGCATTAACTTTCATTCAGTTTGTAAATGTTTTTGTTTTCAATAGAAAAATGAATAGACTTAAAATTGAATTAATTTAATAGTGCACTACGAGTTTTTAATTAATTTTGTAACGTTTCATTTCATAAGTGAAACTAATTCTAAAGAAAAATTAAAAAATGAAATTGGAAATTCACGAATTCCAAAAAAAATAAAATTATAATGAGTAAAAAATTATTACTTCTCTCCATATTAATATCGGGAGTTTCACAAGCTCAGTTTTTTGAGGATGCAAAACCTACAAAAATAGACACTTTAAAAGGTTCTAATACAGAATTCAGGAACTTTTGGGATGTCAAGAAATATGATATCGTAGTGGAACCGAACTTCGAAGCTAAAAGCATCAAAGGAAGTAATAAAATCAGTCTGACAATTAAGAAAGATATAGTGAATCCAGTTTTTCAAATCGACCTTCAAAGTCCGATGAAAGCTGACAAGATCACAGCCAGTTTTCCTATTGTTGATAAAAAAATAGACGGCGATTTTATTTTTATTTCTACGAAAAAGAACTTCAAAAAAGGAGAAAAATATACGATTGACATTGATTATTCCGGAAATCCTGTGATTGCAAAACGCGCCCCTTGGGATGGCGGATGGATATTTACGAAGGACAAAAACGGAAATCCTTGGATGACTGCTACTGATGAAGGAATTGGTGCTAGCATTTGGCTTCCTGTAAAAGATATTTGGAGTGATGAGCCAGATAATGGTATTACTTTCAAAATCATCACACCAAAAGATCTGGTGGGTGTAGGCAACGGAAAATTAATCAAAGAAGAAAATCTGGGCGATAAAAAGTCTTGGCTTTGGGAAGTAAAAAGTCCGATCAACGATTATTCCATCATCCCATCGATTGGGAAATATGTGAATTTCAAAGATACTTTTGACGGCGAAAAAGGAAAATTGGATTTGGACTATTGGGTTTTGGATTATAATCTTGACAAGGCTAAAAAACAATTTGAGCAAGTAAAACCAATGATGAAAGCTTTTGAGCATTGGTTTGGACCATACCCTTTTTATGAGGATTCTTATAAATTGGTAGAGTCGCCACATCTTGGGATGGAACACCAAAGTAACGTTGCTTACGGAAACAAATATCAAAATGGTTATCTCGGAAGAGACCTTTCCGGAACAGGAATTGGTCTGAAGTGGGACTACATCATCATCCACGAAACGGGACACGAATGGTTTGCGAACAACATCACAGCAAAAGACCAAGCCGATATGTGGATTCACGAGAGTTTTACCACTTATTCCGAAACATTGTTTGTGGACTATGCTTTTGGGAAAGCCGATGGTAACAAATATCTGCAAGGTTTAAGAGGCAATATCCAAAACGATAAACCAATCATCGGAACATACGGAATCCGAAATGAAGGCAGCGGCGATATGTATCCAAAAGGTGCGAATATGATTCATACGATTCGTCAGGTGATTAATAATGATGAGAAATTCCGTCAAATCTTAAGAGGAATTAATAAAGACTTTTATCATCAAACTGTAACTACAGAACAAATTGAAAAGTATTTTTCTGAAAAATCAGGTATCGATTTATCAAGTATTTTCAATCAATATTTGAGAACGGTGAAAATCCCGACTTTGGAATATAAGCAAAACGGTAATCAATTGACTTATAAATGGACGAATGTAATTCCTGATTTGAAATTACCAATCCGATTAGCTGATGGTCAAGAGTTGAAGCCTACAGAAAAAGAACAGACAACAACTTTGAAATCCGATAAGCCTGTTGATTTTGATAAGAATTATTACATCAATTATTCTAAACAATAATATCAGAAGTCATAAAAACAAAAGACCTATTCTAAAAATAAATAGGTCTTTTTCGTTTTTAAAGGAAATTTACTTTTGCTTTATTAATGATAAAGCTCTTATGGTTATTGAATATTCAAATTTATAGTTTACTAAAACCCAAAGCAAAAAAGAGAGGTGGACATTGGGGTGGACAAATTATTTTACAAATAAACACAATTGAAAATCAAACAATTGAATATTTTAAAATTACACCAATGGAAATGTAATTTTATAATAAGTAACAAAATCATTGTTTTTTATGTAATTTGCGTAATCATAAAAATATAATTGAAACAATTTTACATTATAATTCTATTATTTCTTTTCTGCGAAAATCTATTTTCTCAGAAAATTGCGATTGATGGAAATAAAGATGATAAGAAAAAAATAGAATCTATCATTCTTCAAAACAAAAATTTTGGTAAAGACACCATTGCTTTAAAATCCTATCTTGATCCGCTCATCAAATCCAGTGATAAAAATCTACACGCGGTTTATTACAACATTTTGGGAAGTGGTTTTGCATCTGCTAATGAAAAACTCAATCAGAGCAGTGATCTATTTTTTGCTAAATCTATAGAAATTGCAAAAGCCAATAAAAATTCTGGATTAGAGATCTGGGCATTATGTAATTATGCATTCTATCTCTACGATTACAAAAAAACAACAGAAGCACTTCAGGTTTATTTGGATGCGGACAACAAAATTAGACATACAGAAATCAATTCGGTCATTCTCCCAAGCGATTGTTTCAAAAAGATTGGTTATTTTATGGGCACAATCGGGGATAAAAACGAAGCAATTAATTACTTAAAAAAAGCAGAACAACGTGCGGAACCCAACTCCAAAGAATTAGCCGCGATAATGGATAATATTGGTTATTATTTTTTGGAACTTAATCAGCTTCATAATGCCGAAAAATACATCATTGGTGCTAGAGATATTTCTCTGAAGATTAACGATCAAATCCGCTACCCAAAGACTTTGGGGAATCTTGGTTTTTTGGAATTAAAAAAAGGTAATCTTGACAAAGCGGAAACTTATGTAAAGCAAGATCTTAAAATTTCTACCGATCTTCATAGCGATCATAACTCCAGCTTTGCTAGATTTTTATTAAGCAAAATCCTTATTGAAAATAACAAAATTGAGGAAGCTAAAAAAATGTTCAATGAAGCAGAAAAATTTGCAGAATCCAAAGTTCATCTCAAAAAAATGTTTTTCAAATTGAAGAATTAAAATTGAAAATTGCTCAAAAAGAAGGTGATACGCAGCAGGAATTATTCTGTTTAAGAAAACTTAATCAATTAGAAAACGAACTAACTGATAGCGATGGAGATCGAAATCTAGAACGCACTAATATTCTCGCTCAAAAAGAGCGTTATGCTAATAAATTAACCTTGGCTAGTGCACAATTTGAAAAAGAGCAACTGAAAAACAGAGCTATTATAGTTGTTTCAATTTTACTATTTTTCATAATTATTTTATTAATTATCTTCAACAAAAAACAGCTCAAAATCAGAAAAGACAAATACGATAAAACGGTTCTGAGACTAGAATTGGAGAAACTTAAATCTGAACAAAAACTTTCTGAAACCCACAAAACATTGTCTTCTTACAGCACATATCTTTCAGAAAAAAAATGAGCAGATTGAACTATTGAATAGAGAACTTCTTAAAATAAAAAACTCATCTTCTTCATCCATAGAAAAAGAGAAACAAAAGTTACAAAAATTGTTGGATTCTCATCTAATGACAGACGAAAATTGGGTCAATTTCAAACAAGCTTTTCAAGAGGAATATCCAGAATATTACAATGGACTGATGAGCGATTTTTCGGATCTCACAGAATCTAATTTAAGAATCATAACACTTTTGAAACTGGAATTATCTAACCAAGAAATTTCATCTTTATTAGGAATCACTATTGACGCTGTGAAAAAATCTAAACAAAGACTAAGAAAGAGGTTTGGTCAAAAATACGAGGAGTTGTTTGTTGGGAATTAAAAAATCCAGCAATAAATTACTGGATTTTTGATATTTTATTATTAATTATAATTACTCCCACTCAATTGTTGCAGGTGGTTTTGAACTGATATCGTAAGCAACTCTGTTGATTCCTCTCACTTCATTAATGATTCTACTAGAAACTGTATCCAAAAACTCGTAAGGCAATCTGCTCCAAGTTGCGGTCATAAAATCAATGGTGTTGGCTGAACGAACAACGGCTGTGTACTCATAAGTTCTTTCGTCGCCCATTACACCTACAGATTTTACTGGAAGAAGAACCACGAATGCCTGAGAAACTTTCTCGTACAAATCATTTTTATATAATTCCTCGATGAAGATATCGTCAGCTTCCTGAAGGATTCTCACTTTTTCTGCATCTACTTCGCCCACAACTCGGATTCCTAATCCAGGTCCAGGAAACGGATGTCTGTAAACCAACTCGTGCGGAATTCCCAACTCCTCGCCTACTTTTCTCACTTCATCTTTGAACAATTCTCTCAAAGGTTCCAACAATTCGAATTCCATTTCTTCTGGAAGTCCGCCTACATTGTGATGAGATTTGATAACTGCAGAAGGGCCTTTCACAGATTGAGATTCGATAACATCTGGATAGATTGTTCCTTGAGCCAAGAATTTCGCACCTTCTATTTGTTTTGATTCTTCATCGAAAACATAAACAAACTCGTTACCAATGATTTTTCTTTTTTCTTCCGGATCACCAATTCCAGCCAATTTGGATAGAAATCTCTCCGAAGCATCTACCATTTTGATATTCATATCGAAGTGCTTTCCGTAATTTTCCATTACTTTTTTGCCTTCGTCTTTTCTCAAAAGTCCGGTATCTACAAAAATACAATTCAGTTGGTCACCGATTGCTTTGTGAATCAAAACTGCTGCAACAGAAGAATCTACGCCACCGGAAAGTCCAAGAATCACTTTTTGAGTTCCCACTTTTTCTTTGATTTCTGCAACTGTTTTCTCGATATAGTTTGTCAGTTTCCAGTTTTTGTCAGCTTTACAAATTCCGAATACGAAGTTCTCCAACATTTTTCCGCCTTCTTCCGTGTGAGAGACTTCGGGATGAAACTGTACGCAGTAGATTTTTTTATCGGGATTAGAAATGGAAGCAATCACTCCGGATTTTGCATTGAGTTCAAAACCTTCCGGCAATTCTGCAACCTCATCAAAATGGCTCATCCAAACAATTGAATTTTGGTAAACACCTTTCAATAATTCGTTTTCTTTAACGATTTCCAAGTGTGCTTTTCCGTATTCGCCTTTTTCACCTTTTGCGACTTTTCCGCCCAAAAGATGTGCAGTCAATTGCATTCCGTAGCAGATTCCTAAAACCGGAATTCCTTGTTCATATAGTTCTTTTTCTACGAGATGAGCATTTTCGGCATTCACAGAACTTGGTCCTCCTGAAAGAATAATTCCTCTTGGTTTTTTATCCAGAATTTCTGATAATGGCGTGTTGAATGGTACTATTTCCGAATAGACTTCCATTTCACGGATTCTTCTTCCAATGAGTTGGTTGTACTGTGAACCGAAGTCTAAAATGATAATTCCGTTTTGCATATAATGTTGTAATATTTTTTATTTTCATTTTTGTCATTCCGTAGGAATCTAAACTATGCTGAGATTCCTACGGGATGACAAACTTGGTATTTAAATTAAAGTATTCTTATTTTCAAAAATCTCTTAATGATGGACAAATCTTCAATTTTTGTAGAAACCCATAGCCCCGATTGCAACGGCATCCTTTTTTGTTATTGCGATTGTTGAATGTTTCTACAAATTGCTTCACTTCGTTCGCAATGACAAAAAAGATATAGTGGAAAGCGGGATTAAGCTCCTAAAAAAAAGAGACATTGGTTGCCCAACATCTCTCGTTATTTTAAAATTTCGCAATATCGTCTCGGAAAAATCCGTAGTCAAAGTCCACAATATTAGCGTCTTCGTAAACTTTCTTGCGAGCTTCTTCGAATGTGTCTCCAAGTGCTACCAGATTCAGAACTCGACCGCCTGTGGAAACTACTTTTCCTCCTCGGTAATCTGCACCTGCATAAAGCAATGTGCTGTTCTTAACTTTTTCTGCTCCTGTTATCTCGTAGCCAGTCTCGTGATTCTGAGGATAACCTCCAGAACAAACCACCAAACAAACTGCTTTTTGATTTTTGAATTTCAGTTCCAATTCTTTTCCCTGAAGACAATCCTCGATAACATCTACCAAATTGTTCTCCAAAAGAGGTAAAAGAACCTGAGTTTCTGGGTCGCCTAATCTCATATTGTATTCCAACAGATAAGCGCCTTTTTCAGTCACCATTAATCCGAAGAAAATAAACCCTTTGAAACTAAGACCTTCTGTTTTAAGACCTTGAACTGTTGGATTCATAATATTATTAACGAAGTCTTGGAAATGCTCGTCTTTGAATTCCGGACTTGGCGCCGCAGAACCCATTCCGCCAGTGTTTGGACCTTTGTCACCGTTTCCTACTTTTTTATAATCTTTTGCAGGAACGAAAGGGAAAATCTTATCTCCGTTGGAAACCGCAATGATTGAAGCTTCGAAACCTTGTAAAAATTCTTCTATAATCACCTGAATCCCTGCATCACCGAAAATTCTTTTAATCATAAAATCGTGAATCGTTCCTTCTGCTTCTTCCAAATCTTCCGCAATCACTACACCTTTTCCACCAGCTAAACCACTTGCTTTGATAACAATTGGGAATGTTTGGTTTTGAAGATATTCTTTAGCATCTGCATAAGAATCAAAGGTTACAGACTCCGCTGTTTTGATTCCGTAAGTTTTCATAAACTTCTTAGAAAATGCTTTACTTCCTTCTAATGAAGCCGCTTTTTTTGCAGGACCAAAAACCTTGAGGTCAACTTTTTTGAACTCATCTACGATTCCTTCTACAAGAGGTGCTTCTGGACCGACAATCGTCAAATCTACTTTGTTCTTGATTGCAAAATCTCTAAGTACGATGATATCCGTCTCGTTGATATTTTCTCCTAATTTTTCGGTAGTAGCGTTACCAGGTGCGAAAAACATCTTTGTAATTCTGCTGTCTTCACTTAGCTTAAGCGCCAGAGCCGAAGCACGCCCACCATTTCCTACAATAAGTAATCTCATTATGTTTTCAGTTTAACTTTTTAAAATGCCAAATTTAAGATTTTTTGAGGACAAATGTTATACTGTTAGAATGGTATTTTTCTTAAAAATTTATTAAAAAGTTTTTATTTTGGCAATTCCATTGGGACTTCCATCAATAATATTTCTGAATTTTCTTCCGCTTGCAAAACAAAACTTTCTGCATCCCAAATTCCGAAACCGTCTCTGTCATCAAGGATTTGGTCACCAATTTTTGCTTTTCCTTTGATCACAAAAACGTAAACACCATTTCCTGATTTGTTGATTTTATATTCTTTGGAAAAACCTTTGTCAAATTTCGCCAAGTTGAACCAAGCATCCTGATGAATCCAAACGCCAGCATCATCTTGATTTGGCGAAAGAATCTGCTGAAAATCATTTTTGACTGAGTTTTCCTTAATGTTGATTTGGTCATATCTTGGCGTCACATCAGTTTTGTTTGGGATAATCCAAATTTGTAGAAACTTTACTGGTAGCTCAGTTGCATTTTCTTCACTGTGCATAATTCCAGTTCCCGCAGACATTACTTGAATGTCTCCTTTTTTGATGATTCCAGAATTCCCCATATTATCGCCGTGTCTCAATTCGCCTTCCAAAGGAATCGAAATAATTTCCATATCGCGGTGCGGATGTCTCCCGAATCCCATTCCGCCTTCTACGTAATCGTCATTCAACACTCTAAGAACGCCGAAATGTACTTTTTCCGGATTATGATAATTAGCAAAACTAAAAGAATGATGACTCTTCAACCAACCGTGATTGGCATAACCTCTGCTGTCGGATTTATGATATACTGTTTTCATTTTAATTGATTTTAAAATTTAGACTTTTTTATTAACACAAATTTCCAACTTTCAAAATCCTTATGCATTGATGTACGGTAAGAACGAAAAACTCCGACGATTGTCGGAGCTTTATTATTAACACAAAGGCACAAATATTTTAAACAAGCATACTCAAAACATCCGGATTATCATTAAGATAAGATTCAAAATAACCGAGATTTTGCATTCTCTGTTTTAAACCATTAAAATCAGAAATATTGGAAAGCTCGATTCCGACGACTGCCAAAGCGGTTTCTCGTGAGTTTTTTTTAGTATATTCGAAATGCGTGATATCGTCATTTTCGCCCAAAACATTCAGAACAAAATCTTTCAAAGAACCAGGACGTTGCGGAAATTTGACCATAAAATAATGTTTCAAACCATTGTAAAGCAAAGCACGTTCTTTGATTTCCTCCATTCTGGTAATGTCGTTGTTGCTACCGCTTACGATGCAGACAACATTTTTACCTTTAATCTGATTTCGATATTGTTCCAAAGCCGAAATAGATAAAGCCCCAGCTGGTTCCAAAACAATTGCATCTTTATTATATAACTGGAGAATCGTGTCACAAATTTTCCCTTCATCCACAGGAATACAATCTGCAAGTGAATTTTTACAAATCTCAAAAGTCAAATCTCCTACCCTTTTCACGGCCGCTCCGTCAACAAAACCATCGACTTCTGAAAGCTCTGTATTAAGATTATTATCGATGGAAGTTCTCATAGAAGGCGCACCTTTTGGCTCAACTCCAATTAATTGAGTCTCTTTCGATAATTCTTTAAAAACTGTTGCAATTCCAGAAGCCAAGCCGCCACCACCAATCGGAACGAAAACAAAATCGATATTTTCTTTTTGTTGTTCTAAAATTTCCAAAGCCAAAGTCGCCTGACCTTCAATAATCTGAACATCATCAAAAGGATGAATAAAAGCCGCTCCCGAAGTTTTTGCAAATTCCAAAGCTGCATTTTTTGAAGCATCAAAAGTATCTCCAACCAATTTGATTTCGGCAAAGTTTCCACCAAACATTTCTACTTGTTCAAGTTTTTGTTTTGGAGTTGTCACAGGCATAAAAATCGTTCCTTTGATTTGGAGTTGTTTACAGGAAAAAGCTACACCTTGAGCGTGATTTCCGGCACTGGCACAAACAATTCCTTGCGAAACTTTTTCTTCGTTGAAAAGAGTTTTAATTTTATTATAAGCCCCTCGCAATTTGTACGACCTTACAGGTTGTAAGTCTTCTCTTTTGAGGAAAACATTCGCTCCAAATTTTTCTGCTAATCTAGCATTGTATTGCAAAGGTGTGTAATTCACGACATTTTCTATACTTTTTCGGGCTTCTTTTACCGCTTCCAAGGTTGGAAATATAAGCGTTTCGTTCATCTTCATTTATAATTTTTATTTTTTAAAACCACAAAAGTCACAAAAGATATTATTTTTCTTAAAGTTTAAATAGTTGAAAATAAGAAGCTCACAAAATGTTCATCATTTTCGACATTCTTTTTGTGAACTTTAAACACATCTTTTTAAAGCTTAAAAAAACTTTTGTGCCTTTTGACTTCGTCGAATCTACGATTTGTGGTCAAATCATTTCTTTAATTCTTGTTGTTCCGTTTTCCAGAACGAGTTTGTGGCTGAGTTTTTTTGGTAATTGAGATTCAAAATGTCCAACATAAATCAACGATTGTCCCTGACTTGCCAAATCATCAATCACCTGATTGAAATATTGCGTCTGCTCATTATCCATTCCCTGACAAGGTTCATCCAGAATTAGGAGTTTTGGTTTTTTAATCAATGTTCTTGCTAGCAAAGCCAAACGTTGTTTTCCTAGAGGAAGCGTACTCAATTTTTTGTTTTTATCATCTTTCAAATCGAAGAAATAGAGAATTTGCTCCAACTGCTTTTGCTGGTCGAAACTCAGTTTCTGATACAAACTCATCGAATCAAAAAAACCGGAAGCAATAGTTTGTCCGACATTCGCATTCATATCAAAATACCAATGTAACTCGGGCGAAATCATCCCGATTTTTTCTTTGATGTCCCAAATACTCTCGCCACTTCCCCGTTTTTGTCCGAAAAGATGAATTTGATTGGCATAAGCTTGCGGATGGTCGCCATTCAATAAACTCAATAAGGTTGATTTTCCTGAACCGTTATGACCTTGCAACAGCCATTGCTCCCCGGAATTCACTTCCCAGTCGATATTTTTCAGGACTTGTTTTTCGCCGTAGGAAATGTTTATATTCTTTAACCGGATGAGGCTTTTCTTTTCACTTTCCTGATTATTCTGAAGGAAAAAAGGCAACGGTTTTGGTGTTCTTTCTTCGCCTTTGGAAAAATCTTTTGGAGAATTGCGATGAACTAATTGCCCGTTTTCTATTTCCACAAAATACTGAACGCTTTCGGGATATTCGTCATCATTATTAATCAAAATCAAGGTGGTATATTCCTGAATCAAATCATCAAAAGCCTGATTCAGAAACTGTCTCGATCTGACATCCAAACCTGTGTACGGCTGGTCGATTATCAGAACCTGGGGTTTCAGCCAAAGTGCTTTTAACAGCTGTAACTTCTTGTGTTCTCCGCTGGAAAGTTCTATCAATTGCTGGTTTTTGAAATTCTCAAATCCAAAAGGTTCTAAATAGGATTCTAATATTCTGAAATCCAGACTTTCTTCTTTTCCAAAATGATTGAGTTCTGCAAAAACAGTGAGTGTATCATTTTTAGCGAATTGATTGTATCGCTGTTGATAATAAAAATTGCGGTCGCCTTCCAGATTACTGAACTGAAACCAATTGGAAACGTACAGAATTTTCTTTGGCAATTCTGAATTTTCATTAAAATTGACTTCAACTTTTCCTTCAAAATTTTTGATTTCGCCGGAAATGATTTTGGCTAAAGTTGTCTTTCCACTTCCGCTTAATCCGCCTAGCATCCAACATTCTCCGGAAGATATTTCCCAGTTGAAATCTTTAAGTACGACTTGATTGCTGTACTGAAAGTTTAGGTTTGAAATTTGGATGATTGGGGTTGACATTTTTATTTTTTGAATCAATTTTGAACGCAAAGGGCGCAAAGGTTTTTATAATCTTATTGAAAATATTTTAAGGTTCACAAATCAAAGATTCATCGATTCCTTTAAAATCAATAAATGTATTGAGATAAAGGCGCTTCGCTCAGCAAAGAATAAACATTCAATTTGTCATTCCTTAGAATCTCAGCAGTTTTAAACCACTTTGTTAGATTTTCTACGGAATGACAAAATTTGAATTTAGGAACAAACTTTATTTTTATGACAAATTCCCTAGCCCCGATTGACTCTTTTCTTTAATTCTATTTTTTTGAATCGTCGAATCTCGTACCTCGATTTGCAACGGCATCCTTTTGTGATGAGGAACGAAGAGCAAAAGATATAGTGGAAAGCGGGATTAGCTCCTAATTTTAAACCGTTTTGATAGACTTCATCGCAGTCATTGCCTGACGAAGTTTTTTTCCTACAACTTCTACCGGATGATTTCTCAAAACATCGTTGACGTGAACCAATTGAGCGTTATCAACTGAAGCTTTTTTGTCTTCGTTAAAATCTTTTCCGACCAAATCTGTATCCACGGACTTCATAAAATCTGCCAACAAGGGTTTGCAAGCTTGATCAAACAGATAACAACCGTATTCTGCCGTGTCGGAAATTACACGATTCATCTCGAACAGTTTTTTTCTTGCGATGGTGTTGGCAATCAAAGGGGTTTCGTGAAGAGATTCGTAGTAAGCTGATTCTGGTTTAATGCCTGCTTCAACCATTGTTTCGAAAGCCAATTCAACGCCCGCTCTAATGAATGCGGACATCAAAAGATAATTGTCAAAATATTCCTGTTCATCGATTTTCACATCTCCTGCAGGCGTTTTTTCGAAAGCGGTTTCACCTGTTTCTGCTCTCCATTTCAATAAGTTTGCATCGCCATTTGCCCAATCTTCCATCATTGTTTTGGAAAATTCTCCCGAGATAATATCATCCTGATGTTTTTGGAAAAGTGGTCGCATAATGTCTTTCAATTCTTCTGATAATTCGAAAGCTTTGAGTTTTGCAGGATTGGAAAGTCTGTCTAACATCCCACTTACACCGCCGTGTTTCAAAGCTTCTGTGATGACCTCAACGCCGTATTGCACCAACTTGGAAGCATAACCTGCATCAATACCTTTCTCCATCATTTTGTCAAACGAAAGGATAGAACCCGTTTGTAAAAGTCCGCACAAAATAGTTTGCTCACCCATCAAATCGGACTTCACTTCGGCAACAAAAGAGGATTTCAAAACGCCCGCTTTGTGACCGCCAGTTCCCACGCAATATGCTTTTGCTTCTGCCCATCCTTTCCCTTGAGGGTCATTTTCTGGGTGAACGGCAATCAACGTTGGAACGCCGAAACCACGCAGATATTCGGCACGAACTTCGGAACCTGGACATTTTGGAGCAACCATAATTACCGTGATATCCTTACGGATCTGCATTCCCTCTTCCACGATATTGAAACCGTGAGAATAAGACAACGTTGCGCCTTGTTTCATCAAAGGCTGAACCGCATTAATCACAGAAGTATGTTGTTTGTCGGGCGTTAAATTAATCACCAAATCCGCAGTTGGAATGAGTTCTTCGTAGGTTCCGACTTTGAAATTATTTTCGGTTGCATTTTTCCAGGAATCTCTCTTTTGATCGATCGCTTCCTGACGTAATGCGTAGGAAACATCCAATCCGCTGTCTCTGAGATTCAGACCCTGATTTAGACCTTGAGCTCCGCATCCTACAACCACGATTTTCTTTCCCTTCAACGCAGAAACGCCATCAGAAAACTCTGAACTATCCATAAATTCCGCCTGTCCTAACTGATGCAACTGGTCTCTGAGTGATAAGGTATTGAAATAATTTGCCATTTTTATTTTGTCTTGATTTTATTAAGTTTTGTTTTGAATATGTATCGAAAATTGAACACAAAGCGCACTAATATTTTTTTTAAAAACTGAATGTTTTTAAGTTCACAGAGGCGCTTACGTTCAAAATTTTGATAGTTTTTTTACATTGTGAAAACGTCGTCTCTTTTGTCTAAGTATTCGTTTTCCACAATCTCGTGAGAAGGTTCTCTTTTTTCGAACTCAAGGACTTTTTCGTGAATTCCTGCGCTATTTTTGATGATTGCGATTCTTGCTCCACGAACGAATTCTATGAGTCCGTATTTGTTGAGTTCTTCCGTCAATCGGTCGATTTCTTCACGATGTCCTGCTGTTTCGAAAACAATATAATCTTGACGAATCACAACCGTAGACGCACCATATTGACGAAGCAATCTTTCTACGTAAACCTTTTCTGTCACGACATTTGCAGGAACTTTGTAAAGCGCCTGTTCCTGCCAAACAATCTCATCATCGGTATTGAAATAGGCTTTCAGAATATCGATTTGTTTTTCCAACTGACGACAAAGTTTTCTGACAACTTCTTCGGTTTCATTAATAAGAATCGTGAATCTGTGAATGCCTTCGACTTCGGATGGAGACGTATTTAAACTCTCGATATTGATTTTTCTGCGTGAAAAAATTCCTGAAATTCTGCCGATTAATCCAACCGAATTTTCTGTGTATAATGTGATGGTAAATTCTTGTTTTTCCATTTTATGATAAATTAAAGTTCCAAAGAGTTGGAAATGGTTTGCAGATATTTTTTAAACGCAAAGTCCGCAAAGTTTTTTTATTTAATTCAATGTTTTAAAGTTCGCAAAGGCGTAAAACTTAGCAAAGTTTATTAGACTGATAATCTATCTCCTAATTTCTTTGAATTGTTTTATAAATAATTATAAATTATTTAAGTCTGATTTCTGAAACCGAAGTTCCTTGTGCTACCATTGGAAAAACGTTATTTTCTTTCCCAACCATTACTTCCAAAAGATAAGCGCCGTCGTGATTAATCATTGTTTCTAAAGCTGTTTTAAGGTCTTTTCTTTCGGAGATTTTTTGTCCGTCGATGTAATAACCTTTTGCAACGGCTACGAAATCTGGACTTGTAATGTTCACAAAAGAGTAACGTCTGTCGTGGAACAGCTGTTGCCATTGTCTTACCATTCCGAGAAATTCGTTATTGAGAATCAGAATTTTAACCTTCGCTCCAAACTGCATAATCGTTCCCAATTCCTGCAAAGTCATTTGGAATCCACCATCACCAATAATTGCAACAACTGTTTTTTCTGGTGCGCCATACCAAGCTCCAATTGCCGCAGGTAAACCAAATCCCATCGTTCCCAAACCTCCTGATGTTACGCTGGATTTAGAATTATTGAATTGAGCATATCGACAAGCAACCATTTGATGCTGACCAACATCGGTTGTGATGATTGCATCGCCATTTGTCAATTCATTTAGAACTTTGATAACCTCTCCCATTGTCATTACATCAGTTGTTGGATTAAGTTCATTTTGAATGACTTCTTTGATTTCTTCTTTTTCCAATTCACGGAATTTTTCCAACCAAGCTGAATGGTCATTTTCTTTGAGAAGCGCCGTCAACATTGGAAGTGTTTTTTTACAATTTCCCCAAACAGGAACTGTGGTCTTTACATTTTTATCGATTTCGGCCGGGTCAATATCAAGATGAATAATTTTTGCTTGCTTAGCATATTTATCCAAACGACCTGTAACTCTATCATCGAAACGCATTCCGACAGCAATGAGAACATCGCATTCGTTGGTCATTACGTTTGGTGCATAATTTCCGTGCATTCCTAACATTCCGACGTGCAATTTGTGATTGGTTGGAAGTGCGCTAAGTCCCATTACTGTAGCTGCCGCGGGAAGATTGACTTTTTCAATAAAAGCTTTGAATTCTTCTTCTGCTTTTCCCAAAATAACACCTTGTCCGAAAAGAACAAACGGTTTTTTTGCCTGGTTAATCAATTCTGCGGCTTGCTCGATATATTCGTTTCGGATTTCAGGTTCGGGGCGATAACTTCTGATATGATTACATTTTTTATATCCCAAATATTCGAATAATTGTAATTGAGCATTTTTTGTAATATCAATCAAAACAGGACCTGGACGACCTGTACTTGCAATATGAAAAGCTTTGGCAATAGCTTCGGGAATTTCTGTTGCATCGGTAACCTGATAATTCCATTTTGTAACTGGTGTTGTAATATTGATAACATCAGTTTCCTGAAAAGCATCGGTTCCCAAAAGCGAGGCAAAAACCTGACCTGTAATGCAGACAATCGGGTTGCTATCTATCATCGCATCTGCCAAACCTGTCACCAAATTGGTTGCACCGGGACCACTGGTTGCAAATACCACTCCAGTCTTTCCTGACGTTCTCGCAAATCCCTGTGCTGCGTGAATTGCACCTTGCTCGTGGCGAACCAAAATATGTTTCAGTTTTTCGGAATAGTCGTACAAAGCATCATAAATCGGCATAATTGCTCCACCGGGATAACCGAAAATCGTTTCCACATTTTCCTGTAACAGAGCTTCTAAAACAGCTTTTGAACCTGAGATTTCTACCGGTTTGGGTTGTTCTAATTCTGTATTTTCCTTTACTTCAAGCGTACTCATATTATTTTCAATTTTACTTTTAAATTATAAATCGGTTACACAACCTTGTGAAGCATCCGCTACAGATTTAGCGTATTTGTACAACACACCTCTTTTCACTTTGTATTCGGGTTGTTGGAACTCGGCTTTTCTTTTGGCGATTTCATCGTCTGACAATAATGCGTTGATGGTATTTTTCTCTGCATCTAATTCAATCACATCGCCGTCTTTAATTAAGCCAATCAATCCTCCGGAAAAAGCTTCAGGCGTGATATGCCCAACGACGAAACCGTGTGTTCCTCCTGAGAATCTTCCGTCTGTAATCAAGGCAACATTTTTACCTAAACCTGAACCCATCAAAGCGGAAGTTGGTTTCAACATTTCCGGCATTCCTGGAGCACCTTTTGGACCTTCGTTTTTAATGACAACCACGTTTCCTTCCTGGATTTTTTTATCTTCAATTCCTTTGATGAATTCTTTTTCGCCATCAAAAACGATTGCTGTTCCTTTAAAATAAGCACCTTCTTTTCCTGTAATCTTCGCAACAGAACCTTTTTCAGCAAGGTTTCCGTACATAATTCTGATGTGTCCGGTTTCTTTGATTGGATTTTTGATATCGTGAATGATATTTTGCTGTCTGTCGATAATTGAAGTGACGTGTTCCAAGTTTTCTGCAATGGTTTTACCCGTAACCGTTAAACAATCGCCGTGAAGCAAGCCTAAATCCAATAGATATTTCATTACCGCAGGAACTCCTCCTACTTTATGAAGGTCTTCCATCAAGTATTTTCCGCTTGGTTTAAGGTCGGCTAAAAATGGTGTTTCGTCACTGATTTTTTGGAAATCATCCAAAGTCAAATCGTAGCCAATAGATTTTGCAATGGCGATAAAATGGAGAACAGCATTGGTACTACCGCCCAAAATCATAATCAACCTCAAAGCATTTTCGAAAGCTTTTGGCGTCATAATATCAGATGGTTTGATATCTTTTTCGAGAAGAATTTTAACGTAATGACCTGCAAACTGACATTCTTCTTTTTTTTCTTTACTAAGCGCAGGATATGATGATGAATAAGGCAAACTCATTCCCAGAGCTTCGATCGCAGAAGCCATTGTGTTTGCAGTGTACATTCCGCCACACGCTCCTGCGCTTGGACAGGAATTTTGAATCACACCTTGAAAATCTTCCTCAGAAATTTTCCCAGCAATTTTGTTTCCTAACGCTTCGAAAGCAGAAACGATATTCAAATCTTCACCTTTGTAATGGCCTGGTGCAATACTTCCGCCATAAACCATTATCGAAGGGCGGTCGAGACGCGCCATCGCCATCAGAGAACCCGGCATATTTTTGTCACAACCCGGAACTGTAATCAATCCGTCGTAATATTGCCCAGCACAAACCGCTTCTATAGAATCTGCAATGATGTCGCGACTTACAAGTGAATAACGCATTCCGTCGGTTCCGTTGGTCATTCCGTCACTGATTCCAATGGTGTGGAACATTAATCCAACAAGATTTTGTTCTTTAACACCTTTTTTTACAATCTCGGCAAGACCATTCAGGTGCATATTACAAGTGTTGCCATCATAACCCATACTTGCAATTCCAATCTGTGCTTTGTCGAAATCTTCTTTTTGGAAACCAATTCCGTAAAACATCGCCTGAGTTGCAGGTTGAGTTGGGTCTTTCGTGAGTGTTTTAGAATATTTATTCAGTTCTACGTTACACATATTGCAAATTTGATTTTAAATAAGAATAATCTTCTTCTAATACTAAATGGCGATAAGCTGTCTGAATTTTTGATGATAAACTTTCTTCCCAATTCAGTTTGAAGGGAATATTATCCAAAGAATCCAATGCAACAATCTCCGCTGCTGTTCCACAGAAAAACCCTGCATCAGCACCTTGCATTTCTTTCGGTTTGAAGAATTTTTCTTCGTAAGGAATTCCAAGATTATCGCAGATTTCAAAAACTGTAGCTCTGGTAATTCCAGGAAGTATGCTTCCTTTTGCTGGTGTGAAAAGTTTTCCACCTTTTTCGAAGAAGATATTGGCACCTGAACTTTCTGCTACATTTCCATCGGCATCCAAAACCAATGCTTCATCAAAACCTTTATCTTTCGCTTCCTGACAAGCTAAAATCGAGTTTACATAATGACCGCTTACTTTTGCTTCCACTTTAAACGCTTTTGGATTTGGACGTTCAAATGATGACGTCATAATTCTCATTTTGTTGGCCATATAACCGTTGTCCCAATTCCAAACTTCGATGACCAGATAACTTTTTTGCCCTTTTGATAAAGCCATATTTGGAGAACAAATGATCAATGGACGAATGTATGCGTTACTTAAATTATTAATTTCCAAAAGCTTGTAGGTTGCTTCCACCATTTCTTCGGTAGAATAATCGAAAGGCATCATCATTGTTTCGGCAGATTTTCTCAATCTGTCATAATGTTCCTCTGCTTTGAAAATCTTAGTTCCATTGGCTGTTTTGTAAGATTTAATTCCTTCGAAAACAGCATATCCGTAGTGTAACGATTGACCATACAAGTCGGTCTTGGCTTCTTTTGCTTTCATATATTCCCCATCAAAGAAGAGAACACTGTCGTCATTGTAATACATTTTGTATCGGTTTTTATATTTTATTAAATGTTTCGTTTTTAAATAAAAAAACCATTCTCTTGATGAGAATGGTCTGTATTATTTCAATTTCAAAAATTATCACAAGCCATCACTCACCACCGGAATCCGATAATGACAAGAATGACAATAATAATTATTGAGTTATGCATCTGTTTGTTTTGAACGGTACAAATGTATAAACTAATTTCAATAAACCTTGATTTTTTCACAAAAAATTCTTTTCAACACCATCAAAAATTTACAAAAATTTGATTTTTATACGATATTCATTAAAACAAAAAACGCTCATAAGGTATTGATTATCAATTTATGAAAGCTTAGAAAATTACGATGTCTAAAATTTGAGTTTGATAATGAGATTTTAGAATTAAAATTCAAAATTATAGAGCCTGTTAATGAAAGAATATGGTTTTACAATGCGAGAATATAAAAGTCTATGCTGACTCTCATTCCGTAGGTTTCACCTATGGCTATTAATATTGAATCCTTCGGATTCTTTTAAAAACAAAAAATCCACCAAAATTGGTGGATTTTGAATATATCTTTTGTAATAATTTTGGTCTTATAATTAATCAATTGTTTTCTTATCCTTAATAATAAAAACACTGAATGCGCCTAAAACAAGCAATGCTCCTGCGATTCCCAACATTGCAATAGAACTTTCCATCGCGATAGTTTTAAATATAACGCCGCCTAAAACTGCTGCAACAATCTGAGGCAAACAAATTGTGCCATTGAATAATCCTAGATAGGCTCCCATATTATTTCCCTTCAAAGCGTTGGTCAATAATGTAAATGGCAAAGCTAGAATCGCTGCCCAAGCACATCCAATCAATAAATATGGAACGAAAAGCAGATATTGGTCGTGAATAAACATTGTTGAGATAAAACCAATTGCACCTAAAATTAAACTAACAAAATAAGCCATTTTGTAAGATTTGAATTGAGGAATCACCAAAGCCCAAATCACAGAACCAATGGCCTGAATTGCAAACACAACACCAACCCAGTTGCCTGCTTCCTGATACGCAGCGGATTTGACATCTGTTGTATTCCAAACTGTTTCGGCAATCCCTGCATTGGTATAAGTCCACATATACATAAACGCTGCCCAGCTGAAAAACTGAACCAAACCTACCGACCAAAATGCAGATGGCGCTTTTGCCAATAACTGGAAAACATTGGTTGTTTTTTTGGTTTCAGGAGCGTCTTCTATTCCGTGGAATTCGGCATATTCTTTCGGAGGCATTTCTTTGACTTTGAAAATCGTGTACAAAACACAACCAATCAAAATCGCGGCTCCTACATAGAAAGAGTAAATCACAGAATCCGGCACTACACCCGAATCTGCGACATTTGAAATCCCAATCCAAGTAAAAATAATCGGGAAAAGATAACCTACTAAACTTCCTGCATTACAAAGGAAACTTTGGATAGAGTAAGCTTTTCCTTTCTGCTTCTCGTTCACCATATCTCCCACCATCATTTTGAATGGCTGCATTGCCATATTGATGGATGTGTCCAAAAGCATCAAAGCAATCAATCCAAAAATCATTGCTGCAGAAACTGCTAGTTTGAAGCTTCCTGCATTGGGAAGTAAACACATTACAATCACGGAAATGATAGAACCAATCAACAAATAAGGAACTCTACGTCCCAATTTCGTCCAAGTTTTATCACTCATTACGCCAACAATCGGCTGGACAACCATTCCCATCAAAGGTGGTAAAATCCAGAAGTAACTGAGGTTATGCGGATCTGCACCCAAAGTTGCAAAAATCCTACTGATATTGGCACTTTGCAAAGAATAAGCAATCTGAACTCCGAAAAATCCAAAACTGATATTCCATAGTTGAGAGAAAGGTAAATCTCTTTTATTTAAATTCATTTATTTAGTTGTTTTTTAATTTCTGGATGAAAGCATCCTCGATTGGTGTTTTGATTTTGGTGACTTCATCTATCACTTCATTTGGGATGGTTGCGGAAAGAACGTATTGTTTGATTTTCCATTTTCCACCAATTTTTTCGAGAACACCCGAACCTCTACAGATTTTCATCTGCGTATCAAGAACCTCATCGAACCAAGCATAATTTCCGTCTTTGCTGAAATAGATATTTCGTTTTAATGATTTGAAATTCCAAGTTGTTTTTTTATCGAAATAAGGTTTTGCCCAGTCTTTGAACTCTTGTTTTTGCCAAACTTCGGTTGCATCTGTTCCGATGTATTGAGACTCTTCGGCAAAGCAATCGAAGTATTTTTCGAAGTCTGCATTGGCAGCCAAAGTATTGAGGTCATCCAACAATTTGTTGATATTCTTTTTCTGAACATTTTCGTAAAAGCCTTTCTTCTGAGCAGAAAGTGGAATCGAAAAGATTAAAAACGATAGTAGTACAATGGAAATTATTTTTTTCATTTTAATTTTATTTAAGTTCTAAAATTAATGAAGATTTTGCAGGAACAGACAAATTAGTTTTCAAATCAAAATCTTTATCAGAAATGATGTCTCTTCCTTTTGTGAAATTATTCAGACCTTCGGAAAAACGCTTCAAATCTAAGTTTTGAGTTTCTTTGTTGTTATTAATTACGACCATTACTCTTTTGCTATCTGTATAACGGAAATAAACATAAACATTGTTGTTCGGGATGTAATGCAAGGTTTTTCCAAAATGAACTGCTTCGTTTGTTTTTCTCCAATTCAGCAATTTTTTGGTATAATCGAAATACTCGTTTTGAGAAGCTATTCTTCCAGATTTTGTGAAAGCATTATTTGCATCTCCAGCCCAGCCGCCTGGGAAATCTTTACGAATCTCGCCGTCGCCGCCGTTGTTTTTGTCTCCAGCCATTCCGATTTCAGAACCGTAATACAATTGAGGAATTCCACGAACTGTCAGAATCAAACTCATTGCTAATTTGTAATCTTCTATCTTCGGATAGATTTGATTGAATCTATTCGTGTCGTGATTCTCAGCAAACACCAAAATATTATTGATATCAGGATAAAGGAAATCATTAGTAAAATTCCCATAAACTCTCTGCATTCCCGAATTCCAACCCGGCTCTTCTTTGAAAGCCTGACCAATGGCATCATAAAGTGAAAAATCCATTACGGATGGCAAGTAAGAATTAAAGTTTTCTATTGCGCCAATTTTAGAATCTTTTTGCCAGTAAGCCATATGAGCAGGATCTTGCATCCAGACTTCTCCAACGATATTGAATTTTGGATATTCGTCGGTGATTCGTTTTGTCCAATCTGCAATGCCTTTTTTGTCGTTGTAAGAATAAGTATCCACACGGAAACCGTCCAAACCTGCATATTCTATCCACCAGATTGCATTTTGCGCCATATAAGTCACAACCATTGGATTGCTCTGGTTCATATCCGGCATTGTCGTATCAAACCAGCCGTCCATACAATCTGCAGCATCAACTTTTGAAGCATTGATGTCAAACTGGGTTGTCATTTTATAATTACTTCGTTTGAAACCATTTTCCTGTCCTTCCCAATAATGAATCCAATCTTTCGAAGGCAAATCTTTGATAATCCAGCTTTTTGAACCCCAGTGATTGGTCACATAATCCATCACGAGTTTCATTTTTCTTTTATGAAGTTCGTCCGCCAAGTTTTTATAATCTTCGTTGGTTCCGTAACGCGGGTCGATTTTGTAGTAATCGCTTTGTGCATAACCGTGGTAAGAAAAACCAGGTTCATTGTCCTCCAACAAAGGTGTGTTCCAAAGTGTTGTAATTCCTAATTCCTGAAGATAATCCAGATTTTTTACAATTCCAGCAATGTCTCCACCGTGACGTCCTCCGGTTTTGGTTCGGTCGGCTTTTTCCGCTGTGTCTGGCGTGCTATCATTTTTAGGATTTCCGTTGGCAAAACGATCCGGCATTATCAAATACATCACATCCGAAGATGTGTAAGAATCTCTGTTTGCAGAATTTTGTTGTCTTTGCTTAAATTCGTAATGGATGGTTTTAACGGTTTTGTTTCCGTTTTTGAAATTCAGTTTTGCTTTTTGCGGCTGAACACCGTTTGTGTCGATTGTTACAAAAAGGTAGTTTGGATTTTCTACTTTTTTGACTTCTTTGATTTTGATTCCGTTTGAGAACTCTGGTTGCAGATTTTGGATATCTTTTCCATAAACTAATAATTGCAGTTCAGGATTTTTCATTCCGCTCCACCAAAATGCAGGTTCTATTTTCTGAACCTGAGAATAGAAAATAGAAGAAAATACGATGGAAGAAATCGTGAATATTTTTTTCATAAGGTTAATTTTTTGGTCTATTTAAAATCAAGATTTATATTTTATTATTGATGATTTTGAACGCAAAGTCCACAAACTTTAACTTAAAACTACTTTTTTTACCACATAGACACATAGCTATTCGTAATAATAAGGTAAAATAGCAGCAGCGATACTATTTATTCTTTTTCAGAAATTTAATTTTAATATTTTCTATGTGTATATGTGGTTTTAATAAATTTTAAAATCAATCTTCCTCTGCTGTTTCTCTTTTGGCAATTTTATTAGCTAACCAACTTACGTAGAATAATTGAAAACTATGGTAAATCATTACTGGCAACAAAAACAAAACTTTCTGCTCGTCTGGAATTCCTAAAACCAGAAGGAATAAACTCCCGTGAACTAAGGATTTCTTTGAACCACAGAAGGTTGTTGTGATGACATCTTTCTTTTTAAAATTCAGTTTTTCTGCTATGAATTTTAAGATATAATAGGTTGCAAAAAACAAAAAGACCACACTAAAAGCCAATACAACAAACACAAATGAAGGTACAGCTACAAAAATGCTCTCAATAAATGCAGTCGAAAAACTTTCGTAAACGATGAGCAAAATAATCAGTCTGTCAAATTCTGAAATGATGTTTGCATATTTTGTCACCCATTTTTTGAAGATTGGATTGAGAATAATTCCTAAAATAACTGGTAATAAAACTTTGAGTAACAACTGCTGAATAATCTCGGATTGATTGCCAGATTCTCCATTAGCTGTGAGGAAAAAACTCATCAAAAGCGGCGTCATTACAATCCCTATAATTCCGGAAATTGAAGCATTGAAAATGGCTGAAGTGACATTTCCTTTGGCGATCGAAACCATTACGACAGATGATGAAACTGTTGAAGGCAAACTTGCTAAAAAGAAAACCGAAAGCCAAATATTGTAATACGATGTATCTTTCAGGAACGGATAAAACATCAGTGTCAACAAAGGAAAAATAACAAATGTTCCCGACTGAATCAGCAAATGCAGTTTCCAGTTGGAGACATCTTTTATGACTTCTTTGAGATTGAGTTTCAATCCATACAACAGAAAAATCCCCGCAATTCCCCAATCTATGAATCCTGCAAGATTAAAATACTGATTGTAAGACTCTTGGAAAGGAATGACTTTCGCCAAAATTACCATTCCTATCAGCAAGAACAGAAAGGTATTTTGTTTGTTGAAAATCTTGGAAATCCAATTCATTTAATAGGATTTTGAGAAAAAAATTAAGAAAAACTTTGTCAAAGGTTGAACCTTCGACAAAGTTTTATTTGGAGTTGAAAGCCATAGCCCCGATAGTAGCGGCATCCTTTTTCTTTTTTGCAAAAAAAAGAAAAAGATATAGCGGATAGCGGGATTAAGCTCCTAAAAAATTTATTTAACAGGCTTCACAGAAATAGCATAACCACCACTTCTTACCAAATGAACTGGCAATTTTGTTTTGTTAGTAATGGTCTTTTTATAAATATGATAACTCTGTGGATTGTTCACATAATCTGCATCTTTTCCATCTTCATAGATAGTCGCTTCATACTTTTTGCCTTTGTCAAGGAAAGAAAAATCTACTGTAAAATCTCTTGGATTTTCGTCGGTAACACCACCTACAAACCAATTGTCCGTTCCTTTTGCTTTACGAGCCGTGTGGATGTAATCTCCTGGTTCTGCGGAAAGGATTTTGGTGTCATCCCAATCTGCTGCAACATCTTTGATAAATTGGAAAGCATCCATATGTTTTGCGTAATTCTCCGGTAAATCAGCCGCCATTTGCAAAGGCATATACATCACAACATAAAGCCCTAATTGTTTTGCCAAAGTTGTCTGAACGAAACGCTTATCGCCTGGGAAATAATAATCTAACTTGGTTTGAAAAATCCCCGGCGTGTAATCCATAGAACCGCCCATCCATCTTGTGAAAGGAAGAATCGTCTGATGGTCTGGCTTGTTTCCTCCGAAAGCTTCGTATTCTGTTCCACGAGCTGCTTCTGCAGAAATCCAGTTTGGATATGTTCTACTTTCTCCTCCCGGACGAACCGCTTCGTGGGAATTGACCATCAATTTATAATCATTCGCTTTTTCTGCAATTCTGTAATAATGGTTGATAGTCCATTGGGAATAATGATGCTCTCCTCTTGGAATGATGTCGCCAACATAACCGGTTTTTACCGATTTGTAACCGTACTTGTTCATCAATTGAAAAGCTTTGTCAGCCCATCTTTCATAGTTGGTTGCTGAACCCGAAGTCTCGTGGTGCATAATCAAATCCACTCCTTTTGAATGCGCATACTCATTCAACATTTTGATATCGAAATCTGGGTAAGGCGTAATGAAATCAAAAACAAACTCTTTGGAATGTCCGAACCAATCTTCCCAACCTGTGTTCCAACCTTCGATCAATAATCCTTGGAAGCCGTTGGCAGAAGCGAAATCGATGTATTCTTTAACTTTTGTATTGTTGGCGGCGTGTTTTCCGTTGGGTGTTAATTTTGAAAAATCAGTTTTTCCGATGTGAACATTTTCTGCTGTAGAATATGCCCATTGTGATTTTCCGATAATCATTTCCCACCAAACGCCCATATATTTGGTTGGTTTGATGTAAGAAGTGTCTTTATATTTTGTAGGTTCGTTTAGGTTGAACATCATTTTGGAATCCATTACTTCTTCTGCTTTTGGCGAAACGATAATCGTTCTCCAAGGTGTTACAGAAGGCGTTTGGATGTAACCTTTCGCACCTTGTCTGTCTGCCGTCAAATGAGTTTTGAATTTGAAATTCTGAGCATCCACTTCCAGATGAGAAGCCGGATAATCTAGAACTGCCGCTTCACCAACGTTAACATACAATGGTTCTTTACCTTCTTTTTTGAGCATCAAAGGTGACTGAACTGCATTTTTCACAAGTGTTTGAGAAGCATTAGAATCAAAAGCTTTTGACCATTGAGTCGGAATTTCGGAAATCTTTGTGGTTTGGTATTGATATTCCTGAGAATCGTAATCTGCAACAATCCACCACGCTTTCATATCAGTTGGAAAGTTGATTTCTGAATCCTCTTCTCTGATTACGAAATAATTAAGATTTTTTTGTTGAGGAAACTCATATCTGAATCCTAATCCATCGTTAAACAATCTGAATTTCACAACGATACTTCTGTCAGAAGAAGTTTGATTAAGAGTTAAAGCTAACTCGTTGTAATTGTTGATATAGTTTTTCTTTTCTCCAAGAACTGGTTGCCAAGTTTCATTTTTAGAATCTCTTTTTTCGGCTGTTTTTGTGAAGCCGTTATTGAGGTCGAAACTGGCATCTTCTGGTTTTGCAATCTCGGAAGCAAACTTGATAGAAGAATCTTTGAAAAGTCTTAATCCTAATTTAGAATCTTCTACAACTACGTTTCCGTTATATTTCAGATTATAAACAGGAACTCCGTTTTTCAATTGGAAATTCATCTCGAATTTTCCGTCCGGAGACTTTAGACTTTGAGCATAAACTCCGTTAAACATCATAGTAAGCAAAGCTGCTCCAATGGTGAATTTTTTCATTTTTTCTAAGGTTTATATATTGGTACAATATAAAAAAAGTGTTGCGGTTTCGCAACACTTTTTTATCTGATTTGAAGATTAAATCTTCACTAAAGTATATTTTAAATTTATTAAATCAAGTGTTACTTTATAATTTCCAGGTACAGCTAGAGATATATTATCACCACCTACAACGATTACTCCGTTTGCACCTCCATAATTAACATCCCAGGCGTTATTCAGTCTGAATTTTAACTCTCCAGCGGTTAAAAAAATATTTGCTATTTCCCATTGCTGAGTGGTACTATTCCAAATCATGTCTGTATCGCTATCCCAACCTGTAGGAGTTGCTGAACCTATAAGCCCCATTGAATATGGCACAAGATTAAAAGTAAGCGCATTTGTATCAACTTTCAACATCTGATATCCTTCAGAAACTGCTTTCAAGTTACCCCCACCATTGTAAATCAAATTTACATTATCATCTGTTCCATAACTATTATCCCAGTTTTTTTGCAATGTGATTTTAAATTCGGTATTTGGAGCACTGAATTTTATATAGCCAATATATTCGCCATTGCTTGTAGCAGACACAAGCGTCTCTGCTGTAGCAGGATCCCAGTTTTGATAGGCACCAGGAGCATATAAATATGATATTGATGCATATGGAGTTACCGTCAAAGAAAGACTTTGTGAATATACAACCATTGAATTATTAACAGAAGACTTGAGTCTAACGTCTAAGTCTGAAGCCTCATTAACTGGTAAATTGAGATTAAGCATAATATTGTTTAGTTCCAACACACTTAACTCTTTTGTAAGAATACCTGCATCCAGATTTATTTCTTTCGGAGCAGCAAAATCAGATCCTTTAACAGCAAATTGCAACACGTTGGTTACAGACAAAGAAACTCCATAATTAGGATTTTTCCAGTTGAAAATAACAGAAGTATCGTCTGCATTTTCTTTAACTAACACTACAGAGGACTTGTCTGCTATAAGGGTATTATTATCTGTAGGAACATTTGCCACAGCCATATCTTCATCTTTATCACAAGAAAAAATAACAACTGCAACAGCCAACAGAGATATTAATTTTAGAATTTTTTTCATTTGATTTTAAATTTAAAAAGTTATTAGTATCCTGAATTTTGCACAAGATTTGGATTAGCAATCAGATCATTAGTAGGGATAGGATAAATTTGTCTATAACTTTCTACTGCTCGCCCATCTTTTACACCTCCTTTGAAAGGCCATAAATAATTGCTTGATGTAAACTTACCATAACGGATAAGGTCTGTTCTCCTTGTTGCTTCCCAAGCTAATTCTCTTGCTCTTTCTTCTAAAATAAAATCTAAATTTATAGATGATACATTTCCACTCGTATTTCCATAAGCTCTAGTTCTTAAAGCATTGACATATCCTAAGGCTGTAGACATACTACCTCCACCGCCTCTCAAAACAGCTTCGGCATAAATTAGGTAAGCATCCGCTAAACGGAATAAAGGAAAATCAGTATCTACAAAGTCACCTCCCGTATCGGATCCAGCTGCTCCAGATCTTGTTATATTTTTAAATTTAATAAGCGGATAACCATCTGTAAAAGTTCCTACTGCATTAATCTCTAAACTTTGTCCATCGGAATGAAAAACGCCTCTTTTGTCTTTAGAACCATCTGTTGTGGGGAAAAGATTCACTAGATTTTTTGTACTTCTGATACCTCCCCAACCGCTATTGATGCCAAAATTAGCTGCTACCATAGAACCTCCTGTAGAGGCATGAATAATAAATGTTGTTCCACCATAAGTTCTAGTATGTGTACCATCAAAATTAACAGAGAAAATAGCTTCGTTATTGTCTAAGTTATTATCTGCCAAGAAAAGTTCATTGTAATTATTTTTAAGAGAATATCCTGAATTAATAACTTTTTCAGCATAAAGTCTTGCGTCACTATATCTATTTTCTCCTGTATAAACTTCAGCATTTAAATATAATTTTGCTAATAACATATAAACAGCTCCCTTGTCCGCTCTACCATATTCATTGGTTCTAGGATCTTTTAAAAGACCTTCAAGATCTTTTAATTCGGACTCTATATAATTAAAGAGATCTTTACGTTCAATTCTTGGAGGGGGCTTTACACCAACTTCATCTTTTTCGGTTACGAAAGGACCATTACCAAATAAATCTATGGCATGTGAATAACTTAAAGCTCTCATAAAACGGGCTTCATTTCTGTATAATCTAGCTTCATCAGCATCACTCCCAGTTATATTTCTAGAAGAAAGTTTATCATCTTGAGTTTCTCGGATAAATTCATTAGCCATAGCAATTTGATAATAAATCCTGTAATAAAGAGCTGTAACATACTGATTATTCGCAGCCCAACTCATATTATGAATATCTGGAAGACCAGAATCTGACCAAGCAACAATTGCTTCATCCGTTGGTAATTCTTGTAATTGAAAATATTGTCTTAAATAATTTGAAGTACCTCCATCAATACCTCCAATATCTGCACTACCATCACCACCTTCTTGCCCACTCATTGCGAGACCAGCATAAACCTTTGCTAAAACACCCTTATAATTACTAAAATTAGAGTACACAGATGCCGAAGTTATTTCTGTTTCCGGCATACGATCCAAATCTTTCTCACAAGATGCAAGAAATAATGATGTAGTGATACCTGTGATTAATATATTTTTAAATTTCATGACTTTTTAATTAAAATTGAAAGTTTAACCCAACTGAATATACCCTTGGTCTTTGATAAAGGTTATTATCAATACCATTGAACACTTCTGGATCTAGTCCACTATAGTTAGTGATCAAGAAAGCGTTTTGAACAGAGCCAAACACTCTTAATTTTGAATTTTCATTAATAAAACTTGGAAAATTATATCCTATATTAATATTATCCATTCTTAAGAATGACCCATTTTCTACATAATAATCACTAAAATATTGCGGGTTATCAAATTGAGTATCTAAATAGCTCGAATGTATGTTTTGCAGATAATTATTTGCTTTAATTCCCGATAGATTTCCATATTGAGAAGCTTGATTATTATAAATATAATTTCCAAAACTAGCTCTCATAGTAAATCCCAAATCCCAGTTTTTGTAAGTAAATCTAGATGAAAAACCTAACAATAAATCTGGTGCGGGAGATTTATATTGATATAAATCTGCACTATTGATGATACCGTCTCCATTACGATCTACATATATACCTTCCATTGGTTTACCAGCCTGATCATATGCCTGTTGATAGACATAAAAAGAATTTGGCTGATATCCTTCTGCATGTATTTGAATGGTACTTCCAGTTCCTCCAGATATACCGCCTGTCAATACAGAAGTTGATGCTAAATTGGTTATTTCTGATTTATAATGAGTGGCATTTAAATTAAATTCCCATGAGAAATTTTCATTTTTAATTGCTTCAACTCCAATGTTAAATTCTACACCCCTATTTCTCATATCACCAACATTGGTCAAAAGTAAGTTTGTTAAATTGGCTCCAGCTGGAACTGGCACAACGCTTAACAAATCTTTTGTCTCTTTTTCATAAACTTCTATACTACCATTGATTCTATTTTGCAAGAAACCAAAGTCAAGTCCCAAATTTTTAGTAGTGGTTGTTTCCCATTTGATATTCTTATCATATCCTTGACCTCTTAAGGTATTGTAAAAATCATCCCCTATTTGATACTGCGCACCACTATTAGATTGAACATATCTAGCTAAATAAGGGTAATCATTATCATTGATATCCTGTTGACCTGTTTGCCCCCAACCTGCTCTCAATTTTAATGTGGAGAATACATTAGCATTTTTAATAAAGTTTTCTTGATCCATTCTCCAAGCTAATGCTACAGAAGGAAAATACCCAACTCTATTATCTTCACTAAATCTTGAAGAAGCATCTCTTCTTACGGAAGCTGTTAAAAGATATTTTTTATCAAAAGTATAGTTTAGCCTTCCAAAATAAGAGATTAATGTATTTTGAGTGAAAAAATCATTACCTGTTTCTGGATTCATCGTTCCATTACCATAAATTGTTGGAGCAAAAGGCTCGCTTCTTTGCCAATCTTGATAGGAGTAACCAACAGTAAAGTCCACCAATGATCGGATGTCTAAAATCTCTTTGGTATAGTTTAAATAAAATTCTAACAACTTATTTTTCTTCTCCTGAGTATATCTTCTATAAGAACCTTTTCTATAATATTCGGAAGCTGCAGTTGGCAAAACAGTAGTATTTCCATTAGAATCGGAGTAATCATAACCAAGATTAAGATTTGCTCTCAATTCTGGCAAAAAATGCATTTTGTAATCAAACTGGATATTACCCAAAACCCTTTTAACGTACGAAAGATCATAACGTTGATTAAGCATTGATAAAGGATTTTTTGTTCCATTTGTATTTGGCGTACCGGTAGAATCCAACCATTCGAAATATCCTCCATAATTATCAAAACCAGGTGCATATACGGATTGAGTTGGATCAAATACCACTGCTGCTCCAACAGCTCCATCATCTTTGAAACGGTTTTCAACATAAGTACCTTTCAAATTGAAATTAATATCGAGGTGATTATCAAAAAATTTAGGATTCAAATTTAATGATGCAGTTGATCTTTCAATATTATTAGTTTTAATAATACCATCCTGATTAAGATAACCCAAAGACAATCTATAAGGCAAACCTTTCACTCCTCCAGACAAAGAAATTGAATTATCATATCCAACCGCAGTCTGATAGATTTTATTCTGCCAATTGGTATTAGATTGACCTAGAAGTAATTTGTAATTATCAGCAGCTTTAGAATTAACTACTTCTCTAAACTGATCAGCAGATAACATATCTACAGTGCCCATCTTATCATAAATAGATGTAGTCGTAGTATAAGTCGCTTTTAATTTCCCAGTTTTTCCCTTTTTTGTAGTTATAATAATAACCCCATTAGAAGCTCTAGATCCATAGATCGCAGTTGCAGAAGCATCTTTAAGGATATTAAAACTTTCGATATCATTAGGGTTAATTAATGCCAAAGGATTAGAAGCACCGCTAATTCCTTTATTATCTAATGGTACTCCATCAATAACAATTAATGGATCATTACTAGCATTTAGTGAAGCTCCACCTCTGATTCTAATTGTTGAACCAGCACCAGGAGCACCACTGTTAGTAGTAATTTGAATACCAGATGCTTTACCTTGAATTAATTGTTCTGGTGAAGTAATACCGCCTTCGTTAAAGTCTTTTGATGTAATAGAAGTTATAGAACCAGTAAGGTCTGTTTTCTTCTGCTTACCATAACCAATCAGCACAACTTGCTCAATCTCGGTTTCTTTTTTCACCGTATCGTTTTGTTGTGCATGTAACATTGATCCGAGCAATAGAAAAGCTGGAGCAATTTTTAATACATTATAGTTTCTCACAAAAAATAAATTTTTAAGGTTTATATTATTTTCTTATTTGTTTCTAGACAACACTTAATCTAGATTCGCAATTTATAAAAAAAACAACATTGTGTTAAAAAATTTTTAAAAACGGTTAATTTAGTACTATTTTTAATTACAAAAACACACTCACAAAAATACAATAAACTAATAATCAACAACATAACCAAATGTTAATTTTAGTAACAATTATCATTTTTAACCTATTTTTGAACATTTTTAACACGTTTTTCTTCTTCTAAATTAACCAATATTAATCCTATATTAATCAAAAATGAAATAATTTATTTTTTTTCGAATTTATTAAAACCTCAAAAACCTCAATATTTTCGTGATTTTAACAAAACTAAAAATATCCTATAAAATAGATGAATTAAAATAAATTTATAAACCCATCCAATCAAAATAAATAAAAATAAAACAATATTAATTTGATCCAACAATGGATAAACATAGAGTACAGGAAAGACTTAATAAAGTCTAATAGAAATATTACAATTTCGATGTTTCGATTTATAAACAAAAACACAATCTAAATACGCCAAGAAAAAAAACAGCTATTATAACTCTCTACATATATTTAACATCTATCCTATTTTTAAAATGAAAAATCGTAATTTTGCATCTCAAATTTTCAATTAAAAAATGTCAAACAAAAAAATGATTACCGCCGCTTTGCCTTACGCAAACGGACCGGTTCATATAGGGCATTTGGCGGGTGTTTACATTCCGGCTGATGTCTATGCAAGATTCCAGAGAAGAACGGGAAAAGATGTCGCTTTTATTTGCGGTTCGGATGAACACGGGATTCCGATTACCATCAGAGCAAAAAAAGAAGGTGTGACACCGCAGGATATCGTGGACAAATACCACGGGATTATCAAACAATCTTTCTCCGATTTAGGAATCTCTTTTGACGAATACTCCAGAACGACATCCAAAAAACATTACGATGTAAGTCAGGATTTTTTCAAGACATTATATAATAAGGGAAAATTCACGGAAGAAGTTTCTGAACAATATTTTGACGAACAAGCCAACGAATTCTTGGCAGACCGATACATTGTGGGAACTTGTCCAAATTGCGGTAACGAAAATGCCTACGGTGACCAATGTGAGAAATGTGGGTCTACCCTTTCTCCATCGGAGCTAATCAATCCAAAATCGATGTTGAGCGGCAATGTTCCCGTTCTTAAAGAAACCAAAAACTGGTATCTTCCTCTGAACGAATATGAAGATTTCCTAAACGAATGGATTATCGAAGGCCATAAAGATGACTGGAAAACCAACGTTTACGGACAAGTAAAATCTTGGTTGAATGACGGACTGAAACCTCGTGCAATGACCAGAGATTTGAATTGGGGCGTTCCTATTCCTCTTCCTGGTGCAGAAGGAAAAGTACTTTATGTTTGGTTTGATGCGCCAATTGGCTACATCTCTTTCACTCAGGAATGGGCGGAGAAAAACGGGAAAGATTGGAAAGATTATTGGCAAAACGAAAACTCAGATTTGATTCATTTCATCGGAAAGGATAATATCGTTTTCCACTGTATCATTTTTCCAAGTATGATGAAAGCGCACGGCGATTATATTATGCCGAAAAATGTTCCCGCTTTCGAATTCCTTAATCTTGAAAACGAAAAAATCTCCACTTCAAGAAACTGGGCAGTTTGGGCACACGAATATGTTGAGGATTTCCCGGGTCAGCAGGATGTGTTGAGATACGCATTGCTTTCGTCTGCTCCGGAAACTAAGGATAATAACTTTACTTGGAAAGATTTCCAAACCAAAAACAATTCTGAATTGGTTGGGATTTTCGGAAACTTTATCAACAGAGTTGCGGTTTTGATTCACAAATATTACAACGGAATTGTTCCGGAAGGAAACAATAACGCTGAGGAATTGAACGAAATCAAAAAAGCAGCAAAAGAAATCGGAACTTTCTTGGATAACTTCGAATTCAGAAATGCTTTGTCAGCGTTGATGAATTTGGCAAGATTTGGAAATCAGTTTCTTCAGACAGAAGAGCCTTGGAAAACAATCAAGGACCAACCTGAAAAAGCGGCGAATTCTCTATTCATTGGAGCGCAAATTGCTGTGGCTTTGGCTCAGTTGTCAGAACCATTTATGCCTTTCAGTTCAGAAAAATTATTGAATATGTTCAATGTTCAAAAATCTGACTGGAACGATGTTGAAAACAAAAATATCCTGATTGAAAGCGGACATCAAATCAATGAAGCCTCTCTTCTTTTCTCGAAAATCGAAGATGATGTGATTGAGGCTCAAATCCAAAAATTAGAAAATACCAAACAAAATAACAAGAAAACAAATCCTAACGCCAATCCTATGAAAGACGAAATTCAATTCGATGATTTTTCTAAAATCGATCTTAGAACTGCTACCATTCTTGAAGCTGAAAAAGTGGAGAAAGCAGACAAATTATTGAAGTTCAAAGTGGATACTGGTGTGGACATCAGAACGGTTGTTTCTGGTGTTGCGGAGAGCTTTTCTCCGGAAGAATTGATTGGAAAACAAGTAATGATTCTTCTGAATCTTGCGCCAAGAAAAATCCGCGGAATCGAGTCTCAAGGAATGTTTTTATTGACAACAAAACCTGACGGAAAATTATCATTCGTAACGCCGGATGAAACCGTTGAGAATGGGATTGAGATTGGGTAATATTAAAAATTACATAAACAAAAAGAGGCTGTCTCAAAAGGATAGCCTCTTTTTTATTTCTTAGTCAGTTTCGCCAGATAAGAATCTTCTTCCTGCAGAACTTTTTCAATTTTAAAACCATTATTTTCTGCAGCGTTTTTCAAAGTATTGAAATCGAGATACAGCCATTTTATCGGCTCTTCAGACTCGCCTTTATAATGAACAATATAATCTAGTTCGCCATAATAACCATCTGCTGGGATGTAAAAGCCACCGTCCTCATCCTCGTCAAACATATAGATAATATCGGTACTATCAATCAAGATTTGGCCTTTTGAACTCAATAATGAATGAAGTTTTTTAAGATAAATATCAATGACATTCAAACTTTGAAAAATTCCTGTTCCGTTCATCAATAAAAGAATCGTATCGAAATTACCTTCTGAAAAATGCAACATATTTTCAGCGAACGCATTCTTGATTCCTCTCAGTTTACAAACTTCAATCGATTTTGGAGAAATATCCAATGCCGTAACTTCAAGATTTCTGTCATTTTGAAGATAAAGAGAATGCGAACCTGCTCCTGCTCCAATATCCAAAACTTTTCCGATCGCCAGTTTCAAAGCTTTTTGTTCGATTTTATTCATCTCATCAAAATCTCGGAAAAGGTAATCCACAGGAAGTTCATCCAGTTCAGAAATCGAAGTTTCGGTTTGCAAATC
The DNA here is from genome assembly GCF_003385395.1 of Epilithonimonas hispanica. Classification (GTDB taxonomy): domain Bacteria; phylum Bacteroidota; class Bacteroidia; order Flavobacteriales; family Weeksellaceae; genus Epilithonimonas; species Epilithonimonas hispanica. The sequence continues at coordinate 131,112 of NZ_QNUG01000001.1, read as the reverse complement.
TTCAGGATTATCGTTGTGATAATAATCCCAGATTGCGCGTCCCATTAAGTCTTTCATAGCGGTAAATCTTTTGCAAAGATAGAATTTTAGTTTCGTAGTTTTAAGTTAAACACAAAGGCACAAAATATTTTTTTTCGATTCGTTTTTAAGGCACAAAGATATTTCCGCTAAAATTTTCACAACTTTAAAAGCTTTTTTAAAAATTAATAAAACCACATAGTCACATAGATAAAACACAATATTGTCTTTAAAAAAAGATAAAATAGAGCTAAACACTCTACTGTTTTTTCTTAGATTTTATACAAACAACTATGTGTCTATGTGGTTAAAAAATATTTTAAAAGTAAATTAAAAAAAGCCAAAAAACTTGAAAACTTTTGTGCCTTAAAAGAATTATTGAGTAAAATTAAAACCTTGTGTCTTTGTGTTTAATGTATAAGTTTATCACTGCCATTACTTTTTTCTATACTCTTACGGTTCAGATTTTGCTAATAATGCCTAAATTGTATCTCAAATTTGAAATCAATCTATGACAGATAAAAATAAAAACTTCCAGACGGGATTTACTTTCAGTAAGCATATTCCGGAAGAGGTTTCACATTTCGACAGGGTATTTGGCATTTTCAAAGACTTGCTCATCCACACTTCCGGAGATTTGGACGAAGCTTTTGACTGGCTGGATATGCTGGATAAAGAGTACGATATTTTCAATGAAGAATATGGTTTGGACGACTTTATCGAAGACCTTAAAAAACGAGGTTACATCAAGGAAGAAATCAAACCTGAAGATGGTAATACAGGTTCTGGAGAAGGCAGAAATATCCTGACAGCCAAATTGGAAGCCGCTTTGCGAGATTATGCCCTCGACCAAATATTTGGAAAACTGAGAAAAAGCGGCGTTGGTAATCACAGAACTAACAAAAGCGGTGTTGGTGACGAGAAAGATGGAGAAAACCGAAATTTCCAATTTGGTGATGACCTTGCAACCGTCAACCTAACGGAAAGTATCAAAAACGCACAAATCAACAATGGGATTTCAGACTTGAGGTTAACGGAAAATGACCTCATCGTAGAAGAAACCAAACACAAAGCGCAGATGAGCACGGTTTTGATGATTGACATCAGCCACTCAATGATATTGTATGGTGAAGACCGAATCACGCCTGCCAAAAAAGTAGCGATGGCTTTGGTGGAACTCATCAAAAGAAAATATCCGAAAGATTCCATTGATATTATTGTTTTTGGGAACGATGCGTGGCCGATTCAGATTAAAGATTTGCCTTATCTACAAGTCGGACCTTATCATACTAATACGGTTGCAGGATTAGAATTAGCAATGGATATTCTCCGAAGAAAAAGAAACACCAACAAACAAATCTTTATGATTACGGACGGAAAACCAAGTTGCCTAAAACTTCCAACCGGCGAATATTATATGAACAGCGTGGGTCTGGATGAAAAAATCGTCTCCGAATGTCTCAACAGAGCGGCACAAGCCAGAAAACTGAAAATCCCAATCACCACTTTTATGATTGCGCAAGATCCATATTTGAGACAATTTGTGAAAGCTTTCACCGCTCAAAACAAAGGAAAAGCTTTCTTAACAGGACTTTCAGGTTTGGGACAAATGATATTTGAAGATTACGAAAAAAATAGAATTAAAAGGATTTAGAAAGAGACAAGTTAAAATGCAAAAGTAAAAAGTTTTCAATTTGAAAATTTAAACCACAAAAGACACAAAAGTTTTTGCACTATAAAAGAATAAAAAGCTTTCATCAGAAGTTATGTTGAGTTTTTTTGGACTTTTGATAAGCTAAATTTTCAAAAATTTCTTTTGTGACTTTTGTGGTAAAAAAATATAAAACAAAATAATATCATTTATAAAATGAAGAACGATACGACATTTAAAAAATTAAAAAAATCGGGATATACAGATAAAACCATCAATCAGGAAATCCAAGCCAATCTGATTGCAAAAATCAAAGCTAAAGAACCCGTTTTTGAAGGACTTTGGGGCTACGAAGACACCGTGATTCCGCAATTGAAGAAAGCAATTTTGGCTGGACATCACATCAATCTTTTAGGATTACGTGGACAAGCAAAAACCAGAATTGCCAGAAGTATGGTCAATCTTTTGGACGAATATATGCCGATTGTGAAAGGTTCCGAAATCAACGACAGTCCTTTCAATCCGATATCGAAATTCGCAAGAGATTTAATTGCTGAGTTGGGAGATGAAACGCCAATTTCTTGGGTTCATCGTTCGGAGAGATTCTTTGAAAAATTGGCAACTCCAGATGTGAATGTTGCCGATTTGATTGGTGATATCGACCCAATCAAAGCGGCAACTTTGAAGCTACCTTATTCTGACGAGCGTGTTTTACATTACGGAATGATTCCAAGAGCAAACCGTTCTATTTTTGTTTTGAATGAATTGCCGGATTTGCAGGCGAGAATTCAGGTTTCTTTGTTTAATATTTTGCAGGAAGGTGATGTCCAGATCCGAGGTTTCCAGTTGAGAATGCCTTTGGATATTCAGTTTGTATTTACAGCGAATCCTGAAGATTATACGAACAGAGGAAGTATTGTAACACCTTTGAAGGACAGAATTGGTTCTCAGATTTTTACACATTATCCAAAAACCATAGCATTAGCAAGACAAATCACCGAACAGGAAGCATTGATTTCTGAAGATGATAAAGCAAAAATCCAAGTTCCGGACTTGGCACGAAATCTTTTGGAAGAAGTCGCTTTTGCGGCCAGAGAAAGTGAATATGTAGATGCGAAAAGTGGTGTAAGTGCGAGGTTAACCATTAGTGCGATGGAAAACCTAATTGCAGCTGCTAAATTGAGACTATTGGAATCTGATTCGGATAAGACGCAAGTTCGTTTGTTGGATTTTATGTCAATTATTCCATCCATTACTGGTAAGATTGAATTGGTATATGAAGGCGAACAGGAAGGCGCAGATTTCGTAGCCAAAATATTAATTGATGACGCTGCGATGACACAATTCGAAAGCCTTTTCCCAAGAGTTCCAAAACTTGAAAAAGAAGGCTTGAAAACACCTTACACCGATATCATCCAATGGTTCAACAACAATCATCTGGAACTCAATTATTCTGATACGGATAAAGAATTCTACAACAAATTGGACAGCATAAAACCTCTTACCACTTTGATTGAAGAAAACGTCCCAGAATTAGACAGCAACGATAAAAACTTCTGCAAAGAATTGGTTCTTTGGGCTTTGACCATCAGTAAAAAATTGGATAAGTCGGAGAATGCTTCTAATTTCAATTTTGAATCAGCTGGGATTGGACAGTTTTTTAGAAAATAATTTGGTCAATTTTTAACTAAAAAAACCTCAGAAAAATTTCTGAGGTTTTTTATTTTATAGCCCCGATAGTAGAGTCGTCCCTTTTTGCCATTGCAGTGAAAACATCTAAGAATTGCTTCTCTTCGTTTGCAATGACAAAAAGATATAGCGGATAGCGGGATTTAGCTCCTAAAAATTTGACTCATTTACTTAAATCTTGTTTTAATTTATAAGGAGTTTTATTTTTTATATATGTTCGAGAGCCTAAGACTGACAATGCTAGCAAGCTTCGAGAGCCTCAGACTGAAAAAGAGAAACGCTTTCAGAGGTTTGAAACTCTGAAAGGGTTTTGTATGGGAAATCCTCTTAATTTATCTCAACTCCGCATTGAATTCTTTTGCGAAAGATTTGATAAGAGAGTTCATTACTTCTGTGATGTCTTTGTCTTTTAAGGTTTTTTCTTCGTTTAGAAGTTCAAAACTTAATGCATAAGATTTTTTGCCTTCCGGAAGGTTTTTACCTTCGTAAACATCAAACAGATTGATATTTTTCAGGAAAGGTGATTTGTTGGATTATGCTGGCTCGTAAAAACCTTTAGCAACAAGCGGTCAAAATCTGAAACAAAGTTTATAAATAAATATTTTCATTTATTTAGGATAATAGATTGCTTTATCCAATTCAATAGGATTATTATATTTTCTTAAATAATCTTGTGTGCGTTTTGTATAATCCTTAACATTTAATTTTGTAAGATTTCCAGACTCATCCTTAAATAAAACTTCTTGATCTCCAAAATCTTTTAACGGATTTATGAAGTTATCTATTTTTATTTTTTTGTACGCTTCTTCTGATATTTTTATTGGTTTTTCTTCATTGAGATTTTCCAAATAAAAAGAAGTATCAAAATTGGAGGACAAATTTACATTTTTTGCTAGCTGGAAAATAAATTGATTTTTATCATCTTTCAGCTCTACAATCAATCCTGGTAATCCTCTAAATTTATATGGACCTTCCTGAAAAGGAAAAGAAAGAGAAAACCAAGCTTCCCAATGCCGACCTCCGAAAAAGGTGGTTGCTTTCTGAAGCTGTAATCCGTTTACTTCTTTTGTTTCATTTACAATTTTCCAATCTTGGTTATCATTTGTTGTGTAAGAATAGTACAATGGTACAATGGTAGCATAATTAATATTAACACCAGAATTATTATACCTAATCAATTGATAATCAAAATTTTCATAAGAATAATTATAATTACCTGTCTTAATTCTAATGGAATCTTTTATTAAAAAATCTTCTGGAAAGAATTTAACTCTATTTTTTTCTATATCCAAGACAGATACCTTTTTTGTATAATCATTTGATAAAGAGTCTGCTTTGAAAGAAATGTGATAAAGAAAACGATGGGTCTGTGCTTTTACAAAGAAAGCATTGAAAATACCTAATATAAAAATCAATTTAAATATATTCATAATAATTATTTAGTTTTAAAAACAATGACCGCATAAGGCATCATATAAATATTAACACTAAAAGATACATTTATTAACTCACTATATTGCGGCAAATTATTAATAACCTTTTTGACTTCATTATGTAGTCGCGAACTGCTCCAACTCCTAAGTAATACTGTTTCAATTTTTTGCATAATAATAAATTTATCCGATTAAAAAAAGCTCTGACATACAAATCATTGTTGCAAAATAATTTGCAACAATGATTGTTTATTAACTACAACTTATCTGTTTCTACAATAAAATTATCAGAAGAATATGGAATTCGAAGTGAAACAATCTGGAGACCATCTTTATATTTTATTGAATAATCATTATTCTGTTTTAAAACACTCACTATGCCCTTCTCAAGATTATTAATTTTTTTCAATTTAGTTTTAGTATCAAGAACAATTACACCATAATAATAATTACTATAATTAGTCGCCTTAGTTTGTTTAGCCTTACCTGAAATTTGTATTTTATTATCGCTGAAATTAGCTTTAACATTGGTTATTGTATGATAATATTCTGCCACTAAATGAAATGTATTAGGTTTTAAATCATTTTTCTTAATCGGATAATACTCAAAAATAGATGCTTTGTTATTTTCAACTTTTACTGGGATAGTAGGACAATAAAATTCTGACTCTGAAATATAATTTGGAGTCATATAGTATAAACCATTCGGCACAGCAAATTGAGGATAGATATATTTACTTTCAATTTTTTTACCATTAGCATCTAATAGTTCTATTCTTTTTGCTTTATCAAAATCTGTAGAGGGTTCTGGAAGAATATAACCATTATCCGTAGCTTCACGAATCCCTACAAATGTATAATTATCAGGAATTTTTTCAAATTTTAATTTCACAGTATTAACTTTTTTATCAGAACTTTCCATAGCAGACCCCCAAGAAATGGTTAAATTCACATTTGGAGGAAAACACACAGAAGCATCTTTTCCAATCATTGCTTCAGCATTTTTCCCAAGACTTGTTAATCCATAGTTTGGAAGTTCTAATAATTTTGTATCAATCCAAGTAACTATATCAACAATTTTACCTGGTTTTCTATCTAAAGAATATGTAAGTTCATTTGTAGATTCATTCCATTCATAAGTCAGTTTTGCATTTGCATCTTTTTCTTCTATTAAAACATATGGCTCAACTCTACTAACGGTTTTATTTCTATCCAAGCAATAAAAATTAAAATCATAAACTTTGTTAGCTAAATCTAATGTTAATTGATCTTGGGTATCATATTCTCCAGAATGCCAAACAAATCTATAGGAACAATTATTAGGAACAATTTCATTTTTTATTGAAGTAATATTTGAATATTCTTTATAAAATGTGCCATTTGAAATAACGAATCTCTTAGCTTCATAAGGTTTTCCTGCAGTAGTAATAAAATCAATATTAATTTTAGAAAATCCTTTTTCAATAACTTCAGAGCTATTATGATCAGCGTTTTCAATCAATTTTTCTCTGTCACAAGAATAGATTCCCAAAACAGTTAACAATGCAAATCCAATCAAATAATAATAAAAATTTTTCATTTCAATTAATTTTAAAGTTAATAATTTTTTAATAATAATTCTATGCATATTTTTATTATTATAAAGTTCACAATATACATCTGATAATTTATAAAAAATTTAAGTGGATTTTTTTCTTTATTAAGAAAAATTTCAGCATATTTAAGAATTATATCTTCAGAATACCTATATTTATATTTAATAAAAATAATATGCAAATTGGTCACAAAATAAAACGCATTAGAGAAATAAAAGGATTTTCTCAATCAGAAGTAGCGGATAAATTACACATTACCCAAAGAGCATATTCTGATGTGGAAAATAATAAGACAAAATTAGATTTGGAGCGTTTAGAAAAACTAGCAGATTTTTTTGAAATGAAACCTCCTGATATTTTGACTTTTGATGAAAAACAGATGTTCAATAATTGTTCTAGTTCAGAAAATAATTATTTAACATTAAATATTAAAGAATCTTTTGAAAATGAAAGGAACTCATATCAAAAGCAAATCAAACATATGGAAGAAGAAATCATTTTCCTTAGAAATCTCTTAAAAAAATAAAAACCCTTTCAGAATTCTAAAAACTCTGACAGGGTTATAGCATAAAATAAATTTTGTCAAAGATTTGATGAAAATTATCTCAACTCTGCTTTGAATTCTTTCTGAAAGGATTTTATAAGAGAATTCATTACCTCTGTTATATCCTTATCTTCTAATGTTTTTTCCTCATTCAGAAGTTCGAAACTCATTGCGTAAGATTTTTTGCCTTCTGGAAGATTTTTCCCTTCGTAAACATCGAACAAGTTGATATTCTTCAGGAACGGCGATTTGTTTTTCTTCGCCAATTGGTATAATTCTGAATAGTTTATGGTTTTATCTACCAACAACGCCAAATCTCTTCTTATTTTGTTAAACTTCGGAATATCTACGAATTTCAGATTTTCTTTCGTTCTCAGTGCTTGGCAGTTTTCCAACTCGATTTCTGCATAAATAACTTCTTGGCTGATGTCGAAATCTTTCAACATTTGAGCCGCAACTTTTCCAATTCTTGCAACAGTTTTTCCGTCAGATTTTATTTCCAAAGCATCAGAAAAACGATCATCAACCAAAGCTGATTCTTGCAAATCTAGATTCAGTTTTTCCAAAAGAACTTTGACGTAAGCTTTCAAATAATAAAAATCTGTTGCGCTTTTTGGCTGACGCCAGTTTTCCGCAACTTCTCTTCCCGAAGTCAAAATCGCTAATTGCTTTCTTTCTTCGTATTTTTCTCTTTTATGATAAATTTTCCCTAATTCGAAAAACTTGATGTCAGAAGATTTTCTGTTGATATTATAAATCGCATTTTCCAAAAGTCCTTCTAACAGAGACTTTCTCATAAATGCTAAATCATTACTCAAAGGATTCAGCAATTTCACAGCATTGGTTTCGTCTTTTTCAGAGCGAAGTGAATTGTTCATCACTTCATTAAAACCGTTGGATTGCAACGTTCTTGCCCAAGAATTCTCTAGAGCATCTTGGTCGTCAAAACTCAACTTAACAGGTGTGAAAGAGATTTTCTTCGGTGCATCGATTTTGTTGTAACCGTAGATTCTCAATACTTCTTCAATCACATCGATTTCTCTTATAACATCTGCTCTGTAAACAGGAACAGACAATTCAAGACCATTTTGAATTTCATTAAGAATCTGAATATCAAGAGATTTAAGAATTTCTTTAATTTTTTCTCTGTGAATTTTAGTCCCTAAAATCTGGTCTAATTTCGAATATCTGAAAACCACATAATGGTCTTTGATTTTCTCTGGATAATGTTCCAAAATCTCTCCAACCAACTTCCCACCCGCCAATTCCTGAATCAGATTAATCGCGTGCGTCAAAGCAGTTCTTGCATTGTTAGGGTCAACACCTCTTTCGAAACGGAAAGATGCATCGGTATTCAAACCGTGAGATTTAGAAGCTTTTCTAATCGCCACTGGATTAAAATAAGCACTTTCTAAGAAAATCGTTTTTGTCTCGGAAGAAACTCCGCTTTCACTTCCACCGAAAACTCCGGCGATGCAAAGTGGATTGTCTTTTCCATCTTTGATCATAATTTCGGAACCGTTTAAAGTTCTCTCAACATTATCCAAAGTTTTGAATTTGGTTCCTGCTTCTACAGTTCCAACTTTCACTGTTTTATCTGCAATTTTATCAGCATTAAAAGCATGAAGCGGTTGTCCAAGCCCGTGAAGAATATAATTGGTAATATCTACAACATTATTAATTGGCGAAAGTCCGATAGCTTTCAATCTTGCTTTCAACCAATCCGGAGAAGCTTTGATTTCTACATTTTCTAAAACTGCGCCTAAATATCTTGGCGTTAATTCAGAATCTTCAACTTCTAATTTGAAATCGTGAGAACCTTCGATGTTTAAAACTTTAGATTCTAATTTTGTGAATTCTGATTTCAGATTATTAGAAGAAACGAACGCCTGCAAATCTCTTGCAACGCCGTAATGCGACATTGCATCGGTTCTGTTGGGCGTCAATCCGATTTCGTAAACCTCATCGTTGGTCAATTCATAATAATCAGCGAAAGGTTTTCCAACTTCAAATTTAGTTTCGTCCAAAACCATAATTCCAGCGTGGTCGTCACTCAAACCTAATTCGTCCTCGGCGCAAATCATCCCTTCGGAAACTTCGCCACGGATTTTAGCCTTTTTGATTTCGAAAGAACTTCCGTCTTTTGTGTAGATTTTTGTTCCAACGACAGCAACAGGAACAGTTTGTCCGGAAGCAACATTTGGTGCACCACAAACAATTTCCAACACTTTTCCGTTTCCAACATCCACTGTTGTTTTGCTTAGTTTATCCGCATTTGGGTGTTTTTCGCAAGTCAAAACTTTACCTACAACAATCCCTTCCAGACTTCCTTTTATGCTTTCGAATTTATCAACACCTTCTACCTCCAAACCGATATCGGTAAGATAAGCACTGATTTTTTCTGAGTTAAGGTCTGTTTTGATATAATCTTTAAGCCAATTATTAGAAATTTTCATTCTTTTATTTTATTTAGAATCTAGATTCAAGAAACGAGATTCAAGATTTTTAAGTTATTTTATCATTGAAGAAATCTAAAAGTTTAGATTCCTACGGAATGACAAAGGTTATTTTTATTTACAAATCTTCATTTTTGCGAAGCTGCAGCCCGACTTGAGTGGAAATCCTTTTTTTTGCTGTTGGAAAAGCATTGAAAAAAAAGATTGGGAACGGAAGGCGGAAATTGCTGCCCAAAAAATTAAGATTCTTAAACTAAAATTTGAGACTTGAATTTCAAATCTCAAATTTTAAATATGGTTAATTTTAAAATTATAAACCTATTACAGGCATAGAAAGCATCAGGATACTTTCATTCTCCTCCAATCCGTCAACCGGTTCTACAATTCCAGGTCTGTTTGGCTGAGACATTTTCATTGTAATATCATCAGAAGCCAAAACGGATAACATTTCTGTCAAGAATTTTGAACTGAAACCAATATTGATATCATCGCCGTTATAATCACAAGGAATCTGCATATCCGCTTTGTTTGCGTATTCTGTATCTTCTGCGTGAAGGTGAAGAACGTTACCAGATAATTTGAATCTCACTTGATTCGTAGATTTGTTGGACATAATAGATGCTCTTCTGATAGAACTCAAAAGTAAACTTCTGTTGATAGTCAAAACATTTGGATTTTCTTTCGGGATTACAGCGTTGTAATTTGGATATTTCCCGTCAATTAAACGACAAATCCAGATGTTATTTCCGAATGTGAATTTCGCCATATTATCACTGAATTCAATCACAACATCTTCGTTGGAATTGTTCAGGATATTTTTGAAAATTGACAAAGGTTTCTTTGGCATAATGAATTCCAAAGTTTCAGAATGCGTGATATCTGTTCTTTTGTAAACCACCAATCTGTGAGAATCTGTGGAAACAAAATTAGTTTCATCTTCTTTGAATTGGAATAAAACACCAGTCATCACAGGACGAAGAGAATCGTTACTTGTAGCGAAAAGTGTATTGTTAAGAGCCTCTGCCAAAACTCCTCCACCGATTGTTACTTTCTGAGATGCATCAAATTCCGGCAACTCAGGATAATCATCCGCATTGTCTAACGCTACTGCAAAGTTGTCTTTCTCATCCAAAATTTCCAAAACGCTTCCGTTTCCGTCTTCGGAGTCTTTAACTGCAAGAGTCAAAGGCTGTTCACCGTAAGTTTTCAAGAAATCCTGAAAAATCTTACCTGGAACTGCTAATTTTCCTTTGTCATCCGACTTCACTTCAAGAGAAGTAATCAAAGTCGTTTCACCGTCAGAAGCCGTAACTGTCAACAAGTTCTGGTCTAATTCGAAAAGAAAATTCTCCAAAATTGGTCTGGATTGTGAACCTGAAATCACGCCACTCACCGTCTGTAAAGCTTTTTGCAAATCGCCACTGGCAACAATAAATCTCATAAACTGTATTTATTTCAATTCCACAAATATAATGATTTCGGTTCGATTGTAAAAGTTGATTTTATTTAGTTATTAACATTTTTTTTGAATTGGAGTAAAATAAGTTTGAATAACTTTGTGAAAATTTGATAATTGCTGAATTTTTAAACGCAAAGTCCGCGAAGATTTTTTTTGAAATTATTGAAAATATTTTTAAAGTTCGCAATGCTGTAAAACTCAGCAAAGATTTCAAAGAATAGAATCAGAAATCAATTTTATTTAATTAAAAATGAAAAAACCTCCATTTTATAAAAGTGTGCAATTTACAATCAAGGGATTGGTATGGATTTTGCGAAACGAGCGCAATTTTCAAATCGAAGTTTTTGGTTTGATGATTAATCTTTTTCTGATCGTTTTTTTTGGACTTAACCCTTTTGAAACTTGCATGATTCTTATTACAAGTTTTGTTGTTTTAATTACAGAAGCCGTTAATACTTGTATCGAAAAAATCTGTGATTATATACAATCTGAATTTGACCAAAGAATTGGAATCATCAAGGATTTGTCTGGCGGCGCGGTTCTGCTTTCTGTTATTGTTTCAATTTGTGTTGGCGCTTTGATTTATTGGCCGTATTTGAAATTATTCTTTTATTGATATAAATTTTTTTAACATAAAGACACAATGTTTTTCTTTTAAGATTGAAATGTTTTAAGGCACTAAAATCTTTGATTTTCTAAAACTTTGTGCCTTAAATACAACTACATTTTTCATAGTCTTTTGTGCCTTCGTATTTTTTTGATTTTTACAATTCATTTCGCATCTTTAAATTTTGATAGATTTAATCATAGATTTTTTCATAAAATCTTTACATTTGTTTTTAAGAAAAATTTGAAATGAGCAAAAAAAATGTAGCCGTTGTAATGGGCGGTTATTCTGATGAATACAAAGTTTCTTTAAAAAGCGGACAATTGATTTTTGATTCACTTGACCGTGAACTTTATGATGTTTATAAAGTGGTTATTTTAAAAGATGAATGGTATTTATTAGACGAGAACGACAGAAAAAAATTCATTAATAAAGCAGATTTTTCCGTCAACATCGGTGATGGAGACATTCTTAACTTTGACGTTTGTTTCAATACCATCCACGGTTCACCTGGCGAAAATGGAATTATACAAGCTTATTGGGATGCTGTTGGTCAAAAATATACCGGTTGTGATTTCTATCAAAGCGCACTGACCTTCAATAAAAAAGATACGTTAGCTGTTTTATCAAAATACGGAATTCCTTCCGCAAAAAGTATTTACTTAAGAAAAGGCGAGGAAATTTCTGATGACGAAATTGTAGAAAAATTAGAACTTCCAGTTTTTGTTAAGCCTAATCAAAGCGGTTCTTCTCTCGGAATTTCTAAAGTCAAAGATAAAAGCGAACTGCAAACAGCAATCGAATTTGCTTATAAAGAAGACGACGAAATCCTTATCGAAAGTGCATTAAATGGAATGGAAGTTTCTGTTGGTGTTTTGGATTATCAAGGAGAAGTAATTGTTTTAGGAATTACTGAAATTGTTCCAGACAAAGAATTCTTTGATTATGAAGCTAAATACGAAGGTGCTTCTCAGGAAATTACACCGGCAAGAATTGATGAAGAAACCAGAAAAAAAGTTGAAGAAATTTCTATTAAAGCTTATAAATCTCTTGGAATGAGTGGTTTTTCCCGTTCAGAATTCATTATCGTTGACGGAATCCCGCACTTATTGGAAATGAATACCAACCCCGGGTTTTCACCGGCAAGTATTCTTCCTCAACAGGCAAAAATCTATGGAATCTCTATCAAAGACCTTTGCGGAAACGAGGTAGAAAAAGCACTTAACAAATAATTATAAATGATAAATTTTAGATTTAAAATTATTTAAGAAATCTAAAATTCATAATCTAAAATTTAAAATTTCTATGAAAATTGCTGTTTTTCCCGGGTCATTTGACCCAATTACACTTGGCCATTATGATATTGTAGAACGTGCTGTTCCGCTATTTGACAAAATCATTATAGCCATCGGAAAGAATTCTCAGAAAAAATACATGTTCTCCTTGGAACAACGAAAAGAGTTTATCAGAAAAACGTTTGAAAAATTCCCGAATGTTGAAGTTGATGATTTTGAAGGCTTAACAATTGATTATTGTAAAAGTAAAGATGTAAATTTCATTTTGAGAGGATTAAGAAATCCCGCCGATTTTGAATTCGAAAAGTCGATTGCGCAAACCAACAGAGCTTTAACCAGAGAAAATACGGTTGAAACTATTTTCCTTTTGACTTCTTCTGGGAAATCTTATATCAGCAGTAGCATTGTGAGAGAAATAATTTCGTATGGTGGGAATTATGAGATAATGGTTCCAGATGCCGTGAGAGTTTAGAAATTATAAATTCATTTGAAGTAACAATATAAATCACCTCTATTTGTAGGTGATTTTTTTTGATATTTAGAAAAAAAAACTAAACGATAAACACTGTTGTACATTCGAGAAATTAACCTAAAAATTTCAACAAATGAATTACTATTTTTTAATGACTTACAAAACAGACAAAATGTTTGAAGTCGCGATCCAACAATATGATTATTTTGGAATCATAGGAGAATACACAATAATAACAGATGAATCAAAAAAAAAAAATATTAAAAAACTTCCTTGGAGTTTTTTGAACCCAACAAGATGTGTGGAGTTTGGATTACCTGAAAAACTAATCTTCCTATTAGACTTTTACATCAAAAGCTATTGTGAAAAAATATTAGATTTACCTTCAAGAGAAAATCATCAATTCAAAAACCTAGATTTTCACATTACAAAAACGAATAAATAGACAATAATATTATCAAACAAAAAAAACCGCCTAAATTAGGCGGTTTTAAGTGGTTTCTCCAGGGATCGAACCAGGGACACATGGATTTTCAATCCATTGCTCTACCAACTGAGCTAAGAAACCATTACTTGTTTTGTTTTGAGTGGTGCAAAAATACACTCTTTACTCTTATAATCCAAATTAGATTGCTACTAATTTCATTTTTTTATTTAAAAAACCGCCTAACAAAGGCGGTTTTTAAGTGGTTTCTCCAGGGATCGAACCAGGGACACATGGATTTTCAATCCATTGCTCTACCAACTGAGCTAAGAAACCATCACTCTTTTTGTTTTGAGTGGTGCAAAAGTATATTCTTTATTCTTATAATGCAAATTATATTAGAATTTCTTCGCACATTTATTTAAAATCATTGATTATCAGAAGATTTTTTTTCGGTCTGAGCTTTGAAAAAATCGCTTAACTCTTCCAAAACAGGCTTGATTGTATCTTCCGGAAGATCACTTATCCTGATATACATCAATCCATCAATCGCATCATTGAAGTTTGGATCTACATTGAAAGCAATCATTTTTGCATTTTGTTTGATATATTTTTTAATCAAAACAGGCAATCTCAGTTCAGGTTCAAGATCGTCGATAATCTTATCGAGCTTATTAAGATCCGCATCCATATCTTCAAAGAACAAAGCTTTATCACGCTCTTTCATCACCACTTTGAACTCGTTCTTCGGATGAATATATTGCGCCACCGCAGAATCATAATAATGAGAACGCATAAATTCTATCATCAATGATTTAGAAAATTCGGAAAACTTATTACTGATACTTACGCCTCCCATTAGGAATTTGTGCTCAGGATTTCTTAAACAAACGTGAACTATTCCTCTCCAAAGCAAGAATAACGGAAAAGGTTTTTGCTGATACTCCATAGAGATATAAGCTCTACCCATTTCTATTACTTTTCGGAAAAACGGTTGTAATTCTGTATCGTATTCGAAAAGAGAACTGGTGTAGAATCCGTCGATTCCGTGCTTTTTCATTACTTCGGATCCCAAAGCCATTCTGTACGCACCAACCAATTTTTTGCCTGCATTATCCCAAAGAAAAAGATGATGGTAATGGTTATCATATTCATCTAAGTCAAAAGGCAGATTGGTTCCTTCTCCAATTGCGCGAAAAGTCAATTCTCTTTGCCTTCCGATTTCTCTCATTATCGATGGAATCTCTTCTGATTTTGTAAAGAAAACGTCATAATCGCCGTGAGAAAATAGTTTTTTGTTTTCGGCAACTTTTAGCTTTTCTATTTCAGTAATAATATCTTCGACAGGTGTTTCGTCTATAATATTTTGAACAATATTATTCTGTTTCTGTAAAGGAAGCTTGAGAGACATATTGGGAAGTTTCAGTTTCTCCGTAATACTTTTTCTTTTTTCATAATAAGACTTCAGCATATAAACCTTATTATAAAGATAATCGCCTAATTCCTCTATTGTTTCTTCTTCCTCAATTTGTTTTACAGAAATAGGTTTTCCAATTCGGATTCGGATTGGTTTATCTCTTTTGCGCATCATTTCTGCTGGCAACATCAATGTCTGTAAATCTGGATGCAACTTGGAAACGTTATAAAACATTTTGCTATTAGTCGCGTGGAAATACATTGGGATTACAGGAACTTTAGCTTTCTTGATAATCTTCAAAGCAATTTTCCCCCAAGGTCTGTCCAGAACTTCGCCGTATTCATTATTTTTATTGGAAACTTCACCAGCTGGAAAAATACCAATACAGCCACCTTCTTCCAAATGTTTGAAAGTTTCTCTCATCCCAGAAGAACTATTAAAAGCATCTTTCCTACCTTCAAACGGATTCACAGAAATCACGAAAGGTTCCATTGGTTTAATTTTCGACAAAAGAAAATTCCCCATCACTTTAAAATCTGGACGAACGCGTAACAAAATTTTGCACATCAAAATCCCATCCAAAGCGCCAAGCGGATGATTGGAAACAATGATAAAAGGTCCTGTTTTGGGAACTTTTGCCAAGTCTTCTTCGAAAACGATATAACTGAGTTCCTGCTCTCTGATGAACTCATCAAAGAACTGCACACCTTTGGTATGAATCAGTTTATTATAAAGATTGTTGACTTCATTTATTTTAGTAAGATTCATAATTGCTGACGCAACTGGTCTTTTAAGAAAACCAATTTTATCGAGTCCTGCTGCTTTTATCAAATCTTCTTTAGAAATTAAACTCATAGTGTTTTTACAGGGTTACCATTTGGAAGGTTTTTTTGGAAATCTGCTCCAGCAGTACTTTTTTGTCTTTATAAAATTGATCTAATTGGTCTAATTCTGCATTTCTGACAGTAAACAAGGATACATTTTTCGTCATTTGCGTGATGAAACTCTGCTGTAATTCTTCATTAAAATCATTGGCGGTTCCAAATTTATCTTCCAAACATAAAGCTAATGAAATCGCAGAGTTCTGCATCAAAGAAACTTTAATTTTATATTTAGCAAGAAGCGCAAATATCAAACTCATATGATCCTCTGCAATAAAGGAAAAATCACGGGTTTCTACATTCAATAAGGTTTGATTTTCTTTTAGGATATAACTCTCGATCAATTCATTTTCCTCAGAATTTCCAACTTTGGTTCCTGGTTTTTTAGGTTCTACGAAAGACTTTACAAAAAACGGAATATTCTTCTGTTTAAGTGGCTGAAGTGTTTTTGGGTGAATTACCGAAGCTCCATAATAAGCCATCTCAATTGCCTCTTCGTAAGAAATGAAAGACAACAATTCTACATTTTCAAATTTTCTAGGATCGCCGGTCATTACACCTGGAACGTCTTTCCAGATTGTCATTTCGTCAGCATTAAGGCAATATGCGAAAATCGCGGCTGTGTAATCGGAACCTTCTCTTCCAAGAGTTACTGTAAAATTATTACTTTCCGAACCGATAAATCCCTGAGTTACATAACAGTTGATTTTATCTAATTTAGAAATATTCTGCTCTGTTTCCTGCCAGTTAACAATTCCTTCTCTGTAACTCGCATCGGTCTTGATATAATCTCTCGCATCCAACCAATGGTTAAAAAACTGAATATCATTAAGATACTCACTTAGAATTTTAGAAGAAATCATTTCTCCGCAACTTACAACCTGATCATAAACGAAGTTATAATTAGGTGATTTGTTTCTTCTCAAAAAAGAATCAATATCATCAAAAAATAATGTGATTTCTCCAAAAACAGCATGACCTTCTGAAAATAAACCCTTGGCAATATCGATGTGATTTTTCTTGATCAATTCAATTTCTGCTTGATAATCCTGTTTCTTGAAGTAATATTCTACTACTTTTTCCAACGCATTTGTCGTTTTTCCCATTGCAGAAACTACAACCAAACATTTCTCAAACCCTTGAGTTTCTAGAACCAAGGCCACATTTTTCACACCTTCTGCATCCTTAACAGATGCACCACCAAATTTGTAAACTTTCATTAGATTTTTACCGTTAAACTTTTTTATTAAAAATTAAGAAGCCGTTAATCAATTATTAACTTTCAAAAATATTAATAATGAACGGAATATAAAAATCAGTGTTATTATTTTCAATGCTTCAAATTGAGATAATGAAACCATATTAATACATTTATGACAAGTATCATCAAAAATCGATAAATCTTGTTTCATTTAATTGAAAAAAAAAATTAGTTTTGTAGAAAATCAAATTAACCAAAATATGTCACATCAAGCTTTACAAACCTTAGGAGAGTTCATAATTGAAAAACAGGATGATTTTAAGTATTCTACAGGAGAACTTTCTCGCCTTATCAGTTCTATAAGAATTGCAACAAAAATTGTTAATAGAGAAGTGAACAAAGCTGGAATTGCTGACATTATTGGAAAAGTTGGAACCGAAAACATCCAAGGAGAAGAACAACAAAAATTGGACGTTTTAGCTAACGACATTTTCATAGCTGCATTGTCTCAAAGAGAAGTTGTTTGCGGAATTGCCTCGGAAGAAAGCGATGATTTCATTGAAGTTAAATGTACCGACAATGCACACCTTAGCAAATATGTTGTTTTGATTGATCCACTTGACGGTTCCTCAAACATCGATGTAAATGTTTCTGTAGGAACTATTTTCTCTATCTACAGAAGAGTTTCTGATCCTGGAAGCCCAGTTGAACTAAGAGATTTTTTACAAAAAGGCGTAAATCAAGTGGCTGCTGGTTATGTCGTTTACGGCTCTTCTACAATGATTGTTTATACAACAGGAAACGGCGTAAATGGGTTTACACTAGATCCATCCATAGGAACTTATTACCTTTCTCATAAAGACATCAAATTCCCGACTTCTGGAAAAATCTATTCTATAAATGAAGGAAATTATGCTAAGTTTCCTCAAGGCGTAAAAGATTACATCAAATATTGTCAGGAAGAAGAAGGCGACAGACCTTACACTTCTAGATACATCGGTTCTCTAGTTTCCGATTTCCATAGAAATATGCTGAAAGGTGGAATTTATATTTATCCTCAAACTTCACAATCTCCAAAAGGAAAATTAAGATTACTTTACGAAGCTAATCCAATGGCATTTTTGACAGAACAAGCCGGCGGAAAATGCAGCGATGGTTTCAAAAGAATTATGGAAATAGAGCCAACAGAATTACATCAACGTGTTCCTTTTTTCTGCGGAAGTGCAGCAATGGTTACCAAAGCCGAAGAATTTATGGCAAAAGCTGTCGATAAAAATTAAGAATAATTTAAAGAATACAAAAAAGACCGATTTCCTCGGTCTTTTCTTATTTTTGCAAAATGAAGACTGCAAAATTCCATCAATACATTCTTGATTTCAAACGTCCAAGCGGAACTTCCAGAGGCGTTCTCAACACAAAAGAAACTTATTTCATAGAAATCTATGAAGATGATAAAAAAGGAATAGGCGAATGTGCTCTTTTCCGCGGATTGAGTTTTGATGACGATGATGATTATGAAAATGCTTTGGAATGGGCTTGTCGTAATATCAATTTGAGTTTGGAAGAATTAAAAGAAGAACTCATCAATCATCCTTCGATTATTTTTGGAATTGAACAAGCTTTACGTAATTTGGAACATCAGGGCGATTTGTATTTCCCTAGTGATTTTACAGAAGGAAAAGACTCGATTAAAATTAATGGACTCATTTGGATGGGAGATGTAAACTATATGCAATCTCAAATCGAGGAAAAAATTAGAGACAATTTTTCTTGTATCAAACTGAAAATCGGAACTGATTGGGATTCTGAAAAAGAAATATTAAAATCTCTGAGAAAGAAATTTTCGAAAGATCAAATCGAACTTCGGGTAGATGCAAATGGCGCTTTTTCTCCAGAGCAAGCAAAAGTTGTTTTACAAGAATTAGCAGACTTAGACATCCACTCTATCGAACAACCTATTGAAGCTGGAAATTGGGACGCAATGGCAGAACTTTGTAGAACCTCTCCTACTCCAATTGCTTTGGACGAAGAGTTAATCGGCGTTTTGAATACAGATTCCAAAAAAGAACTGCTAAAAGAAATCAGTCCTCAATATATTATTCTAAAACCAAGTTTGATTGGCGGATTTTCTGGTTCTGATGATTGGATAGATTTAGCAGAAAAACAAAATATCGGTTGGTGGATTACATCTGCTTTGGAAAGCAATATTGGACTGAATGCCATTGCACAATACACTTACACCAAAAAAAATCCGATGCCACAGGGTTTGGGAACTGGAGGTTTGTTTACTAATAATTTCCCAAGCCCTTTAGTTTTAGAAGGTGAAAAACTTTGGTTTTCTAATTAATCTTTGAATAAACATCATTAATAATAAGATTTCTATTCAATTTTATTAGTAACTTTTTCATAAATTTGATTACTTATAGATTTTATCAGCCATTAATTTATCAATAATGAAATTAAAAATTTTAGGGTTATTACTCGCTTGTGCTTTTGTTGGCGCACAAAACATTCAAAATAATCCAGGGAGTAATCACGGAAACAAATTCGAACAACTTGGAACAATCCTACCAACTCCAAATACTTATAGAACAGCTTCTGGAGCGCCCGGAAATCAATACTGGCAGCAACGTGCAGATTATGACATCACAGCATATCTGAACGAAGACAAAAGAAATCTAAAAGGCTCCGAAACGATTACTTATTACAATAATTCTCCCGACGAACTAGAATATCTTTGGCTACAACTAGATGAGAATCAACAATCTTCTGTCAAAAATGCCGATTATCCATCTTCTTCTACCCTACCAAAAGGAGCCAATATTGATAAATTAAAAACCTCTGATCTTCCTGCAAAAGATGATGGCTATGGTGTAAATCTTGAAAAAGTAACAGATAGCAAAGGCTCTCCTATCAAATATGTTGTTAATAAAACGATGATGAGAATCGATCTTGAAAAACCGTTGAAAGCTGGGGAGAAATTCACTTTCAAAGTAGATTGGAATTACAACATCCCAAATCGTATGGAAAAAGGAGGTCGTGGCGGTTATGAAAATTTCCCAGAAGATGGCAACGATCTTTACACAATGACACAATGGTATCCGAGAATGTGTGTTTACAGCGATTTCCACGGGTGGCAGAATCATCAGTTTACCGGTCGTGGAGAATTTGCTTTGGTTTTCGGAAACTTTAAAGTTTCTATGAATGTTCCGGCAGATCACATTATTGGTGGAACTGGCGAATGTAAAAATTACGACCAAGTTTTGACATCAGCTCAATTGGCAAGATATAAGCAAGCGGAAAACTCAAACGAACCAATAGAAATTGTAACATTAGACGAAGCTAAAAAAGCTGAAAAATCTAAATCTAAGGAAAGAAAAATATGGAAATTCGAAGCGAATGATGTTCGTGATTTTGCTTGGGGATCATCAAGAAAATTTGTTTGGGACGGAATGCGAGTTACCATTCCTGAAAACAACAACAAAGTAATGGCGATGAGTTTCTACGGAAAAGAAGCTTATGGATTGTACAGAAAATTCTCAACAAAAGCGGTTGCTCATACGATTAAAACTTACTCAGAATTCACTATTCCTTATCCATATCCAGTGGCGCAATCTGTAGAAGCTTCCAACGGAATGGAATACCCAATGATCTGTTTCAATTACGGAAGAACCGAGAAAGACGGAACTTATTCTGAAGCTATCAAAAACGGAATGCTTGGTGTAATTATCCACGAAGTAGGGCACAACTTTTTCCCGATGATCATCAATTCCGACGAAAGACAATGGTCTTGGATGGATGAAGGTCTTAATACATTTGTTGAATATCTTACTGAGGAAAAATGGGATAATAAATTCCCTTCCAAACGTGGACCAGCTTGGACAATTGTAGATTATATGAAACTTCCGAAAGACGAACTAGAGCCAATCATGACTAATTCTGAAAACATTGCGAGATTTGGACCAAATGCTTATTCCAAACCGGCGACTGGACTCAACATCTTACGTGAAACTATTATGGGAAGAGAATTGTTTGACAAAGCTTTCAAAACATATGCAAAAAGATGGGCATTCCGTCATCCGGAACCGGCAGATCTTTTCAGAACAATGGAAGATGCAAGTGGCGAAGACCTCGATTGGTTTTGGAGAGGCTGGTTTTACAGTACAGATCCAGTAGATATTGCAATTGATAAAGTGACTGTCGCAACGCCGGATTTTGATGCGATTCCAAAAGAAGCGAAAGAAACCAAATACAAAACTGACGCACCACTTCTGAATGAATTTGAAGATATTTCTAAAGTCAGAAACAAAGAAGATAAAAACATCAAATTCTATGTGGACGGAGACAAAGATGTTCAGGATTTTTATTACAAATATGACCGAGGACAAGAAAAAGTTGACACTTCAAAAGAATATACTTTAAAAACTGAAGCTTCTGAAAAATTGTCTACAAAAGATAAAACAAACGGAATTAATAAAAACATTACTGCATACCAAATAGATTTCACTAATAAAGGAGGACTAGTAATGCCAATTATTCTGGAATTTACTTTTGAAGATGGAACTAAACTGAATGATAAAATCAATGTTCAAATCTGGAGATCGAACGAGCAAAAGGTTTCTAAAACCTATTATTTCGATAAAAAAATAAAATCGATTCAATTGGACCCAATGAAAGAAACAGCTGATATTGACACTTCTAATAACTATTGGGCAGCAACTGCTTCAACAGAAACACCTTCGAAATTCCAGATTTTCAAACAGGCTCAAAAAGAAACTGCAAGAGGCGGTGCAAGTGGAAGAGTAAACCCAATGCAAGCTGCAGGGAAAAGATAAAAACTACAAACAACACTACAAAGTCATTCGATTGAATGACTTTTTTTCTGCCAAAATTTCAGCAATAAAAAACAAAACTCTGCCAAATCTAACTTCTAACTTCTAAGTTCTAACTTCTGTCTCATTTGGCACATTGTTGGAGAATAACAATGAAGAATAATATTAAAATCAAAATATAATTATGTCAGTAAATTTCAAACCATTAGCGGACAGAGTTTTGGTAGAACCAACACCTGCAGAAACTAAAACAGCATCTGGACTTATCATCCCAGACACGGCAAAAGAAAAACCACAAGAAGGAACTGTAGTAGCTGTAGGGCCTGGAAAAAAAGACGAACCAACTACCGTAAAAGTAGGCGACAAAGTACTTTATGGAAAATATTCTGGAACTGAACTGAAATTCGAAGGAAAGGATTACCTAATTGTAAAAGAAGGAGATCTTTTAGGAATAATTGGCTAAGATTTGTAAAAAATACCTTGTACAACGTACAAAGTATTTTGAGACAACCCATCAAATTAATTAAACAAAAAAGTACATTTTACTTTGTACATCATATAATAATACATTTTAAAAATGGCAAAAGAAATAAAATTCGATATTGAATCAAGAGACGCTCTTAAAAGAGGTGTTGACGCATTGGCTAATGCAGTAAAAGTAACTTTAGGACCAAAAGGTAGAAACGTAGTAATCGAAAAATCTTTCGGTGCTCCTCACGTAACTAAAGATGGTGTGTCTGTTGCAAAAGAAATAGAACTAGAAGATAGAGTAGAAAATATGGGTGCTCAAATGGTGAAAGAAGTGGCTTCTAAAACCAATGACATCGCTGGAGACGGTACTACTACCGCTACAGTTTTGGCACAAGCTATCGTAAGAGAAGGTCTTAAAAATGTAGCTGCGGGTGCTAACCCAATGGATCTTAAAAGAGGAATTGACAAAGCTGTTTCTGCAGTAGTTGAAAACCTTAAATCTCAATCTCAAACTGTGGGTGATTCTACAGAAAAAGTAAAACAAGTTGCTTCCGTTTCTGCAAATAACGACGAAACTATCGGTTCATTAATCGCTGAAGCTTTTGGAAAAGTTGGAAAAGAAGGTGTAATCACTGTAGAAGAAGCAAAAGGTATCGACACAACTGTAGATGTTGTAGAAGGTATGCAGTTTGACAGAGGTTTCCAATCGCCTTATTTTGTAACTAATCCTGAGAAGATGGTTGCAGAATTAGATAATCCTTACATTCTTTTGGTTGAGAAAAAAATCTCTTCTATGAAAGAATTATTACCAGTTCTTGAGCCAGTTGCACAAGGTGGAAAATCTTTACTAATTATCTCTGAAGAAGTTGAAGGTGAAGCTTTGGCAACTTTAGTAGTAAACAAATTGAGAGGCTCTCTTAAAATTGCTGCTGTAAAAGCCCCAGGTTTCGGAGATAGAAGAAAAGCAATGTTGGAAGACATCGCAATCTTGACAGGTGGAACTGTAATTTCTGAAGAAAGAGGTTTCACAATGGAAAATGTAACGATCGAAATGTTGGGAACTGCTGAAAAAGTTTCTATTGATAAAGACAATACAACTATCGTAAACGGTGGTGGTGACGAAGCTCAAATCAAAGGAAGAGTTTCTCAAATCAAAGCTCAGATGGAAACTACAACTTCTGATTATGATAGAGAAAAACTTCAGGAGAGATTGGCTAAGTTAGCTGGAGGTGTTGCTGTACTTTACGTAGGTGCTGCTTCAGAAGTTGAAATGAAAGAGAAAAAAGACAGAGTGGATGATGCGCTTCACGCTACAAGAGCTGCAGTTGAAGAAGGAATCGTTGCTGGTGGTGGTGTTGCTTTAGTAAGAGCGGTTTCTGCTCTTAACTTCCAAGGTGATAACGCTGACGAAACAACTGGTATCAAAATCGTAAAAAGAGCGATTGAAGAACCATTGAGACAAATCGTTGCTAACGCAGGAGGTGAAGGTTCTGTAATCGTTGCTAAAGTAGCAGAAGGAACTGCAGATTTTGGTTACAATGCTAAAACTGACGAGTATGTAAATATGCTAGAAGCTGGAATCATTGATCCAACTAAAGTAACAAGAGTTGCTTTAGAAAACGCGGCTTCTGTTTCAGGAATGCTTTTAACAACTGAATGTGTTATCACTGAAGTTAAAAAAGACGAGCCTGCAATGCCAATGGGTGGCGGAATGCCAGGAATGATGTAACAATCAGTTACTGAAATAATATAAATTAAACCGTTCAGATTTTCTGAGCGGTTTTTTTTGTGAAAATTTCTTAAACAATTAATTAAATATATTCGAAAAAATAGAGTTTAATTCTTAATTTTTTTGAAAAATTAATTCCCTTTATGTTTATTCAGGTTTCTCCAGAGTTTAAGAAAAAAAGCACATCAGCAATTATTGCTATTGTTCTATTCATTATTGTTTACATTTTATTATTCTTTTCCGCCATTGCTTTAACCATTGGTTGTATTGCAGCGGGGCTTTGGATAATCAGCATAAAACCTATGTTTTTCACAGTGATGTTAGGTATTGGATTAGCAAGTTTGGGCGTTTTAATTTCTTATTTTTTAATAAAATTTCTATTCAAACAACACATAAACGACCGAAGCAATCTAACTGAAATTAATAGAAATGATGAGCCACAACTTTTTCAGATGATAGACGAAATCGTCAAAGAAGCCGGAACAGACTTTCCCAAAAAAGTTTACTTGGCTTATGATGTCAACGCCAGCGTTTTCTATGATTCTAATTTTTGGAGTATGTTTTTGCCTATCAAAAAAAATCTAGTAATTGGAATTGGGCTTGTCAACACTTGTACAAAGCAAGAACTCAAAGCCATTTTAGCGCACGAATTCGGGCACTTTCCTCAACGATCTATGAAAGTAGGAAGTTACGTCTATAACGTTAATCAAATCATTTTCAACTTAGTCAATGAAGATGAATCCTATGAAAACACCGTAAAAGGTTGGGCTAGTGCGAGTGGATTTTTTGCCTTCTTTGCAGAATTAGCGATTAAGATAACCCAAGGAATAAAATGGATTCTTACAAAGATGTACTCTTTTGTAAACATCCGTCATATGGCACTTTCCCGAGAAATGGAATTTCACGCGGACGAAGTTGCTGCCAACATTGCTGGTTCTTTAGCCTTGGAAGAATCGCTTATGAGAATGGATTTGGCAGACAATTCTTACAATGCTGTTATCAATTTTTACAACAGCAAAATCCCTGAAAACAAATCAAGCAAAAACATCTACAGAGAACACTTCTATGTCATGAACTTTTACGCTAATGAAAACGAACTTGATTTCAAAAACGATTTACCGGTTGTAAAATCAACAGAGTCTGGTCTTTTTAATAAATCAAAATTAAATATAGAAAATCAATGGGCTTCTCACCCTTCAACAGAAGACAGAATTGTCAGATTACAAAAACTCGCTATCACAAAAGATGCAGATAACTCTCCTGCAAAAACTTTGTTCAAAAACTTCGAAGCGACTGATGAGAAACTAACGGCAAAGCTTTTTTCAAATGTAGAAAATGAAAAGACACAATTTGATTTGGACTTTGAAACTTTCAAAATTGAATTTAAAGAAAACTACAACAAGGGAACTTTTAATAAAATTTTCAATAATTATTACGATAATAAAAATCCTAATCCATTTGATTTGAGCCTGGACAATACTTCGCCAATCATTGATAAATTCGAAGATCTTTTCTCCAAAGACAAAGTGGAAGATGTTTACACCTTAATCGCTTTGGAGAATGATAAAAATGTTATTAATTCTATCGCTGACAAAACTTATGTGATTAAAACGTTTGACTATGATGGAAAAAAGTATAAAGCCAACGAAGCTAAAACACTAATTCCAATCCTTGAAAATCAAATAAAAATACTGAAAGAGAAAATCACTCAGAATGATATTAATATTTATCATTATTTCGCAGGTCTAGCAAAAAACCAGAATCAAGAAGACGAGATGAGAAATCAGTTTTCCGAGCTTTTGGATTATGATAAAATCTACGAAGAAAAATTCAATCTATTCAGAGATTTGAGCAAAGCTTTAGAGTTTGTAAGCACAACTACGCCTTTTGAGAAAATCAAAAAGAACTTCAACAATCTGAAAACTTTGGAATCAAAATTAAAAGAAGAATTAAAAGATATTCTAAATGAATCTTTACTCAACGAAGAAATCAATGAGCAAAACAGAAAAGATTTAGAATTTTACATTAATAATGACGTATTGTATTTTAATCAAAATGAATATCTGAATACTAATCTTCAGCAATTGTTTTTTGCAGTTAATAGTCTGCATTTCTATATTGGAAGAAAATATTTCCTAATGAAGAAACAACTATTAAACAAAATGACTTCGTTAGAACAAGCTCGAGTATAAATTTTAAGCAATAAAAAAACCGCCAATCAAAATTTTGATTGGCGGTTTTAATTTAATTAAGGTAATCTTAGTCGATAATTTCGTATTCAATAGCGATGGTTCCTTTTCTTAGGTCACCAATTGAATCAAATGCAGCTTTAGAAAGATCAAAGGCTCTAGATGAGTGGTAAGGGCCTCTATCGTTTACTTTCACTACAACACTTTTCCCAGAAATCAAATTAGTAATTTTTACTTCTGTCCCAAAAGGAAGTGTTTTGTTAGCAGCGGTTAAAGCACTGTTACTGAAAATTTCTCCGCTTGCTGTTTTTCTACCATTAAACTTATCGTGGTAGTACGATGCAAAACTTGTTTTGGCATCTGTGGCATAACTCTTGAAGGAATAAATGCCAAGTGTTGAAATCATCATTATGATTACGAGAATAACTCTTTTTATCATTTTGAATATTTATTGGGTTTTGACTCCGCAAAGATACCGGTAATGACTTTTCGAACCTCATTTCTTGCGGAAACCAGCCTGGATTGGGCAAAAATCAAAATACAAAACCTCTACAACTACCTACTGTAAGTAAATCACAGAGTTTGTTAAAAAATGTTAATATAATTTGCATTTTGTTAATTAATTGAACAAACAATAAAACCACCAACAACCGTAAAACAAATAAAATCAATACATTAATAATTATCTTTAAAAGTTATAATTTTAAAAATATTAATTAATTGATAATTTAAAATAAATATTAGCTAAAACTATTCAATTAATACACTAAATAATGATTTATATAATCAATAAAACAAATAATTAATAATAATTCAATAATTTATTATGTAAAATCAAATTAAAAGCATCCAACAAAACAACAAAACCCTAAATATCAATTAGTTAAACGAAAACTATTAAAAAATTAACAGAAAACAAAAAAGCCTCCAACAAGTGAAGGCTTAATTATTAGTTAAAATTGAGTTTATACTAGTTCTCCATATAAATCAAAATCTTCTGCTGAAGTTATTTTTACATTAGCAAATTCACCAATTGAGATGTAAACATCTTTAGCCGGAACAAGAACAGTATTATCTACATCTGGAGAATCATACTCTGTTCTACCAACAAAATAATCGCCTTCTTTTCTATCAAAGATACATTTGAAAATTTTTCCAACTTTCTCTTGGTTTTTTTCCCAAGAGATCTGTTGTTGGATTTCCATAATCTCCTCTACTCTACTTTGTTTTACATCATCCGGAATATTATCTTCCAAAACATAAGCTGTTGTATTTTCCTCATGAGAATAAGTAAAACACCCTAAACGGTCAAATCTCTGATCTCTAACCCATTGTTTCAATTCTTCAAACTTTTCTTCTGTTTCACCTGGAAAACCAACAATCAAAGTTGTTCTGATAGCCATATCTGGAACTTTCTCGCGGAATTTATCAAGAAGAGCATTGGTTTTTTCGAAAGTTGTTCCACGTTTCATAGCCTTCAACAACTCTGTATTGATATGCTGAAGCGGAATATCGATGTAATTACATATTTTCGGTTCTGTTCTGATAATATCCAAAACATCCTCTGGGAAACCTGTCGGAAAAGCGTAGTGAAGTCTAATCCACTCGATTCCTTCAACTTTGATAAGTTCTTGAAGCAATTCCCCCAAAGCTCTTTTCTTATAGATATCAAGTCCATAGAAAGTCAAATCCTGAGCAATCAAGATTAATTCTTTCACGCCTTTTTTAGCTAATTTTTGAGCCTCAATTACTAATTTTTCGATTGGTGTAGAAATATGATTACCTCTCATCAACGGGATTGCACAGAAAGAGCAAGGCCTGTCACAACCTTCAGAAATTTTGAGATAAGCGTAATGTTTCGGCGTGGTAGTCAATCTCTCCCCCACCAATTCATGTTTATAATCTGCACCAAGATGTTTTAATAAAATTGGTAAATCACGAGTTCCAAAATATTGATCAACATCTGGAATCTCACGAATCAAATCTGGTTTATATCTTTCGGAAAGACATCCCGTTACGAAAACTTTCTCAACAACACCTTGATTTTTCAGTTCAACATATTCTAGAATTGTATTGATACTTTCCTCTTTTGCATTATCTATGAATCCGCAGGTGTTAATTACTACAACATCTCCTTTTTCCTCGTGTACCACTTTTTTACCATTAGCCTCTAGCTGCCCCATCAAAACTTCTGAGTCATAGACATTTTTGGAACACCCAAGTGTTACGATATTAATTTTTTTCTTACCTGTTGATTTTGTGCGCATTCGTAAAAATTTGAAGTTGCAAATTTAGGAATAAAAAAAGAACCAAAATTTTGGTTCTTTCTATTTAGATTGTATTTAAACAAGAAATTTTAATAAGCTTGCTCGTCTCCTTTGACTATATTATAGAAGGTTAGAAAAACTATTTTCAAATCTAGAAAAAAGGACCAATTTTGAATGTACCAGATGTCTTTTTCTATTCTTTTTTCCATATCTCTGTCAGAAAATATCTCTCCACGCGACCCCATAACTTGTGCCCATCCGGTAATACCAGGTTTTACAATATGCCTTAACATATACTTTCTAGTAATCTTAGAATATTGATTGGTTTGAGAAAGCATATGTGGTCTTGGCCCTACAACAGACATATTCCCTATTAACACATTGATAAACTGAGGAAGCTCATCGATACTTGTTTTTCTAATAAACTTTCCAAATTTTGTGATTCTAGCATCTCCTTTTTTAGCCATCTTAACGTCCGAATGGCTATTAACCGTCATACTTCTGAACTTGATGCAATTAAAAGGTTCATTTTTCACTCCAGATCTTTTTTGTAAAAAGAAAACCGAGCCTTTGCTTTCCAATTTAATAATCAAAGCGACTATTGGAATAAGCCAGGAAAGAATAAAAACAATAACTAGTAGTGAAAAAACAACATCAAAAAATCTTTTCAAGAATTGATTCTCGGGATTAGTTAATGGTTCTTTCATCAACTTCAGGAAAGGCACACCTTGAATAATATCGAATGAATGAGGCCCCATACTAATGTACTTAAAATCTGGGACTATATAAATCCTAAGCATCTTATGCTCTGCAACATGCAGAATCTCATTATACAAATCCTCATCTATAGAATCGTCGCACAGAATAATATTATCAATTTTCTCGTTTTCTAGATCATCGAAAAGTTTATTAATATCTCCTAGATACTTCCCTTTTTCGGCTGTACTCTCTAAAGAATAAAAGCCTCTAATTCCCATAGAAGCTCTAATCTCATCATTAGATAAAATTGTTTTAGAAAAATTGTTCTTACCAATCAGAATAGTATTGACAGTATTCAGTTTTCTACTGATTTTTATTCTGTATTTTCTTCTTATTAGAAATACAACAATCCTTACAAGAACCATCATTGATATTACAGAAAATAAATATTTTACAGTAAACCAAATACTTATAGATTCAGAATAGATTAATGTATTATAAAAGAAAAAGAAAACAATAAAAATTGACAGCGCTGTGAATAGTGAACTAAATTGTTTCACTGAATCTTTGTAATAAGTCTCAGAATATAACTTGACTAATTTTGAAATAATATACCAGGAAAAATTAAGAATCAACAATTGAGTTTTGTAATCAGCTTTGATTACATAAAATTCAAAAGGATTAATAAAAATACAAATCCCTAGAAGAAAGGATATATTTACAATTATATAATCAACCAATAATAAGTAATTGGCTAATTTTTTAAAGAAATAAAGAGGCATATTCTAAAATACGAAATTGAACTTTCTAATTTTACCCGTTAAACTGAATCTAATAACGGTTATAAATATTTATATCGAATATAACATTTATTAACAATTAAATCCCAATTTAAGTTAAAAATTATGCTCAGAAAACTTTGTAAGTACTGCGTCTTTTTCAGATAAAACAACATCTTCTAGTGGTAGCTTCCAATCAACATTGATATCCTCATCATTCCAAAGAACGCCTCCTTCTGATTCTTTATTATAAAAATTATCACATTTATATGCAAAAACAGCCGTTTCGCTTAAAACAGAAAACCCGTGACCAAAACCTCTTGGAACATATAGTTGCAATTTGTTTTCAAGAGTCAATTCTATTCCAAACCATTTACCAAAAGTAGGAGAATCTTCTCTTAAATCTACCGCAACATCATAAACTTTGCCTTCAAGACATGATACGAGCTTAGCTTGCGCATGTTCTCCTTTTTGAAGATGTACACCTCTGAGAACTCCATAAGATGATTTCGAAATATTATCTTGAACAAAATGCCCATTAAGACCTGTTATTTCTTCAAATTTCTTTTCATTATATTTCTCATAGAAATAACCTCTATCATCTTCGAATACAGTAGGCTCAATAATATAACAATCTTTAAGCGGTGTTTCTTTTATTTTCATATAATCTACTACTTACCTAATGAAGTGTCAAGTTTTTTTAATTCCTGTTCAAAAACAGCCTTTTTAAGTGCTGAGCTAGAAAATCTATGGTCTCTTTTATTGAAAAAAATTTCTATCCCCTTTTCTTCACAATAATC
The DNA here is from genome assembly GCF_003385395.1 of Epilithonimonas hispanica. Taxonomy (GTDB): domain Bacteria; phylum Bacteroidota; class Bacteroidia; order Flavobacteriales; family Weeksellaceae; genus Epilithonimonas; species Epilithonimonas hispanica. Next base: position 100,204 of record NZ_QNUG01000001.1, on the reverse strand, counting down.
TTTACCTGTATAATTTTTATCCTTGTAATCGCTTCCAATGATACGCACATCTATAACAAAAGATTGCAGGATATCCATAAGATCTTCCTCTGTATTATATGGAATAATCTCATCCACATCTTTGCACGCTTTCAATTGAATATAACGTTCTACAATAGATTGCGAAGGTTTGTTTTTGTTAGGACGATCAAATGTTGGATCTAATTGTAACCCTACGATTAGGTAATCACAAACAGTTTTTGCTTCTTCTAGCATTTTTATATGTCCTGCGTGAAGCAAATCAAAAGAAGAGAAAGTAATACCAACTTTTTGTGTTTTCATAAGTTTCAGTTTTGTTATTACAAAAATAGGAAAATATTTTTCAAATTGTTGCCTTATTATTAATTTAAATAGAGTTTTTTATTGCAATACCCCCCAATACCTATAATCAATTGTCCCAAATATTAATTGAAGCAAAAATATAATTCATAAATCTTATAAAATTTAAATTAAATCAGAAATTAGCTTATTGAATAAAAAAAATACTGTTTTGAACTGTTACTGCTTTTTTTCGTTGTTGATAACGGACATATAATAATTTTCCAATTTGTAAATAAATGCAGTCAAGTCATACTTATTATGTAAATCTTTTTTGGCTTGAACTATTAGAGTATTTTTTAACTGAGGATTATTTACTGCAACTTGTATTGCTTTTACATAATCTGGGAGTTCCATACATGCAAATCCATTTTCATAGTTATTTATAACATCTGCACAACCATCACATTTACTAGTAATACAAAGCAAATCTTCATTCATTGCTTCGAGTAAAGAAAATGGTAAACCTTCAAAAACAGACGGCATTAAAAAAATATCCAGTGTATTTAAATATTTATCAACCGATTCGAAACTGCCCCATTCATGGATTTTAAAATCATTTGTGAGGTTATACTCTTCTATTTTTTCTAAAACATGATCTTTCAAATAATCATGAATGCCCGCTCCTAAAATTGAAAATTCTGCAACAGGGAAAATCTGTTTAACTTTATTTGCTATTTCTACGAAGAAAACTGGATTTTTTTGATATGTCAGTCTAGCAATAACACCAATATGCAATTTTGTAGGATTCTTAGAATCTTTTGGAACTTCATCTTTAACTTCTATCGCATTGGATATGACTGTAACTTTTTCTTCTGCAATACCAACTTCATACAAGCATCTGTTTCTTTCTGATTCAGAACAAGCCAAGACATAGTTTGTATAATATTTGGCATAAACTTCCAGTAAAAAAAATATGTTTCTTTTGATACCCGTGAAGCCCAAATAAGAAATTCCATGTGGTGTATAAATAGATTTTACACCTGCGAAATGAGCAGCAATCCTTCCTAAAAAACCACCCTTTGCACTATGAACATGTACTAAATGTGGTTTATTTTTTTTCAGAAATCGGTATAATTTTATCAATCCAGAAAAATCTTTATAGGGACTAAAGCTTCGTTCAAAATTTATAACTGTATATTTAACAAAATTATCTTCGCAAAACTTTCTGCACTCGGCATTTTCTGGTGCTACAATTTCAAATTCAAACTTTTCACGGTCAATGTTTTGAACAATTTGTCTGATATAAGTAAAAAGGCCTCCAAACCCTTGTGTAACATGGACTATCCTAGTTTTCATAATCATAACAAAATATAATAGTAAGTAAAAACATTAAAAATATTATTTTATATTAGTAAAAATATATTATGCAAAATTAAATGCAATCTAGTTATTTTTTTTAATTTTCATTATAGATTCATACAATTTTATATGTTTATTTACCATTTTCACAATATCGTATTCTTCTGCTCGTACAACACATTTCTGAACCACATTTTTATACTTTTCCTCATTGTTTTCCAGAGAGAATATGATTTCCGCTAATTGGTTTGAATTTCCTGCATCAAATAAAATCCCTGCATTTTCTACGACTTGTGCCAATCCATCAACATTACTTGCTATAATGGGAATCCCACAAGCCATTGCCTCAACAGCGGCAAGCCCAAAGCCTTCCCAATGTGAACATAAAACTGCGATATCGGACATTTTATATAAAGGATAAACATCTGAACGAATTCCTAAGAAATTAATCCTGTCTAATAATTGTAACTCTAAAGCTAATTTTTCTAATTCTTCCCTACGTTTTCCATCTCCGACTAAAATTAGTTTATAGGCTATTGGAAGCAAGCTCAAAGCTTTTATAACAGTATCCTGATCTTTTTGATCTGTAAATCTAGCAACCATTATAATTAACTTATCTTCAGCCGAATAACCAAACTTTGATCTTTCATGAGAAGGTGCTTTTCCTATTTTTTTTACATCAACTCCATTATTGATTGTCATCAATTTATCTGATAAGCCTAAATATTTTTGATATTTTATTTCAATTTCTTTGGTTATGCAAATTACTTTTTCATAATTATTGTAGATAAATTTTTCTATTGGACGAAAAATTTTGTTAGCAACTCTACGATTCAACGTATTATGTTCGGTAAGTACTAATTTTGTTTTAGAGCCATTCAGTAAGTTGGCGAAAACGGCATAATATAATGATGGAAAAACATGAAGATGTGCAATATCATAATTTTTTAGGATTTTTTTTATCTTAAAAATCATGGTTGGATTATAGACATCTTTTTCGTTTTTAGATTTTTTCAAAATGAATAATTTGCAACAATCAAGCTTTTGTAATTCCCTTGCGAATGGGAAATCATCATCCAAAATAACCAAAACATCCATCTCGATCCCAGCTTTTCGATAAAGAGGAACCGTATCTAGAATCAATTTTTCGGCGCCACCCATTCCTAGTGAATTATCTATATGAAGAATTTTCATTATAAAATTTTATAAATTTTGTAGAATACTAAAATCAGAAATATTTTTTTTTAGTAATACTTACAATATGCTTTTTAGTATTTGATCATGTTTGGAAAGCAAAACGGAATTATCTGGGACATCTTTATAGACAGTATTTCCTGCTCCAATAACAACATGGTTACCAATAGTTACTCCTTTCAAGATCATAACATTAGACGCGATCCAACAGTTTTCACCAATTATAATTTTAGAAGTACTATAGCCTTGATTTTTTATCGGAATATTGATGTCCTTATACAAATGATTATGGTCGTAGATTTTTACATTTTCACCAAAAATTGTATTTTTTCCGATAGTAATATTTTCCATTGCGGCTATCGTGCAAAAATTATTAAAAAAAACATTGTCTCCAATGTTTACTTTTGCATTTTTACCATCAATAACAAGCGAAAATTGCTTTCTGAATGTCACATTTCTCCCAAAACTAATCTTATCTCCATAAATTAATTTGAATAGAATCAGCTTAAAAAAACAATTAAGTCTAAACAAAACTTTTAAAAAAGTCATATAACAATATTTTTATAGAATAAAAATCGAGATTAAATTATTGACATCCTGTGACCTGTATATCTTGAATCTCATAAATAAAATCTACACCACGAGTTGCACTATAAATATCAAGACCTGTAATAATATTCTTCCTGTTTTCATTAATCTTCAAATACTTATTAATTAATGGTTTAAAGTCTACTTCAACTGTTTTAAAATCATTTGTTTTACCCATGGTATTTACTTCCTTTATCCCCACTTTGTTCCCGTGAAGGAGGAGAATCTGCTGCTCACCTGCTTTTGCGCTTCCTTTTCCAAACAACACCGCATCATTTGGATTGTCGTTATAATCTACTTTTAAAGGGTTTGAGAAAATAACACCAATAAGATATTTATTTAAAATATTCCCCTTTTCATCATATTCATTAAATCTTAAATCGCAGGTCATGTAGCTCCCTAACCATTTTTCTTTAATCAAAGATTTGTACAAAGGCGTATTGAAATTAACTAATCTAAATTTGAATTTCACTTTTAGATTATCAAGGCTTTCTACTTGATAATTATCTGAAAAAGAATGTAGCCCTCCGGTCCATTTATTTGCTTCTTTCCAATATTGTGGCCAATTTTCAAAAACAAAACCAACTTCTCTTAGATTTCCTATATTCTTTATATTTTCCTTACGAGAGTTATTGACTACTCTAAAAATATAAGGATCAACTTTATTTTTAGAATTGTTAAGAATAGAAAAATCGAAACCAACATCTTTCTTCTGATCATCCACTTTATAACCTAATGTTACAAGTTTAAAAGACGCATTTGTTCTATTGGGTGTACTGAATTGCTGTTTGCTTTGTGTATCGGTATAAGTTGCATCCCAATTGTTTTTTGGCATTTTTAGATCATCACCTTCTGTAATATCAGAATTCTTCTTATAAACCTTTGTTTCATCTTGGTTTAAGTAGATCCATGATTTTTTGGTACCCCCCTGATTCCAAATTAATGGAAAACAGTCATCCTGAACTGGTTTGTACTCATCCTTTAAAGAATTAAAACTTATAAGAAAAAAGATAGAAATACTCAATAAAAAAATTATTTTTTGTGTTTTCATATTAGTGGATTTTCTGTTTTTAAAAACTTAGTGTTTTTTGCTATACAAACAAAAATTAGCGGATATAATGGAGCCAAATGACGCACAAAACTCCCATAATCTGGTTCAAATAAGCTTTGTACAAGCATAAATGAAATTACAAAAGAAAAGATATTCGTATAATCTTTATTAAAATACTCCTTGATATACAGCTTTATGAAATTATAAAAAAACACAATAATCAATAATGCTAATATAATGTAAAACGGTTTTGCTAGAAGTATCAAAGGGATTGGAGCAATTAAAAAGATGAGGGTAACGAAGTAGTTCATAGCCTCCATAAAGAAATTACTACCTTTTATAAAAATTGCAATTGCTGTTTGTGCAGAATCCGCGTCTCTGTCAAGATTTGTCATATATCGAATCATGGAAAGCGGTGTCCCAAAAATATAGTTATAGACAAAGGAAATTAGAACATAATATACTGGAATAACAAACAAAAGTAATTTTGGTCTTTTTACAATAAAAAATTTAAATCCCCAAAATAATAAAATGGTAATAAACCAATAATTTCTAAAAAATGTTGCGTAGAAAAGAACAAATAAAGTCCAAACAAAAAGATATTTTTTTTCAAAAAAAATAAACGGCAGAACTACTAATAAAAACACGACCAAATCTTTGCTAAATGTAGAAATATAAACCATAGCCATTACACTATAGGCTGTAATTAGTAAAAATTTAGTAAACGAAATTGCTTCTACATTATATTTTTTGAATACAACCAAAATCCCAATAAGATATGACAATAGAGCAAGAATAGGTGTCCAAACAAATCTGTCCACATGCAATATCTTGTAAAAATTAGCAGTATTTGTAACCGAGGTATCTCCCACACTTTTGTATGGATGTTCTACTAAGTCTTGTATCCCATAAGAATCAAAAAAATACTTCTCCGGAAAGATAGACTCTTTGAAAAAAGCGATTAAAACACAAAATATAATAGCCAATGCAAAAATTACTTTGGACTCGCTTTTTTTTATTTTTAAGTTATTGATAACCAAATTCATATCTTAAAAATTATCTTAGTGTATTAAAAATGATTTTTGCTCTAGTAAAATGTACTTTTTTGAATTTGAAAATACCAAATAATATAGATTGTACGCCGAAAAGTAAGGTAACAAATCTCGCCGAACTTTTACCATGACTTTTTTCAAAATACAAATATCGCCCTTGAGAATAATACCTTTCTACTACCTTATTAATAGCCGGTTTTTTAGACGAACTACCTTCTAGATGCACTACTTTATGATTGGCAAGGATATAGCTTTTATAACCATGCTTTTTAAAACGAAAACTCATTTCTGTCTCTTCGTAATAAAGGAAAAAATCTGGGTCAAAAGCACCTGTTTCTACTAGTATAGACTTCCTCAAAAACATATTGGCTCCTGTAACACATCCAATCTCATAAAAAGTCCCTCTGTCTGGATAATGTTTAATCCCACTTGCCATATATCTTTTGTAATATGGAATAAACAAACCAGCAAAACCAAGTCTTGCAATTGATTCTTTTACAGAGGGTAAATTACCACCTATAACAGCGTTATTACCATTTCCATCAATTACATTAGCGCCACAACAAGCAGCGTTTTGATGCTCTGGGTTTTCCATGAAATTATAAAAAGGAGTCAAAACATCCTCAATCAGATATGCATCAGAATTTAAAAGAAAGATATATTTGGCGTCAGATTTATTTATCCCAATATTATTAGCTCTCCCAAAGCCCAAATTTTCATCTGAATATATATAAATTATACGCGAATCATGTTCAAAATAATCCTTACTACCATCTGTAGAAGCATTATCTACAACTACAACCTCTATATCAAGATTTTTTGGACTGTATTCAAATATAGAATCAATCGCTTTTTTAGTAAGATTTAAAGTATTATAATTTACAATAATTATAGAAATATCCATGAACGTAGTTCTTATTAAATTTTATTCTTTATTCTGAATTGCTCCAATCTTCAATTTCACCTGTTTTAGAACCTCAATAGTATTCTTTTCTTTTAGGATTAATAATATCAAGAAATAAGAAAAAGCAAAGAATAAAGAAAAGCTAATCCATTCAAAATTATTACCTCCGAAAGTAATCATTTTTTTTCCGAAAATTGTAATTATCATAACAATTACATTAATTAATATAATTTTAAAAAAATTATAATTAAAAAATTCTGAAAAATTATATTCTTTTTTTATAAAATAAAACATGATTAATATTGCTAATCCTTCTGCAAGCAATGCTACAACAGCAGCACCGTTTTGTTGAAAATTTGTTATTGCAAAATAATTCAATAATACACTCAAGAAAGCAGAAGCAATAGTAGCAACAGTATAGATTCTTTCTTTCTCTTGTGGATATAGAATTAGAAAGCCAAAGAAATAGGCAAAACTTACAATAATACAAAGAGGCGAAAGTATTTTCATGGTAAGATTAGCTGCTATAAATTCTTCGCCTCCCATGAACATAATAATTTCTTGTGAAAATATAAAGAAATAGATGGAACTAGGTATTGCTAGCAGCATCATCAAATCAAAAGATTTTCTGAGTAGATTATTATACTTTGTTCGATCGTTCAAAAACAAATAAGACAATCTTGGAAGCATCACAGCACCAACAATAGTTATGAAAGATATTACAAATCGAATCAACTTGTTGGCAATCGTATAATATGCGACATATCGGTCTCCCGAAATAATTCCTATTAAAAAATTATCTAATTGGAGATAAATATTGACCGAAATAGTAGCTGCAAAAATTGCAAAAATCGGTTTTATATGTTTTTTGAGATTTAGACTTCTAATCTGAATTTTGTTTGAAATAATTTTTTTTCCTATTATAATAAAATTGATAACATTGGCGCCAAATAACATTATGACAAACAATATGGCATAGGTTTCATAATCGGAACTTGTTTTCACTAAAATAAAAATCAATCCAAAAACTAAAGAACGCACTACAACATTCCTAATGGTAATAAATTTCTGATTTTCTAGACCCTGGAAATACCATTCTGCCCCGATATTATTCAATATTACAAGGAAAGACATAATAAAGATTAGGCTTTTATACGAGCTTAAAAAACCTAAATGGATAAGAATACCAAAAATCAGTGCATAGGAAATAATAGTTGTAGCGAAAAGTATAATGAGCAATTCCGATACTAAGGTATATAGCTTTTTGGAGTCGTCTCTAGCTTTGGACACTTCTCGGATTCCGTACATAGGTATACCAATGGAAGAAAAGAGAACAAAATAGTTAATAATAGTATAAACATATTCTACCTTTCCAACATTTTCTGCTCCTAAAATCCGATTAAGATATGGCATAGTAAAAAGAGTAATCAAGGCTGTTGATAATACTCTTAATGCATTCAATACAAAATTTAATTTTATACTTACAAGCTTATTTTTTTTGGATGACATATTTTAAATAGTGAAATAATTATCTAAAAAATTGCCACCATTTTTTTTCTTCAGCCTGGTAACCATATCCATACTTGTTACCATATCCAAAATTAGTTTTATGAATATCGTTGAGTACAAAGGCCACATTGTTAATTTTCTTAGTCTCAATAGTTTTATTGGCAAAGTCGATGAATCCTTTTTCCGTAGTTTCGGATCTAGTTACGTATAGTGTTGCATCTGCTACGTGTGAAATCAAAAGAGAATCGGTAACAAGCATAAGTGGTGCAGTATCTAAAATGATATATTGATACTCATTTTTTACTTGTTCCAATAATTGCTCATAACGTCCATTTTGTAATAATTCGGCAGGGTTAGGTGGTAGACTACCCGAGTAGATAAAATCACAATTATCTATAAAACCGCTTGGATGGATAATCTCTTTGGCTTTTTCAACATCACCATATAGAAACTCGGTCAATCCTTTTGAACCTTTCATGTTAGGATTATAGCGTTGTAATTGTGGATTTCTAATATCTGATCCAATAACTAAAACTTTGCTTTTAGGTGATGACAACGCCAAAGACAAGTTTACAGAGACAAAGGTTTTACCTTCTCCTTTTACAGTAGATGTCACAAAAATAATTTTTGCGGAATCCTTTTTAGGTAAAATAAACTTGATATTGGTAACCAATATTCTGAATGCTTCCGCTAATGGAGAAACATCATTTACTTTTATCAACTCATCATCTTTCCTAGATAAACGAGGGATTTCCGCTATAACAGGAACTCTTGTAAGTTTTTCTAAATCATGTTTTGAAATAATACTATTATTAAGAAGCTCTTTTAGATATATAAATACTGCCGGAATAATAAGCCCTAATGCAACCGCTGCCAATAGACCAATCATTTTTTTTGGTGCTACCAGATTTTTAGCGACAAAGGCATCATCTACAACTCTTGCCTTTTCTCCTGTAATAGCCATAGATATAGCTGCTTCTTCTCTTTTTTGCAATAGTAGTAGATAAAGATTCTCTTTAATCTGCTGTTGACGTTCTATATTTCTAAATAATTTTTCTTGATAAGGAATCTGTTGAATTTTACTGTCTTTTTCATTAGCGTATTTTACCACATCCCTTTTAGATACTTGCAGGTTTGTAATAGCCTTATATAAACTTTCTTTCAAAGCTCCTTTTAGAGCATTAATGTCTTTTGTTACTTCTACAACCAATGGGTTATCAGGTGTTGCATTCTCTAGTAGACGATTTCTATCTAAAATTAATTTATTATATGCCGAAATATTAGAGGTTGCACTAGGGCTATCAATACCAATATTAGTTGGGATAATTTGGTAATTATTAGCCGGAGAATTAATATAATTTACTAAAACATTCGTAAGTTCTAGCTGCGTATCTAGTTCCAATTCTCTTTTTTGAGATTCTGTAACCAATTGCAGGTTTAGCCTCGCCTCCGATGGTAGATCAACAATCTTATGATCCACTTTAAATTGCTGTCTTTCGGTCTCTACATCGCCTAACTCTTTGGATATGATAACAATTCTATCATCAATAAAATCCTTAGTTTTCTTAGACTCTGTATTTTTATCCAAAATAGCATACTCATTATACATATCAGAAATACCATTCAGGATATCTTTTCCCTTATCTTTATTTTGATGATTGATAGATAATCCAATAACGGTTGCATCTTTATCTACAAGATCTACAGTAATGCTTTCTTGTAAATTATTAACCAAGCTCTCTAGATTAGAGTAGGTAAAATAAAAATCATTAAGTTCTAAATTTTTAACTTTCTTTCTAATGAATTTTGGATTTTTTGTAATGATGATGTTGGCATATGGCAAACTAATCAGTTTATTAAAAGATCCTACAATATCCGTCTTCAGTTCTTTTGAGGAAAGTGTAATTTTATTATTTTCTACCTTAAAATCTATTGGTTTTTTTGGTAACTCTTCAAATTCCTTTTCATTAACAACATAAATTTCGAAAGGGGAAGAATCTTTATACAACTCAACATCATAAAATTTTTCTCTAGAAAAAATAGAAGTTTGAATCTTAAGTTTTTTAGAAACGTCTCCAACTATTTTTTTTGATTTGAAAATCTCTAGTTCGTTTTCGATACTGTTGGTTCCCATACCGCCAAAACCTCCAATCCCAGATAAAACGCCAAAATCTCCCGATGCCGATGACATTTTTTTTGCATCTTTTATTAATACAGAAGACTGAACTTGATAAACTGGTGTCGTAAATTTTATATAGATAACAGCTAGAATTAGCGCTATTAAAACACTTGATAAAAACCAGTACCACTTTTTCGAAAATGGTTTTAAAATTTCCCGCAGACTTATTTCCTCTCCTTTTGTCGTAACGTTATTCATTTAAAAAGACTTATTTTTTATGGTAACTATAATTAGATTGGTAACCAACCATAGCCAAAATTTTTACTACTATATGATTTGATACAAAAACCACTATTTTCTGGGATATTGGATTTCCAAATATAATGGCATGTGCTATAAAAACTTCTTTCTTTAAAATTGCAACTGCAACATTTATATATTTTTTAGATAAAATCGCTAGAAATTAATTTCCTTTTAGTTTGCAATTTAATCTGATTTTTCTTTACTAAGAGATTTTTTTTTATGATAATAATTGGGGAACAAAATAATTATGACTTTATTCATTTTCATTAAAATCATTTCCCCTCATAATCAATAACAAATCGAGTTTTTTTTACGTTTTATTCTTAAAAAAAGTATTTGTATATCAGGAAAAAACTTCTATCTAAATAGCAAAGCTAAAAGCCCTACTACTACAGACGCTATAGATATCCAAACCCCCGTTTGAGGACCATATGCCGATGAATTTTTTCTGGTTTTATTAGGCGTAACATAGATCACATCATTCTGTTTCACATAGTAGTACGGAGAATTCATAAATCCTGCATCAGTCAAATCTATATATTGTTTGGTAGTAGCTCCATCAACATTCCTAATGATTAGAACGTTTGTCCTTTGACCGTAGATAGTCAAATCGCCCGCTAAACCCAAGGCTGCAAGAAGAGTCATAGATTGCCCATCTGGAACAGTGAAAGCGCCTGGTTTGCTTACTTCTCCCAATATTGTAATTTTAAAATTCGTATTTCTAACGCTAACCCCAGGTTCTTTTATGTATTTTCTTAATTTTTCTTTAAGAATCTCTCGAAACTCTTCTATGGTTTTCCCAGCTGTATTAATAGAACCTAGAATTGGAAATTGTACATCACCTCTAGAGTCCACAAGATAAGTAGGTCCAGAAACTGACGACTGTCCTTGAACAGGCAAATTACTACTAGAAAGCGAATATTGTGAAACATCACTAGAAGAATAATTCTGATTAAAAGGTTTTGCTACATCATTATCTTTTGCAGTAACAGAAATCATTAATTGATCTCCCGGCTGAATCGTAAAAGTAGATGTTTGAATAGAGGTTTGAATTGCCGTTTGCTCTATATTTTTCACGTAATCGATGTCCTCTTTTACTTTACACGAAAATATTATACAAAACATTGAAGCCATAAAAATTATGGATAAAGCTCTTCTCATAAATGATTTCTTAAATTGAAGGTTTGCAAATATAGGAATTCTTATTTATCTAACGATTCGTAAATAGAATTATTGCTTTTAAATTCTTTTACGATTATTTTTAGTATTCTTACAATTTCTTGCTTCTCTTCTTTCTTAGAAAAACCTATAATACGATCTGTTAGTTCATCAATCTTTTCAAATTCCATAGATGGATCTTTGGAAATCATAATTTTTTCGTGAGATGTTGGCAGTGTACGAGTATCATCACTCAGAAGTTCTTCGTACAATTTTTCACCAGGCCTCAGTCCTGTGTAAACTATTTTTATATCAATATCTGGTTCAAAGCCGGAAAGCTTTATCATTCTTTTCGCCAAATCGAGAATCTTTACAGGTTCTCCCATATCAAAAACATAGATCTCTCCACCCATCCCCATAGTTCCGGCATTCAAAACCAACTCGCAAGCCTCTGCAATGGTCATAAAGTATCTTACAATTTCCGGATGTGTAATAGTAACTGGACCTCCTTTTTCAATTTGCTTTCTGAAATGTGGGATTACAGAACCATTGGAACCAAGAACATTCCCAAACCTAGTGGTAATAAATTTCGTAGTATTACCTTGTAGATTTTGTAAGGATTGAACAAATAATTCGGCAACTCTTTTGGACGCACCCATTACGTTTGTAGGATTCACCGCTTTATCTGTAGAAACCATTACAAATCTATTGACACCATATTTATTAGCTAGTAACGCTAGGTTTTTGGTTCCCATCACATTTACAAGAACTGCTTCGTGCGGATTATCTTCTACAATAGGAACATGCTTATAAGCTGCTGCATGATAAACCATAGAGAAGTTGTACTTTTTAAACAATGGTTCCAAACGACTATAATTGGATATATCTGCCAATACAAATTTGAAGTTGATATGAGGATAAGTTTCTCTCATTTCCAGCTCTGTTTCATAAAGAGGTGTCTCCGATTGATCCAAAATTATAATCTGCATTGGATTAAGAAGAGCAACTTGTCTTACAATCTCATTTCCAATAGATCCTGCACCGCCAGTAACCAAAACCGTTTTTTGGAAATGTCGCTTTCTGATTTCTAGATTATCTAGTTTGATTTGCTTCCTATTGAGCAAATCCTCAATCTGGATTCTATTAATCTGATTAACGATATCATTAGTACGTAATTTTTGCAACGCTGGTGCTTTATAGATTTTCAAATTGTACTCAAGAAAAATATTAACCCAAAAGTCCAATTCTTCTTTTTGTAAAGCTTCTTTAATCACCAAGACACTACTTACTTCATTAATCCCATTTTTGAGATTATTAATAAATTTTGACTTCGCAACAACCTTCCTATCTAAAAGCTTAACATTCAACCTTTTATCATGATAAGATATAAAACCTCTAATATCAAAAGGTAAATTTGGATTAGACAAAATAACCTGGGCAATAGCCACAGAAGTAACATCATCTCCCAGAATATAGATTTTTCTCTTACTATTACTCCTCTTATTTTCTTTTATAATATTGAAAAAACCTTTTACACAAAGCCTGAAAACAAATAAAAACAAACAGGAAATAGCAAAATACAACCCCAGAAATGGAATAAGAACTATTTTTTTATTAGCAATCAAAAAGTATGAATAATTGATAGCAACAATAGTTAAAACACAACACAGATTAGCCAAAAATATCTTGAAAAGATCTACAAAAGTAGAGTGCCTTATAACTCCCAAATAGGTTTTGAATATATACATAAACAAAACATTAACCGCCAGAATAAAGAGAAATACATACCCTAGAGGAAACACCTTGTAATGATTAACCTCCAACCCTAGTATAAGTAAATGAGATGCAAGAAGCGATGTGATGATGATGATCAAATCAATCACTAGAATAACCCACCTTGGCAGAAATTTGAGATCTGCAAGATCCAACACATTATCATTGAGTGAGAATCTTTTATAAGTTTTAACTTTCTCCATTTTCTAATTGCCCCTATTTTAAAACTGAAAGTTAATTACAACACTTGCTATTCTCTTTTTATCCTCATCTGTAAGATTAGAACCAGACGGCAAGCATAGACCTTTGTTGAATAATCCTTCGGCAACGTCTCCTCCATAATATGGACAATCTTTGAAAACAGGTTGCAGATGCATTGGTTTCCACAATGGTCGTGTTTCTATATTCTTCTCCGCAAATGCAGACATCATATCTAGATTTGATTTTGAACAAATGTCTTTATTAATGGTAATACTTGTAAGCCAATGATTGGAATAAAAATCAGAATTAGCTTCGGAAAAAACATCTACAGCTTCTATATCAGAAAACAATTCTTTATAAAAATCGTGGTTTGCTCTTCTCTGTTGCACTCTTTCTTCAAGAACTTCCATTTGTCCCCTTCCGATGCCTGCACAGATATTGCTCAATCTATAATTATACCCCACTTCAGAATGTTGATAATGGGGAGCTTGGTCTCTAGCTTGCGTGGATAGAAAAATAGTCTTAGACTTCTCATCCTTTGTGTTAGCTACAAGAGCACCTCCTCCAGATGTTGTTATAATCTTGTTACCATTAAAAGAAAGCAAAGCAAATTCTCCAAATGTGCCACATTTTCTTCCTTTGTAACTTGATCCTAAAGATTCTGCAGCATCCTCTACCAATGGTATCTCGTACCGATTACAAACCTCCAAAATCTCATCCATCAAAGCCGGCATACCATAGAGATGAACTACAATTACAGCTTTTGGTTTTTTATGATTTTTGATTCTATCCTGTATCGCTTTCTCCAAAAACTCTGGAGACATATTCCAATTGGATGGGTCCGAATCTACAAAAACAGGTGTAGCCCCAAGATATTTTATAGGATTGGCAGATGCCGAAAATGTAAAAGATTGACAAATCACCTCATCGCCATACCCCACGCCTAGCTGAATCAAAGCCAGATGCAAAGCTGCGGTTCCGGAACTTAGTGCTGCAACAAATTTATTGTCTTGAAGATAATGTTCTATGGCTATTTCAAATTCATCAACATTTTTTCCTAATGGAGCAACCCAATTGTTATCAAACGCTTCTTGGACATACTTCATCTCCATCCCACCCATGTGAGGCGATGACAGCCAAATTTTAGAATCCATTTATTAATTTTCTTGTAAAGATATTATAATTAGGCGTATTATTGGGCTTATTAGCAAATAATTAATAATATCATATTCTCAACAATAATTCAAACTTCAAAGCTTTTAACAACATGACTACAATCTACGCTTAAAAATTTTCACAAAATAATGAGATATTGTTCAAAATTCAATAACAATATTTCACCACTTTACCTGGGTTACCTACAACTACGGCATAATCCGGCACATCCTCTATAATAACAGCACCAGCACCAATAACCGCCCATTTACCTATCGTTACATTTTGTTTAATACATGCCCCGATACCAATTTGTGCACCTTCCTTTACCTTTACATTACCTGCCAAAGCGGCTTTTGGGGAGATATGAACAAAATCTTCTATCTCACAATCGTGGTCCAAGCTAGATGATGTATTGATAATACAGAAATCACCTATTCTCACAGAAGAATTAATCACCACGCCCGCCATAACAGCATTCCCTCGACCCAAATCAATACGCTTCGTAATGATAGCGGAAGGGTGAATCAAATTAGGGTAATTGATTCCGAAACTCTCAGAATTTTTTTTTCTATTACGATTATTACCCAAAGCAAAAAAAACATTTTTGTGTTTTGAAAAAACATCAAAATCATGAGAAACCGAATAGTTCAAAACATCTTTAACATCTTTGTTATGATCAAAAACCCCTGCAATCTCATAGCCCAACAATTCAGCTATTTCTATCACCACTTTTGCATGTCCTCCTGCTCCTAATATGTACACAACTTTACTCATTTCCTTTAAAGCTTTCTGTGGTTGCCACACCGGCCGTGTTTATATCTTCTCTCTTGATTACTTTTTTTATGGTTAACAAAAAGATTTTTAAGTCTAATAAAAAACTGATGTTATTGACATAAAAAACATCAAATTCAAACTTTTGTTGCCATGTAATCGTATTTCTACCATTAATTTGAGCCCAACCAGTAATACCTGGCTTTATTAGGTGTCGTTGTTTTTGTTCCTCGTTATACAACGGTAGATAGCTCACCAAAAGAGGTCTGGGTCCTATAAAACTCATATCACCTTTCAACACATTGATGAGTTGAGGCAACTCATCCAAGGATGTTTTTCTTACAAATTTTCCCATCTCAGTCAATCTAAGCTCATCTGGCAAAAGATTTCCAGACGCATCTTTTTGGTCTGTCATGGTTTTGAACTTGATAATCTTAAAAACCTCCTCGTTCTTACCTGGTCTTTCTTGGAAAAAGAACACATTGCGTTTATTGAATAAGTAAAGCAATACAATCAGCAGTAAAAAAATAGGTAAAAGACCTATCAAAAGAACCAATGCCAACAGGAAATCAAATACTGGTTTTAGGATTTTTCTATACATACCTTAAAAATAAATCCGAAACTAATCAATTTCGGATGTTTATATTTTAAATATTAATTTTTTTATGCTTCCCTCTATAATATATAATAAAAACTAATCCAGTCAAGAATAAAAATGGGAGAAGACCATCAATAGGAACAGGCTCATCTCCCGGGTTGCCTAGACCGCCATCAGCATCATCAGAACTAGGAGTCCCTGAAGACGATTGTCCAGTATCGCCCTGAACATCAGCACCTGATCTATGTTGTGAAGTAGCCAACTTGTCCTGTTCAAATACATTTTCCTGAAACTGTGCAAAAGACACAAAACTAATTGCTATAAATAATAAGCTAAGATATTTCCTCATTGTCCGTTTAAAAATAAACCTAATTTTTGAGGTGTAAAGATATAAAATTATACTACAATCCCGATTTTTTTATATTAAATTATAATTAATGATGTGATTTCAATAATTATTTAATAATTTCTTCAGCACTATGTTCATCAAAACCTTAAATCTTTATCATACAAAACAGACTCTTAATCCAAATTAACATATACCAACACTTCGAATAGTCTGAACAGCAGACGTATTGATAAGTTTGTAATTCACTAAAAAAAGACCGAAACACTTTTGTTTCGGTCTTTTTAATAAATTACCAATCGCTTACTTTATAATTTTCTTGGTTTTTATATCTCCAGAATTCTCAGCTTTTATAATAAACACACCTTCTGGCAATGTAGAAGTATTCAACTTCAAGATTTTATTACTTGTTGTTTGAACAACTAACAATCGTCCTGCCGTATCATAAACTTCTACTTTCCCTAAAGTCTTAGAAGATTTCACTACAAAATCACTTCCATCTCTGTAAACCACAAAATCAGATTTCAACCCATTCCCAACACCTAAGACAACATCCTCTTTGTAAACAATCTCAAAACGACTATCGTCTGAACCAAGATTGGCACTATATGTATAGCTGTTGTTAGTAATATCAACAATTTTATCTAGAGCCTTATCTTTTAAATAGACCGTTTGCCCGGATTCAAACACACCTTGTTTTTCTACAATGGAGATAGTATGCAAACCACTTGTTAAATTTTTAAATCCTAATGGCACCACATCTTCTGTAGACACAATACCTTTTCTACCTTGGATAGCTAGCTTAACACCATCATTGGATAAGGAATAAAACAAGTCACTTGCAGCACCATTCATCAGCATACTGTCAAAAAGGTCATAGGTATTTTGAGCTTTCTCTTTATACACAACCGCTATGGTGTTGTAGATATTATTTGGCGTTGTTAGCCTTACCCAAAATCGATCTACATGGTCTATGATAGAGTCTCCACCTTTATAGTAAGGTGCATCTGTCCCTCCTTTTACATTGGCTGTAACTCTAAGCCCAGAAGTACCACTTTGCTTAAAAATTAGCGTAGAATTGGCTCCATTATTACTTTTAGCTCTCACCATAAAACCTTGTCCTGGTTTTACCAATCCGTTTGGCTTCTTCATGTTTGAACCATTGGTTGCGGCAGTTCCTGTCTTAGACAACGCATTATACACTGCATAATTTTGTCCATTATAGTTAGCCTGTTGTGTAGTATATGGGTTATTAAGATTATCCCAAAAATACATGGTAGGCTGTATTGCTGTATTATTAACACTGCCTCCGTAGTCTAGCACACTTGCATTATCTGTATACAAAACATCAAGATTAATATTAGATGGATAAGGGTTACCTATAAGATTATATCTTGATCCTTTTATAGATAGTACCATTGGTGTAATATCTCCATTATTAGGTGTTCCTACAAACGCAGTTGTTACTTCAAAATTTCCGTTAGTTACCGTATGAACATCATTATTAGATGATCCTTTTACAGAGTAACCTATACCCTTATCAAATAGTGTTGAGTTGGCGATTGTTGTATAATTATTGGTTTCTGTGTTGTATTTCATTACTTTTTGGAAACCGTTGTACATATCTCCAATTGGCATACCTGATACTGGCGCTGCCCAGAAGTTATATTGATCTTTTGGCACGCTTGCTTTTCTTAGCATGGTAATGTTACCGGAATTAACAACTGGGGTAATATCATCTGCCAAATAAACATCCTGCATCAGCTGTGCATTGTTTTCAAACAAAGCCGTTGCAGTCCCATCTACCTGAATCCCTTTTTTGGCTGTTAACACATAAGGATTCTTATCATCATCTGCTGCCGGAATCGTCAGTTTTCCTGTACCGATTACTTTGGTCACTTGATTAACGATCAAATTTTTACCGCCTGCTTGTACATTAGTGCCAGAGACATCGACATTGTAATACTGTTTTACAGGAGAACTACTTGTCCTGATTTTTGTTGCAGCTACACCAGCAAATTCTACCGTACCACCTGTCAAAGTATAACTTCCGGATAAAGAAGGCTTTGTTCCAGATCCAGAAACCACATACCTTCCTCCTGTCATTAAGATATTACCTTTTTGACCATCCGACTCGCCATCCTCGTTTTCTACCACATTATTTCTGAAACCTTTCCCCGGCTCATCAATTACTTTTCCTTTTCGGATTTCTAGTGTACCATCGGAGTTGAATTTGATAATGCCATCTGCTCTAAACTCTAAGTTTTCATTTAACGCATCTGTGGTTTGCAAATCCACAATCAGTTTATTGGTAAGACCATCTGGCAAACCATCTCCAGATTTTTGATTCTCTTTCCCTATGTAGTGATAAGTAGCACCACCGTTATAGGTTCTACCAGCAACTGGTACTTGCACATTTCCTAAATTAGCAGTCTTTGTAATTCCTTCTGGGGAAGTGATTTTTAAGTTAGAGCCACTTACAGAGGTAAATGTTTGACCATTTCCGTTAGCCAAAATGTTTAGCGCTGTTACACCATCCGCCGCAAAACCAAAGTCTAACGTACCGCCAGATAAAACATTGAATTTAGAATTAGTTCCTAAAACCAAATCTTTTACAAGTTTCACATAAGGTGTAGATGGGTAATCAGGCCAAACTAAACTGAAATTAATTTTAGCATTACTACCAGTGGTTGGAGCAATATCAATAGCTTGAGTAGTAGTCGGTGTTAAACCATCACCACTATTTACAAAATACAAATTAGCATTATTATTTACAGAATTCAAATTAGTAAAAGTAGCATTGGCTCCAACTGTAATATCACCTTTTAAATATAAACTTAAAGAAGGCTGTGTGTTATTTGAATTCGTTGAAAATAAGAAAGTACTTGAATCATTTAGTATAACATCTCCATCAACATAAAGATTCTCGGCAGTAGTAATTATACTTCCCGTCATTCTAAATACCGCAGTTCCGTTCATCACGAAGTTCTTATTCACCTTTAAGTGAGCTGTATAAGATGTATTACGCATAGTTAAAGTACTCGTAAAGCCACTTTCTACAATAAGATTACCGCCTATTGTATAGGGTTGTGCTGTCGAACTAGAACTAACATTAATATTGCCATTAAAAAACCTAAAAGCTGATGGTCCACTTCTAAAAATTAAATCACCATTGGTTATTTTTGAAGAGGTTGCGGCAACAACACTTGTAGTACCTGATATTAAATCCATACCACTTACTGTAGTATAGTTGAAAATAATATTGCCGAAATAACCAGAGTTAGAATTAATGTCTACATAAGGTGTTAAAACTGTTAGATCAGTAAGAAATGAATTAGCGTCAACTGCAGTTACAACAAAATTAGAATTTGGATGAAAAACTTCTTTACCTAAGAACAAATTGTCTTTTAATGGATTTGAAGCATAATTATTAATAAGCGTTCCTCCATTTTCCACTTCTAATACAGATGTTGTACTACTAGCAAACTTAGTTACTGTTGTATTAATAAAGGTTCCTTTATCTTGTACTAAAAGTCTTCCGTTGGACAAAATAGTCATTCCACCATTAGTACTCTGGGTCAGCTCTCCAGTTTTTGTAACAACAACATTCTTAAAATTGCAAGCTCCAATATTTAATGTGGTTTTGTTTTTTATATAAATAGTTGCAGCAGTATTAGTTTTAGGGTACGATGTGTTAATCCAGCCCAAAGCAGCGTCTTTTATTTGCCAATTTGCATCAACATTCCAATTACCATCATATATTGTTTTATAATCCCCCACAACAGCAGGATCCTCTTCTACTGTTATAGAAATAGTAACACTCACGGCTTCGTAATTGGTAGTTTGTGGTTGCGAAAAATATAACTCACTTGTACCAAGTTCTACCGCCGTAAGTTGAGAACCTGCTAATGTAATAACCGTTGTTGTTGGAATAGCATATGTTTTTGCACCATCCGATTCTGTATTAATAGCTGTATTAAGTTCGGTAGTTGTGCTTACACCTAAAGAAAGAGATGCTGGTGTAACATTTGGTATTTTTCTCGAAATTGTTGCTGATAATCCGCTAACAGGCACACTAACTGTATAATTGGAATTGCTTAATGCAACTGCAGAAATAGTTACCGGCTTATTTGCCTCTGCATTAGCATCTGCAAAACTTGCAGTTACAGATGAGATACCAACTGTATCTGGAGAAATTACACCAGAAAAGCTTGCGGAAGCATAATTAATTGTTGCTGTTGTTGTTGTATCGTAAGTTTTATCATTTGCGGTCCAACCTGAAACTGTAATTGGTTTTGCACTTATGACACCCGTCAAACCTGTAGGTTGCGTTAGATTATAATTACCGGATCTACTACCCGATAATGAAAGATTGTTTACTGTAACCGATCTAGTTCCAGCGTTCACATTAGTAAATATAGCTGTATAACCAGTAGCAGACACACCTACATTGCCAGCATCAGAAGCCAAAATATTGTTTAAGGTAGCAGATGTTAAATTAAGTTCTGCAACATTACTTTGGTCATATACTTTAGGATTAACAGTTACACCACTAATAGTTGCAGTTCTCTTATTTTGTGTCCAAGCAAGTGAAAAAGGGTCGCTTGCACCTGCGGAGTTACTTGCAGTGATAGTAAAATTATACACACCTGCATCTGTTGAAGCTGCGGCAGACAATGTACCTGCAGAAGAATCAAAAATGAAACCCGCTGGCAAAGTAGTAGGCGAAGTGATGACGTAGCTCGTAGGAGAGTTTGTGGCTGTTATCTGATAAGCAGTTCCTGCTGTACCATATGTTGTTATCTTCGTATTACCACTGTTGATCACTGGTTTTTGCAATGCAGAAACATTAATTGTAATAGCATTACTGGTGACAGATCCGCAAGAGAATTGACTTTCGCAAACCATATAATATGTACCTGCAGTTGAGAAATTAGGTACATAACTAACACCTGTTTGAGGCGCCGCAAATAAAACAAAAGGACCACTACTGCTTGTAGAGTATTTCCATTCTCTAGAGACCACAGTTCCATCTTCACTGGCATTTAGCTGATTTCCATTAGTCCCAGCAACAATATTCTGGGCAGAAAGTGGACCTATAGAAACACCGTTTACAATCTGTGTATGAGTAGCAGGTGCTGTACTGGCACATCCACCAGAGCTATAACCTACAGATATATTTTTACCCCCTTTGGTTAAATATTTTATAGTTAGATTATTGTCCGTAGCAGTACCTCCACTTATTATTTGGTAGCTTGATGCATCCACTGGAAAAGTCCAAACATAATTAGACATCCCAGACTGAGTTTCATAATATTGATTAATATTAGGACAATCATTTGTACTTGGTGGTGTTATCCACGTTGGAGTTGGCGCTGTACAAGAACTTGTCCCTTTAATGATTAAATCATCTAATCTCATAGTAGCAGTTCCACTACCTGTTGCAGTTATCCTAATTCTAATAAGATTTTTATTTGAGTAATTTACTCCCAAAGAATAATCATTTAGATTCGCAAATGTTTTAGTACAAGATAACGAAGTGATTGAAGTGAAAGTTGTACCTCCTACCGAATCCCCCGTTACACCCCAGCTTGTGCCAGTAGAAGCCGAAGAACGTCCTGCAAAAGAAATAGTTATATTATTATATCCTAATGTGGATATTGTAAGATCAAAATACTTGGTATTAGAAGTTTCGTATGCAATAGCCTGCCCATTAGCACCTGAAAAATAAGTAACATTAGTACTATTTGTAAAAGTAGGAGATCCAATAGCACCAGTCTCTGGATCCATATTATTTTCAAACTTATAATTAACCAATGTCGTTTGCCCCCAGTTCCATTGAGAGAGAAGCAGAAAGGCTAAGGCAAAAACATATTTTGTAAAAGAAAATAAAATTTTTTTCATCTGGTCTGTTTTTTTAAAAGGAGAAAAAATGTAGTTGTGTTTCATGTTGTGTTATTGTTTGTAGATTACTTTAGATCTCAATGCTCATTTAGGGATTGATTGCTAAGAAATTCTGGTTAGTTTATATTTTTAGTACAGGTATTTTACAGCTTCCAAGCTACAGAAGCACTTCCATTTGTCCAACTCCATTATAGTATTGTCCCCAAACAGAGACTCCAGTCAGCATAAAAAAAAGTAGAAAAAAAGTCTTGATAGACGTGTAGAGAAAATGCGTTCTCAGAGAGAATAATTTTTTATCCATAGCATTTGTTTTCAATAAGAAGGCAAATATAATAATATAAACAAAACAAACGTATTTTTTTTAAAATGTTAATTTAAGCATGAAAACACTAGCAAAATCATGTTAATTTCAACAAATAAACCCTATTTGTTAAAATTTAATTTTCCTAAATTTTACAATTATTTAACCTTTAGTTAAAAAAAACTACGGTCAACAATAAAAAAGCAAGCTAACCTTCCTTGCACACCTCTAAGAAAAAAGTGTTTTTTTTAACCCTGTCAGTCTGAGCAGAGTTGAACACCTTCATATAAACAAAATTAACATTGTCAGTCTGAGACCTTGTGCAAAAAAAAAAGCAGGCTTACTTTAACTTGAAAGTAAGCCTACTCTTGGGTAATAGTAAGCCTACTCTTGGGCAAGAGTAAGCCTACTTTTTTTAGTCATTAATCCTTCTTCTTGAAAGTGGCTGTAGAAAGGGCATCGCTGATGCGCTTGCCCGGGCGGTAATTGACCTTTGCATTCCTGATCTTAGCGGTGCTAAAATCTTCTTCTTTGTCCACACCTTCGCTAGAAAGACTGGGATAGAAACTGCCGAGCTTATCCAGACGGATGATCTTACCATTCACGATCTGATCCACTATCACGTTTTCTAGCGCAATAATCACCCCGCGGATGTCTGCCTCGGACAGGGCAGAGAATTTCTCGATCTGTTTTACGAGATCATCAATGGTCAATTCTCCATCGGCAGCTACAGCTGCATACCATTTCTTTTGTCCACCACCAGCCACTCCGGGCTGAGATTTTTGTCTTAAATTGTACTTAATAGACATGATAAAATAATTTGTGTTTCTGCGATATTGCATTGTACTGAAAGTACTAAAAAAATCAATACGAAATAGCAGTTTTACAGCTTTACAGTTAAACAGTTTTACAGTTTTACAGTTTTACAGTTTTACAGTTTTACAGTTTTACAGTTAGACAGTTTTACAGTTTTACAGTTTTACAGTTTAACGATTTGACAAAATTCAACCAATCAACCAAACAACTAATTAACTAACCAACTAATCAACCATCTACTTTATCACCATCATCTGGCTATGCAGGTTCTCGATATGCAGGATTTTGGAAAACGGACTGCTGATATTATTCAGCTCTTCCTTGGCGTGGATGTAGGAGTATCGGGATGCGATATTATACATATTAGAAACCAACACCAGCCAGCATTCTTTGGCTTTCTCATTATAAAGCACAAACTTATTATTCTTTTTCTCGATCACTTCTCGGATTTTTTCAGAATGAAGCTCATCAAACAAAGAAAACCGGTATTCTAAAAACAAAAGAACGCCCTTGTTGTGGGGCGTTCTTCTGATATGTTTTACAAATTGAGTATTCTTGTTATTGGTAATAGCAGACGATATCTCCTTTATCAATTGCTCTGGCTGCTGGTAAAAATCCTCCTGGTGATAATCGATGCTAAGATAATAGATTCCGGAAAGACTTTTATATTCAGACAACAACTTCTCTACCGTACGAAAGATATGATTGATATAGCTCTCTTTTTTCTTGAGCTCAAGATGGTTAATCACCTCCGAAACCTCCACACCAATCCTTTTACCTTGATACTTGATGATAAAATCTGGGCTTTCTCCAGTCAAGTTTTCGATTTCAATATCTGGATAATGAGCAAACAAACTGTTCAGTAGCAGCAGTTCTGTTTTTTTTTGATACTCCTCGCGCTCGCAAAGATTAGCCTTACTGATAGCATCATACCATTTAACCAAATCATCGGTTTTGCCGTTTTTGGAAGCAACACAAATATTCAAATTCTTTTCGAGGTCTTCGTTATAAATCATATTGATTGTCTTAGAAATTAAACCTTCCTAAAGTTAATAAATTATTGATTACAAAATACTTATATGAATTAAAATTAATATTATCAGATATCAGTTGCAAGGTGCTTGATGCAGGACACCAATCTATAAATACCTCACAAAAACTCACAAACCAAGAATCCCAAACCCTCCATCCTGCAACCATCAACCCGCAACACCAACACACATACCCCGTAGATAGTCCGTACATACCCCGTAGATAGTCCGTATAATCCCGTATAAAAACATTACGAAATGCGAAGTACGAG
The DNA here is from genome assembly GCF_003385395.1 of Epilithonimonas hispanica. Lineage (GTDB taxonomy): Bacteria > Bacteroidota > Bacteroidia > Flavobacteriales > Weeksellaceae > Epilithonimonas > Epilithonimonas hispanica. The sequence goes on along the minus strand of NZ_QNUG01000001.1, from coordinate 75,496 downwards.
ATGCAAGACATCAATCTAAGAGCATCCCCACCAAAATCCACAAACCAAGAATCCCACAACTTACATCTCGCAGCCTTAAAACCTGCTACCTGCATCCCATCCCAAAACTATTTATTATATTTGCAACCATATAGACAAGACCTTAAAATTAAACTAATGGATTTTAAAAACTTCAAGATGCCCTACAGCATCAATCCAGATTACACCAAAAAAACCGCTTATTTCTCTATGGAATTTGCAATAGATCAAGCTTTGAAGATCTATAGCGGTGGTTTAGGATTCCTAGCTGGCTCCCACATGAAAAGTGCTTACAACCTAAAACAAGATTTTGTAGGAATCGGAATCTTATGGAAGTATGGCTACTACGACCAAAGTCGCAATATGGATCAAACCCTGAACCCTATCTGGACCAAGAAAATGTACAGCTTTTTGGAAGATACAGGCATCAAATTTCAAATCGAGATTCACAATGCGCCAGTTTGGGTAAAAGTATGGTACCTTAATCCGGAAACCTTCAAGACCTGCCCAATGTTTTTCTTGAGTACAGATGTACCAGAAAACGATCACCTTTCAAAAACCATCACGCACAAGTTATACGACGCCAACGAGTCTACCAAAGTTGCGCAATACATCCTTCTTGGAAAAGGTGGTGCTAAATTACTAGACGAAATCAATCTAGAAAGAGAGGTTTATCACCTGAACGAAGCACACGGTTTGCCAGCGGCTTTCTATCTTTTGAGAAAATACGGCGGTGATCTTGCAAAAGTGAAAGAAAAATTAGTCTTCACCACACACACACCAGAGGAAGCTGGTAACGAGAAGCACGACATACACCTTTGCCACGACATGTCTTATTTCTGCGGACTAACGATTGACGAGGTTAAAAAAATCGAAGGCGTACAGGACGACCGTTTCAACCACTCGCTTTGTGCATTGAGAATGGCAAGAATAGCAAATGGCGTATCACAATTGCACGGCGTGGTTTCTAGAGAAATGTGGAACAAATACCCTGGCATCTGCGAAATCAAATCTATTACCAATGCTCAAGAATTCAAGTATTGGGGAGATAAAGCACTTTACGAACACAAAGAAAACGGTGACAACGAGGAGTTTGATACCAGAAAAGCTTACCTCAAGAAAAGAGCTTTCCGAATTGTTGCCGATCAAACAGGAAAAATCTTCGACAACAAAGTTTTAACTATTGTTTGGGCAAGACGTTTTGCTGGCTACAAGAGAGCAGATCTTCTTTTGGCAGACAAAGAGCGTTTTAGAAAACTTTTGGAAAACAAAGAATATCCGGTACAAATAATCTGGGCAGGAAAACCTTACCCAATGGATTATGGAGCAATTTCTACTTTCAATCATTTGGTAGAAGAAAGCAAGAACTACAAAAATATGGCGGTACTTACTGGTTACGAATTAGCTTTGAGCAAATCTCTAAAACAAGGTTCCGACATCTGGCTAAACAACCCAAGAGTCCCTAGAGAAGCTTCTGGAACCAGCGGAATGACCGCTTCTATGAACGGCTCTGTCAACCTTTCGACAGATGACGGCTGGATCCCTGAATTTGCAAAAAACGGAGTAAACGCTTTTGTAGTTCCACAAGCAGATTACAACAACTGGCCAACCATAGAGCAGGATCAATTTGACCTGGACAACCTTTACGATGTTTTGGAAAACCAAATCATCCCAACTTACTATGAAAAACCAGAAGAATGGCGAAAAATCGTTCATACAGCAATGGATGATGTGAAAATCCAATTCGGAAGTGATAGAATGGCGGATGAATATTACAAATTGCTTTACTAAATTATTAATGATGAATTATTAATTATAAAATTCAAAACCCTGACTTCACAGAAATCAGGGTTTTTTGTTGACCTATTTCGAAAATTCAACAATTATAATATGGATTAATGAGCCTTAATGAAACTGTGCTGTTTCGGTAGAATCTTTCATCGCTACAGTTGCCGATTTTCCGTTGGTAACAATCGTTTGAATCTCATCAAAATATCCTGTCCCAACAAACGACTGATGCTTCACAGCACGGAAACCTCTTTTCTGTAATGCAAATTCTCTTTCCTGCAATTCGGAATAACCTGCCATTCCTCTTTCTTTATAAGCCAATGCCAATTCGAACATTGCTGTATTTAAAGCGTGGAAACCGGCTAATGTGATAAACTGGAATTTGTATCCCATTTTCGCCAACTCCTCACGGAAGTTTTCCATTTCTTCAACGCTCAATTTTGCAGCCCAGTTAAAAGACGGAGAACAGTTATAAGCCAGCATTTTGTTTGGAAACTTAGCGTGAATTCCTTCCGCAAATCGTCTTGCATATTCCAAATCCGGATTTGAAGTTTCCATCCAAATCAAATCCGCATAAGGTGCATATGACAAACCTCTGTCAATCCCTTGTTCTACTCCATTATTCACAACATAAAAACCTTCTGAAGTTCTTTCTCCGGTCACAAATTTTTTATCTCTGTCATCAATATCAGAAGTTAATAAATCCGCCGCATCCGCATCCGTCCTTGCCACAATAACACTTGGAGTTCCACAAACATCCGCAGCCAGCCTTGCTGCAATCAGTTTATTAATCGCTTCCTGAGTCGGAACCAAAACTTTTCCGCCGAGATGTCCGCATTTTTTAGCAGAAGATAATTGATCTTCAAAATGAACGCCTGCAGCACCGGCTTCAATCATTTGTTTCATCAATTCAAAAGCATTCAGATTTCCGCCGAAACCCGCTTCCGCATCAGCAACGATTGGAACCAGATATTCTTTCTCTCCGCCTCCGTTGACGGATTGGATTTGGTCTGCTCTCAGCAACGCATTATTAATTTTCTTAACCACAGACGGAACCGAATTCGCTGGATAAAGAGATTGATCAGGATACATCTCGCCTGAAAGATTCGCATCTGCTGCAACTTGCCAGCCTGACAAATAAATAGCTTCCAATCCTGCATCCACTTCTTGCACCGCTTGATTTCCTGTTAAAGCGCCTAGTCCTGCAACCCAATCTTGATTATTGAGTTTATCCCAAAGTTTTTGAGACATTTCATTCGCAATCGTGTAATCTAATTTGTAAGAACCTCTCAGTTTCAGCACTTCTTCTGCTGTGTAAGGTCTTGTAACGCCTATCCATCTCGGATTCGTCAACCATTCTTTTTCCAAAGCTTGGATTTGTTCTTGTTTTGTTTGCATAATATTTTGTGATTTGGTGTGATTTTATTTTTAGATATAAGATTCCAGACTCAAGATTTAATTATTAAACCTTCAGTCTTTCATCTTTGTTCTTTGTTCTTTATTCTTGTTTCTTTAAATAAATGGATAAGCTTTTAGTGTTAAAAACTCTTCAAACTTATCGCAGAATATCAATTCATTGAAAAGCTCTTTTGCGAGATTGAATTTCCCTTTTGTAAATCGTTCTTCTCCAACATATCTTTTGATTCTGGAAAGCTCTTCTTTTTCCCATTGTAGAACCAATTCTCTTGTCAAAGTTCTTTCATCTTCGAGAACAACATCGTGATGTAGCCACTGCCAAATCTGAGTTCTGGAAATTTCCGCTGTTGCCGCATCTTCCATTAGATTGTAAAGCGCAGCTGCTCCAACGCCCATTAACCAAGATTCGATGTAAAGAATTCCGACATTGATGTTTTTTCTAACGCCTTGTTCCGTGATTGTTCCGGCAGGAACTTCCAGCAATTCTGATTCTTTTATTTTGTGGTCAAACTTTTTATCAATCTGATTTTTCTCCGGCATATATTGGTCAAATATTTCCTTAGCTACAGAAACCAAAGCCGGATGTGCTACCCAAGTTCCGTCGTGACCATTCCGAACTTCTCGTTCTTTATCACTTCTAACTTTTTCAAAAGCCAATTCATTAGCTTCATCATCATTTTTCACAGGAATCTGCGCTGCCATTCCGCCCATTGCGTGGACATTTCTTTTGTGACAAACTTCAATCACTCTTTTAGAATAGGCACTCATAAAAGGTGAAGTCATCGTCACTTGGTCTCTGTCAGGAACTAAAAACTGAGCTTGATTTCTGAATTTCTTGATATAAGAAAATATATAATCCCAACGTCCACAATTGAGTCCGGAACTATGATTTTTCAGTTCGAAAAGAATCTCGTCTAATTGAAAAGAAGCCGTAATCGTTTCTATCAGAACAGTCGCTTTGATTGTACCTTGCGGGATGTCTAGATAATTCTGAGCAAAAATGAAAACATCATTCCACCAACGTGCTTCTTTATAATGTTCTAATTTTGGAAGATAAAAATAAGGCGCGGTTCCTTTTTCAATCAAAGTTTTAGCATTTCTGAAAAAGTAAATCCCAAAATCCATCAAAGAACCCGATGTGTTTTCACCTTCTATTTCAATATTTTTTTCAGATAAATGCAAACCTCTTGGACGAACAAGCAATGTTGCGGTTTCATCATTCAGTTTGTAAGATTTGCCTTGTTCATTAGTAAAATCAATGTTTCTATTAATAGCATCCGTTAAATTGATTTGCCCTTGAATACAGTTTTCCCAAGTCGGAGAACTACTATCTTCAAAGTCTGCCATAAAAGTATTAGCTCCGGAATTAAGCGCATTGATAATCATTTTTCGATCAACCGGGCCTGTGATTTCCACCCTTCTATCCAGCAAATCTTTTGGCGTTTCCGCACAAGTCCATTCACCGTTTCTGATATGAATGGTTTCCGATGGAAAAGATGGCAACTCTCCGGAATCAAATCTCAATTGCGTTTTATTTCTTTCTTCTAACAATTCAATCCGAGTATGATTGAAATTCCTGTGAAGTTTGATTAAAAAATCATTCAATTCATCAGTAAAAACCTCTTGAAACTTGGTATCTGGGGAAATCTTTAAATGGCTCATTGTTTCCATAATTAAAATATTTTGTGATTTGGTTTGACAAATATATAAAAAAGATTTTCACAATTAGCGAACGTTCGCTAAATTTTTACAAAAATTATTATGCGAATAATCGCTTTAATATTTATCTTTGATTCTATGATTGCAGAAAGCGACTATATACGCGTGGTTTTTGGACTAAAACTGAAACAACAGAGACAGAAAAAAAACTGGTCCCTGCAAGACCTTGCAACCAAAACAGGACTTTCCAAATCCTATCTCAACGAAATAGAAAATGGAAAAAAGTATCCGAAACACGACAAAATCATACAGTTATCAGAAGCTTTGCACTGCACTTTTGATGATTTGGTTTCAACTAAATTGGATAAAAGTCTGACACCAATCAATGATGTTTTGCAGTCAGATTTTTTCAAAGAAGTTCCGCTGGATTTGTTTGGGATTAACAAGAACAACCTCATCAGTATCATTAGCGATGCGCCGAAAAAAGTAACGGCTTTTATCAATGCGTTAATTGAAATTTCTCAGAATTACAACCTTGGAAAAGAGCGATTTTATTTTGCAGTGATGCGCTCTTTTCAGGAATTGTATGATAATTATTTTCCGGAAGTTGAGGAAAAAGCAATCCAGTTTGCCAATGAAAATCAACTGGAACTGAATAAAAATCTCAAAACCGAAATTCTTGAAAATTTATTGAAAGAGAAATTCGGATATCATATTCAATCAAAGGATTTTTCGGGAGATTATGCTTTGAACAAACTTCGTTCATTATATATTCCTGAAAAGAAATTATTGCTTTTGAATGAGCGATTAGACATTAATCAAAAAACCTTTATTCTCGCAAAAGAAATCGGATTCAATGTTTTAAAACTGAATCCGAGACCCAATACTTATTCTTGGCTAGATTTTGGAAGTTTTGAAGAAATTCTCAATAATTTTTATGCCTCTTATTTTGCAGGTTGTTTCTTGATTTCAAAAAAAGAGTTGATTGAAAAAACTTCAGATTTCTTTGACCAAAAACAGTGGGAATCTGATAAATTCGAAGCATTAATTAATCATTTCACAGATTCGCCGGAAACATTTTATTACAGATTAACCAATGTTTTAACATCGGAATTCGGAATCAGGGATTTATTTTATTTATGTTTTGTTAAAAAAGATGATTCGGATAAAATTCAGATTTTGAAAGAATTACACCTTAATCATCAGCAAGCACCACATTCCAACGCAACTAACGAGCATTACTGCAGACGTTGGGTGGCCGTAAAAAACCTGCATCACCTCAAGGAAAATGAGACTTTAACCGATGCTCAAATCTCGCATTACAAAGACCAAGGTGTGAGTTATCTCGTGATTTCCACTTCGCAGAAAAATCCTTTTTCTGATGGAAGTAACAGAAGTTATTGTTTGGGAGTCCTGCTCAATAATCAAACGATTAAAAAACTGAATTTCGCTAAATCTTCCGCTTTAAAAACGATTGAAGTTGGCGTGACTTGCGAAAGTTGTAGTATTCAGAATTGCGATGTGCGACAAGCGCCTCCAACTAGACTTGAAAAAGAGCAATTTAATCTCGATATGAAAAAATCGATTGAGAAAATCAGAAAATCATTAATTTAGGACAATGATTTTTGACTTTCTTTTCCCCAATCGTTGTCTGGATTGCAATCAGTTGATTGACAAAAAAGATGTCGTTTGCGAATTGTGTTTGGATAAGGTTAATTTCTCCAATCATCAGTTTTATGAGAATAATTCCTTGACGGAAAAAGTTTCATTATTGATTCCTGTCGAAAACACTTTCTCCTTATTATATTATGAAAAGGAAAGTCTTGCGCAGAGAATTGTTCATCAATTAAAATATAATCACAGAGAAAAAATTGGAAAAGTCTTAGCGAATTGGACCACTGAAAGAATTGATTTTAATAATGAAAAACCTGATTTATTAGTTACTGTTCCGCTTCATTATAAAAAGCTGAAACAACGCGGTTACAATCAACTTCATCTTTTCGGAAATGAATTATCGAAGCATTATAACATTCCTATTAATCACACTTTACTGAAAAGAATCAAGCACTCCCGAGCGCAGGCGAAGAAAAACCAAAGCGAAAGATTGAAAACAAAAAACGCTTACCAATTGACAGAAAACATCAATGATAAGCATATTCTTTTGATTGATGACGTTTACACAACCGGAAACACAATATCGAATATCGCGTGGGAAATCCTCAATAATTCCAAGAATGTAAAAATCAGTATTTTGGTGATGGCGATGGACGTTTGATCAATTATTAATGGTTAATTATTAATGATAAATTCAACAATTAACCATTAACAACTAACAATTATCGTTGAAGTTTTTCTCCGTAAGACAAATCTCCTGCATCACCCAAACCTGGTGTGATATAACCTTTTGAAGTTAAATTCTCATCCAAAGCGCCAATCCAAACTTTCGCATCCGGATAAGCATTCTGAATTGTTTCAACACCTTGTCTGCTTGCAATTGCAGCAACAATATGAATAGAAGTTGGTTTCCCGTTCGTCAACAAATCTTTGATGGCTTCGATTAAAGATGCACCAGTAGCTAACATCGGGTCAGCCACGATTAATGGACGACCGTCTAATTTTGGACAAGTCAAATAATCTTGTTTGATAGAGAAATAATCGTTGGCATCGTGTTTTCTGTAAGCTGCCACGAAACCACAATCTGCTTTATCAAAGTAATTCAAAATCCCTTGAAACAATGGAACTCCAGCTCTTAAAATAGTTGTAATAACGGGCTGCGTTTCAATTTCTTTTACTGTAATTTTATCAAGAGGCGTTGTGATTTCAATCTCTTTTTGGTCGAGCGTTTTACTGATTTCGAAAGCGGCAATCTCCCCGATTCTCTCCATATTTCTACGGAATTTCATTCGGTCTTGCTGTACTTCAACATTTCTTAAATCATTAATCCAAGAATTGACAAGAGAGAAATTATCTGATAATATTGTAAGCATTAGTTATTGTGATTTTTATATATGAATAATTAAAATTAATAAAAAACCCTTTCAGAACCTAAGCTCTGAAAGGGTTGGAAATTATTTTTGTCTGAAATAAACTTCGATTGGAACACCTGTGAATCCAAAGTGTTTTCTCAATTGATTTTCCGTAAAACGCTTGTATGGCTCTTTCACATATTGCGGAAGATTACAGAAAAATACGAATTGCGGCGATGGCGTTGGTAGCTGCACACAATATTTGATTTTCACATATTTCCCTTTGATTGCTGGCGGTGGTAACGCTTCGAAAACAGGAAGCATTACTTCATTCAGTTTAGACGTTTTGATTTTTTTAGCTCTGTCATTATAAACTTCCATTGCAACCTCAACAGCTTTCAGGATTCTTTGTTTAGTCAAAGCAGAAACGAACAAGATTGGAATATCTGTAAACTGTCCGATTTTGCTCTTGATAGCTGCTTCGAAATCACGTGTTGTGTTGGTATCTTTTTCAACCAAATCCCATTTGTTCACCACAATCACGATTCCTTTTCTGTTCTTCTGAGCAAGACCAAAAATGTTCATATCCTGAGATTCCCAACCTAAAGTTGCATCAACCATAATAATCACAACATCAGAAAACTCGATAGAACGAATGGAACGCATCACCGAATAAAATTCCAAATCTTCTGAAACCTTATTTTTCTTACGCATCCCTGCAGTATCCACCAAAACAAACTCGTGTCCGAACTTGTTATATAAAGTCTGAATACTATCTCTCGTTGTTCCTGCAATATCTGTCACGATGTTTCTTTCAACATCAAGAAGCGCATTAGTCAAAGTTGATTTTCCAACATTGGGACGACCTGCAATTGTGATTTTTGGTAAACCTTCGAATGGATCTTTGTAATCTGTTGTCGGGAAATCGTTCACAACATCATCCAACAAATCTCCAGTTCCCGAACCAGTTGCAGAAGATAATGTATAATATTTTTCAATACCTAATTGATAAAACTCTGTCGCAGGAAGTTCTTCCTTTGCAGAATCTACTTTGTTTACCACCAAATAAAGTGGTTTGTTAGCTTTTCTTAAAAGGTTATAAATCTCGTGATCTGTATCTGTAAGACCTTCTTCCACATTCACCATAAAAATGATAGAAGTAGCCTCATCTATTGCTAATTGAACTTGCTTACGAATCTCTTCTTCGAAGATATCCTCTGTTCCTACATCATAACCTCCTGTATCGATTACCGTGAAATCTACACCGTTCCAATCGGACTTCCCGTAATGACGGTCACGCGTTACACCAGCTGTAGAATCTACAATAGCTTCTCTTCTTTCTAATAATCGGTTAAATAATGTGGATTTTCCTACGTTGGGACGTCCAACGATAGCGACAATGTTTGACATAAAATTGTTTAATAATAAGATTATTAATGGGTTACTCTTACTTTAAGAGCCCAAATTTTTTGCAAAGATACGTTTTTTGATTGAGAGTTGTTGGTTGATTGTTGACAGGGGAACTAATTTAAACATTGAATTGCTCACTAGCCCTGATAGTAGCGGCATCCTTTTGTTTCGTTGCGGTGAAAATTTCTACGGATTGCTTCAGTTCGTTCGCAGTGACAGAAAAGATATAGCGAATAGCAGGATAAAGCTCCTAAAAAACATTTATGAAATTTGGAAAGCTTTTTGTAATTATCAATTCAAAATCTGAACTATGAAAAAAATATTAATTGTGCTGCTTGTTGCATTCATCATCATCCAATTTTTTCCGATTGATAAAACAAATCCTGCGACTAACGACGGAATGGACTTTCTGAAAATCAAAAACACACCTGAACCAATTGCGAACATAATCAAAAATTCTTGTTATGATTGTCATTCCAATGAAACTGAATATCCGTTTTACAGTAATATTCAGCCTGTTGCTTGGTTGTTGAAAAATCATATTGATGAGGGTAGAAAAGAACTTAATTTTTCTACATTTGCAACTTACGAACCGAAAAGACAGGCTCATAAACTGGAGGAAGCGACGGAATATGTGGAGCAAAAGAAAATGCCTTTAGAAAGCTATATACTGGGACATCAGGATGCGAAACTGACCGATGAACAAAGAAAACAATTGGCTGACTATTTCAGAAAGGTTCAAAAAGAAATAGACACTTCGAATACATTATGACAACAGAAATCTCAGTAAACCTTAAAGATAAATTCATTGTTTTTTATGATGGCGAATGTGGATTTTGTAATCATTGGGTGCAGTGGATTTTGGAGCGAGATAAAAAGGATAAGTTTTTGTTTTCTTCTCTTCAATCTGAATTTGGGCAGAAATTTTTGAATGATAGAAATCTCCCGAATGAAGTTTTTGACACGCTTTATCTTTGGAAACCTGAGAATTTTTATTTATCTAAATATCAAGCTATTTTGAAAATCGCTACAGAAGTTGGCGGAATCTATTCTTTGGCTTCGGTTGGAAAAATTCTTCCAGATTTTGTTGGAAATCAGTTTTATAATTTAGTTTCTCGAAATCGAAAGAAATTGGCTGAGAACCAATGTTTTCTTCCGAATGCTGCACAGAGGAAAAAATTTATTGAAAAATAAATTTAATACAAAAAAGGCTTCGAAAGCCTCAGCCTGACAATACAAATTAAAGAAAAAACAATCCCTAGATTTTGAATTTTAAAGTTTGAACTCGAAATGTTTTATATTTGCAACATTATGGATTATAATACCGAAAGACCGCAATTACTAATGCCCGAATATGGGCGCAATATACAACAGCTGGTAGAGCATTGCAAAACCCTTGAATCTAAGGAAGAACGCAATGAAATGGCAGTTGGAATCATCGAGTTTATGGGACAAAGAAATCCACATCTGCGCGATGAAGAAAATTACAAACACAAACTTTGGGATCATCTTTTTATTTTAGCTAATCATGAGCTGGATGTAGATTCTCCATATCCAATTCTTACAGCAGAAGATCTGATCACAAAACCTAGAAAAATGGATTATCCGTCTTTGGACAATGCCTATAAATTCTATGGAAAAAGCATCCTACAATTGATTGAAAAAGCTATTGCTCTGGAAGAAGGTAAAGAAAAAGAAGCCTTAATCCAAGTGATTGCTAACAATATGAAAAAGTCCTACAATGTTTATAATAAAGAACATGTTCAGGATGATGTTATTTTCCGCCATTTGAAAGAACTTTCTGATAATCGTTTGGATCTTACAGGAATTGACTCTCTTGATAAAAGCAAAATCTATTATGCCAATAATAGAAATAACAACAATAGGAATCAAAATAACAATAATAGAAACCAAAATAACAATAGAAAAAACAACTTCCAAAACCATAAAAATAAAAGAAGATAATGAGTGGAGCTTTCGAAATAAGAGGAGGAAAAAGATTAAGTGGTGAGATTACGCCACAAGGTGCTAAGAATGAAGCTTTGCAGATTCTTTGTGCTGTTTTGTTGACCGAAGAAGAGGTAAGAATTACCAATATCCCTGACATCAAGGATGTTAATAAGCTAATTGAGATTCTTCAGGATTTCAATGTTAAGGTTACCAAAAACGGAAAAGGCGATTATACCTTTAAAGCAGACGAAGTTAACTTCGATTATATTAAATCTAAGGAATTCAAAAAAGACGGTGCAAAACTGAGAGGTTCTGTAATGATTTTGGGTCCAATGTTAGCGAGATTTGGTGAAGCTTATTTACCAACGCCAGGTGGAGATAAAATCGGAAGAAGACGATTGGATACGCATTTCCAAGGCTTTGTTGAACTAGGCGCAGAGTTTTCTTATGACGAGGAAGAAGCATTCTACTCTTTAACCGCAAAAGAACTGAATGGAAAATTCATTCTATTAGAAGAAGCTTCTGTAACAGGAACGGCAAACATCGTAATGGCTGCCGTTTTGGCAAAAGGAAAAACACGAATCTACAATGCAGCGTGCGAACCTTACCTACAGCAATTATGTAAAATGCTGAACAGAATGGGCGCTAACATTACAGGAATTGGTTCTAATTTATTATCAATCGAAGGTGTTGACAAATTACACGGAACAGAGCATACAATGCTTCCTGATATGGTAGAAATTGGTTCTTGGATTGGATTGGCAGCAATGACAAAATCTGAAATCACCATCAAAAACGTTAACTGGAATCAGCTTGGTGTTATTCCAAATACTTTCAGAAAATTAGGAATTGAATTAGAGCAGAGAGGTGATGATATCTATATCCCTTCTCAGGAAAATTATAAAGTTCAGAAATTCATTGATGGTTCTATCCTGACAGTTTCAGATGCACCTTGGCCAGGATTTACGCCAGATTTGTTATCAATTATATTAGTTGTAGCAACTCAAGCAAAAGGTTCTGTTTTAATTCATCAGAAGATGTTCGAAAGCAGATTATTCTTCGTTGATAAATTAATTGATATGGGTGCACAAATTATTCTTTGTGATCCACACAGAGCAACAGTTATCGGAATGAATCAAGAAACGCCTTTGAGAGGAACAACAATGGTTTCACCAGACATCAGAGCTGGAAATGCACTTCTAATCGCAGCACTTTCTGCAGAAGGAAAATCTGTCATTCAAAACATTGAACAAATCGATCGTGGTTACGAAAACATCGACGAAAGATTGAGAGCTATTGGCGCTGATATCAGAAGAATTGATTCTTAGTAAATCTCGGTTACAAATAAAAAAGGAAGCTCTTAAGAAGCTTCCTTTTTTTGTAGAACATCTATTCTACTGCTTAGTAATCTATATTCCCCCAAGATATTTTTCTATCTTATTGATTTGGTCTTGCGTGATATTCAGTAGCAGTTTTACGTTTCCGAAATTGCTCCCATTCAGATATTCGATATTGGCATTCACAATTTTGTAACTTACATTATAATGATTGTAAATCGTATAAAGTAAGATATCGAATCTGATTTTCCCATTCAGTTCTATTTCAAGGATTATTTCTCTCGTAGTTTTCGGAAGAAAATTGTTACCGGTAGTTTCTTGTTTGTAAATCATAGTCATATTTTATTTGGATTTTTACAGGTATTTTTAAGTATAAAAAAAGCCTCATCGGTAAGATGAAGCTTAATATCATAGCCTTCTCACCGCACTCTTCAGTTCGTATTACACATCATTGCCATCTGTGAGAAAATCTGTTTCATTGTTTTATAATTACAATGCAAATATAGAAATTATTCAATTCCCACCAAATAAGTATGAATTAAATTTACACAAATTCATTATTTGTTAACATTGAATTATGAAGTTTGACTTTATTTAAGATTGAAAGAAAACTCAAAACAAAAGAAAAACTACTCTATTTCACCTACTTTGAATAATTTCTCCGAAGCTGCCAATCCATTAGGGTTACAACCAGGTTCATCTTCAGGAACTTTCAGGTTTTTGTCTTGATAAAATTTCTCCCAGAACGCATTGGTTTTTCCAGTTTTTGGGTCAACAAAAGTCATTGGCTCTAATGTGAAAATCTGATTCTCCCGAAAAGCTCTTTCAACAAAATCTGAACAATAATATGATTGTTCATCTAAAATATAATTGAAATTATATGGTTTTCCAACCAAGGTTTCTGCCTTGGAAACAGAATTTGGAATGGAAGATTGATATTCTGATTTTAAACGATAAACATCAATTTTTTGTCCGGATTTGGTTTGTTCTTTTAGAAAAGAATTAAGTTTTTGTTTCTGAGAACCTCCTTTTGGCGAAGCGTGAAGAACATAAAGATGATGTTCCTCTTTTTTCACAATCCCAATATGGTCATAAGAAGTTTTTTTCTCTGTCTGCGTCACATTATTAATCGCTCCGGACAGTCCAGATTCTACAGCAGGAACGAAAAGTAAATCACCATTTTCCAAAATCGAAGTATTATAAGTTTTGCAACTTGTTAAAAAAAACAGCGCAAAAATAAGATAAACCGGATTACTTTTTATAATTCTTCTCATAAATTGCAATCCATTCATCCACAGTAATCTTCGTACAAAGTTCGCCCATCAATTCATAAGGAATATCCTCCACTTTTTTGAATCGGATACAAGATTTTCCCATATCCAATTTCTTTTTGGAATGTTTCGGGAACTCTTCTACAAACCAGTCCAGAATTTTTGGTTCAGCATAAATCCCCATATGGTAAAATGCCACAAAATTCTTCTGAGAAGCAACACTAATAAAAGGAAGCGGTGTGTTTTTCGCGCAATGATAACCTGCAGGATAAGTTTCCAAAGGCACGCACCAAGTGACCATTCCGTATTGCATATTTTGTACAAAACCTTTTGGGAGATTACTATCAACGGTTTCCAATAACTTTCTAAATGGTTCTCTTCTCTCTTCCGGAATTTGAGAAATATATTCTTCTATGGTATCAACAAAAATCTGCATTTGAGGATTTATTTTAAATCAAAAATAGTAATTTTTTTATTGAAAATTTAAAGCTTATTTTTGTATCCCAAAGTCAAATAATAATGCCGAAAATATCGCAAAGAGCGCAGCATATGCCCGCATCTCCAGTTAGAAAATTAGTTCCTTATGCTATTCAAGCAAAACAAAAAGGAATCAAAGTTTATCACTTGAACATTGGTCAACCAGACATCGAAACTCCCGAAACCGCTTTGAATGCTGTAAAAAACATCGACCTCAAAGTTTTGGAATATGCTTTATCAGAAGGTAATATCGAGTACAGAAAAGCTTTGACAGAATATTATCATTCTCTTGGATTTACAGATTTAACACCTGATAATTTCATCGTAACAAACGGCGGTTCGGAAGCTTTGAATTTTGCCATTTCTACGCTTTGTGATGACGGCGACGAAATCATTATTCCGGAACCTTATTACGCTAATTATAATGGATTTGCTGGAACTTTTAACATCAATATAGTCGCAGTTCCATCAACGATTGACACAGGTTTTGCCTTACCTTCTATTGAGGAATTTGAGAAAAAAATAACTGATAAAACCAGAGCAATCGTCGTTTGTAATCCCGGAAATCCAACAGGTTATCTTTATTCAAGAGAAGAACTACAAAAACTGGCTGAGATTGCTAAAAAACACGACATTGTTATAATTTCTGACGAAGTTTACAGAGAATATGTTTACGATGGAGAACAGCAAATCTCTATGTTTGAGTTTCCAGAAGTCGCAGACAATGTTATCGTTATCGATTCAGAATCTAAGAGATATTCGATGTGTGGCGCGAGAATCGGATGTTTGATTACACGTTCAAAGAAAATCCACGATGCAGCGATTCTTTTTGCTCAGGCAAGATTAAGCCCAGTTCTTTTGGGACAAATTGCCGCAACTGCAGCTCACAAAAACGATGCAGAATATATCGCAAAAGTAAGAGAAGAATATACGAACAGAAGAAATCTATTGGTAGAATTATTAAACGAAATTCCGGGTGTGATTTGTCCAAAACCAAAAGGTGCGTTCTATTGTGGCGTTGAGCTTCCTGTGGATGATTCTGATAAATTTGCGCAATGGCTTTTGGAAAGTTATTCTAATAATAATGAAACTGTGATGGTTGCGCCAATGGGAGGTTTTTACAGCAATCCTGAGTTAGGCAAAAAACAAGTAAGAATCGCTTATGTTTTGAAACAAGAAGACCTTAGAAGAAGTGTTGAACTTCTGAGAGATGCGATCGAAAAATATAGAATAGAATTTGGTTTGGACTAAATCATTTCTAAATTCATTCTAAAAAACCACATAGAAAATTCTATTAAAATTAAGATTTCTATGTGGTTTTATCATTAAATTTACACCAATCATAAAATCTACAATGATGAAAATATTAAAAATAGGATTACTTGCATCGGCTTTTGCAATGCTTTTAATCAGTTGTAAAACTGTCGCTCAAAATTCAACAATCGAATCTATAACATTAAGAAACACGTATGGACGAGGCGGATTCACATCTATAACTGCGACCAAAGATTCTTTAAAAACTTCTTCTGCAGGTGGAAGAATGACAGATTATCCTAATTTCAACAAAAAATTGAATTCCAAAGATTGGGAAAAACTAGTTTCTGGAATTAATATTTCCTCTCTGGAAAAAACAAAAAGCGGAGAAAGGCGCGGACATTATGATGGTCCGGATGAAATCTTCACAATTAAAACGCCAGAAAAAGAATACGAATTCTATAACGTTGCCGAAGAAGATCAAAACTACAAACAATTAGAAAAGCTTAAAACTAATCTTAATAATCTGCTTTCTCAATATAAATAATGATTCAAGAAAACGTTTCCTTAAAACCATTTAACACTTTCGGAGTTGAAGCTTCAGCAAGATATTTTTCACAAGTTAATTCTGTCGAAGAATTAATAGAAACCCTCAAATTCTCAAACGCTCATTCTCTCCCACTCTTATTCATTGGTGGCGGAAGCAATATTCTTTTGACCAAGGATTTTGAAGGATTGGCGATCCAGTTGAATCTAAAAGGAATTTCGGAAGAAATTATTAATGAAAATGAGGTTTTAGTCACAGCAAAAGCTGGCGAAAACTGGCATCAGTTTGTGATGTATTGTTTGGATAAAAATTATGGCGGATTAGAAAATCTGTCTTTGATTCCTGGGAACGTTGGCACTTCTCCAATGCAGAATATCGGTGCTTACGGAACAGAAATAAAAGATGTTTTTGAATCTTGCAAAGTTCTGAATCTTGAAACATTGGAAATTGAAGTGTTCAATCTTGAGAAATGCAGATTTGGCTATAGAGATTCGATTTTTAAGCAAGAAGGCAAAGGGAAATATGTGATTCTCGAAGTGACTTTCCGTTTAACTACAAAAGACCATAAAATTGATGTGGAATATGGCGCAATCAAATCAGAATTAGAAAACCTTGGAATTAAAAAACCTACTATTCAAGATGTTTCGAAAGCTGTAATCAACATCAGACAAAGCAAATTACCCGACCCAAAAGTAATAGGAAACGCCGGAAGTTTTTTTAAGAATCCAACCATTCCACTTTCACAGTTTGAAACTCTAAAGAAAAAATTTGAAAAAATACCTGGTTATCCGAATGGAGACTTTGTAAAAGTTCCTGCAGGCTGGCTGATAGAACAAGCCGGATGGAAAGGGAAACAAATCGAAAATGTTGCTTCACATAAATTGCAGGCATTAGTAATAATCAATGCTACAGGAGATGCAACTGGAAAAGAAATCTTCGATTTTTCAACAGAAATAATCAAATCCGTCAAAGAAAAATTCGGGATTGAACTGGAACGGGAAGTTAATATCATTTAAAATCAAAAAAAAATGAAAGTAGATATTTGGAGCGACACACGTTGCCCGTTTTGTTTCATTGGAAAGAAAAATTTTGAAAAAGCACTTCAGAATTTTGCTCAAAGTGATAAGATTGAAGTCAATTGGCATTCTTTCCAGCTAGACCCGAAAATGAAAACCGACCTTAGCAGAAATCATTATGAATATCTTTCTGATATCAAAGGACATTCTTTGCAAGAGACCATAAAAATGCACGAAAACCTCATCCAAATAGGAAAAAATTCAGGAATTGAGTTCAATTTTGATCAAGTGAAAGTTTCTAATTCTTTTAAAAGTCAAATCTTGGTTCAATTCGCCAAGGAAAAAGGCAAAGCCAACGAAATGGAAGAACTTCTGTTTGAAGCTTATTTCATTCTTGGAAAGAACATTGATGATGTTGAAGTTCTATCAGAAATCGGAGGAAAATTAGGTTTTACAAAAGAAGAAATCGAAACTGCAGTTCAATCTCCGGAATTAACAGAATTGGTAAATAATGATATCGAAGAAGCAGCTTCGCTTGGAATCAATAGCGTTCCATTTTTTGTTTTCAATAGAAAATATGCGATTTCGGGAGCTCAACCTACGCATTTATTTTCGGAAGTTTTGGAGAAAAGCTTATCTGAATTTTTAGAAAACAATTCAAAAATCAATATTGTAAGCGAAGGTGATTCTTGTGATGCTGATGGGAATAATTGTTAAATAATTAATAAAAGCAACAATGAAAATTGCAGTTTTAGGAGCGGGAAATATGGGTTTGTCATTTTCAAAATCTTTTTTGAAATATGAATTGATAAAACCGCAAAATCTACACCTCATCACACGAAACGAAAACAAAAAAGATAAAATAAGAACACTATTTCCAGAATCAGAAATCTCGTCTTTTGATGAAATTCAAAATTTGGAAGCAGACCTTATTATCATTGCTGTGAAACCTCAGGATTTTGGTTTTGTAGCGGAAAATTTACCTTTCAGTATTTCGGAAAAATCTATGGTTTTGTCGATAATGGCAGGAATCTCGATTGAAAAAATTCAAAAACTTCTGAACCACAAATCTGTTGTAAGAGCAATGCCGAACTCTCCTACTCTTCTCGGAATGGGAATTACAGGTTATACCGCAGCAGAAGGAATTTCTTTTTCAGAATTGATGAACGTTGAGCGTTTGTTGAATTCGACAGGACGTTCTGTTTATTTAGAAGACGAAAGTCTTTTGAACGGCGTAACCGCGCTATCAGGGAGCGGACCTGCTTATTTCTATTATATCATCGACGCCATGATAAAAGCAGGAACCGAAATGGGAATTGATGAAAATCTATCTAAATTATTCGTAAAACAAACAATGTTAGGCGCTTATCATCTCATTAATAATTCTGATAAATCTCTGGAAGAATTGATAAAAGACGTAGCTTCAAAGGGTGGAACAACGGAAGCGGCGCTGAAAACCTTCGAAGAAAACGAATTGAAATCAATTCTAAAAAAAGGAATTTTGGATGCTGAAAACAGAGCTAAGGAATTGAATTCATAATCTTTGAAAATGATAGATTACAAGGAATTTTCAGAATCTGAATTAAACAAATTAATTCCAATTCAAAATGATTTTAAGGCAGAATTTAAGCTTGATGATTTCGCCCATTGGTTTTATGATGCTGATGTAGAAATTTTAAGACTTTACAATGATGATAATGATGAAGTCTTTTTCAAATACATTCCAATCGGAACATTTTCACTGACATCAAAAACCTGGATGTGGAGCTGGTTCAATAATTATTTGTCCGAGAAAAATAAAATTGAGACTTTAAAAATAAAAAAATTCGGAGAAGAAAATAATTATGAAAAACTAACAAACGGAACATTTCCAAGTGATGAATATGACGGATGGGAGTTCCTTGCTATTTCTTTTGAAATTTTAAAAGGCATTGGGACTTACAAAATCAACCTTGAAAACTTAGAATATTATGTTTTAATTCCTGAACAAGTTTACGCTGATGGAAATTCAGAAGTGAAAAAAATGAAGCAGAAAAAACTAGAATGTGGAAATCACGGATATAGGAGACCTGCTTTTGTTTGTCAACATTTGGATCCTGAAACAAAAAGAGGATTTATCGAATCTTTTGAAGCTACTCCAGATATGGATTTGGAAGACGAAGAATATTTCGAAGCTTGGTGTGATGACTGTGAAAAAATAAGAGTCAAATACAATGGTTGGAATGAAGAATCGGAAAAATTTGCAAACATAAAAATGGTTTGTGAAAATTGTTATTTTGAAATGAAAGCTTTAAATAACTCATAGAAAAATGTACGATAAAAAAGACTTCTACATTTCTACAGATAAATCCAAAATGGACATAGAAACCATTCATCAATATTTATCTGAAGAATCTTATTGGGCAAAAGGAGTTCCAAAAGAAATTGTTGAAAAATCTATAGCTAATTCTTTTTGTTTCGGTGTGTTTTATCAAGATAAGCAAGTTGGCTTTGCAAAAGTGATTACAGATTTTACGACGATTGCTTATTTGGGAGATGTATTTATTTTGGATGAATTTCGTGGGCTTGGTTTGTCAAAATTATTAATGGAAAATATTATGAACCATCCCGAATTACAAGGTTTGAGAAGATGGATTTTGCTAACTGCTGATGCGCACGAACTTTATAAAAAATTTGGTTGGGATAATATCAAAGACCCAGCAAGATGGATGGAAGTTCATACTAAAAATGTTTATCAATAAGTTTTCTGTTTCTTTATCGCAAAGTTTTTTTAAGGTAGATTATTTGAGAAGGCAAAGAATCAACAAGTTGATTTGAAGCTAAAACTTAAATTCAAAGCTTCATAAAATATCAATTCATTGATACTTTGGAAACTTAATACTTATTAAAACCTTTGCGATTAAACTTTTTCCTTTCCTACAAAAAGCTGTTTATAAACATAAAATCCAATTGCAACGCCGACCGTATTCAGAATCACATCATCAATATCAAAAACGCCTAATCTTGTGAAATACTGAAGACCTTCTATCAAAATAATTGCGAAAAGAAAGTCCAAAATTAGAATCCAAAATTGGTTGAACTTTGGGAACACAATTCCTAAAAATCCAAAAGGAACGAACATTAGAACATTCCCGAAAATATTAATGATAATCGTTTCCCAAAGAATCGTTTGTTTCATAAAACCAAATGTTGAAAACATGGGAATCAGCCTTACAATATTAATATCATACTGACTTCTCCCAAATCCGAAAAACATCAGATAAAGCAAAAACAAGATGTAAAACGGAATCAGTATTTTATATAATTTCTTCAAAAAATCCATACAGAACAATCGATTCCAAATATACAAACTATTGTTGTTGCTGTTGTTGCTGTTGCATTTCCAAAAACTTTCGGTAAGAATTACTTTGTGGTAAAATCTCTTCAATCGACGGATTATTTTCTCGGATGTACATTGGAACTTTAGGAACTTCGGTCAGATTTTTAGTTTTATCAGTCGTGATAATTACAGAAACGCCCAATTTGTGACTGGATGTTCCTTTGTAAGTTCCTTTCACGGGCGTACAATCTTTGAAATCTCTTCCCACTGCAATCTTGATATGTCGGTCGCTTACCCAGCAATTATTCGTCGGGTCGTTTCCTAGCCAGCCGTAACCTGGGATAAAAACCTCGATCCAAGCATGTGTTGCACCTTCGCCTCTCAGTTCGTGATTGCTAGGACTGATGTATCCGCTGACATATCTCGAAGGAACGCCCAACATTCTCAACATTCCCAAAAGCAAATGCGCAAAATCCTGACAAACACCTGCTTTAAGCTCCCAGATTTCATCTATTTCCGTTTCATAATCCGTGATTCCTTGTCTGTAAGTGAAATTTTCATAAATATAAGTTGACAAAGCTGTCGTCGTTTCCATGACAGACAAATCTGAAGTAGCGACAGATTTTATGATTGACAAAATCTCTTCTTTATTCTTAATATTTTCCTGTCTTACAAAATCGATGTAAGGGAAATGCGTGGATTGTTCCTTCACGATTTGCCATTGTTCATCAACATTAAGATTGATAATTGGCAATTCTATCGGAAAAGTTTCTACAACCAATTCGGCTTTGATTTCCAAAAAATAATGCGGTTCCACAATCGTAAAAACACCAATTTTGTTGGTAAAATAATCGTAGTAATAATCGATATTAGAATATGGAAACAAAGAAATCCTTTGTTCAATAACTTCTTGAAAATCATTAGTCAATGGTGACAAAATAATTTGGTTTGCGCTGTCTGTAACCGCAGAAGAATATTCGTATCTCGTAATATGTAAAATGTTGAAAACTGGCATTTATAAAGTTGATTTGTTGATTCGTTAATTTGCTAATTTGTTGATGTGTTGATGTGACAAATTGACGATTTTGCGATTTTACAATGAAACATTTCCTCAAACAACCAAACCAAAAAACTGGTGGTTAAAAATATTTGAAATTTCGTAAATATCACTTTCTATTCTGGCAAGAAAAAGCATCTTTTCCTCGCGTGTTCTCGGATGCCTTGTGAATTGGACATTCGCAATACATTTTCCTATAAAAAAACCGACTGTTTCATCACTTTCACCTTGTTCTCCGGAATTGAGCTGTTTTGCAAATTTGTCTAATTCATTAAGAGAATAAGTGATTGAATTCGGGAAAAGTGGTTCATAAATCATCTGATAAAAAATCCGTTCTTTTTCCATCGTCCCAAGATTATTTCGAAGATAAAAATCATAACCACTTACCGAACTTAGAAAATACCGCCAGTTGGAGTAATCGTTATCCAAAAGGTCTTCTCCGTAAAGAATCCATTGTTTTCTGATTAGATTAATGCTATTCAGGATTCGTTCTATATATTTCCCAAGCTCCAAAAAACAATAACCTTCGTCTCTCGCTACATAATTATCGATAACGCCATAATAAACCATCGATTGTTTTACCAAAACATCAAAAACGCTGATTGGGTCACCATATCTGGACTGACTGAACAAAAAATGGTCTTTCATTTGATGATGAAAATCGTTAAGGCACTGCCAAACATCTTTGTTGATGTGGTCCTGCGCACTTCTGGCATTTTCTCTCGCCCGGAAAATATTACTGGCAATGGACAAATCATTATTGATATCAAAAAGCGCTTTCGAAATGAGATTTCCAAAACTGTAATCATCATTATCTATTTCGATTTGATTTTCTTCGCAAAAATTCTCCCAACTTTCTACAGAAGCGCCATCCTGATAAGCAATATATCTCGTATGAAAAACTTTGAGCTGAAAATTGGTCCGTTCCATATAACGGCTCATCCAAAATATATTTTCTGCAACTCTACTTAGCATTATTTTTTAATGGTTAATTGTTAATGATTAATGATTAATGATAAAAGTTGAATTAATCTACGACCCAAGTATCTTTGGAACCTCCACCTTGAGAGGAATTCACAACGATTGAGCCTTCTTTCAGCGCAACTCTCGTTAATCCGCCTGGAACAATATCAATTCCATCCGGACCGTATAATGCAAAAGGTCTTAAGTCAACTCTTCTCGGTTGTAAAACTCCATTAATATAACAAGGTGCAGTAGAAAGTTTAATGATTGGTTGTGCAATGTAACTTCTTGGATTCAGATTGATTTGTTTTGTAAATTCAGCGATTTCTTCGTCAGTGGCTTTGTCTCCGATTAGCATTCCGTAACCGCCACTTTCATTGGTTTTTTTAACAACCATTTTGTGCATATTTTCTATGGTGTATTTCCGTTCGTCCATATTTTCCATTCGGTAAGTCGGAACGCTTTTCAGAATCGGCTCTTCGCCCAAATAATACCGAATCATATCGGGAACGTAAGAATAAATCGCTTTATCATCGGCAACACCATTTCCCATTGCATTCACGATAATAACATTTCCTTTTCTGTAAGCGTGATACAAACCAGGAACACCCAAAACACTGTCTTGACGGAAAACCAAAGGGTCAATGAACTCATCATCCACTCTTCTGTAAATGACATCTACTTTTTTGAGACCTTTCGTAGTTTTCATATAAACCTGATGATTTTGAACCACCAAATCACGACCTTCCACCAATTCGATTCCCATTAATCGAGCTAAAGTTGTATGTTCAAAATAAGCGGAATTGAAAATCCCCGGTGTCAATAAAACCACATTTGGTTTTGCACTGATTTGACGACCAAATGACAATAGATTTTTTATTAATAAATCAGGATAGATATTAACTTGTTTAACCTTGATATTAGGCAAAATATTAGGAAAAAGCCGATAGCTCATTTTTCGATTTTCCAGCATATAACTTACTCCAGAAGGCGTTCTGAGATTATCTTCTAAAACATAATAACTCCCGTCATAATCTCGGATAAGGTCGATTCCGCTGATGTGTGTATAGATATCAAACGGTACATCAACATTTATCATTTCTCTAAGATAATTGGGACAAGTATAAACCAAAGACGACGGCAAAACCTCATCTTTTATAATGAATTGCTGATGATAAACATCCTTAAGAAAAATATTGAGAGCCTTCAGTCTTTGTTTAATTCCTTTCTGTATAAATTCCCATTCTGATGATTGGATAATCCTTGGAACCACATCAAAAGGAAAAATCTTTTCGATTCCCTCACCATCATTATAAACCGTGAAAGTAATCCCCTGCGTCATAAAAAGTTTCTTCGCAAGGTCATTTTTCTGGTCCATCTCAGAAACATCAAACTTAGAAAAACCGGTCACAAAATCCCGATAATGATTTCTCACTACATTATTGGACATCATCTCATCATAAATATCATTTATCGCAGGATAACCATTTAAAAAACCTTCTTCCATAGTTATATTTTATGTTTTTAAAACACTAATATATAAAATTAATAGGGGTAATTATAATTTTCATACGAAATAAATCCAAACCACCCCTGTTTTAAAAACACAATTAATTAAATAAATCATTTTTATTACTTTTATTTAAATCCATTATACAATACTCAAAACCGTAAGGTTTCACTTGACTTTTTTTGTATTTTTTAGTATATTCGTTACTCATTTACACGATTTAGATGATTTACGATTTAGAGAAAGAAAACAAGGAAATCCTTGCACGATATAAAGACCTCATATCCAATACTTACCGAACGTTGGACGAGGAGCAAAACAAGCTTATCCGAAAAGCTTTTGATATTGCTTTGGATGCTCACAAAGACCAGCGAAGAAAAACCGGCGAACCTTACATCTATCATCCGATAGAAGTTGCAAAAATCGTTGCTAATGAGATTGGCTTGGGTGCAACCAGTATTGCCTGCGCCCTGCTCCACGATGTGATAGAAGATTCTGAATACACTTACGAAGACCTTAATAAAATCTTCGGAAAAACCATTGCAGATATCGTAAGCGGATTGACGAAAATCTCTGTGATGAATCAGCAGAACATCTCTGTTCAGTCAGAAAATTACAGAAAACTTCTACTGACGCTTTCCGAAGACTTCCGGGTGATTCTCATCAAAATTGCAGACCGACTGCATAATATGAGAACTTTGGAAAGTATGCATCCTGTAAAGCAGAAAAAAATCGCGGCGGAAACAGCTTATATTTACGCACCGTTAGCTCACAGATTCGGGCTTTACTCTATCAAATCGGAACTTGAAGATTTATCTTTAAAATATAATAATCCTGATGTTTACAACGAGATTCAGGCAAAATTAGAAACCGCAAAAGAAGTTCGTGAAAAATATGTAGAAGAATTCACCAAAGAAGTTTCCGAACAGCTGAAAGAAGAAAATCTCAACTTCACCATCAAAGGACGCGCAAAAGCCATAAGTTCGATTTATCGAAAAATGCAGAAGCAGAATGTGACTTTTGAAGAAGTTTATGATAATTACGCGATTAGAATCATTTATAAATCCGACCCGAGAAATGAAAAATTTTTGGCGTGGAAAATCTATTCCATCGTAACCGACCTTTACCAAAGTAATCCTTCCCGAATGCGTGACTGGATTTCGCAACCTAGGTCAACCGGTTACGAGAGTCTCCACTTGACTGTAATGGGACCTGATAAAAAATGGATTGAAGTCCAAATCCGTTCCGAAAGAATGAACGAGATTGCAGAAAAAGGAGTTGCTGCACATTACAAATACAAAGAAGGTTATCGCAAAAACACTGATGACCAAAGATTTGAAAATTGGGTTTCTGAAATCAGAGATGTTTTAGAACAACAGCAAAACCTTTCTACGTCTGAGCTTCTTGATAATATTAAATTAAATCTCTATTCCAAAGAAGTTTTCGTTTTCACACCAAAAGGAGAAATCAAAATTTTACCAACCGGAGCAACAGCTTTGGATTTCGCTTTTTCGGTTCACTCGGATTTGGGAACAAAATGTCTTGGCGCAAAAATCAACGGAAAACTGGTTCCAATCAGTTATGTTCTTCAAAACGGTGACCAGATTGACATCCTTTCTTCTCAGAATCAAAAACCAAAACCAGATTGGTTGGATTTTGTAGTGACTTCCAAAGCGAAATCTAAAATTAAGAATATCCTTAATTCTGAAAAAAATCAAAATACAGCAGAAGGAAAGGAAATTCTCCAGAGAAAAATGCGCCACGCAAAATTGAATTTCAATGATGATGAAATCAATGGATTACAGAAATTCCTTAATCTGAAAACTTCTCAGGATTTATTTTTAGGTTTCCAAAACGGAACTTTTGACATTGGTGACATTAAAAGATATTCGGATAAAAAAAGCATACTCAGCAATATCTTCAACCGTTTCAGAAAAACTTCTAATAAGGAAGAATATGTTGAAAAGGTCGATTCCAATTTGGATATGATTGTCTTTGGAAAAGATGAAGAAAAATTGAATTATACTTTTGCGAAATGTTGTACAGTGATTCCAGGAGATAAAATTTTCGGATTCATAACCATTTCAGACGGAATAAAAGTTCATAGCGAAAGCTGTCCAAACGCCATTAATCTAAGAGCAAATTACGATTATCGTGTTCTTCAAGCGAAATGGGTGAATGCAGAAAGTTTCAAAAACAGAATCAAAATTGAGATTGAAGGAATTGATAGAATCGGTATGATTAACGACATCACGGCAGTCATCAGTGGTTCTATGAATATGGATATGAGAAGTATGAGCATCTCTTCTAACGATGGTATTTTCACAGGAAGCATCGCGCTAGAAGTCAGAAATAAAAGCCAATTGGAAGAAACTTTCAAACAACTAAAAGCGATCAAAGGCGTTTCTAAAGTAAAAAGACAGTAATGATATTAACAAAATATTTCGATAAATTTTTCCATTCCAACAAAAGTTCTGGAATCTTATTAATCATCTTCGTTTTGGTTTCTTTATTGATAGCCAATTCATCTCTCGCTCAGGATTTTCAAAATCTTTTGAACACCAATATCGGAACAGAAGTCTTTCATTTGAATTACTCTGTTTCTGTTTGGATTAATGACGGATTGATGGCTATTTTCTTTCTTTTGGTTGGATTAGAAATCAAGAGAGAATTGTTGGAAGGTGAATTGTCCGACATCAAAAAAGCGAATCTCCCAATTTTCGCTGCTCTTGGCGGAATGTTGATTCCGGCTTTGATTTATTTTAGTTTTAATTATAATTCTGAATATAAAAACGGTTGGGCAATTCCGATGGCGACCGATATTGCTTTTTCTTTGGCAATTATTTCGTTGCTTGGAAAAAGCGTTCCTAATTCTCTTAAAGTATTTTTGAGCGCATTAGCAATTGTAGATGATTTGGGAGCGATTATCGTGATTGCATTATTTTACACAGATTCTATTGATTGGATTTCTTTGGGAATCTGTGGTGGAATTACAATTTTTCTGATTATTTTAAATAAACTCGGCGCTAAAAATCTATTATTGTATTTGATTCCGGGATTATTTCTTTGGTATTTTATGCACCATTCTGGGATTCACGCAACGATTGCAGGCGTTATTCTAGCATTTACAATTCCGACAAACACTTCAACCGTGATTATGTCGCCTTTGGAAAAACTGGAAGAAAAATTACACACACCTGTTAATTTTCTGATAATGCCATTATTCGCTTTAGCTAATACTAATATTACTTTTCAATCGGAGGTTTTTGCACATTTTATCAGTCCACTAAGTTTGGGAATCATCTTCGGTTTGTTTACAGGGAAAGTCATTGGAATTAATTTATTTTCTTGGATTGTTGTCAAATTAAAATGGAGTAAACTTCCCGCTTTTTCAAAATGGAATCAAATGATTGGTGTTGGATTCTTAGCGGGAATTGGATTTACGATGTCGATTTTCGTTTCGTTATTGGCTTTTCCAAATCATATTGAAAGTCAGGAAATTGCTAAAATCAGTATTCTGTTCGCTTCTGTGGTTTCCGGAATTGTAGGCTATTCTGTTTTGAAATTCAAGAAAATTTAATTCATTAATTTGGCCTAAACATCTTCTCAATGCAGCGAAAATCAACTCCAGAATCAAAAGATTTTATCTCACTTTTTACATTTGAGGAACTGTTGAATCAGGTAGAATTTGATTTGCGCATCAAGGAATTTGTTGTTATGGAAATCGAAACTGCAAATCACGCGGTAGAGCTTAATAAGCCTTTCCGCTCAGATTATTTTGCTATTTTTTTGATTCAAAAAGGAAATATGGTTTTAGGTTAGAAGATAACAGTTACGAAGCGGAAAAAGGAGATATTATCTTTTCCCCAATTGCAGAAACTGTATGTATTGAGAAAGTATCTGATGGTTATAAAGCAAAATATATTTTCTTTTCTCATCATTTTATATCGGAAGCAGGTTTTAACTACAAATCAAACGACGTTTTGAAAAGCCTTTCATCCGACCCCATTAATATCATCCGAGACGAACAGGAATTATATCGAAGACTCGATTTCCATCTTGATGAGCTTAAGATTTTAAACGATACTGAAAAAGAGAATTATTATTTCAATGAAATGATTTGGCATCACTTTTCTCTGGTCATTTACGAGATTGATAATTATTTTTAAAAAACCGACAGACCAAAACCCGTAACCTATCGTGAAGATAACATTACAACAATTTTCTTCACACTTATACGGCAACATTTCAAAGAACAGCACAATGTCCAGTTTTATGCCGATAAGCTTTTTATCAGCCGAAAATATTTAACAAAAGTCATCAATAAAACGATGTATAAATCTCCCAGAGATATTATTCATCAGGTTTTAGTTGTGGAAGCGAGAATGTTGCTTCGAAATTCTAACTCCAATGTCAATGAAGTCGCTTCACAATTAAAATTTTCTGACCAGGCATCTTTCATTAAATTTTTAAAAAAACACGTTGGGAAATCTCCGTTAGAATATAAGGGAAGTGATTTATACTAAAGTTTAATTTTAAGATGTCTTTTCACAAAATTAATAATATTAATTCATTAAGTTATTCCTTGATTTCTAATGTTATATTCTATCTATTACTTATATTAAAGATAACTATAGATAAAATTTTTATTCTAAAAAATTTTGGTTTAATAAAATAAATTAGAGATGTCTTTTTGACAAATTTAGTCGTTTTTTGAATATCTTCCTTCGCTTTTTTTTGGACGAATTTTGCACCGAAAATTTAATTGAAATTGTTATGCAAAGATTCTCTATTCAGAAATCATCTATGCTTGGCGTGGCTTTATTGGTCTTGGTCGGGTGTAAAAAAGATAATCAGGGGCAGGCTTACCAACAACAGACTCCACAACTTCCGGTGGAAACCGTAAAACAAGGAAATGCTTCCGTAGAAAATGAATATGCTGCTTCTGTAGAAGGCGTTTCCAATGTGGAAGCCAATTCCAGCTCGCAATCGGTAATGATTTTCGGGTTGTGTATCGTGTTTGTATTCTTCCTTTTATCAGCACAGTATGAAAGTTACATTCTTCCTTTTGCGGTATTAATCGCTATTCCGGTTGGTTTATCAGGAGTGTTTATGAGAATTACTTTTGCGGAATTATCCAACAATATTTATGTTCAAATCACAATGGTAATGTTGATTGGATTATTAGCCAAAAACGGAATTCTAATCGTAGAGTTTGCCATCCAAAGACGAAGAGCCGAAAAAAGTTTAATTGCAGCAGCAGTTGAAGGTGCAAAAGCACGTTTTCGTCCGATTCTGATGACTTCTTTGGCATTTATTGCAGGTTTGATTCCATTAGTTTTCGTCGTTGGTCCGTCTGCAATGGGGAATCTTTCCATTGGTTATGCGGCAATTTCCGGGATGTTATTCGGAACCATTTTAGGGGTTTTCGTTGTTCCGGTATTGTTTGTGGTTTTCCAGGCTTTGCACGAAAAAATCAACGGAAGAGTAATCACAGAAGCCGATTGGGAATATTAATTCAAATGATTTTTTAAAATGAATTCAATTAAAAATATAGCATATATCGTATTAATTTCGGGAACGGCAATCGCCTGTAAAGTTCAGAAATTTGAACAGCCCGAAATCCAAATGCCCGAAGCTTTCAGAAACGACAGCATCACAACCGATAATAATGAAAATATTGCTAAAATCAGTTATAAAGATTTTTTCAAAGACCCAGTTTTGGTGAGTTTGATTGATAAAGCAATGACTCAGAATAATGATTTGCAGGTCGCTTTGAAACAAATCGAATTTGCTTCTTTAGCTTACAACCAAAGTAAATGGGGAAACATCCCAACCGTGAGCGCAACGATTGCCAACGCAAGTGTGAACCGACCTTCCGACAACAGTATGAACGGAATGATGGCGGGACAGTTTATGGGAAGCCGTTATATGCAGGATTACACGACTTCCATCAATATTTCTTGGGAAGCTGATATTTGGGGCAAAATCAAAGGCAGAAAAGAACAGGCTTTGGCAGTTTATCTCAAAACTCAGGAAGCCGCGAAAGCCGTGAAAACACAATTGGTAGCGACTGTTGTTCAAGGATATTATAATTTACTAATGCTCGATACTCAGCTTGAAATTACAAAATCAAACCTGACTTATTCGGATAACACTTTGAAGTTTTAGGAGAAACAACAGGAAGTTGGTTTGACGACAGCTTTAGCAGTTCAGCAACAAGAGATCGTGAAAGACCAGATTTTAAAATCAATTCCGGCTATTGAAAGTTCAATTGCAACTAAGGAAAATGCATTGAGTATTTTGACAGGCTCGATGTCCGATAAAATTGAGAGAAGCACAAGTCTGAACAATGTTCAATCGCCTGATAACGTTGCAACAGGAATTCCGTCTGAATTGTTGAGCTACAGACCCGATATCAAAAGTGCAGAATATGATGTGAGAAAAAGCGTTTCAGCCATCAATGTGGCAAAAGCGAATATGTATCCTTCTTTCAATATCACAGCTCAAGGCGGGTTGAATGCTTTTAAAGCGAGTAATTGGTTTAATATTCCGGGTTCGCTTTTTGGTTCTGTGTTAGGAACTTTAGCACAACCTATTTTAAACGGAAAGCAATTGAAAAACCCAGTTCGAACAATCAAAAATTGTTTCTCAGCAGGCTGAAATTAATTTTAAACAATCGGTTTTAAAAGCGGTTGGAGAAGTTTCTGATGCTTTGGTTCAGATTCAAAAACTGGAAGAACAACAGAAAACTGCAGAAGGTTTGGTAAGAAAATCTACTGAAGCCGTTCAGAAAGCGGATGTGCTATTTAAATATAATTCAGCAACTTATGTTGAAGTGATTTTGACTCAGACCAACAAATTACAGGAAGAACTTGATTTGGCATCCTTAAAAGCTCAGAGATTAAACGCCATTACCACGCTCTATCGCTCTGTTGGAGGCGGATGGCAATAAAGTAAAATAAAACCTGCTGCGTCTATGGATGTAGTAGGTTTTTAAACCCAACTTATTATGGAGAATACAAATATTAAAAATGGAATCATTTTGATTCCCGATTTCAGTGGATTTACTGAGTTTGTGTTCAATACAAAACTTTATACCGGCGAATATATTGTAAGACAACTACTTTCTATTTTGATTGATGTAAACAATTAGTATTTTGATATTTCTGAAATTGAGGGAGATGCGATTTTGTTCTATAAATATGACCAAAAACCTTCCTATCAAAGAGTTTCTAAAATGCTTCGAAATATGAGAAATGCTTTCAATATGAATATTCTGGAACTGAGCGAAATGTTGAATACCACGATAGAGTTGTCATTAAAATTCATTGTTCACTACGGAAAGTTTTCGCAGTACAACATCGGAAATTTCAGAAAACTCTACGAAAAACCCATTGTAGAAGCCCATCAAATGCTGAAGAATGATTTTG
Source organism: Epilithonimonas hispanica (assembly GCF_003385395.1). Lineage (GTDB taxonomy): Bacteria > Bacteroidota > Bacteroidia > Flavobacteriales > Weeksellaceae > Epilithonimonas > Epilithonimonas hispanica. The sequence continues at coordinate 44,105 of NZ_QNUG01000001.1, read as the reverse complement.
CAGAACAACCTTCTTATGCTTTGTACAGCAATTCTTTTTTGGAGAATTCTAAGAATTTTGAAATTGATGAAAATAGAAAAAAAGATCCTGAACCAGGTGTTATCCAGTATTTTGAAAATTAGAATCTATATATAAATTAATTATTGTTAGACGTCTTTAGAAATCAAGGCGTTTTTTACTTAATTTAAGATTCTGTCAAGTCTGAATTCATCTCATCTCTTACTAATTTTTCCAACTTCACTCTCTTAATAGCAAGATTAAGTTCATTGCCCATCAATACAAGAAAAACGTTGACATTAATCCAAACCATTACCAAAATAATAGAGCCAATCGAACCATACAAAACGTTGTATCGCGCTACATTAGCAACATAAATTGCAAAGAAATAAGTAAGAGTAACAAATAAAACTGTAGTCAAAACAGCTCCCGGAAAAGCTTCTCTAAGCCTTGTAATTTTAAGACAACCAACCCAATAGAAAAGCGTCAACAAAAGCAGATAGAACAGCGGAAAAGAGATAAATCCAATAATCTTCGTAAGATTCTTTGTGAACCAACTAATATCGTACGTTGGCGTAAACAACTTGAGAACAACTTCACTGTAATAGATTCCAAAAATGGAGAGAAAAACTAAAGTTAGGAAAGAAATTGTAACCAACATCGCCAAAGCATATTCTTTTACAAAACCTCTTTTCAGTTCTGTATTTCTGTTGAATCCGTTGATAAATGTAAAACAACCATTGGTAGCGAAAACAAAAGAAAACAAAATCGTCAAAGTACTTATAGACTTCATATTCGGAAGAAGACTAGTTTGTATATACCCCGTAACATCGCTCTGCATATGAGAAGGGAAAACTCTCGGCATCAAAACTTCGAAGATATAAAACTGCAATTTATCGTAATGCGGCATATAAGGCAAAACAGACAATAGGAACAAAATCATTGGAAACAAACTAAGAAAAAAACTCCAAGAGATACTCGCAGCCTGCCTTCCCAAAGGGTTTTTGAAAATCGCATCTGTGTAAATAGTTAGCATTTCCCACAGAGAGATTCCTAAAACCGGAATGTGAATCCCGTCAAAAAAGTTTTTAATCTTGAGGAAAAAACGCTGTAATTTTTTTGCCATTCATTTATCTTTGCAGGACAAATATAGTAAATGCGTATTAATTTGATTTGCATCGGGAAGACGGATGATAAAGAAATTGTTTCTCTTATCAAATATTATCTGCCGAGAATCCCAAAACACTGGAACTTTGAACTCATCGAAATTCCGGATGTGAAAAATGCCAAAAACCTCAGTCCGGACCAATTAAAAAAAGAGGAAGCCAAGTTGTTTCAAAACCAAATTGATTCTTCTGATTTAGTTATTCTTTTAGATGAAAAAGGTAAACAATTTACAAGTCGGGAATTTTCTGAAAAGATTGATAACTGGATGGGAAGTTCTGTGAAGAAAATCCATTTCCTGATTGGTGGCGCTTATGGTTTTTCTGATGAAATCTACCAACGTGCCAATGAAAAAATATCACTTTCAAAAATGACTTTTACACATCAGATGATTAGATTATTTTTTGTGGAACAGATTTACAGAGCAGCGACTATTTTGCAAGGGAAACCTTATCATAATGACTAGCTGTAAGCAAAATTAATTTCTAATTTTTATTAACAACTTTCTTCGTAAGATTCGCTAAAACGCCACCCAAAAGAAAGCCTACTGCTGCGCCAAATATAACATCGCCAGGATAATGAACACCAACGTAAATCCTGCTGTAAGATACAATACACGCCCAAAAAACAAGAATATAGGGAAGGTATTTGTAGTTCTTGCCAATCAAAATCGTCAGAAAACTAACCAAGAAAAAAGAACTGGAAGCGTGCGCAGAGTAGAAACCATATTTTCCTCCACAAATTACCATTCTCATTTTATCAATCAATAATGGGTCGTGACAAGGTCTTAATCTCTCAACACCGTGTTTGAAAACACTCGCCAGTTGGTCAGAAATTGTGATTCCGATAGCGATGAAAATGAGTACAAAAATTATTTTTTTACGAGGAACACTTTTGAAAACTAAGTAAAGTAAAATAACGTAAAACGGTATCCAAAACCATTTCCCTGTTACCAAAAGCCAAAATGGGTCGAATGTTGAACTTCCCAAACCATTGAGAAATAACAGGAGTTGCTGGTCCAGAGAAATCAGTTCATTCATAGTTTATCGGCTTACGGGACCTTCGTGTGTATCGTCTTCGGAAAGATCTATTTTAGGTGTTTCTTGAGATATAAAATCGTTGTTTTTCTTTTCTGCCAAAGGATTGAAGTCTTGAGCAGATTGCTTTACTTTATCAATTTCTTTTTTGATATCGGAGAGAGGATTGTCTCCTTCTTTCATAATTTCGGTTTTGATATCATCCACAGCGCCACGCATTTTGCGTACACCTTCTCCAAGACCTCGGGCAATCTCGGGCAATTTATCTGGTCCGAATAAAACAATAAATGCAAGTGCAATCATTAACATTTCTCCTAAACTCAATTCCATTTCGCAAAATTAAGAAAGATTATAAAGCTAACAGACATTTAGTTGTCATAATTTTATCATAAAAGAATATATTATAGTAGGTTTAAATTTGAAAAATACAATAAACCATAAAGTCACAAAAAGAAAAACGTTACAAAAAGAGCAAAAAACTATCTTTTATAATAATTTTTTTTTGAGAACTTTAAAAAAATTATAGAGCATTAGCTTTTTTAATTTTGATAAAAAAATCACACTTGCATCTAATTCTGTTTCTTATCTTTAAAATTAATATAAACGAAATAGATACTCGCCATAAACAGCAAGAATGCTAAGAAGAATGGCGCTCCTGGAAACTGAAAAGGCGCTTCTTTATGTGTAAAATAGTAAAACAAATTCGTCATCAACGGTGGCCCAACAATGGATGTTGCACTCATCAAGCTTGTTAATGCGCCTTGCAATTCGCCTTGCTCATTAGAAGGAATATTCTTCGTAATAATCGATTGAAGCGCCGGGCCACAAATCCCACCTAAACAATATGGGATTGTAAAGACAAGCATCATCCAACCTTCCGTTGCAAAGGCGTACAACAACATCCCAAAAGAATATAATAGCAAGCCATAGAAAATACTTTTTATGTCTCCGATTTTGGGATTGATCCATCGGATTAATAATCCTTGAACCAATCCAACCATTAGTCCTACAACCCCAAGAGAAATCCCAACCATTCTCTCATCCCAATCGAATCTGTACATGGTGTAGAAACTCCAATTACTCTGCACCGCATGTCCTCCAATATAAATCAAAATCAAGGAAATCACTAAGCCCGAAATCTCAGGATGTTTTCTAAGTAATTTTAAAGAGCCAATAGGATTTGCTCTTTTCCAGTCAAATTCTCTACGATTTTCTTTATCCAAACTTTCCGGCAAGATGAAATAGCCGTAGATAAAATTAATCAAACACAAAATCGCCGCCGCATAAAACGGAACTCTAGAACCATAATGTCCCAAAACACCACCCAAAACAGGCCCAATAATAAACCCTAGGCCGAATGCCGCACCAATGAGTCCAAAATTCTTCGCACGGTCTTTATCTGTTGAGATATCCGCAATGTATGCGCTTGCGGTTGTAACGCTGGCTCCGGTAATCCCAGCAATGATACGACCAATGAAAAGAAACCAGATATTAGGTGCCAACGCAAGAAAAATATAATCTACAGCAAAGCCAAAAAGCGAAATTAGGATAATAGGCCTACGCCCATATTTATCACTCAAGTTCCCGACAAAAGGAGAGAAAATAAATTGAATAAAGGCATAAGCAAAACTCAGCCAGCCTCCATATTTAGCCGCCTCGCTGATATCTGCGTGGATAAGTTCTTCTATCAGTTTTGGAACTACAGGAATGATGATTCCCCAGCCTGTAATATCTATCAACAGCGTGATAAAGATAAAACCAATAGCCGCAGATTTTTGATTTGTTTTCATAGCTGCGAAGATCGTATTTTTTTGATTTTATGTTTTTATTTTTAAATTGTTAGAATTACTATTTTTATACGTTAAATCATCAGTTATTATATGTCAGACGTTACTATTAGACGATTTTTCACAATTACAACTATAATTTTACTTATCATTTCAGTAATCCAGATTGCGGAATTTCCTGGAGGAATGTTTTTTTCAGGATATTGTTTTGGAATTATTTTTATTCTTGGAATTTTAATTATCTGTTGGCTTGTAGCTTTTATTTCAAATCTGATCTTTAAAAATATTCTAAATGGTCTTACCTATTATTTTTCTTTAGTTTAAGTTTGATTGGTTTTAATTTTCATTTTTATTCACCCACTCTAAAAATAATTGTACCTACTAATTATACCGGAGAGATTAATTTAGTCGTAGCAAATATTGATGATAATATATTAAACGTTGATGAAGACAGAATTGGATACATAAATGAAATGACGTTTGATAAGACATACAGAAAACCTATTGTGATTGATCGAAATGGAAACGATTTATCAAAACAATTAAAAGGCTTCAATAATTTAATATTCTGGACAAATCCTGAACATTGCTGTATTCAACTAAATGCAATTAAAAGTTTAAATTTTGAAATTTTACCTCAAGACAAAACAGAAAATCCATTTAAGTTTTTTGAGGTAACAAAACATATCGATAGAAAAATTACAAAACTATTTCCACTAAAGAGAAAATATAAATCCAAATAAATAGTTATACTCTCACCGCTAGCGCGAGCGTCACGCTCGTGCCTACAATATAAAAGACTCCAGCTAGCGCGAGCGTCACGCTCGTGTCTCAAACCATATAATGCACGAGCAAGATGCTCGCGCCAGCATTAAAAAAGCAAAGCTTTTTAAAAATCAAAAAGACAGACGCTTAACGTCTGTTTTTTTGTCTAAATATTCAAAAAGGTCAAAAATACATTACGATACACCTTCGATTCATTACAACAGGACGATGATTCACTTCATTAGGTCTTTGATTCATTACGATGGAACGTTGATGTATTACGAAGCCTCGTTGATTAATTACGATAAGGCATTGATTCATTACGACAGGTCATTGATTCATTACGATGAGCCGTTGATTCATTACGATGAGGCAGATGCACGGATTTTATTATGAATCAACAAGTTGCAAAATCTCTTAAAAATAAATTTTTCTAGAAAAAGTTTGTTTTCTTAGATTTTTTTTCTAAATTCGATTTAATAAACACAATACTTCAACGATGAAAAAAAACCAAGTAGTTCGGGAGTTCCATCTTACCGACGCAATTCTAAAACAAAAAGCAGACGAGTTTATCAATCTCTTAGACCGTGATATTGTAGAATTCACAGACCGAGGTTACACACCAACCAAGAAAACCGAGTTTACCAAGGCGCGTAATGCTGTGGACAATTTCCCTTCTGATGAACAGTTGGAAGCTATCAAAATAGAATTGACCGCCCAAAAAGATGCCGCTAGAGATGCCTTATCCAAAACGATGCGTACCATCCTGAATATGGCTCAAAATGTTTTCGGACTTGGAAGTGCCAAGTATAAGGAATTCGGAGGATCAGATCTAGCCCGACAAAGCGATGCAGAACTGGTTCGTAACGCCAAAATTATGAGCATAACTGCAGAAAAATATCTGACAGATTTGCAAAACGAAGGTCTTACTTCTGATAAAATCACAACGCTCACGACTCAAAGAGATACTTTGGATCTGGGTATCGATGCACAAGCCAAGGGAATTTCGGATCGAGATGTTGCTACAGAAGACCGTATAGAAGTGCTCAACACTCTTTACCGATTATTGATAAAATATGCAGGCATCGGACAAGATATTTTCTACGAAACCGATGAAGCCAAGTATAACGATTATGTTATCTATGATACACCGAGTGGATTGCCGGAGGAAACCCCGATACCACCAACTGAATAGTAGAGTCAATTTTCCCAATTGATTTGTTTTATTGGTGATCCTGCAGATTTTATTTGCAGGATTTTTTTTATTTCTGTAATCAAACACTTAGTTTGTAATCCCGGAGGAATCTAGAAACAGCAGATAATTCACTGTGCTGATTCATTTAGCTTAGATTCCTCCGGAATGACAAAACCGCCAAATGTAAAAGCACAAAAAAAGCTCACAATCACTTGAGAGCTTTACTTTATATATTTCTAAGAAAAACCTAACCTACTATTTCAGCATTGCTGATAGAAGATTTGCCAGTTACTTTATCTTCTTTTTTCTTTCCTTTCAGGAAGTCATAAGCCGTAGCCGATGCAATGAAGATTGATGAATAAGTACCAAACCCAATACCAATCAATAGACAGAACATAAATCCTCTCAGGTTATCTCCACCAAAGATGAAAATCGCAAGGATTACCAAAATTGTAGTGAATGATGTGTTGAAAGTTCTACCAATTGTACTAGAAATTGAATCATCAAATAATCCAGCCAATGTCAACGCTTTCTTCTCTTTCAAGTATTCTCTAATTCTATCGAAGATGATTACGGTATCGTTAATCGAGTAACCAATCACCGTCAAAATCGCCGCAATGAAATCCTGGTTGATCTCCATATTGAACGGCATTACTTTGTAGAATAATGAATAAACTCCAAGAATCACCACTGTATCGTGGAATAGACCTGCAACCGCTCCAAGTGAAAACTGCCACTTATCGAATCTTACCAAGATATAGATAAAGATACCAAGCAATGATGCTGCAACCGCCAACATACCGTGTGTGGTGATATCATCTGCCACTGTAGGTCCTACTTTGGTTGAAGATACAATACCTGCTTGACCTTTATCTGCTGCCTTGAAATCTGCCAAACTCATACTGGCTGGCAAATCTTGCTTAAGACCTTCGTAGATTTTTTGTTCAACAGTTTGATCTGCTGCTAGAGACTCATCATCGATCAAATAATCGGTTGTGATTTTCAACTGAGAAGAGTTACCAAATGTTTTAACTTCTACAGACTCATTTTTACCATCAGCCGTTTTCATTAGTTTAGCAATATTGCCTTCTATTTTTTCTGCGTCAACTGGTTTTTCGAATCTTACAACATAGTTACGTCCTCCTGTAAAATCGATACCATATTTGAATCCGTTTACAGCAATTGATATAATAGAAATTACCATCAAAATAGCAGAAACGATGTAAGAATATTTTCTTTTCCCAATGAAGTCAATCCAAGTATTTCTGAAAAGATTCTTAGTAGGAGCCGTCCAAACAGAAAGCGATTTTCCTTTTTCCAATCTGCTAAAAATCATTACTCTTGATAATAGTACCGAAGTGAACAATGTCATTACCAATCCAATCATCAATGTTACTGCAAAGCCTTTGATAGGTCCTGTTCCAAAAACATAAAGAATCAAAGCGGTAATGAACGTTGTCGCGTGACCATCGATAATCGCAGAAATAGCATGCTTGAAACCATCTTTATAAGCCTCCATAATTCCTTTTCCAAGGAACAATTCTTCTTTCGTTCTTTCGTAGATAATCACGTTTGCATCTACCGCCAAAGCCATAGACAATACGATACCTGCAATACCAGGAAGCGTTAACGTAGCATCCAAGGAATCCATAATCCCGAAAATGTAGAATAAGTTGATCGTCATTGCAATAACTGCATAAACCCCTGCTCCACCATAATAGAAAATGATGTAAACAATGATAATTGCAAATGCGATAAGGAACGACATAATACCATCATTGATAGACTCTGCTCCAAGAGATGGACCTACAACGTCTGCCTGTACAATTTTTGCACCTGCAGGCAATTTACCAGCTCCAAGAACATCAACTAAATCTTTAGCTTCTTCTTGAGTAAAGTTTCCAGAAATCTGAGTTCTTCCGTCAGGAATCACACTATTTACAGACGGCGCCGTGTACACTCTGTTATCCAAAGTTACAGCAACCACTTTACCATTATTTTTCTCGGTCATAACTTTCCAGTCACGAGCACCTTGAGAATCCATTTGCATATCTACCACGATACGACCTAATTGATCATAATTGATGTTTGCAGATTCTACAGCGCCATCAACTGGTGCTTTCTGAGTAATATTTCCTCTGATTGCATATAATACAAGACTGTTAGAGGTATTATTCTCAGGCTTGTAGCCCCACATAAATTGGGTATATTTTAAGTTAATAGGTCTTGCTTTGATAGCAGCATCGCTATTAAGTAATTTATTAACAACAGCTGTATCAGCTAATTTTACGTTTGCAACAGCGTTTCCGGGTGTAGAATTTAATTGAATCAAGTTCATCAAATTCGTAGTTTTTGCAACACCTATAGAATCTCCTTTTGCTTTTACCAATTGATCTAATTGAGAGAAATATGGTAAAACCTCTTGTCCTAGTTGTACTTCCCAAAACTGAAGTTTAGCAGAAGTTGCCAACATTTTTTTAACTCTGTCGATATCTTTGATACCAGGCATTTCCACCAAAATTCTACCAGTTCCAGGAACTCTTTGAACGTTTGGCTGCGTAACCCCCATTTTATCGATACGTGTTCTAAGAACTTCATAGGCCGTACCTACAGAGGCTTCAATTTTCTTTCTTACAATATTTTTAACCTGCTCATCTGGTGTATTAAACTTAATTTCAGAAAGATTTGTGTTTCCGAAGATCTCAGGATCTGCAAGTTTAAGGTTTGTTCCTTTTTCTTTTGTAACAGCTTCGAACTGGGTAAAGAAATCCTCGATGTATTGTTTACTTGAGTTTTTCTGAGCTTTGTCTGTTCTGTTAAGTGCTTCTACTAAAGTAGCATTTGTTGAGTAATTACTAAGATCGTTTACCAAATCTCTTTGGTTGATCTCCAATAATACGTTGATACCACCTTTAAGATCCAATCCGAGTTTCATTTCCTTCTGTTTAGCAGACGTATAATCTAGTTTTGTAAAACCTAGATTAAGGGTCTCTTTAGAAAGTCTTGCAATCTCAGCATTGTACTTCACTGGATTTTCGCCTGCAATTGCTTTTGCTTCTTTTTCTATTTTGTTGGCATAGAAAGAAGGCAGAAGCTCATTAAGGCAAATCAATCCAAGAACGATGGCAACTAATGTAACGAGTCCTTTTCCTTGCATTTTCTTACGATATATATAAATTAAGTCGGCAAATATAATGATTATTAGCGGAAATAAGAATTTGAAAATGAGAAAAGTGTATTATACTTTTTATATTAATTTCATTTCTTATTTTTTGTAGAAAAATTGAGTTAAAATTTGAGATTGTTAGGAATTAAATAATTGTACACTTATTAGATTATTTTTTATAAATTGAAATACAGTTACACTTAAAACCTTTATAAAAATAGTCAAAAACACTTTAGAATTCTCCTACAACACTGACATTAATGCAAACAAAAAAGCCTTTCAGAATTAATTTCCTAAAGGCTTTTATTATATTAATTTGGATTAAATTTTATTTTGACCAAGTAATTCTCGTTGTTTTCACATTATGAGAATTGGTTCCAATCATCACATCGAAATCGCCTGCTTCCCAATCAAATTTCAATTGACTGTTATAGAATTTCAAATCTTCTGGCGTGATTTTGAAAGTTACTTTTTTACTTTCTCCAGCTTTTAGATAAACTTTTTGGAAACCTTTCAGTTCTTTAACTGGTCTTGTAATACTTCCAACCAGATCTCTGATATAAAGCTGAACGACTTCTGCGCCGTCATATTTTCCATTATTCGTCAACGTAATTGAAGCCTCGATTGACGTATTGCCAGCAGGTTTTGCATTGCTCACAGAAATATCAGAATAATTAAACTCAGAATAACTCAACCCATATCCAAATGGATAAAGCGGTGTGTTACACTCATCCAGATAATTGGAACGGAACTTTTCAAAAGTACATTTATCTGTATTTTCTGTGCTTAATGGACGTCCAGTATTTTTTGCATTGTAATAAATCGGAACTTGACCTACGCTTCTTGGGAAAGTCATTGGTAATTTTGCGGAAGGATTCACTTTTCCGTAAAGAACGTCAGAAATAGCGTATCCAGCCATACTTCCTGGAAACCAAACATTCAGGATTCCGTCTGCTAATTCAGATTCTTCCGTTAAAACTAAAGGACGACCTGCGAAAAGAACGATCACAATTGGTTTTCCGGTTTTCTTAAGTTCTCTCAACAATTCTTTTTGAGTTTCCGGAATACCGATATCTGTTCTAGAGCTGGATTCTCCACTCATCTCGGCACTTTCTCCGATGGCTAAAAGAATGACATCAGCTTTACTAGCTATTTCAACAGCTTCTTTTCTGATTTGGTCTGCAGGACGGCTATCTCGACCCGTTGTTTTCCCGAACATAGCCGCTTTTTGTTCCATTGCTTCAGATTCGTAAACGTTGCTTCCTTTTGCATAAATGAAGTTCACATCTTTACCTACAGTTTCTTTAAGACCTCTCAACAATGAGATAGAATTAGCGTGTTTTGCAGCAACGCTCCAGGTTCCAGGCATATTCATCGCATTGTCTGCCAACGGACCAATCACAGCAACTGTTCCAGATTTTTTAAGCGGAAGAACCTGTTTGTCATTTTTCATCAGAACCATAGAGTTTGCAGAAATAGTTCTTGCTGCTTCCAAATGTTTCGGACTGAAAACTTCTTTCTGAGCCCTCCTGGAATCTGTGTATTTATAAGGGTCATCAAAAAGTCCAAGGTCATATTTTGCTTCCAAGATTCTTCTTGTTGCTTCTGTAATTGTTTTTTCAGAAACTTTTCCTTCGGACACAGATTTTTTCAAGGTTTTAAGAAAACCTTCGCCCACCATATCCATATCAACTCCTGCGTTCATTGCCAAAGCCGAAACTTGCTGCAAATCTCCCATTCCGTGGTCAACCATTTCATTAATTCCAGTATAATCTGTTACCACAAAACCTTTGAATTTCCATTGGTCTCTTAGAACATCTGTCATCAGCCATTTGTTTCCTGTTGCTGGAACGCCATCCACTTCATTGAAAGAAGCCATTACTGAACCAACTCCAGCATCAATCGCAGCCTTATAAGGTGGAAAATAATTGTTAAACATCGATACGTGGCTCATATCAACCGTGTTGTAATCTCGTCCGCCTTCTGGAGCGCCGTAAAGCGCGAAGTGTTTAAGACAAGCTAACATTGTATTATTTTTTGAAAGGTCTGTCCCTTGGTAACCAAAAACCATTGCCTTTGCAATCTCACTTCCTAAGTATGGGTCTTCACCAGAACCTTCGGAAACCCTACCCCATCTTGGTTCTCTGGAAATATCGGTCATTGGAGAAAAAGTCCAGTTGATTCCGTCTGCTGTAGATTCCTGAGCTGCAATCTGAGCCGATCTTTGAATCAAATTCATATCCCAAGAAGAGGCCAAACCTAATGGAATTGGAAAAGACGTTTCATAACCGTGAATTACATCCATCCCGAAAATCATTGGGATTTTCAAACGACTTTTTTCTACCGCTACTTTCTGAACATCACGGATTTTATCCACACCTTTGATGTTGAATAAACCTCCAACTAAACCTTGCTCAATCTTTTTACCGATATCAGAACTTTGAGCTGTTCCAGTCGTAAAATCTCCAGAAGAAGGTAAATTCAGCTGACCGATTTTCTCGTCCAAAGTCATTTTGGAAATAAGATTATCTATGAAAGCTTTTTTCTTAGACTGATATTTTTCAGTTTGATAAGACTGAACAGGTTTGGTCACCAATTCCTGTGCAAGAAAATAGGGCGAAAGAGCCAATGCAGCAAGGATTACAAACTTTTTCATATGTAGTATTTATTTTTTTTAATTGTCATATGGAATCGCCAATCATTTATACTTGATTGTTTTTCAAAATTTCTAAAGGCGATTTCATTATATATATTATTATTAATTTTTTTTATTATTTTTTTTTTTTTGAATGATAGCATCCATTCATACAACTTAGGGTCAGAATAGGTAGAGTCCCAAGAATTGTGATTGTCGTTTGGGAAAATCGTGAGTTCTGCTTTTGGATTGATTGGATGTAATTTTTGATAAAAATTAAAAGCATTCTCAGGCAGAACGACATCGTCCATTCCACCGTGGAAAATCTTCAGGTTCATATCTTTGTAATTGTGAATATTCGCATACATTACCCGATCTGTTGGAGCACAGACTGATGCGACTGCGGCAAACATTTCGGGATGTTCTCCTGCCAATTTCAAAGTTCCCCAACCGCCCATTGATAATCCGGTGAGGTAAATTCTGTCTTTGTCAATTTTATATTTTTCTGAAATTTCTTTGATTAGGAAATAAACCGCATCTGTATCCCACCAAGTATTTGCAGGACACTGAGGTGCTAAAATAGCCACAGGTTCTTTGATTAAATCCTTGTGTTGAAGAACGCCGTTTAGTTTTACTTTTTCCAAATCATTTCCTCTTTCACCAGAACCGTGAAGGAAAACAATCAAAGGCAGTTTTGTTTTTGGATTTTGTGGAATATCCAGAAGGTAAGATAGCTTTTTCTGAATTTTAACTTCTTTATTGAACTCGGATTTGATTTGCTGTGCATTGGAAAATGTTGAAAATCCTAAAAGTAAAAGTGGAAGATATTTTAATTTTAAGGTCATAATAAGTAGATAAAAGAAAATAGAATAAAGATAAAAAACTTACAATCGATCTGTTTTTTTTATTAAAAACAAATACATTAATCAATTTTTATTATTACTCGTTTTGTTACACATACTTTGTTATCAAAGATACAAAATGTTATTTCGCATGCCTAAGTTTATAATTATGCTGAAAACCATAGCCCCGATAGTAACGGCATCCTTTTTTGTTATTGCGCTGATTAGTTCCTAAAGATTGCTTCACGTTGTTCGCAATGACAAAAAAGATATAGTGGATAGCGGGATTAAGCTCCTAAAAATATTTATTAAATCAAAATGAGACAATAAATATCTTGTGCTAAAGATAATACTTTTTTTAATCTATCTTGTGCTTTTCTGATTTGAATCCGATTTTTTTCAAACCGGCTCTGATATCAGGGGCATTCATAAACAAATCCCACAACAATCCTGAACGATAGTTCTCTATCATTGGTGCAATTGTACCTTGGTCAATCGCCAAATATCGAGGTGTAAACCAGTCGTTGTAATTGATGGAAGTAGCATCGTAAGGTCCGGCTTGCCCAATGAAAATTGCCTTTTCTTCATATAAAAATCTAAGAAAAGCCATAGATTCTTTCGGCGTATAGGGCATGGAACTAAGCGCTGCCGTTGGAGTAATCACGCCGTGATCATTCTGCGGAAAGTGAGCGTCATAACCAACTCCTCCATCTTTGTTACGAGAATAACCTGCGGTTAAACCCCAATAATTTTTGCCGTAGCCTTTCCATACTTTGGGATTTTCGACACAATATTTATAATCGATAAGAACCTGATTTCTATTTAAATCAAAATAATTCTTGATATATTGATCTGATAAACTTCTAGGATCCAAACCTAAATAAGAATACTGTGTCCAAAATAATGGACCACCATATTCTTCGGCTCCATTATGTTTTACATACATTGGAAGTCCATATTTTTCTTTGTCTGAAAGATAGGTTCCGTTGCGCGTCCAACCTTTGTTGTAAGTATCATAATCTATAGAATAATCCGGAGAGGAAGCTGCCATTACATAGGTGATGAGACACTCGTTGTAACCTTGCAGCGGGAAGTTCATTTCCCAACCGTAAGTCGGTGACCAATGCCAATAAAGCACTTTTTGACCTCCTTTTGTGTACCAATTCCATTCGACGCCTTTCCAAAGCTTGTCCATCTTTGCAGCCAAGGCTTTTTCTTCCTGATTCCCGTTTTTGAAATATTCTCGGACACAGATCATTCCTTGAACCAAGAAAGCAGTTTCAACCAAATCTCCACCATTATCTTTTTTCCCAAATGGAACAACTTTACCAGTTTCACCATTAATCCAATGTGACCAAGCACCGTGGAAACGGTCTGCTTTTTCTAGAAAATCCGCAATATGTGTCAATTTTTTAACTGCTTCCTGACGAGGAATAAATTTCCTATCCACGCCAACCAAAATAGTCATCAATCCAAACCCCGAACCTCCCGTTGTAATGACGTGTTTGTCATTATCAGGATAGATATTATCCTCGTGATAACGTTCTCTTCCTAAGAATGAATTAGGTTCTGCAAAGTCCCAGAAGTATTTGAGAGCATCACTTTGAACTTTGTCCATTAATTGATTATTGGTGAATTTTGATTTTGGTTTTTCAGAAGTTTTATTTTCGGTCAATTGTTTGCTTTTGCAAGATGTGAGTAATGCTAAGGAAACAATTGAGAGTGATATTATCTTTTTCATAAGCCTCTCTGTCATTTGAAATTATAAAAAAAGAGGAGAAACAAGTCCCCTCTTTAAAAATATTTAATTTGATTAATTAGTAACCAGGGTTTTGAGTGAATAAACCTGCACTTGCATTCATAGCATCTAGAGGAATTGGGAATAATTCATTTTTACCAGTTTTAAATCCTAGAGGGCCAAGGTAAGTTTCAGCCTGCCCAGTTCTTACCAAATCTGGGAATCTATCCATTTCCATTGCTAACTCAACTCTTCTTTCTTGCCAAATAGCCAATCTTAAAGCAGATTGAGTAGAAGCAGTAGTATCAGCAAGTTGAGCTCTTGTTCTTACTTTATTGATATTTGAAATCGCTACAGCAGTATTACCTAATTCGTTAGCAGCCTCTGCATTAATTAACAATATATCCGCAAATCGTAATATTTTAAAGTTTTGAATAGATCCATAGCTTCCACAAGTACTGTTATTTAAAGATGTTGGAACATACACTTTTTGGTTCCAAGTGTTACCTGCTTGTGGATCATTTTTCTTAATTAAATCACCTTCTAGAGTTGTTTCTCCTTCTCTTAAGATTGTTAACTCTTTTCTAATATCACCAGCTTCAAAGGCATCTTCTAAAGCTTGAGTTGGTGTAAAAAAGCCCCATCCAAACTGATTTCTAACTCCTTGTACTTCCGCATATTGACTTCCTCCGTAAGCAGCAGAACAATCACAGTTAACTTCAAAAACAGATTCCGATCCAAATTCTCCAGCCGGTCTAAATAAATGATTAAAATCAGGATCTAAACTATATCCTAAAGCTATAACTTGGTTAGAAGTATCGTATGCCTTCTGATATTCTTTCATATAAAGATAAACTTTGGAAAGAAGTCCTAAAGCACCTCCTTTTGTAACTCTACCCAAATCTGCTAAAGGATATGTTTGTGGTAATACATCGGAAGCCTCGGTTAAGTCTTTAACAATAAATGCATAAACTTCATCTGCAGAATTTCTTGATTTCAAATAATTACCATCTGCAGGAAGCCCGTCATAAATAGGAACACCTCCATAAATTCTAACTAAATTAAAATAAAAATACGCTCTTAGCATCTTAGCCTCAGCTACTAATCTAGTTTTCAAAGTAGCATCCATCTCAATATTTGGAACATTTGTAATCACTTGATTAGCTCTGTTAACGGCTTGCCATTGACCAATCCAATATCCTCTTACACCATCATCGCTGACTGTGTAGGTAAATTGATCATAAGCATTAATAAAAGATGCATCACTAGGATTGGATCCTTTCTCTACATCATCCCCTGTAACACCGAATACAAACTGAGCAGGAAACCCTGTATTCTCCCAACTTCTTAAAAAACTATAAATAGCACTTGTTGCTTCAATCGCATCTTCTTGTGTTTTGAAGAAGTCTCCAACACCGGTTTGTCCTTCATCCTTGATATCTACAAAGTCATCACTACAACTTATTATTAATGAAAATATAGATAGGGTTAAAAATATTTTTCTCATGATTTTCTAATTAAAATGTTAAATTCATACCAAATGTATAAATAGCAGATATTGGGTAAATATTATTATCAATACCCATTTGTACTCTATCAGTATTATTAATTTCTGGGGAGAAACCGTTGTATTTGAAACTAGTCCAAGGGTTTTGTGCGCTTACATACAATCTCAACTTAGTTACAGATAAAGAGCTTGCAATCACCTTAGGTAGGTTATAACCAACTTGAATATTTCTAATTCTTATGTAGCTACCATCCTCTACATAGAAGCTATTAGGTAAAATTACAGATTGATTAGATGTAATCATAGCATTAGTATTGGATGTACCTTCTCCGTGCCATCTATTGTTATACATATCAAGATCCCAGCTTTCATTTCCATATCTCTGTTCACGATTATAGTTATAAAGCTTATTACCAAATACACCTTGGAAATCAACAGCAATATCTATAGCATAGATATTAAAATTAACTCCAAAACCATAAGATCCTTTAGGAATTGGGCTTCCTAAAAATGTTTTATCTCTAGTATCTATAACACCATTACCATCTAAATCTTGAAACTTGAACCAGCCAGCCTTTGCTCCAGTTTGTCCAGATGCAGCAGCTTCGGCATCAGTTTGAAAAACACCAGCAACTTGATACCCATAATATGAACCAACTGCCTGACCAGCTTGTAATCTTATAATTGAGTTTCCAAATAAACTAGAACCTGTTTCTAAATATGACCCCTGATAAACCGATGTTATTTCATTTTTAAGCGAAGTAAAGTTTCCATATAATCCGAAACCTACATTTTCGCTAATTTTTGTATTATAATTTACAGAAACTTCAAAACCTTTATTTTTAAAAGAGTAAGCATTGGTTACAAAATTATTCCAGTTACTTGCCCCAGACACTGTTCCTTGGTTAACACCATATACTACATTTTTAGAATCTTTATCAAAATAAGCTGCGTCAATTTTTAATTTATTATTAAACATTGCCATCTCTACTCCCACATCTTTACCAGTTGTTGTTTCCCAACCAATATTTGGATCGATAAATTTGTCAATAGTTTGAGCTGGATAACCAATATTTCCGTAATATGCTCCTCCAGCAATTATAGAAGTATTAGCAGTGTATCCTCTTCCTACATTAGGGTTTCCTAATTCACCGTAACTAGCTCTTAACTTTAACAAGTTAAAAACATTTTGCTCACTCATAAACTCTTCTTTCGAAATTACCCAACCAGCACTAACAGCAGGGAAAACTTTATATCTATCAACTGATACTTGAGAAGTACCATCTCTACGGATAGAAGCATTTACAAGATATTTACCTTTGTAATCATAATTAATTCTACCAAAGAAAGACTCTATTCTTTGCTGATCTTGCTCAACATTCAAGTCTGTTCTATCAACATCTATATGGACAATGTCTGTACCACTAGCGATATCTAATGATCCATTCGACCCATCAAATTGAACATTTTTAGCAGACAAGTAATCTTGCGACAAAGAAGTTCTTGTTCTAGAGAATCCAGCAATTACATCAAAATTGTGCCCTCCCAAGCTTTTTTTCCAGTTAATCGTATTATCCCACACATAATTTCTATTCCTGAAATTTCTTGTAACTAATGTCGACGCAACTTGATTAGCTACAGGAACATACAAAAGTGTTGGTGTGTACTCATACTGACTAGGACTGTAATTATCACTAGCATAGCTTGTTCTAAATGTAAAGTCCTTCAAGAATTTCAATTCTCCCCAAACATTATTAAGTAATCTCTCTTGTCTTATCTGAGATCTGTACAAATCTAATTCTGCTCTAGGATTTGCAACATTCACTAAGGAAATATATTGATAATCTCCTGTTGTAGGGTTTATAGGACCGAAAACTGACGGAGCGTTACGCGCATTAAGTAATGGATTTTTAGAAACATCAGTACGCATTTTTGAAAATGAAAAATTGTTACCAATTGTAATATTATCAGTAATCTTGTAACTCAAATTCAATTTTGTATTGAATCTATTAAAACCACTGCCAGAATTAATACCTCTACCTGCAGCTAAGTTACCTTCATCTTGTAAATAGCCTACACTACCGTAATAATTAAGCTTTCCTAAACTCCCGGTTGCAGAAAAATCGTTGGAATTGATAATACTTGTTCGTAAAATTTCTTTGAACCAATCTGTATTACCTGGATATTGCTCCTTTGATATAAATTGCGGATTAGCTGCTCTATCATTTACAAGCATCTCATTATATAATTCTATATACTGATCACCATTCACCATTTTTGGAACATTGGTTACCGTTTTAATCCCTAAATAAGAATTAAGGTTGAATACCGGCTTCCCTTTTCCACTCTTAGTTTTAATGATGACAGCTCCATTAGCAGCTTGTGCACCAAAAATTGCCAAAGAAGAAGGATCTTTCAAAACACTCATAGATTCTATATCTTGAGGATTAAGAAAAGAAATATCTGTGGTAATCATACCATCTACAATAAAAACTGTATTTCCAGATAGAGAACCAACTCCTCTGATATCAACTCTTGGAGATCCACCTGGAGTTCCTGCGTTTACAATATTAACCCCTGCCAATTTCCCTTGCACAGAACTCAACGGATTCGCATTCGGTTTATCTGCAAGATCTTTTGCTGAGACAATACCAATACTTCCCGTAACATTCTCTTTTTTCTGAGAACCATATCCAATCACAACAACCTCCTCAATCTTATTTTCTTTAGTTGTAGTATCCTGTGTGGATTGGGCATGCAAATTGCCACCAAAATACAAAGCAGCAATCAACAATGGTAATTTCACATAATTTTTTCTCATAATATTCTTATGTATTATTTTCTTATTCTTCGAATATAAATATTTTCATTAACACAATGTTAATATTTAACATTATATTTTAAAAAGCTAAAAATCAACAAAATAACACCAACCCACTGCCTTTTAGTGATTAATTCTCACATAAATTATTAAAATAAAATCACCATTTTTAGGCGCAAAATTTACGATTTTCATAAAATCTAAAAACTATTAACTCAAAATGAGTCATTATATTCATTCATTTTAAGACAATAATAAGTTGAAAACGTTAAATAAAATCAATATTGAACGCTGTCATTCTTTCAAACAGAAACAATCAATCACAAGAAAATAAATATCACTAACTTTGGCTTCCGTTTTTACGGATATTTTTTAATTTATACCAAAATAAGATGGCAGATATCATAGAAAACAAACATAACAATCCAGAAGATTTTTACAGATCACTTAAAGAAAAACTAGAAGAACAACATAACTTCCCTGAGGAATACCTTTTCAAGTTTATTGTAACAAGTGATTCTGAAAAAATAACAGAAATACTGAGAGTTTTTGATAATTTGAAATACACCTTATCCAACAAAGAAAGTTCAACAGGAAAATATACTTCTGTTTCTATCGATTGTTTTGTGTTGGATGCAGACCAAGTTATTAGCATTTACAAAAAAGTAGCAGAAATAGAAGGCGTGATGATGCTCTAATTTTTTGGTTTGAAACTTGTATTTTAAAATCAAATTTATGGTTATGAAAAAAGCATTTTTCAAAATACTGAACAAAATCAACGTTGCAGTTTTACCCAAGTATAGCAAAAGAGATTTCACCAAACTTAACAAATTTCAAAAAGCTATTTTTGGCTACAGATATATCGTCTTAATTAATTCTTTAGATTAATTATCAAATGCTTAAAAAATAAAAAAAACGTTCAAATCATTTTTGAACGCTTTTATATTATATATAAACTCAATTAAGAATTTTCTAAAACATAAGAGAACATCAATGGTGCACAGATTGTCGCATCACTTTCAACGATAAACTTCGGTGTTGTGATATCCAATTTACCCCAAGTGATTTTCTCATTCGGAACAGCTCCGGAATAAGAACCGTAAGACGTTGTAGAATCAGAAATTTGGCAGAAATAAGACCAGAACGGGATATCATGCATCTCCATATCTTGATACAACATTGGAACTACACAGATTGGGAAATCTCCAGCAATTCCTCCACCAATTTGGAAGAATCCAACACCTTTTCCACCTGAGTTTTTCGTGTACCAATCTGCCAAATAAGTCATATATTCGATCCCTGATTTCATTGTAGTTGCTGTTAATTCTCCTTTGATACAATATGAAGCGAAAATATTACCCATTGTGGAATCTTCCCAACCTGGGACTACAATTGGAAGGTTTTTCTCTGCCGCCGCAATCATCCAAGAATTCTCTCTAGGAATCTCATAATATTGCTCCAAAACACCAGAAAGAATCATTTTGTACATAAACTCGTGTGGGAAATATCTTTCACCTTTCGCTTCAGCATCTTTCCAGATTTCCACGATATGTTTTTGCAATCTTCTGAAAGCTTCTTCTTCTGGGATACAAGTATCAGTTACTCTATTCAAACCTCTTTCCAAAAGATCCCACTCGTCCTGAGCAGTCAAATCTCTGTAATGAGGCACTCTTTCGTAATGAGAATGCGCAACCAAATTCATCAAATCCTCCTCCAAATTCGCACCTGTACAAGAGATAAAATCTACTTTATCCTGACGAATCATTTCTGCAAAGATTTTCCCAAGTTCAGCAGTTGACATTGCTCCCGCAAGAGTTACCATCATTTTTCCGCCATCTTTCAGGTGTGCAACATAACCTTTGGAAGCATCTACCAACGCAGCAGCATTGAAGTGCAAATAATACTTTTCTATAAATTCTGTAATCGGTTTGCTCATTTTGATAAGATTTTTGCAAAGATAATATTTTTGATTGACAGTTGTTTGTTGACAGTTGATGGTTTTTCTGAATTTGAAAATATCTAGCTGAAGCTCTCAAACCCTATTATTTAAAAGCTTTATTAACTGTAATTTATCTTAATTCTTTTCTCTTGATTCATCTTCAATTAAATCCTACTTTTGCAAATTGAAATTTAAACATAGACAACAATGATATCGGCACAAGGATTAGGGTTACATCACGCAGGAAATTATCTTTTCCGCGACGTCAATTTTACCATCAAAAAAGACGACAAAATCGGCTTGGTTGGTAAGAATGGAGCAGGAAAATCCACGCTTCTTAAAATCCTTTCCGGAGAAATCAATTTCTATGAAGGAAATGTTGTTCCAGAAGGAAATATCACAATTGGTTTCCTAAAACAAGACCTTGATTTTGTAAAAGGAAGAACGGTTTGGGACGAAACAATGCAAGCTTACGAGCAAATCAACGCGATGAAAAACGAGCTTGAGGAAGTCAATCATCAAATGGCAACCAGAACCGATTACGAAAGTGATGCTTATTCTGATTTAATCGTAAGAATGACAGAACTAAATGACCTTTTGATGAACCACGATGCCTACAATTTGGAAGGTGATGTGGAGAAAGTCTTGTTTGGTTTAGGTTTCAAAGCGGATGATTTCCAAAAGATAACCGACGAGTTTTCCGGAGGTTGGAGAATGAGAATCGAGCTGGCAAAACTGCTTCTTCAAAAAAACGATTTGATGCTTCTGGATGAGCCGACCAACCACTTGGATATGGAATCTATCATTTGGCTGGAAAATTTCTTGAAAGATTATCCTGGTTCTATGTTATTAGTAAGTCACGATAAACAGTTTATGACATCGATTTGTAACAGAACTTTTGATGTTAATAATAAAAAAATTGACGATTACAAAGCCAACTATTCCAAATATCTTGAGCTAAGAAAAGACAGAAAAGAAAAACTCATCCAAGCAAAGAAAAATCAGGATGCAGAGATAAAACATACCGAAGAATTGATTAATAAATTCCGTGCGAGTGCTTCCAAAGCATCTTTTGCACAGTCATTAATCAAGAAACTGGAAAAAATAGAACGCATTGAAGTTGAGAATGAAGATGTTTCTAAATTCAATATTCGTTTTCAACCTTCTGTGAAGCCTGGAAAAGTGATTTTCGAAGCTAAAAACTTAGGAAAAGCTTATGGCAACAAACAGATTTTTGACAACGTCGATTTCTTTGTAGAACGTGGCGACAGAATCTCTCTCTTGGGACAAAACGGACAAGGAAAAACAACTTTAGCAAAAATTCTTGCAGGCGACATCAAAGATTACTCCGGAGAATGGAATCTTGGTCATAACGTGAGCATCGGTTATTTTGCTCAGAATCAGGAAGAAGTTTTGACTCCAGATAAAACCGTTCTTCAGGAAGCGGAAGATTCTGCTACGGAAGAAACCAGACCCAGAGTTCGTGACCTTTTAGGTTCTTTCTTGTTTCAAGGTGAAGATGTGACAAAGAAGACAAAAGTTCTTTCCGGAGGTGAGAGAAACCGTCTGGCACTTTGTAAATTATTACTTCGTCCGTTCAACACATTGATTATGGATGAGCCTACAAACCACTTGGATATTCAGTCTAAGGAGATTATCAAATTGGCGCTTCAGAAATATGAAGGAACTTTAATTGTGATTTCTCACGACCGTGAATTCCTGCAAGGTTTATCTGATAAAATCTTTGAATTCCGTGATGGAAAGATGAAAGAATTTCTTGGAAACATTGATGAATACCTAGAATACAGACAAAAAGAAAGTATCCGAGAAATCTCCGCAGAAAGGTCAAAACTTCATAAAGAAGAGGTTGAGGAACCGAAAAAAGAAGAAAAGCTTCGAGAACCTCAGCCTGACAAAACTTCAACAACTATTGTCAGCAAAGAACATAAAAACATTCAGAATAAGCTGAAAAAGGTAGAAGAAAAAATCTCTGAACTGGAACTGAAAATCGAGGAATTTGAAGCTTCTTTTGTTAAAGAAAATCCTTCTGAACCAGTTTTGGAAACTTATAATAAAACAAAAGAAGAACTGGATTTGACTTTGCAAGAGTGGGAATATCTTGGGAGTCAATTGGAAAATTAAATACAATAAAGCAAGACCATTTTTGGTTTTGCTTTTTTTTAGGCTTTGCGATAAAAAATCCCAGTTAAAAATAAGCTGGGATTTCAAGGTAATAAATCGAAAAATAAAAAAAATTGTTTATTGAAAATGTGTTATTGAGTTTCTAAAAAAAGAATAAGTGCATCTTCGCTCAACGCTTCAAATTCCAGTTCCTCGATATCCCATATCAAGATCGCATCACGAGTTTCCATCAATCTGTTTTGAAATTCAAAGGCGCCATTAATCACAAAAGCAAACATCTTGTTGCAATGGTTTTTCAGAACATACCGCCCAGATTCTCTTCCGTTGAATAATCCAATAAATCCCGGAAAACTAAATCCTATATCCAGAAAATTGAGCTTATTTCTGATCTGTAAATCCAGATGATTAACTCTGTAAACATTTTCAGAAACGGGCTGGTCTATGATTAACACTAAAATATCGGATTTCCAATCTGCCAATACATTATTAACCGTGATTTGTTGCGCTTCTTTGGTTTCTAAAACAAAGAGTTCTCCCGTTTCTATAACTTTATGAAAACCATTGATTTTAACTTTTCCAAAAAGAGGCATCAGCATCAATTTTTGATTGGGTTTCAGATTAACAAGGCTTTGAGAGTTTTCATAAATCACAAACTCCAAAACTTCATATAAACGACTGGTAATTAAGCTACTTCTTTCCGCTTCATCTTTATATACCTCTGCCACAGCAGCACCAGACGAAACATCCCAAAGCCTGTAATCTGATTTTAATATTTTTGAAGGACTTTGAACCAAAATATTTTATTTATTGAATTAAAATTAATTGAATGTCTTCGAGAGCCTCAGACTGACAAGTATTTCAAATTAAGTTTATCTTTTCAAGCTTATCAAAACATTTAAAAAACTTCCGGGATTCTTTTCAACAACCTATGAAAACATGAAAACAATTGAACCCCGGAAAAAATAAAAATTATGAAGTATTTTTAAGACATTAGATTTCAGACTCCTTTTTTATCTTTAATCTTGAATCTTGAATCTTTCCTATTATGCTTTCACCTTTATCGTATGAGACAGAACAAAACCTGCACTCACAGAACCGGTGATAACACTCATCTCATTGGATGTTCCATCGCTGAAGACATTGTCATTCGAATTGTATGTATAACCGCTCATTCCTCTGTAACCACTGCTCGCATTAACCAATTCCACAGCCGTTCCAGAACCTTCCGGAAAAGCGATCTGCGTAATGAGTAAAGTAGTACCCACCGAATTATAAACATGAACGTGGATATGCGTTGCTCTTCCATCATACCAACCCGGGAAAATAGAAGTGTAACTCACTTTTCCGTTGGCATCCGTTGTTTGTCTGCCTCGTAGGAAATGGTAACTCGTATAATTAGTTGTTTGCATCTGCGTTCCGCCATACTCGGAATAGTTGCCATCTTTGTCACAATGCCAGATATCGACAATCACGCCCTGCAAAGCCGAACAGTTATTGTTTACATTTTGATGCATAATATTGATTTCAAAAGGAACACCTGTACTATCGCCGATTATATTGCTTTGAACAAGAGACGATGGGGATTTGGTGGGGAAAGGACCTTCCGTTTCCGAATTGGTAACTACACAATCTGTCGAAACAGAATTATCAATCGTTGCATTTTCTCCTGCATCATTGTCATCATCATTTCTACAATTCAGAACAAATGGTGCGGCGGTCATTGTAACGCCTGCCAGACCTAGACTTTTAAGGAAGTCTTTCCTACTCACCATCCTCATCTTTTAAATTCTTTAAGTTTTATAAGTCAAAGATAGAAGTGATTAAAAAAAAGACGAAATTTTTGATGAAAACAACAAAAAAGTGTCGATTTTCAAGCGAAATCTTAAAATAATCTTAATAATATCGTATGATTTTTTTCAAATCATCTTTGTAAGTTTCCCCAACAGGAATGATAAAATCATCGAGATGAATGTTCTTGTTGACAATGCCTTTTATAGATTTTATAGGAAGAATATAAGACCGATGAACGCGCACAAAGTCCTTCTCCGGAAGCTTCTCCATAATGCTTTTCATAGAAGACCTAGCCGTAATCTTGGAAGAACTTTTCAAATGAATTTGAACATAATCGTCAAGACCTTCAATCAACTTAATATCTTCGAATTCTATCTTATGAAGTTTGTAATCTGCACGAATCAGAAGGAACTGGTTTTGTGTCTCCGAAGTTGGTTTAATCTTAACCTTTTCAACCGCTTTCTGAAATCTGTCAAAGGAAAAAGGTTTAACCAGATAATCGACCGCGTTCACATCAAAAGCATCAACGTCATATTCTGAATAAGCCGTCGTGAAAATCACTTTTGTATCCTGAGAAAGGCTTTTGTAGAAATCAAGGCCATTTTTATTCGGCATCTGAATATCCAAGAAAATCAAATCCACAGGAAACTTTCTGAGATACTTTTCAGCATCGCTTTGCTTATTGAAAGTTTTTTCGAGACTCATATTCTCAATCTTCGAAGCAAAAGTTTCGATAATTTTCAGGGCAAGAATTTCGTCATCAATGGCAATGGCTTTTATCATAAGCTAAGAACTGAGGTCAAGATTTAGTTCCACAAAGTACGATTTTTTATTTTCATCAATGTTCAAAGAATATTTCCCCGGATAAAGCTTTTCCAGACGTTCTGTTGTATTCTTCATTCCGACTTTTGTAGATTCGTCCGCAGCGGAATAATTAACGATATTATTAAAGACTTTGAAGTTCAGTTTCTCGCCGTCAAGGTTGACATTAATAGATATTTTCGAAGATTCCTCGGCATTATAACCGTATTTGAAAGCGTTTTCAATAAAGTTCAGAAGAATCATCGGAACGATTTTAACGCCTTCTGTATTTCCACTTTCTTCATAAGAAAAATCAAGACTGCTGTCTGTTCTTATGAGTTGTAACGCAATATAATCCTTAATATAAAACAACTCTTTGGAAAGCAAAACAAAGTCATTTTCGCTCTCTTCCACAATATAACGCATTACGTTTGACAATTTCAAAATCCCTTCCGAAGCATCATCAGACTTCATCAAAATCAAAGAATAAATCGAATTGAGCGTATTGAAAAGAAAATGTGGCTGGAGCTGATAACGGAGATTCAGCAAATCTGCTTTCGCTTTGGCGCGTTCTATTTCTTTTTTCTTGATGGATTGATAAAGGAAAAAAGAACTTAGAAATGAAAACAAAAACGGTAAAAGTCCAGAGATATATTTTCTGGAAAAAGAGTCTTCTCTATCCATCATTTTCGGAGGAGGGAAACCTTTTCCGTGAGGTAGTATTTTGGGAGGTCGTGTAAAATTTTCTTTTTCAAACTTAGCTCCTTTCTCGGTAGAAACATTTTCAAAAGGCGGTGGTGAAAAATCCTCGAATCTCTGGATATTCTTTTTATCACTCGACATCTCATTTTGGAAAAAATCAAAACGTAGGTCGCTACCGCGATTATCCGGAAAAACAAAAAACGGAAGTGTACATATCCAGACATAGGAAACGAAAACACAAACCCAATACAACAAAAGTCTTCTCTTATCATACAATTTCGGCAGAAGCACAGCCAAATTGAGGTAGAAAAAAACAATAAGCAAAACATATCTAGAAAAGTCCCTTTGGAATGGCGTAGAGTTAATCATTCTCAGATTACTATCCAACTCGGGCGACGACAAAACTGGAATCAGCAACAGGAGCAGAATCAAGATAATGTGATAGTAGATGTTTTTGTTTTTCACAGAGGTTTATTTTTTATCAATATTTTCCTTCCAAAGTTTAATCGCAAAGTTTTTGAAAACGTCCGGAGCAGAATTAAAACTTTTATCAAATTTATACTCGCCGCCGAGATAATTATCAGTTCCAACCTGTACTTTGTTTTCGCCTCGCATAGCGTATTTTTTATTGCCTTCGTACATTATCAGTTTTAGAGTTACCGGACTTACATCGCCGTGACAACCCGTTTTATACATTATCCAGACTTCCGGAACATCATTTTTATTAAGGTCTGTTACTTTCGGAAATTGATTATAAAACTCCGCATCGATATCAACCGGACAGTCTTTTACAAAATCATAAAGTTTCCATACTTGCAACAGTTTTCCTTTATTCAAATTAAAATGATAAGCAAACAATTCGGAGTCTTCACTGTCATCAAACTCGTGTTTATCAGCATTTCTAAAGATTCCTGTTGCTGATAAAATGACGAAGTTTTCTCCTGATTCATCATTCCAACTGACAGCGTTTTTAAAATTTCCTTTATATTCTATAGATTTTGGAATCTTAGTCGAATCAATCTGAATCGCAACCAATGAATCTTTTGAATTGACTTCTTTATTTTCAATTAATTCATTAGTCTGATTTTCTTCTTTGGAGTTACAATTGAACATCAAATTCAGTAAGAGGAAGCTTAATAAAAAGCTCAGGTTTTTCATTAGTTTTTTAGGTTATTCGCAAAACGAAGTTAATTAAATTTTTAATTTGAAATTGGCGGAGGTGGTGGCGGAATAGAGTAAAATTTACTTTTAAATTCAAGAATTTTGTTAGTTTTCTTGAGTTTTAAATTTCTTTTCACATCCACAATCCAATTTGCTAAAGAATCCAATTCTTGTGGAGAATGATGACTACGAACAAAAATAGTTTTTTCAAAATCATTCTTTTTAAAATAAAGTTTATACTGTTTTCCATCTTCATAACGTTCGAAATAAACTGTATCGAGTTTCTTAAAATCAATCTTACTTAAAAATGCATTTAATTCCTCTTTTTGTTTTCTTGTCAGAATTGCAATGTAATTAGTTTTGCTTTTAGGATAAGGGATATTATCATTACTATCATTAGGAGACCAATTCTCGCGAAGATAAATGGAATCATTTTGGGTAAATCTTATTGAAAAATTCGTTTCAAAAGTATTTCCGTAAGAAAACTCAAATTCATCGTAATTATTTTTATTACAACTTATAACAAATGTAAAAGCCAATATAATTAATGAAATCTTCGATTTTACTTTCATCTTATTTAATTCTCAAAAATTAAAATTAATCAAAAATTCACTTCAAAGTCAAAAACAAAAAAACGCTTCCAAATTAGGAAACGTTTTTATTAGTTTAATTTAAGTCTTACTTGATGAAACCTCTGCTTCTGAGAAGTGGTTTGATATCAGCTTTATGACCTGTAAATTCTTCAAAAGCTTTGTTCAAATCTACACTGTTACCAACTGATAAGATATATTTTCTAAATCTGTCGCCATTCTCTCTTTTGATTCCGCCATTCGCTTTTATCCATTCCCAAGCATCAGAATCCAAAGTCTCGGACCAAAGATAAGCGTAATAACCTGCAGAATATCCACCGCCCCAAATGTGCGCAAAATAAGGCGTATGATATCTTGGTGGAACTTGAGGAACTAATAATCCGTATTTAGACAAAGCCTGTTTTTCAAAATCCAAAACAGGAATCAACTGGCTGTCAGAAGTTACTGTATGCCAATTCATATCCAAAGTCGCCGCTGCTACCAATTCTGTTGTCGCGTAACCTTGGTTAAAGTTTGCCGCCTTTTTGATTTTATCAATCAAAGTTTGGGGCATTGGTTGCTTAGTCTGATAATGTAATGCGTAATTTTTCAGAATCTCTGGCTCCAATGCAAAATGCTCATTGATTTGAGATGGGAATTCCACAAAGTCTCTCGGCGTGGCTGTTCCTGAAATCGAAACATATTTTTGATTAGCAAATAAGCCGTGCAAAGTATGACCGAACTCATGGAACATCGTTTCTACATCATCATAAGAAACCAAAGAAGGTTTTCCTGCAGCAGGTTTTTGGAAATTATACACATTCACAATAACCGGTTTTTGACCTAATAAGTGAGATTGAGGAACAAAATTGTTCATCCAAGCTCCACCACTTTTATTACTTCTTGTATAAAAATCAAGATAATATAATGCTAAAGATTTTCCGTCTCTGTCGAAAACCTCATAAGCAACCACATCCGGATGATAAACAGGAAGGTCTTTTCTTTCTTTGAAAGTGATTCCGTAGAATTGCTCGGCAGCATAGAAAACACCTTTTTCCAAAACTGTTGTCACTTCGAAATAAGGTTTGATTTCGTTTTCATCAAGGTCGTATTTTGCTTTTCTAACCTGCTCTGAATAGAAATTCCAATCCCAAGGTTTTACTTGGAAACCTCCTTTTTGAGAATCAATCAACTCTTGGATTTCTTTTGCTTCACGGTTAGCCGTTTCAACAGCAGGTTTTGCTAATTGCGCCAAAAGTCCCATTGCAGCTTCCGGCGTTTTTGCCATTTGGTCTTGCAAGCTCCATTCAGCGAAGTTTTTCTTGCCGAATAACTGAGCTTTCTGTAATCTTAGTTTTGCTAATTTCTCAACCGTTTCGCGGGTATCATTTTCGTCTCCTTTTTCAGCTCTTGTCCAAGAAGCCTTGAAGAGTTTTTCCCTTGTTGCTCTGTTTTTAAGATTCTGTAAAAGCGGTTGTTGCGTTGTGTTCTGCAATACCAAAAGATATTTTCCTTTTTGTCCGGCTTGTTCTGCATCGGTTGCAGCAGCAGCAATTTCGTCCGCAGAAAGACCATCTAACTCTTTGACATCAGAAATCAGAACTGAGCCTTTTTTTCTTGCTTCCAACAACTTGTTGCTAAACTGCGTTCCTAAAGTTGCCAATTGCTGATTGATTTCCTTCAGCTTTTCTTTGTTTTCAGCAGAAAGATTCGCCCCAGCTAGTTCAAAATTGGTAATATAAAACTCGGTTAATCTTTTGCTTTCTGCATCTAACTTGTCTATTTTAACTGCTTTCAATCTTTTGTAAAGCTTGTCATTCAAATTGATTTTATCTGAATGAGAAGCAAAGATTGGTGCGTATTCTTCTTCTAATTTCTGAAGATTATCATTGGTATTGGAACTTGTCAAATTATAAAAAAGAATAGTTGCTCTGCCTAATGTTTCGCCACTGTTTTCTAAAGCTAAAACTGTATTCTCAAACGTAGGAGCTGCTTTATCATTAACAATTTTATCGATGTTGGCTAATTGTTCTTTCAAACCAAACTCGAAAGCCGGTTTGAAGTGCTCGTCTTTTATTTTATCGAATTCCGGAGCTTGATATTGCAACGGACTTTTTTTAAGAAATGGATTGTCTTTCATAGCTTTTTCTGTGGCAACAGAAGCTTTTTTCTGCTGCGCATTGATCATCAAATTTCCTGCGTTAAATGCAATGAATGTTACTAATAAACTAGTTCTTATTTTCTTCATAGAATAGAAATTATTTCGGGGAATAAATGTAATGAAAACTAGGAAAATATACGTTCTTTATTTCCAGAATTTTGAAACTCTTCGAGAGCCTCGGAGTGACAAACTAAGAAAACTTAAGCAAGCATTATTTGTCATCGTCATCTTCCCCACTCCAATGGTTTTCTTCGAAGGAAATGCTGTCGAGCGCCAATAATTCTGCTTCGCGTTCCAGAGACTCGCGAAGTGTGAAGGTAAACATCTCTTTGTCTTTTTCCTTGGCTAAACGTCTGGTCATCGCTTTATCAATCAACATAAATCTTTTTCCCATTCGGCGGGCAGTATATTTCCGCATTCCGCTTTCATGAAGAATATCTACTGCCATATCTACTGCTGTGCCAAGAGTTTCTCGGTAGATGTTGCTAACGTTTTTGTTGAGGAAATCGTAAGCATCTAAACGGTTCTTGGCTCTTACAAAAATCTTGACATCGGGGTAGTTTTCTTTGACATAATCTACGAGAAACTTATTCTTCTCTGGGTCATCCAAACAAAGCACTAGAAGTTCTGCATCTTCTATCCCTGCAGACCTCAACAGAGCAGGTTTGGTTGCATCACCGTAATAAACATTGAAACCGTTTGACCTCAGCAATGCTACTCTATCGGGATCATTATCCAAAACCGTTGAACGAATCCCGTTGGCTTTCAAAAGACGTCCTACGGTACTTCCAAAGAATCCGAAACCTACAATAAGAACTTTACGCTGTTTTATGATTCCCAGTTCTATGTTTTCTTCAGTTTTCTGCTTGATGAATCGTTGATCGAGAACTTTCTCCTTGAAAATCAAAAGTAATGGCGAAATACACATTGTAATGGCCACAATAGCCATTAACTCTGAATTGGCCTGATAATCTATCAAATATAAACTTGCTGCAAAATTAACCAAAACGAAAGCAAACTCACCGACCTGGGAGAGGGCAAAAGCTAAGAAGAAACTCTGCTCATTATTCATTTTATAGTATTTTCCAATTACAAAGAGCACAATTGCCTTGATGGCTAAAACAATAAAGGCTGCGGAAAAGATAAAGAAAGGCTTCGAAGCTATGATGTCAAAGTTAATAGTGGCGCCCACGCTTACAAAAAAGACTGCTAAAAGAAGCCCTTTGAAAGGGTCTATATCACTTTCTAGCTCGTGTCGAAACTCGCTATTGGCCAACATTACACCAGCTATGAACGCCCCCAGAGCGGGACTAAGGCCTACAGAAATCATCAGTTCTGAGACGCCAATCACCAGGAATAATGAGGCGGCTGTGAGCAACTCATTAAGGCCAGATTTAGACACAAACCTAAGGAATGGGATGAAGAGATAACGCCCCAAAAGAATGAGCACCAGAACGCCTAATATCACGGTGAAGGGCTGGAGCCAATCCGGGAGGTACTGGAGCAGAATTTTCTCGTGTCCTGCTTGTTCCAGGGCTCTTTTGGACTTGGATAAAAAAGGTAATAAAGCCAAAATAGGAATAACGGCAATATCCTGAAAGAGTAAAATAGAAAAGGAAGATTCTCCGCTGACTGTCCGGAAAAGATTTTTCTCTTTAAGAGTCTGCAAAACAATTGCCGTGGATGACATTGCAAAACAAAGGGAAATGATAAATGACTTTTTGAAGCCAAATCCGGCAATATAAAACACGATAAAAATCCCAATAATACTGAGCAACATCTGGCTGACCCCAAGCCCTAGGATTCGTTTTCTGATGTGCCACAGTTTTTGAGGCTCCAACTCTAACCCGACTAAAAAAAGCATCATAACTACTCCTAATTCTGAAGCATGCATAATGTCTTCTACTTCTCTACCTGTGAGCTGTAAACAAAAAGGGCCAATCAAAATGCCACCAAGGATGTAACCTATTACCGAACTAAGACCCAGTTTTTTTCCTAACGGAACCATAATAATGGCCGCACCAAGGAAGATCAGGATTGTCATTGCAATGGATCCTTGCATCTATTTTATTTTTAAGGTTTCTGCCAATTCTTGGGAAAGCAGATTGAGTTCTGTTTCATTAAGGTTATCGGCATTGTAAATGATGTGTATTTTTTTGAGATTGATATTGTTGACATGCAAAGACACTTTGAGCCCAGAAAGCAATTCTTCTACTCCTGTTCCGTATTTTCCTTCTTGTGTATAGTTACTTTCTCGTCCGCCAACGCTTGTGATTATGAGTGCATCTTTTCCGGAAAGAATATTGATACCGCTCTCTGAAATCCAACGCATATCGAAGACCTCATCTATCCATAACTTGAGCAGGGGCGGCAAGCCAAACCAAATGATTGGGAAATGGAAAATAATCCTGTCGTACTGTACTATCCGCTTTCTCTCGCGGAATGGCTGAATATGAAAATCTGGGTAATCCTGATACAAATCGCGAAATGTAATGTTATCTAAATCATCATAACACTCTAGCAATCTAACATTGGTGGTAGAGTGCTCGAAGTATGGATGGGCAAATAGAACGAGTATATTTTTCAAATGGTTTGTAAAGGATTTTTGTAAAGTTACGATTTTTTTTGGAGGTAGATGGATAGATGATAGATGGATAGATGATAGACGGATAGATGATAGACGGATAAATGATAGATGATAGACGGATAGATGATAGATGGATAGATGATAGATGGATAAATTATAGATTATAGATTATAGATTATGGATGGGTTTTGGATACCCGGTGGACGGACGGTGGACGGTGAGTGGACGATGCACGGACGGTGAATGGACGGTGAATGGACGGTGCACAGACGGTGAATGGACGGTGAAAGTAGCATTCTGGACGGTGAAAATGATGTTTTGGACGATGAATGGACGGTGAAAATGATGTTTTGGACGGTGAATGGGTGAATAGATGATCGGGTGATTGGGGCGGTTTTTGAGGGGATACTTTTTGAGGTTGTGTGCTTTTTTTTGGAAAAGACTGGAAAAGACTGGAAAATAATGGAAAGAACGAAAAATGGTTTAAAAAAATATAGATCTTTACGATATGTTTAACCAATAAAACCTCAAATTATGGGAAAAGTAACAGACTCGGTATTAGGTGGTACCAAAGGGCGTACCGGAAGAATTGTAATTGCCAACGTGAATGGTACAGAAATCAGTAAAACGCGACCGCGGCTTACTGATAAGCCATCTACAAGTAAGCAAACGCTTGTAAAAAGCAGGATGACTATTGCATCAGAATTTGTGTCTGGTTATAAGAGTTTTGCTCTAAAACACTTTGGACAACGCACAGGACTGAGCTCTAGGTACAACAAAGCCACAAGCAATGTGATGAAGGCTTATAAGCTGAATTATGCAGCCAACAGCTTAGATCGTGAAAATTCGGAGATTTTGTTTTCCAAAGGTGATTTGGAAGGTCTTTATCTGAACGATTTGACAGCGTCAGCTGCGTTGAGCTTTGAGTTGACTTGGGATGATAATACGAATGATGAGGATGCGTTTGGCACGGATCAAGTTTATGTGCTGTACTGCGCAGAGGATGAACACCGCCCAAGGCTGGTACGGAATATTGCTACGCGTGCGGATGGCTCTGCCAACGTGAGCGTGATGCGCCGCTACCGAGGGAAAACACTGGATGTATGGGTGTGCGCTTTGGATGCTGATGGGGAACGCGTGTCTTTGTCTGAGTATGCCGGGACGGTAACGGTATCTTAGTTTTTGCTAGATACAAGTTTTGATGGTTAGTAATGCAATGTCTTTCGGGATGTTGCATTTTTTTTTGAGGTTTGGGAGTATAAAAAATCTTTTGCCCCGACCCTAAAGGGGGAGATTTTTTTTGAGGTTTGTTGGTTTTATACACAAGGGCACGAAAGGTTTTTTTAGGATTCTGTGGGTTTAAGGCACAAAGTGATTGACTTTGTCAAATTTTATCTTGGGTGGTAATGATGAAAAAAATCTTTTGCCCCTGCCCTAAAGGGTGAGATTTTTTTAGGACTTTATCATGTGTATAACCGGGGTTGAGTGATTATCTTAAATTATGTAAAACCATATAGGCACCTAGGACATTATAGTCCTAGGTGTGTATAAAGTAGGTATAGTAATATGTTACCGAAAAAAAATAAATGAATTACTATTTTTGATTTTGGCTGCAGTATAAATTCATGAGGTCTACATGGAGAATGAGCTCATAGGTAAGCCAAATGCTGCCTAGATAAAATCCTGTGATGATACCTTTCTGAATGTAATGTTTGACTGTTCTTTCGCACACTCCAAGATAACTGGCGACCTGCTTGCAATTGAGTAGTTTGCCTCGATTTTCTATTGAAATATCTTGTGGTTGAGACAGATTGCTGAGAATGGTAGAGACAATCTGATCTATCATAGTCTGAGTAATGATTAATCTTGGTTTCATCGTAATTAGTTTTTTGTAGGACTAAGTTACGATTTTTTTTCACAATATATTGGTTTATAAATGGTTATTATTCTAAATAAAATAAAAAAAATATTGAGCATCGTGTTTGTGTAATAATGGAAAAAGTTGAAAGTGTAAGGTGTAAGGATATGTCAATAGTGTGACATTATCTGAAAAAGCGTGTATTGCCAATGTGTTTTTTCTGTGTGAGGGGAATTGGTTATCTGTCTGTAAGGATTGCCTAGTCTAGAGATTATCCAGCGGACTTCTAATCATGCGTTTTTTTTGGTCTGTAAGGGATGTGTAAAGCATTGTGGTTTTGATATTGCTATGCCCCAGCAGATCTTGTACAAAACGGATATCTGTACCTTGCTCTATGAGATGTGTTGCATAGGAATGACGCAGACTGTGTATGCCAACGTTTTTATGGATTCCACATTTTTTCATAGCATTTTTGAATACTGCTTGTACACTCCTAATGGAATATTGGCCTCCATATTGTCCTTCGAAAAGATAGTCTTTTGGCAGAGCTGTTTTGTAGTATATCCTTAGTTCTTGAAGGATGCTTTCTGGTAAATTAACATATCGATCTTTTTTTCCTTTTCCGCTTTGTATGAGAACACGCATAGCCTGACTGTCTATGTGTTGTATTTTGAGGTTAACAATTTCACTTACCCGGAGTCCCATACCATAGACGAGTTTGAGAATCAACTGATGCTTGGGATTTTCGGTAGTATTAATTAGCTTTTTTATCTCATTGGTATTGAGTGCTTTTGGCAGTAATAAAGGTTTTTTAGGTCTTGGAATGTCAAAAAACATCTTTGGCTGGTGTTGAACTTTTTCAAAGTAAAACTTAATGGCATTGATCCTACTATGGAGGTGATTTTCTGAAATTTCTAACTGATTGATACAATACAAAAAATAACTTTTGAGCCTCTCTGGCGTGAGTTGATCTATTGGAAAATCTCTAATAAGGTAAAGAAGCTGCGCAAACTCTAATGTATAGGTTTTTATGGTATTGGGGCTGAGTCCTTTTAGCTTCATGTGATCTATTAGATTCTGCAAAGCAGGCTGATTGATAGGTTTTATCTTTTGTAAAGCATCTTTTCCTATTACTTTGAGTTCTAAGCCAAAGAGTTGTCTGTTAAATGTATTATCCGAAATATACCAGCATTGTTTTGTTTTGCTCCATTTTGGGATTGTTTGTTTTTTTAAGACATCAACGAGTTTAAAATCTTTTGGGAAATGGATCCAAATTATATTTTTTCCACGATGAAAAGCAGGCTCTGCATGGAAGTGTGCTTTGTCAAAATCAAGGAATGAGTTTTCCATTTTTGAGTTGCGTATTTTTAATATTCTACGTATTGCGTATTCTGGCTATTCAAATATAATAAAAATGTAATACACTGAAAAATAGTATTTTATTTTTTTTAGAATATTACAAAACTTTCGTATATTTGAGAGTTACCTGCAATTTTACCAAAAACCCGCTTAAAAATGAATAAAGTTAAAATTTTGAGAGAACAAAAAAATCTTACTCAAATTGAACTTGCAGAAAAATCGGGAATTTCGTTGAGAACAGTTCAAAGAATTGAATCAGGTAGCCCATTAAAAGGATTTTCATTAAGTGCCATTTCAAAAGCATTAGAAACTGAACCTGAAAATCTAATTTTTGAACGCGAAAAGAAAATTAATACTGAAAGAGCAAAACTAATAAATTTTTCTGCTTTGGCAGGTTTGGTTATACCTTTTGGAGGAATTATTTTCCCTTTAATTCTAACTTCAAAGACTCACGACCACGAAAATAAAATTCTTGGAAAAAATATTGTAAGTATTCAAATTATTCTGACTGCTATCTTGTCAATTTCACTCATATTAATTCCTTTTGTTCAAAAATATTTTTCAATTAAAACGCCGTTATTTATATATGCAGTCACTATTTTTCTGATTTTGAAACTTACAGTTGTTATTATTAACGGCATTGGTTTGAACAAAAACAACGATTTGTATATAAAACTGAAAACCAGTTTTTTATAGTAAATTGTCGCAAAAATGGCGTAACATTGTCATAACAATTTACCAATGTTTTTTTTGATATTTTCAGAATATTGCAAAAAAAATATGAAGCAAATCAAAAAAATTATCATTGGAATTTTTACCATTCTTTTCTTTTCACTTATTATTGCGTTTTTTTATTTTGAAAAAAAGTTTTCGCCTGAAAATAATTATCTCACTGTAAAAAATGAAAGCGGAAAAATTAATATTACTTGGCTTGACGAAAATAAAAATGCCTTACTGTTGCCAATCAATTTTAAAAATGACACAACAACTTATTATGTTCAGTTTGATACAGGAAGCCCATATACAACTTTCTACAAAAACTCCATTAAGAACCTTCCGCATTTTCAAATCAACGATAATATTGGAAATGGCATTTTTGAAATCGGAAAAACTGAAATTAAATCCGAAAAATTTAAAATTATTGATTACGGAAAAGAGACTGATAACGATGAAATAAAAATTGTTGGAACCTTAGGCGCAGATATTCTAGAAAATAGAAAAACAATTATAAATTTCAAGGATAACTCAATTGAATTTAACTTAAAAAAAACACCTAACTATTTCACAGGGCAAACTTTTGATTTTAAATTTAGGAAGAGAAAAATTATAATTCCTGCTACATTAAATAATAATAAAGACAAATTTCTATATGATTCAGGAACAAGTGCTTACGAATTACTTACAAATAAAGAAAATTGGCAAAAATTGAAACTATCAAATTCAAAAATTATCATTGAAAAAGGAAATTCTTGGGGAAATGTTTTGACGACTTACACAGCACAATCCAAAAATGAAATTCATTTTAGTAAAGCAAAAGTTACACTCAAACAAGTAACCTATGTAGAAGGATTTTCAAAAACTCAATATTATCTAATGAAATTTTCGGGAATGTCGGGAATGTTAGGCAATAGAATATTTCTCGACAAAGAAATCTTCATTGACTGTGAGAATCAACAAATGGGCATAAAATAAAAAAACTGCAGGTAATAGCTAAGTTTTCGTTGCGTGCGAAGCACGAACAATGAAAACCCTGTTGAACGGAAGCTTCGGGAGCTTTTTGCTGGGCTTTTCAGATATTATGGGGTTATCGTAGAAAGATTTTTTAGAGATACAAGAGGCTTCGAGAAGAGTCTCTTTTTTTGTGGGTGATTTTGGCGAGTTTTTCTTGGTTTTATCGTGCTTTCCTTCACGTTAGGGTAACATTTCCCTTACCCAAATCCGCTAAAATGCAGATTTAGGAGCAGGTAAATTTCGGCTCATCTCCAAAAACCAACTTGGCGGACCTCGAAGATCGAACGTGGCAATCGTTACCAAATTTCCAACTTTACAACAACTACATTTCGGCTGAAAAGTTTTTGGCGGAAGCTTTTCTTTAGGCTGGATGCCTAATTTTTGTTGCAAAATTTTGAGTTTTTCACGCTTCCAGGTAGAGCTCAAAAAACCATAATGACGGATTTTCACAAATCTTTTCGGTAAAATATGCATCGCAAATCTTCGGATAAACTCTGCGTGGCTCAAAACCATCTGCTTTTTGATGCCTTTTTGGCGGTAATCTTTGTAAGAAAAAGTTACCGTTTCCGCGTCAATTTTCCTGATTCTCTGGTTGCTGATGGCGATTTTATGCGTATATCTGCCCAAATATTCCACCACCGATTTTGGGCTTCCAAAAGGCTTTTTGGCGTAAACTACCCAAGGTTTTTCCCACAGATTTCGCATGATTTTGGGATACTCTTCAAGATTTTTATCTTTTAGTTTCTCACAAAATTTAGCTCTGAAAACTTTACTCAAAGCCTTTACCGGAAACAAAAATTTCCCATCTGAACGGAGATTTTTCCAAGTTCCGTTTTCATCCACTCCACCGCCCGGAACAATGCAGTGCAAATGCGGATGAAGACTCAGATTCTGTCCCCAAGTGTGCAAAACAGCAATCATTCCCATCTTTAAACCACGGTTATTTCCAAATGCTTGAAGCGTTTCCCAAGCCGATTCAAACAATATATCATACAACATCTTGGGCTCGTGAAGCGCGGTTTTGTTCAATACATCAGGAAGCGTAAAAACCACGTGGAAATAAGGTACCGGAAGCAGTTCGGTTTCCCTCATCCCAATCCACTTTTCACGGTTTTTGCCCTGACATTTTGGGCAATGACGGTTTCGGCAGGAGTTGTAACTGATGCTTACATTTCCACATTCATCACAAGCGTCAATATGACCACCCAAAGCAGAGGTACGGCATTTTTTTAAGGCAAATAAAGTTCTTAATTGCCAAGAATTAAATCCTAAATCTTCCAATTTTGAACCTAATTTGTTTAAAACATCGGCGACTTCGTATTGAGGTTGAGATTGAGATTGTGGTTGAGTTGGCTGTTTTTTTATGGTTTTAAAACCTCTCATTTCTTCCCAAATTCCGAAAACAAAGTATCGAGCGGTGAAAAGAGTTTTTGTGTGGAAAGTTGTGCAATTTGGAGATAAATCAACGTCGTATCAATACTTTCGTGGCCGAGGAGATTTTTGATGCTCAAAATATCCATCCCATCTTCCAGAAGATGCGTGGCAAAACTGTGACGAAGCGTATGAACACTCACTTCTTTCAGGATGTTTGCCGTTTTTGAAGCCTGTTTCACCGCCCATTGTACGCCACGTTGTGAGTAGCGGGAATCAAACTCTCCGCCGGCTCTTCCTTCTCGTGGCATTCCAAAGAGATAATCTTCTGGTTTTTCAGCTTCGATATACTTTTTGAGTCCCCGAATCAAATGATCGGAAAGTGGCAAATAGCGGTCTTTTTTGCCTTTTCCCTGAACCACTTTCAACTGTTTTCTATCAAAATCTAAGTCGCATAAACGGAGATTTCTAACCTCCATACAGCGCAATCCGCAACCGTAAAGAATCCCGATTAAGATTTTATGTTTCAGAAGTTTACAGCAGGACAACATCTGCCAAACCTCCTGTTTACTAAGCACTACAGGCAGTTTTTTCTCTCTTTTAATTTCCGGAAGACTTAGAAAACCGTAGCTCAATCCTTCCGATTTCAACAGAAAACGAAGTCCGTAAACCGTGTGTTTAAAATACGATTGCGAGGGTGATTTTGATTTTTTCTGAAGGTAAAAAAGGTAATCGTGGATCTGCTCTGCATCCAACTCTGTAGGGATTTTCCCAAAATGCAGCGACACCGCCGCCACGTGTCTGGAGTAATTATTGAACGTACTCTGACTGCGTCCCAACACCGAAACGGTACGTTCAAAACGGCTTAAAAGTTCTGTAAAACCAGGCACTTCGCGCTTTGCCTGATTGATGATCTTGTTTTCTCTAAGCTCTTCTAAACTCTTTTTTTTGTTGCCATTCTATTGATTTTTAATTAGTTTTACAAAGTAACTGATTTATGCGAATGGTAAAGCTACCGAAGGTTTAGTTCAACATTGTATTGGCAAAATGCGGGGTTTAAGGAGAAATTGAACTTTTTGTAATATTTAGCCGCCAATATTTTCCAATTCCACATTTTTTATTAATTTAGTTCCATTGAAAAAATATTGGCTACGATTGGTCTGAACTTGAACTTTTCGTCCAATTAAGTCCGCACTTCGCCAATACTTTTTCCGTTGTCTGCTATACTTCTGAACCGCTCAACATTTATCAAGCAACTTTTCGGGGAAATCAAACCAATTTGTTTCTAACAGAATAAGCATCGGAATTATCAATGGTATTGATAAAACCGTTATTACGCACCAAAAAATAAAGGCAATTGCAAAAAATATATATTTCATTTTATTTATTTTTTTATAGTTAATAATTAGTACAGCAGATAACATTGGTTTTGCAATACCGTGCTTGAATGTTTCAGTTGTAGTTTTTTCATTTTAATAAAGTTTTTTGTTAATATAAAGTTTAGTTGTCTTAGGCACGGCATCGCAAAGCCTTTTAACGTTACATGAAATTATTAACGAACGGAAGTCAAACAAAAAACAGTATTTTTGAGCTGTGTAAAAGTTAATAAAAATGAATAACGAAACTTTTGGAATCACCTTCCAATATGCAATTTGTAAACAATACAAATTAGAAAACAATATATCTTTAGAAAGAGTAAATAACGATTTACTTGAGCGATTCATAAATTCAAAGATGATACCTAAAATATTTAGAGGAAGAAAGCCAATTAAATATTTATCTGATTCAAAAGAATTCACTTCACCTTTTATAAAGCGTTGTCCTCATAATTTTTTACTTGCAAATGATGAAACTTTTTCTGTTAGAACATTCCAAGGAAACGGAAAAATGTTTGCTCCAAAAGTCGTGGGACAAGCTGGAGATGAAACATTTAATCATTTCTTTGGACATTTATCATCAGAAGAAATTTCAAGAAAAAACTTTAAAGAATTTTGCTTAAATCATATTGATGAAATGCTACCTATTATCGTTGACTACGCATTAGTAAGTGATTACAATTGTTGGTTTTACATCAAAGACAATCATTTTAATTATGAAATTTTAAAACGAGATGATTTACCGGAATTAACATTTGACATTAAGAATTTTTCTTTTACAAAACCAACTGCAAAAGAATGGATTGAGTCAAACACAATAAAATATAAAGGAAGAACAGTTTTAGAACTACAGTTGCATACAAATCGAGCAGGATATAAAATTAGATTACATAGAGAAAATTTTCCGTTGTTATTAAAAATAGAGAAAGAAATAAACAATTCTTTACTTGGGGATACAGCAGAATTAGCAATTTGCAATGTTTTTGAACTTGATTCTGGAGCTAATAATGATAGATTACTAAATAATTCTGATAGAATAATTTTAAAAGCATTTGAAAAACATTATACACAGAATAAGACAAATTTATTTCCGTTAAAACCAATAAAATATTCTGGAACAGAAAAACGAGAACGTGGAGGGTACAGTAAAAGTGGAGTGGACTTTTTCCTTGAAAAAAATGCAACTTTATCAGTAAAAACCAACAAATCAAAATCTTTCAAAGTTTGTCCTCCTGAAGTCGGACAACCTTCTCCTAAAACATTTGACCTACATTTTTCTGAAAAAGGTTGGTATGATGGAAATATGAATGAAGAAAAGTTTAGAAATTTAGTAAGAGATAAAGAAAAGCTATGTTTACTTTTGAGTGAATATGTCAAATTTTTAAATGAATGCGATTATATTTTATGGTCTCTATTTCTAAATGAAAACAATATTAACTCAAAACTTGTTGGGAAATCCGATTTAGAAAACATTACATTCAATCCGAAATTAATCGATTACTCAAACGACTTTACTGAAAAAAGTAGCGTAACAATTAAGTATGGACAAAACAGTATTTCTCTTGGAGAATTTCAAGTACACTCCGCAAGAAATTCATTAAAGTTTAGATTCAATTTCAATAACCTGTTGTCTGTTTAAAAAACAATATTTATATTTGGACAAAATTGGACAAATATGGACAACAATACCCAGCTTTTAAGAATTGAAGATGTTGCAACAAAATTAAATGTTTCTCAAAAATCAGTAAGAAGATATATTCATTCTGGTAAATTATTGTCAAATAAAATTGGAGGAGTTCACAGAGTTGAAGAAAGTGCTTTAGAGTATTTTGTTCAAAAGTCTTTATTTGCACCTGAAATTGAAGATATTGAAATAATTCCGCCAAAGTCTACAAAAACAGATAGTATTAATTGGGTTGATATTTCAGATGAATGGGATAACACTCAAAAGTTAGATTTAACTTCTGCTGACCTATTCTGTGGTGCTGGTGGAATGGCTAAAGGTTTTGAAATGGCTGGTTTTAATCAAGTTTGTGGTTTGGATTGGTTCAAAGAAGCTGGAATGACTTACAGAGAAAATTTTTCTCATCCTCTAATTGAAGGCGATATAACCAAAAGAGAAGTAAAAGATAAATTTATAAATACCGTTAAAGAAAAACTAAAAGGAAAGAACCTAACGGTTCTTTCAGGTGGTTTTCCTTGTCAAGGTTTTAGTATGTCTGGCAACAGAGTTGTAGAAGACCCCAGAAACTCTTTATACAAAGATATGCTTGAAATTATCAAAGAACTTCAACCCGAATTTATTGTAGCTGAAAATGTAAAAGGCTTGCGTTCTATGCTTAAAGGAAAAGTTGAAGATAAAATTAGAACAGATATTGAAAGCCTTGGTTACAAAGTAAATGTAACCGTTCTTAATTCAGCTGATTATTACGTTCCCCAAAAAAGAGAAAGAGTAATTTTTATTGCAAACAGAATTGGCAAAAAAAACCAACACCCTGCACCTATTTTAGAATCTGATTCATATATAACCACAAAAGAAGCAATTGGAGATTTAGTAAAAGTAAAAGATAACCCTAAATTCAACCACGTCAGAACAAAGCATTCCGATGATATGAAAGAAAGATTAGCTAAAGTACCTGAAGGAAAAAGTTTGTATGATAAATACTCTGATTCATGGAAGAAATGCCCTTGGAATGAAGCAAGTTGTACAATTAAAGAAAATCATGGTGGGGTAAATATACATCCAATAGAGCCAAGAGTTATAACAGTTAGAGAAATGGCTCGACTTCAATCATTTCCCGATGATTTCATATTCAAAGGAACAAAATCGAAACAAATGGTACAAATTGGAAATGCTGTACCTCCATTGTTGGCAAAAGCAATAGCATTATCTATTAAACAAACTTTGAAAAAATAACTTCATGTAATAGCTAAGTTTTCGTTGCGTGCGCAGCACGAACAATGAAAACCCTGTTGAACGGAACCTTCGGCAGCTTTTGGTTGGGTATTTTCCCACACTATGGGGTTTATCGACAAAAGATTTTTAGAGATACAAGAGACTTTGAGAAGAGTCTCTTTTTTTGTGACTAATATTGGCGGTTTGGGAAAAAGCAAAAGATTCCCTTTTGAAAGTTCTAAAATTTGAGATTGAATGTTGATTTTGCGCGTTGGGAACTTGAGGTATTTCTTCAGATTCTTGTACATTTGCATGTTTAAATTTACGAAATAATAGGCTGAGAGAAAAGGCTTTTTGGGTATATTTGAGTTGTGCAACGACATTATATCTGCAAAAGCGGGGTTAAAGTCTGGATTGAACTACTCTACCTTCTTTGCGCCGCTATTTTTCCATTTCACTAATTTTTTGTAAGTTAGTTTCATGGAAAAAATATCGGCTTACATTTGTCGAAATTGAACTTTCAGTTCTTCTTTCGCCCACACTTCGCAATGCCTTTTTCCGTTAGCTGTAATTTTTAAAGAATATCAGGCTTGAATCAAATCTCCATACAAAATACTAATAGCGACTATTTTTTGAAAAGTGTAAGCAAGCCTTTTTACCAAATTTTCGTATTTAATGGTTGTGGCAAGTTTGAAATAAATCTAACTCATTATGAGTATATTGGTTATACAATATTATTTCTAACTCCTTATCAACAATTTAAATGGTTAGACACTAATAAAACAGAATTACAACTGATACAATTTCATGGTGATTATTATTGCATAGAATATCATAAAAATTTGATTTCGTGCAATGGTATTTTATTTAATAACATTTACGAAAAACCTTTTTTCAATATAAATAAATATGAATATCCGTAATTAGGAATAATTCACTATATTTGACTGTAATTTAGGTAATTATATGGATATATTTAGTTTTACGGCTCATTTTGGGACAGAAGA